>JANYCN010000029.1 GCA_025360225.1 Actinomycetes bacterium | reverse complement strand
GCAAGCCCTGCGCGACGCGCAACGCCCCCGCTCGCTCAGTCGGATGACCACGCCATTTCACAATCAGACCACGAGTTTCCCGCCAAGAGCAGCCCGTCAGGCAGCGGCGCGGAGACCGAGCCGGGCGAGCAGCGCGTCGATCGCCGACTGCTCCGGTAGGAACAGGAACGCGAAGTCGCAGGCCTCGCCCTCGATCGTGACGGCGGTCTCCATGAACAGCGCGCTATCGGCGGCCTCGACGGTCATCACGAGAGCGGTCGAGACGATCGAGCCGAGCATGTCCTCCGCAAGGGTTGGCGTGTTCGGCTCGATCTGCAGTCCGGTCATCGTGCCGATCGCGTTCGTGTACGACGCGGCGAGGATGTTGCCGATCTCGCGCAGCGCGGAGTGGCCCATCTCGGAGTCGGCATCGCAGCCAAGGCTCGTGCAGAGCGTCTCCGCAGCTGACTTGGCAAACACGAGCAGCACGGCGGCCGGCACGTCGCCGAACACCGGCAGGAACACGCCGATCGTGCGCGACTCGACCGAGCCGATCCGCTCTGCAACCTCTCCGAGCGGCACGAACTCCGCCGCAGGGACGGCGATGTCGATGCCGCGTCCGATCAGCTGCCCGAGAGCGGTCGCAGCGGTTCCCGTACCGATGTTCGCGATCTCCCGGATCGCGCTCATCTCCATCTCGGAGTACACGTCAGCCATGGGACGAGTCATCGGCAGGTCGGGGCGTCAGCTCAACCCTCGAGCGCCGTCTGGAGACGGATCAGCTTCAACGCCACCTCGATCATCAGCGAGTCGTCGCCACGCACGTCGATGCCGGTGATCTCCTCGATCCGGCGCAGGCGTTGTCGCAGCGTGTTCGGGTGAACGTAGAGCGCTTTCGCGGTCGATGCGACGTTGCAGCGGCGGGAGAGGAACTCCTCGAGGGTGTGGGCGAGGTCGGCCTGGCGGCGACGGTCATAGTCGAGCAGTGAGCGGAGCGCGTCGCGGTGTCGGTCGCGGGTTCCCGGAGCGTCGGCGATCTGCAGCAGGTACTTGTAGACCCCGAGCCCGTCGAACGGGACGATCCCTGGCCGGTCTCCGAGCACGGGCGCCGCTTCGGCCGCTTGCCGCGCTTCGCCGAGCCCGACGGTGACAGCCTCCGCCCCGATGCAGGGGTTCGAGACGCCGATCGTCACGGCGAGCGTGCCGCGCGCGCCGGTGATGCGTCTGATCGCCGCCGCCTCATCGCCATCGGGCAGCGGCACGACGCCCCGCAGGAGGTCGTCGCGACGGTCGATCAGTGAACCCGGGAGCAGCCGCAGGAGCTCGCTCTCCAGCTCCTCCATCGCGGCAACACGCACGACGTCGGCGTGTCGGTCGGCGCGCCACGATGTCGCGACGACCGCCAGCCGCGGCGTTGCGAGGTCGCAGCCCAGGCGTCGCGACCGCGTCACGACCCCCTCGAGGCGTCCGGCGACGAGGTCGGCAAAGAGGTCCTTGATCAGGTTGCGCTCCGTCAATCCTTCGATCAGCTGCACCTTGCGGATGCCGACCGCCGTCTGGCTTGCCATCGTGTGCAGCAGGTCGCGGTCGGCCGAGTCGAGGCGTTGGCGGCGCGTGCGAGCAGCGAGGTAGCCGAGCACCTCGCCGTCGACGGCGAGCGGCGCCGCGGCGACCGTCTCCGGCGCGGCCGCGCGAAAGATCGCCGCGAGGAGCCCGTCGGCACCCGTCACCGGAAGGACCGGTTGCGCGGGAGGGGCCGCGCCCGACTGGGCGCGTCGCACGAGCCGGTCGCCGTCGACGACGTACAGGTACACGGCATCCGCCTCCAACAGGCTCTCCACGGCCGCCGTGACGGTCGGCAACAGGTCCTCGAGCCGGGCGGCTCGGGCGGCGCTGTCGGACACCTCGGCGAGCCTCTCGAGCTCGACGACGCGCCGGCGGGTCGCCTCATACAGGCGCGCGTTCTCGATCGCTCCGGCAACCAGCGAGGCGGAGTGCACGACGAACGCCGCGTCGTCCTCCGTCAGCGTTCGTGGCGCGACGGAGTGGATGCCGATGACGCCGAACACCGCCCGGTCCGTGCCGACGAGCGGGACGCTCACCATCGACTGGTACTTCTCCTCCTCAAACTCGGGGAAGTAGTGCGCCCGTGGATCGGCGAGGGCGTCGGACGGCAGGAAGATCGGCTGCCCGTGCTCGGCGACCCAGCCAGCGAACCCTTCGCCGTGCGCGAGCGTCGTCACCCCGATCGCGTTGGCGTACTGCTCCGACGCGGCGCGAAGCACGAGCCGCCCGCCGCCCGATGCGATCCAGACGAAGCACGACTGGGCCTTGACGCCCTCAACGATCAGCCGCACGACAGCGGCGAGCACCTGCTCGAGATCGACCGTCGACGAGACGGTGCGGATGATCTCGTACAGGATGCGCCGCTCGTCGGCAGGAGCGAGCGGATCGCCGCGTAGCGCCCCCGTCGTGTCGTACATCGTCACCGTTGAGCAGTATGACGGCGGCGATGTCGTCCTGCTGCGCCGCGTACGATTCGTCGGGTGAGGACCGCTACCGTCTTCGGCGTCACCGTCGCTGGGCTCGTCCTCGCGGCGGCACTTGTCGCCCGCCCGGCTCCGACGCAGCCGCAGCGTCCCGCGACCAACGCCGGTCCAACGACGGCCCGCCTCGGCGTCCCGCACCGGCGAGCCCGGTTCGCGCATGGCGAGGGTGACGAGCGAACGACGGCGGCCGCGTGGGAGTACGCCAACCGGGCGTACCCGGCGGCGACGATTGGCTCATCGTCGGCGGCGCTCGCGCTGCGTCCGGCGGAGGCGACCGCGCGGGCGTTCGCGCCGTCCAAGACCCAGCCGCGCTGGTTCGCGCTCGGCCCTGCTGGGGTGAGCGGCGCGCTGACGGGTCTCGACCCGAACCTCGGCGGCGCCGTCAGCGGGCGCGTCACCGCGCTCGCCGTCGTCCCCGGGTGCTCGCGGCGCCGTTGCACGGTGCTCCTCGGCTCGGCGGGTGGCGGGCTCTGGCGTACGGACGATGGGCTTGGCTCCCACCCGCACTGGCGTCCGATCGCGAGCGCCATCCCATCGTCGGCGATCGGCTCGATCGTTGTCGACCCCTCCGACCGCACGACGATCTACGTCGGCACCGGCGAGCCGAACGGCTCGAACGACTCCGAGGCTGGGGTCGGGATCTGGCGCTCCGGTGATGGTGGCGTGACGTGGCACGCGCTGACGAGCTGGCCGTTCATCGACATGGCGGTGGCGTCGATCGCCGTCGACCCTGTCGACTCCGACATCCTCTACGCCGGCACGTCGCTGGCGCGCCACGGCGCGTCGGCGATCTGGGGTGGACGGTCGTACTCGCCGCGATCCCGCGGTGCCGGCCTCTACCGCTCGCTCGATCGCGGCCGCACGTGGCAGATGATCCTCCAGCGGCCGCATGCCGCGGGAACGTACGGCGCCGTCACCCGCGTCCTTCTGAACCCGGCTGACCGGCACACGGTGTACGCCGCGGTCTCCGGCTACGGGCTGCAGGAGTCAACCGATGGCGGCAGACGCTGGCGGCAGGTGCTGGCGGTGCCTGATCCGCACGCCGATGATGCCGAGCGCATCGACGTCGACGTGTCTCCGGCCCGACCGTCGACGATGTACGCGTACGTCGGCCACGATGGCGGCGATCTCTGGCGTTCGACGAACGCGCGCTCCGGCCGTCCACGGCTCGTGAAGGTGACGAGCACCAACCCGGTGAGCGGCACCTCCGACGCGCACGGTCTGTGTGCCGACCAGTGCAGCTACGACCTCGTCGTGCGTGCCGACCCGAGGCGCCCGAACGTCGTCTACGTCGGCGGTAGCGCGTCGTACGACGACATCACCGGCACGATCGGCGGCACGTTGCCGTACGAGTCGAACGGGAGGATCCTCGTGCGCTCGACCGACGGCGGTCGGAGCTGGTCGGACGTCACGCTCGACGGCTCGACCCGCGGTCTGCATCCGGACATGCACGCGCTGGCGTTCGCGGCGGACTCGCGGATCTGGTTTGCCGGCAGCGATGGTGGCATCTGGCGGAGCGATGGACGCTACGTCGACCACAGCGGCGACTGCATCGACCGGGCGCTGTTCGGGCCCGGCTTCGCGCGATGTGAGCGCCGCCTTGGCGCCATCCCGCGCCGCCTCGTGAACCTCAACGCGGGGCTTGCGACGCTCCAGTTCCAGGGCGTCGCGCTCGACCGCAACCACGGCCTCGGGTTGATCGTCGGTGGCACGCAGGACAACGGCACCGAGGTGCTGCGCGGCGGCCGCTGGGCGAACGTGATCTTCGGTGACGGTGGCCCTGCGGCGATCGGGACCGATGGACAGACGATCTGGCACACGTACACCGACGCGTCGCCCGAGGTCTCGCTGAGCGGCGGCGGGTCGTCGTCGTGGGTGTTCACCGGCGATCCGCTGATTCGCTCGGGCGAGCTCGCGAGCTTCTACGTCCCCTTGCAGGCAGATCGCGTCTCGGCGACGACGGCCTACGTCGGGCTCGAGCACGTGTGGCGAACCGCCGACGCCGGGGGGATGACCGGTGCCGATGCGGCCAACGTGGCGTTGCACTGCAACGAGCTGCAGGGTACGCCTGACCCGAGCTTCACCTGCGGCGACTGGACACCGCTCGGTGCGCCGCTGACGTCTGGTGGTGGGACGAAGGCCGGCGAGTTCGTCACCTGGATCACGCAGTCGCCCGACAATCCCGACATCGCCTGGGCGGGGACCCGCGCCGGCCGTGTGTTCGAGACGCTCAACCTGCGTGCCCCCGTTGCAAGCGACGTCGTGTGGTCACGGATCGACTCCGACACGATGCCGAACCGCTTCGTCTCGGGCATCGTCCCCGTGACGGGCCCGGAGGGGATGTCGATCGTGGCGTTCTCCGGGTACGGCGCGAACACGCTCGACCTTCCGGGCCACGTGTACAGCGTCACCCCGCACCGGCTTGGTGCTGCTGACCAGTCGATGACGACGCGCGACATCAGCTTCAACCTGCCGGACGTCCCGGTGACCGCGCTCGCGATCGACCACCGAAACAACGACCTCTACGCCGCGACGGACATCGGTGTGTTTCGACTCCCGGGGCACGGGACGCGGTGGACGCTGTTCACGAGCGGACTGCCGCGCGTTGCTGTCTACTCGCTCGAGGTGCACGAGCGCACGCACACCCTCGTCGCCGGCACGCACGGACGGGGCGTCTGGGCGGTCAGGCTGGCCTAATCCTCGCCGCGTTCGGGCGCGGTGCTCACCCCAGCGTCGCCCTCAGGGGCGAGACGGTGAAGGCGCGCCACCCGTGCCGACGAAGCACGGGTGGCGCACCTGCATCAGTGCGAGACGGAGGCTGCGGCCTTCTCCGGTACGAGCTGCTCGTCGGCGAAGCGCGAGAGGCGGAACGGCGCGATCAGGTCGGGCGTCTTCTGCGTCGCGGCCATCTGCGCCATCGTCTCGCCGCAGACGGCGGTGGCCTTGAAGCCCCACGTGCCCCAGCCGGCGTCGAGGTAGAAGTTCTCGACGCCCGTCTCACCCATGATCGGCGAGTAGTCAGGGGTCATGTCGCAGTAGCCTGTCCACTGGCGCATGATCTTCAGGCGCGCGAGCTGCGGCACCAGGTCGAGCGCGTTCGCCGAGGAGTGCTGGGTAAACGTGAACGTCGACCTGAGGTTGAAGGTCGTGTACGGCTCGATCTCCGATCCGATCAGGAACTCGCCGCGATCCGTCTGCGACACGTAGACGTGAAGGCTCGCGGAGACGAGGATCTTGTGCAGCATCGGCTTCACTGGCTCGGTGACGAACGCCTGCAGCGGATGGTTCGTGATCGGCGTGCGTACGCCTGCCATGTCGCACACCGACGTCGTCCAGCCTGCGACGGCGGAGATCACGACTCCGGCGTCGATCGGGCCCTCGTTCGTCTCGACGCCGACGCACTTGCCGGTCGAGTCCTTACGGATTCCCGTCACCTCGACGCCCTGGTGCAGCTCGACGCCGCGGTGGTAGGCACCCGTCGCGTAGCCCCAGACGACGGCGTCATGACGCAGGACCGATCCCGGCGGGTGGTAGAGCGCGGCCTGGATCGGGAACGCGACGTCGCGGCTCAGGTTCAGCTCGGGGCAGAGCTCGCGAATCTCCTCAACGCCAATCAGGCGCGAGTCGACGCCGAGCAGGCGGTTCGTCTCGCCGCGCTCGCGCTGCACGCGGACCGACGAGTCGGTGTGCGCGAGCGTGAAGTGCCCAAGCTTCGACAGCATCATGTTGATGTCGAGCTCCTGGCTCAGGCCGCGGAACAGCTCCATCGAGCGCTCGTAGAAGCGAATGCCCTCCGGGGTGCGGTAGTTCGAGCGGATGATCGTCGTGTTACGGCCCGTGCCACCAGCACCGATGTAGTTCTTCTCGAGCACCGCGACGTTCGTGATGCCGAAGTTCTTCGCCAGGTAGTACGCCGTCGCGCAGCCGTGGCCGCCGCCACCGATGATCACGACGTCGTAGCGCTTCTTCAGATCGGTGCGCTTCCACCACGTGCGCCCCTTGAACAGACCGCTCACCGTGCAGCTCCGATCGGGTTCGTATCCGGCGTCGGGACGGCGTGCATCCCGACCGCATGGCCAGCATGCTCGAGCACCTCACGCACGTGGCGGGATGTCTCCATGCCCGTCATGAAGTCGATCCGTCCGGTTCGCCGAAACGCCTTGGAAGCGACGTCGCCAATGCGACCCATGAAGAAGCTCGCGTCGCCTGACGCCACGGGCAGCGGCACCATCGAGATGCGGGCGAACACGTCCTCGGCGCCGTCGCCGACGAGCGAGAACAGCGTCCAGCCGTCGGTGTGGTCGACGACCATCGCGCTTGCACCCTCGCTCGCCAGCGAGGACGAGCAGGTCGCGATGATCGCCGCTGCCGTGCCGGGCTCACCGACGAAGACGACCTCGTTTGGAGCGATCCGACCACGGAGCGCGCCGGCAGGCGTCGCGAGCGCATCGATCGCCGCAGGCGGCGCGAAGCACCGGACCTTCGCTGCGTCGTGAACGGTGAAGAGATCAGGCACGGAGCTTCTCCCCCTGCGGGTCGTAGAAAGCATGGCCGACGCGAACCGTGGCGGTCGTCCCGCCGACGTTGACCGCCGCGCCGTCCTTTGCGTGAGCGTTGACGACCCAGGCAAGCCCTAGCGGGTGCCCGAGCGTGGGGGAGTGCCAGGCGGACGTGACACGCCCGGAGAGCGCTCCGTTGACGGTGATCACGGTGCCCTCAGGCGGGCACGCCGTCCCCGCGGGCATGACCCACGGCACGAGCAGCTCGCGATCGGTGCGCTTCTGGTGGCGGAGGAGGGCCGCCTTGCCGACGAAGTCGGGCTTGTCCAGCTTGACCGCCCACTCCATCCCGACCTTCCACGGCGTCGTCTCGAAGTCGGTGTCCTGGGCGACGATGATGTGCCCCTTCTCGAGCCGCAACAGACGCTGCGCCATCAGCCCGAAGGGGCGGATGTCAAACGCCTTGCCGGCCTCGATGATCGCGTCCCAGAGCCGCTCGGCCTGAGAGGCGGGGAAGTGCAGCTCGTAGGCCAGCTCGCCGACGAAGCCGAGGCGCATCGCAAGGCACGGTACGCCGGCGACCGTGATCTGGCGGTGTCGGATGTACGGGAAGCTCTCGCGGTCGACCGCGTCGCTCGTCAGCTTCTCCAGCACTGCGCGCGCCTGCGGGCCAGCGACGTTGATCGCGCCGAGCGACGCCGTCTGGTTCACGACGTACACCTCGTGCCCCCACGCCTCGGCCCAGTCGAGCATCCACGACTCGAGGCGCTCGGCGCCCGACGTCGTCACCGTGATGTAGTAGCGGCCATCGCCGAGCGCGCAGACGGTGCCGTCGTCGATGATCACGCCGCCCTCCTCGAGCAGGAGGCCGTAACGCAGCCGGCCTGCCTCAAGATCGGCGATCTTCATCGGGTACAGCCGCTCGAGGAACGCGGTCGCGTCCTTTCCGCCGACGAGGAACTTGCCGAGCGTGCCGACGTCGATCACGCCGACGCGCTCGCGCACCGCCGCGTACTCGCCCTGAACGTCGCCGTTGTAGGCCTCGACACGCTTCCAGACGCCCGCCCACATCATCGACGCGCCGGCCGAGAGGTGCTTGGATGTGAGCGTCGTGTGCCGCTCGATGTGGTGCGCGGCGCCGGCGACGGCCTGCTCGAGCGTGATCGGACGGGTCGGCGGGCGCAGCGTCGTTGGCGCGCCAACGCGCTCCGCCAGCTCGGGCGTGACGCGCTCGGCGACGGCTCGCAGCTGGTCGGCGCAGATCCGCCCCTGGCACGGCCCCATCGTCACCGTCGTGTAGCGCTTCAAGAGCTCTGCGGAGTCGAAGCCTTCCTTGCAGGCCACCTCGATGTCCTTCACCGAGACGTCCTCGCAGAGGCAGACGTAGCCGTCCGAGCCGCACGTGCGCGGACGCACCGGCTCGACGGCGTACAGCGCTGGCCCGGCTGCGGCCGCGGTGCCGGCGGACGTGCCGCTCGCAGCAGCCTCCTCGAGCGTGTGATGGCGACCGGTGCAGTCGCCGGCGATCACCACCGGCAGGTCGTAGGAGAGCCGTACGAGGTGCTCGTTGCCCTGGATCTCGGAACCGATCGCAAGCACGTCACACGCGATTGTCCGGCCACCGGCAACGACGCTCGCCAGACGCTTCTTGCCGTTCGCGGCCGTCACCTCACCGCGCACGACCTCGACCGTGACGCTCGAGGTGTCGAGACCGTCAGGAGCGACGACCGCGACGACGGTCACGCCGGCGCGCTGGAGCGTCTCCACGTGTGCGAGCGCCTCTGGCTGCTCGGCCCAGACGACCGCCCGCTCGCCGAGCTTCAGGCCGTGCACGCCTGCAAGCCGAGCGGCTCCGCGCGCTTGCATCACGCCGGGAAGGTCGTTGCCGCGGAACACGCGGTGGATCTCGCGCCCTCCGGCGGCGACAACGATCGCTCCCGGGTGGACGTGGAGCGTCTCCTCGCGCGTCGCGTCGACCGCGATCACGAGCGGCCCCTCGAAGATGCCGGTCGCTGCCGTGTTCCACTGCGTCGTGATCGCGCCGTGCGCCGTGACCTCGCCGACGAGGCGGTCGATCGCGGCTCGCGTTTCCCCGACGGCCACGCGATGCCCCGGTGCCTTCTCGTCGATCACGAGGACCGACTTGCCAGCGCCGGCGGCGGCGAGCGCTGCCGACAGGCCGGCGACGCCGGCGCCGATCACGAGGACCTCCGGATGGTGGTTCACGCGGACGAGGTGGCGCGGAGCGTCGTGGTGGTCGACGAACCCGAGTCCCGCCATCTTGCGGATGAACGGCTCGACCATGGGCCAGGCGAACTTCGGCTTGATACCGGCCTTGTAGTAGAAGCCAACCGGCAGTGCCCAGTGCATCTTGTCGATGATGCTCAGGGCGTCGCGGTCGGCGCTCGGCCACGCGTTCTGGCGCGACACCTTCTGGCCGGCCTTCGCTGCGCACTCGCAGGCGCGGACGTTGACCTCGCCGTCGACGGTGACGAGGCAGTTCGGACAGTCTCCCGCCGCGCAGTACAGGCCGCGCGGGCGGTGGTACTTGAACGAGCGCGAGAAGACGCGCGTGCCGCTGCGGTACAGCGCCGCCGCGATCGTGTCGCCCGCCTGCAGTGGGACCTGCGTCCCCTCGAAGTCAATGCCGGTCATGAACGCTCCTACGCGTGCTTCGCGACGTCGCCGGCGGGCTCGCCGGGCTGGGCAACGATGAGGTTGGTGCGCGTGTCGCGCGTGATCGTCACGAACCGCCGACAACCGGCGGCGTGGAACCACCGCTCGCGCTGCAGTCCGGTGACGTTGCGCCGAAGCCAGAGGCGGGCGATCTCCGCCTCCTCCGACGCGTCGGGGTCGGCGAGCGGACGAACCTCACCGTTGTAGCTGAACTCGGAACACGCCCGGGGCCCACAGTTGGGGCAGCGTATGGAGAAATGGCTCACATCGTGGACGGTACACCGCGCGGTGGGCGCAATGCACTGTTCACACTGAACACATTGCGTCGGCCAACGTGTTCCGCTGCTCCGTGCCGCTCACGGGCCGTGAGGGCGTACGATCCATGTGTCTGAGTTTCGCAGAAGGAGCACCCGTGAAGTCGAGCCTTGAGATCGCCCAGGACCACAAGATGCGCCCGATCGCCGAGATCGCGAGCGGACTCGGTCTGCTGGACGAGGAGGTGGAGCTCTACGGCCGCTTCAAGGCGAAGATCGACCTGTCCGTGATCGAACGGCTGCAGGATCGCCCGGACGCGCGTATCGTCAACGTGACGGCGATCACGCCGACCCCGGCGGGTGAGGGTAAGACGACGACGTCCGTGTCGCTCGTCCAGGGCCTTGGCAAGATCGGCAAGACGCCGATCCTCTGCCTTCGTGAGCCCTCTCTCGGCCCGATCTTCGGCGTGAAGGGCGGCGCTGCCGGCGGAGGCTACTCCCAGGTCGTGCCGATGGAGGACCTGAACCTCCACTTCACCGGCGACCTGCACGCGATCACGTCCGCGAACAACCTTCTCTCGGCGTTCATCGACGCGCACATCTACCACGGAAACACCCTCGGGATCGACCCGTCGACCGTCTCCTGGCGCCGCTGCGAGGACATGAACGATCGCCACCTGCGCACCGTCGTCACCGGCCTCGGCGGCAAGACGAACGGTATCCCGCGCGAGACCGGGTTCGACATCACCGCCGCCTCCGAGGTGACGGCGATCCTCGCCCTCGCGAGCGACCTGAAGGACCTGCGCCGTCGCCTTGGCGCGATCACGATCGGCCAGACCTACGACGGACGCCCCGTGCGTGCCGAGGAGATCCGCTGCGCGGGCGCGATGACGGTCCTCCTGAAGGACGCGATCAAGCCGAACCTGATCCAGACCCTCGAGGGACAGCCGTGCCTGATGCACGGTGCGCCGTTCGCGAACATCGCGCACGGCAACAACTCGATCGTCGCCGACCGCATCGGCCTGAAGCTCGGTGACTACCTGGTGACCGAGTCCGGCTTCGCGTCGGACATGGGCATGGAGAAGTTCATGGACATCGTCTGCCGTGCCGGCGGGTTCCGTCCGCACGCCGTCGTCGTCGTCACGACGGTACGCGCGCTGACGATGCACGGCGGCGGCGGTCTCGAGAAGCCGGCGACGATGGCAGAGTCGTTCCGCCTGATCGAGCTGGGCTGCGAGAACCTGGCAAAGCACGTCGAGAACGTGCGCGAGTTTGGCATCGAGCCGGTCGTCGCCGTGAACCGCCGACCCGAGGACTCCGACGAGGAGGTCGAGCTCGTCAAGCGCCTCGCGACGGAGGCTGGCGCGCTCGCTGCGGTGCACAACGGCTTCGGCGAGGGCGGCGCCGGCGCGACGGAGCTCGCCGAGGCAGTCGTCGCCGCATGTGACAGGGCGTCGAGCTTCCGCTTCCTCTACGCGGACGACGCGCCGTTCAAGCAGAAGATCGAGGCGATCGCGACCCGCATCTACGGCGCCGAAGGCGTCGACTTCGCGCCCCTCGCGATCGAGAAGCTGAAGCAGTTCGAGGCCCAGGGCCTCGGCGACTACACCATCTGCATGGCGAAGACGCACCTCTCGCTCTCGTCCGATCCGACGGCAAAGGGGCGTCCGCGCGGGTTCCGCATCCCGGTGCGTGACGTGCGTGCCTACACCGGCGCCGGTTTCCTGGTGCCGCTCTGCGGCGACATGATGCAGATGCCGGGCCTCGGTAAGACACCCGCCGGCTTCAACGTGGACATCGACGACACCGGCAAGGTCGTCGGGCTGTTCTAGTGGTCTGATTGTGAAATGGCGTGGTCATTCGGCTGCCTGGATCGTCCTGCGCTGGTCGGCTGCGTCACCCGTCGGGTGCTCCGCCGTCGGGCCGTGGGGCTTCGCGGGAGCGTCGCGCACCGCTTGCACTTAGCGTGTCAAGGCCTTCGCCTTGGCACGCGTGCGAGCGGGCGTGCTATCCAGCACGCCCGCGATCAGCAAGCCCTGCGCGACGCGCAACGCTCCCGCTCGCTCCAGGCAGTCGGATGACCATGCCATTTGACAATCAGACCACTAGGCGATCAAGCGCCGAGCGGGATCTCGCTCGGCGCACGTGCAGGCGACGCGGAAGCCGCCCGAGACCTCAGCGAGCGCCTCGCGGACGAGCGTACGACCGTCGGCGAGCTCGACGGCGATGATCTCGCCCGTGCCGAGGTCAGCGACGACGTCGCTGATCGCGACCGGCACGCTGTGCCGGCACGAAACGCCAACACCGAGCAACGTCGAGAGCCGCGCGCCGCTCGCGGCGTAGAACGCGATCGTCTCGACGAGGTGCAACGGTGAGTCAAGCTCGATCCCGCAGGGGCCGAGTGCGGCGACGGCGCCGAGCGGCACGAACCGCGCCTCACCGCTCGTCAGCCGGACGCCGAACCCGGCGACGCGACGCCGGTCGGCGTCCAGCACGATGTCAACGATCGACCCGACGTTCGCACCACCGACGCTGACGCCGCGAAGACGTACGCGGTCGCGGTGCAGGTGGATGACGCCTGCCTCGGCGAGCGCGAGGCCTTGAACGGTGGCTGCGTTGGTCATGGAAGAACCGTAAAGGGCACGTGTAGCGTGTGCGTCTCACGAAGATCACGGTCCGGTCACAGAACCGGGAAGGTTCACCCCACCGGGGGACGCGATCTACCGGAACCTCTAGCAGACTCCGGTGTGGATCTCCTCAAGGCGCCACCTCTCCGGCGCCAACCCTCAAGCGGGGGGCTACGGCCAACCAACGGGCCGGGCTGACCGTGCGTCTCACTCCCCCATGCCGGCCGCGACACCGGCGAGACGCCACGGCAACCCGGCCCGGGCCGTCGGCTGGTGGTGTGATGGCGAAATGGCGTGATCAGACGGCGTGAAGCAGGTGGCGCTCGAGGAAGGCGGCGACCTGCGGATAGGCGTCGACGCGGTTGGCGAGGCGCACGAGACCGTGTCCCTCATCCTCGTAGCGAAGGTAGGTCACGTCCCCTCCTCGAGCCTCGATCGCGCCAACGATCTGCTCTGCTTCACTGATCGGCACCCGTGGATCGTTCGCCCCGTGGATCACCATCAGCGGCGTACGGATGCGGTCGACCTTGTGGATCGGCGAGAGCGCGACGAGCAGGTCACGGTCGCGCTCGAGGGAGCCGTACTCCGCCTCCCGCAGCGCGCGCCGGTACGCACCCGTCCGCTCGAGGAAGGTCACGAGGTTCGCGATCCCGACGATGTCAACGGCGGCGCTCCAGAGCTCCGGGTACTCGGTGATCGCCGCGAGCGTCATGTAGCCGCCGTACGAGCCGCCCATGACGCCGACGGGCACGCCACGCGTCGCCCCAAGTTCGCGACCGAGAGCGGCAAGGTCGGCAACGCTATGCGGTCGCAACGCGACGTCGTCGAGCGCGGTGTAGCTCTTCCCGTAGCCGGTCGAGCCGCGGACGTTCGGCACGGCGACCGATATGCCACGCGCCGCGAGGAACTGGACCACGGCGTTCAGCGCCGGGCGCGATTGCGACTCGGGGCCACCGTGGACCCAGCAGAGCGACGGTGCGTCGGTCGGCCCGTACAGAAGGTAGGGCACGGAAAGCCCGTCAAACGACTCGACGGTGACCAGCGTCGGACGGACAAGGTCGGCGCGCCGGACGCCGCCGAGGTCAGCACGCGTGACCGCGCACACGCCATCGCCACCGAGCACGTACACGTCAAACGGCGCGTCGGGCGTCGTCAGATCGAACGCCAGCCGGCCACCATCCGGCGAGAACGCGAGCGAGCCGATCACGCCAGCCGGGATGCCGACGACCGCTCCGTCAACCGTCAGCTCGGAGACGCCACCGACGTTGCGGACGTACGCGAGGCGACCGGAGGTGACCGCGATCGCCTCAACGTCGGCGTCGTCCGCGGTCATCGCCGTCAGTCCACCGTCCACCGCGAGACGCACGAGCCGCGCGTGCTCGGTGGCACGATCCGTCGCGGCGAGGACCGAGCCATCCGTGTCCAACACCGCGGGAAGCCACTGCTCGGGCAGGTCGTGCGCGGTGAGCAGCTCGACCGCTCCGCTCTCCGGATCAACGAGCAGCAGGTCGTGGTCGACGTTCGACCGCGCACGCGCCACGAGCACGCCGCGCGAGCCCCAGTCGAGCACGCTGTGCCAGCCAACCAGCATCGCGATCTCACGCCGTTCGCCGCTCGCAACGGTGACGACGGCGAGGTCGAAGTCGACGCCGTTTCGGGCCGTGTGGGTGAAGGCGACGGAGGTCGCGTCCGGTGAGAAGGCGCCGAGCTCGTGGATCGCGTCTGCGTCCGCTAGCGCGCGTTCCGGATCGGCGGTCCAGATGCGACCGCGCTCGTTCCCGCCGACGTCGCGGGTGAAAACGACGGTCGACCCCCTCGTCAGGATCGACGAGGCCCGCTCGCTGGTGTGCGTGAGCAGCTCGGGCCAGCCGCCGTCGGCCGGCATCGCGTAGGCCTGCGGCGTCCCCGTCTGATCACCGATGAAGGCGATCCGCGCCCCGTCGTCAAGCCAGCGCGGCGTGTGGGCGCTGCGGATGCGCAGGTACGACTCGATGCCCGTCACCATGCGATCTGCTCGCAGTCCCGGAAGAAGAGGCCCGTCTGACCGCCTGGCGGTAGCGCCGCGAGGTACAGGGCTGTTCGCGCTGCCTGCTCGGGGGTCACCGTCGCCCCGGCGCCACCCATGTCGGTGCGCACCCAGCCGGGATGCATGGCATTGACGATGATCCCCGCAGGGGCGAGCTCGGTGGCGGTGTTTGCGACGAAGGCGTTCACCGCGGCCTTGGAGACGCGGTAGGGCAGCGAGCCACCGCCCATCCCTGAGGAGAGCTGGCCCATCGTCGAAGAGACGACGACGACGCGTGCGTGGCCGGCCGCGCGCAAGGGCCCAAGCAGCTCCCGCGTCAGCTCGATCGGCGCGAGCACGTTCACGTCGAGACAGGCCTTCACGTCCTCGCGCGTCGTGTCAGCCGCGCTGCCTCGACGCAGGACGCCTGCGTTGTGCACCAGCACGTGCAGCGCCGGAGCGAGCGCGGCGACCTGTCGCGCGACAGCGATCACGCCCTCGCTCACCGCGAGGTCGCCGGCGACCGCCGACCCGTTCACCGCTGCCGCGGCCCGGCGGGCGGCATCCGCCGTGCGGGCGTGACAGAGGACGTGCGCTCCCTCTGCGGCGAGAGCGGCGGCGATCGCCGGACCGATCCCGCGGCTCGTGCCGGTGACGAGCGCGACCTGTCCGTCAAGTGTTCCCATGCGGGGCATCGTACGCGGCGCTACGATGCGCGGGCAGGCTAGACAGCCGCGGGGCGCAGGCCTCGAGGAAAGTCCGGACACCGCAGGGCAGGGTGCTGGGTAACGCCCAGGCGGGGAAACCCGACGGAAGAGCGCAACAGAGAGCAGACCGCCCGTCGGCACGTCCGACGGGTAAGGGTGAAACGGTGCGGTAAGAGCGCACCAGCAGCCCTGGTGACAGGGCTGGCTAGGCAAGCCCCACCCGGTGCAACGCCAGACAGGGATGATGACGCGGCCCGCCGAGTCCCGGGTAGGCGGCACGAGCGAGCCGGCAACGGCTCGTCGAGATGGATGGCTGTCCACGACAGAATCCGGCTTACCGGCCTGCTACCGGAGGATCCCCACCCTGGTGGGGATCCTCCCATGCTCCCGCTCCGCCGACGTAGTACCCTCCACGCATGGCATCGATACCCGACCTCACGCGCTACATCGAGCAGGCAACCGCGGTCGAGCTGCCCGCGCCGACGCCGCGCGCGGGCGCGACGGAGGGCGATCCACACGAGTCGGCGATGCAGCTGTACGTCGACGACCAGATCGAGATCGGCGTCTGGGAGTGCAGCGCGGGGCGTTTCCCCGGCGCGCGTGCGGGCTACAGCGAGTCGATGGTCGTCGTGCGCGGCTCCGGCACGCTCACCAGTGAAGGTGGCGACAGCGTCGAGCTCGCGCCAGGCAGCGTGTACGTGTCGCTCGACGGCTGGAAGGGCGAGTGGAACCTGCGCGAGCCGTTGCGCAAGGTGTACTGGATCTGGGGTCGCACGGGCGCCTGACGCTGCGGTGCCGGCCAGGGTCGTCAGCCTTGACGAGGCGCTCTCCCACGTCCACGACGGCGACACGATCCTCTGTGGCGGGTTCGGGCTCGTGGGTGCGCCGATGTCCCTCCTCGATGCGCTCGCCGAGCGTTCTACGGCGCGCGACCTAACGGTCGTATCGAACAACATCGGCGAGCCCGGCCGAGGGCTTGGAGCGCTCCTCCGACAGGGTCGGATCCGCCACGGGATCTCCTCCTACTTCACCTCGAACCCGGAAGCGGTCGCGGCGGTTAACTCCGGTACGATCACTGCGACGTTGCTGCCACAAGGAACATTCGCTGAGGCGATCCGGGCTGGCGGCGCGGGCCTCGGCGGCTTCTACACGCCGGTCGGGGCCGGCACCGCGCTCGCGGCGGGGAAGGAGCAGCGGGAGCTCGATGGGCGCCTGCAGGTGTTGGAGCGCCCGATCCGCGGCGACGTGGCGCTCGTGTACGCCGATCGCGCCGACGAGCTTGGCAACCTCTCCTACCGCAAGACGGCGCGCAACTTCAACCCGCTGATGGCGACCGCCGCCACGATCACGATCGCCGAGGTTGGGGCGCTCGTGCCGGTCGGCTCGCTCGATGCCGAGGCGATCCACACGCCGCACCTGTACGTTGACCTGATCGTGGTGCGCGATGGCTGACGCGCGGCTCGTGATCGCCCGGCGCGCCGCTGCCGAGCTGCGAGCCGGCGAGATCGTCAACCTCGGGATCGGCATCCCGACGTTGATCCCCGACCACCTCGGAACCGACACCGAGGTGTTCTTGCACTCCGAGAACGGCATCCTCGGCGTCGGGCCGCGCCCGGTCGACGGGGAGATCGACGCTGATCTGATCGATGCCGCGAAGCGCCCCGTGACGGCGCTAGCGAGCGCGTCGTACTTTGACAGCGCGCAGTCGTTCGCGATGATCCGCGGCGGCCACGTCGACGTCGCGGTCCTTGGCGCGCTCCAGGTGTCGCACGCCGGGGACATCGCGAACTGGGCCGTTCCGGGGAGGGATGTGCTCGGCGTCGGCGGTGCGATGGACCTCGTCGTCGGCGCCCGCAGGGTGATCGTGACGATGACGGCGCTGTCGTCGAGCGGGGAGCCGAAGGTCGTCGCGCGGTGCTCCTACCCGCTCACGGCGGCGGCTGCCGTCGACGTCGTGATCACCGAGCAGGCGGTGTTCAGGCGCCGAGAAGGTCGCCTGGTCCTAACGGAACTGCTCGACGGGGCGAGCGTCGACGACGTGCGACGCTCGACGGGTGGTGAGCTCGCCGTGGCGCTTGAGCTCCTCTAGCGCCGACCCGCAAGAGCGACAGGCGAGCGAGACCGACGCGCTGCGGGCGTGGATGGCGAACGCGGGCTCGCCGCAGACGAGGCACGGGGCGCCGCGCCCATCGCCGAGCCGATCGAGGACCGCGCCAAGCAGGTCGTCGAGCGTCACCATCCTCGGCTCGGCGAGAAGCGTCGCCACTAGAGCCTCCGGAAGACGCCGACGACCTTCCCCATGACGGACACCTCGTCCGGGAACCACGGCTCCATCGCGTCGTTCTCGGGGATCAGTCGCACGCGTCCGGCGACGTGGTCGAGCCGCTTGACGGTCGCCTCCTCGCCGTCGCAGAGCGCCGCGACGATGTCGCCATCGACACAGTCGTCCTGCTTGCGAATGACGACGTAGTCGCCGTCGAGAATGCCGGCGCGGACCATCGACTCGCCGCGCACGCGAAGCAGGAAGCAGTCGCCCGAGGTGGTCAGGATCGCCGGCACCGCGATCTCCTCCACGACGTTCTGGTCGGCGAGAATCGGTGTGCCTGCTGCGATCTGCCCGAGAAGCGGGAGCACGCGAACACCATCGTTGGCGCCGGCTCGGCGAGCGCCGAGATCGATCGCCCGTGGCTTTGCCGGATCCCGCCTGAGCGCACCGCGCGCCTCGAGGGCCTGAAGGTGGGCGTGGACGGTGGAGGACGAGGTGAGACCGACGGCGTCGCCGATCTCGCGGACGGTGGGCGGGTAGCCGTGCCGGGCAACGTGCGCCTGGACGACCTCGAGTATCTCCTGCTGGCGCTTGGTGAGCTGCACGGTGTACGGTCCTCTCCTCGATCGGCGAGACGAACATCTGTTCGCATGCGTAGTGTAAGCAGGTCCTCGGACGGAACGCAAGGGGAACCGACGAGCGGTGAGCGGGATCGGCTACGATGCGAGTCCACGCGCTGGTGGCGGAATTGGTAGACGCGCAAGGTTGAGGGCCTTGTGTCCGCAAGGACGTGGAGGTTCAAGTCCTCTTCAGCGCATGACGGAGGCCCCCGGTATCGCCGGGGGTCTTCGCTTTTGATGGGTTCCGGTCGGATCGGACGGATCGTGATCGCCGCCCAGCAGTTGATCGATCAGCTCGTCTGGGATCGGTCCGGTCAGGCGACACCCAGGCGGATGAGCGCCGCGATCGTCTCGTCGCAGAAGACCACCGCGCCTGTCCGTCGCTACCGATCCGCGCGATCAGGGCTCCGCCGCCGTTCGGACCGCCCTCCCACGGTTCCCGTGGAGCGAACGGCGCCGGGCGTCGGCAATCCCGGCTACCGGGCCCTGCCGGCCCGCCGACGAGCGGCCTTGCCGCTTGACTGGTCGTCTGAACCGATCACGCCGCTCCGGCGAACACGAGATGCCAACTACCTGCCACACCGGCATAGGAGAGTCTCGTGAGCGTATCTCGACAGATCATCAGGCACGGAACCGCGATCGCGGCGATCGCGATCGGCGGCGGCGCCCTCGCAGCGTGCGGCGGCGGAACGGCTGCGACACCCTCCGCGGCACCCCCGGCCAGCTCGACAATGACGACCATGCCCATGACAACGGCAGCGGCCGCGGTGGACGCCAAGCCCGGTTTCGGGGGCGCGGTCGACCTTCGCGTGGCCCTCAACCGACTGCTCGGCGAGCACATGCTGATCGCCGCAGACGCCACCCAGGTCGCCCTGGGAGGCGGACCCGAGTTCAAGGCGGTCGCCGGTGCGCTCGGTCAGAACACCGACGACCTCTCGGCCGCGATCGGATCGCTCTACGGCCCCGCGGCGCGGTCGACATTCGCGTCGCAGTGGGCCGCCCACAACGGCGAGTTCGTCGCCTACACGGTCGCCGTCTCGAAGCACGACGACGCGGCGAAGAAGGCGGCGCTCGTCGGACTCGCGGCGTACCAGAAGGACTTCGGCGCCTTCCTCGCTGGCGCGACCGGGCTCCCGGCCTCTGCCGTCTCCGGCGCGCTCGGGATGCACATCGAACACACGGCGGCGATCGTGGACGATTTCGCGAAGGGCGACTACACCGGCTCGTACACGAGCGCGACGGCGGGGTACACGCACATCGGGACGGTGGGGGACGTCCTCGCGGGAGCAATCGCGACCCAGAAGGGCCTCGGGATGACCGACGGCGACGCCGCGAGCCTGCGCGTCGAGCTGGACAACCTGCTGGCGGAGCACGCCTCGCTCGCGATCGTCGCGATGGAGCGAGGGTTCCGCGGGAGCCCGGACTTCAAGGCCGCAGCCGCGGCGCTCGATGACAACACGGTCGCCCTAGCTGACCTGATCGGCTCGGCCTTCGGCCCGCAGGCGCGCGACACGTTCCTCGCCCAGTGGCGGGCGCACATCGGGTTCTTCGTGAACTACACGATCGCGCTCGCGAAGAGCGACACGACGGGCGAGGATGCCGCCACGAAGGGGCTCGACGGCTACGTGGCTGAGCACGGCGCCTTCCTCGCCGGCGCGACGGGTCTGCCCGTCGCCGCCGTCACCGGCGCGCTGCGGATGCACGTCGACAAGCTGCTCGCGACGATCAAGGCCTACGCCGCGGGCGACTACGCCACCGCGGCCTCCGATGCCCGCCTCGCCTATGCGCACATGTACGACACCGGCGATGCGCTCGCCTCCGGCATCATCGCGACGAAGAAGCTCGGCTAGCCTCCCAGCCTCGACCCCGTGGTTGGGCCGTCCGGATCATTCCGGGCGGCCCGACGCGCGTCACCCCGCCCGCGGGTCGCCAAGCGCCGGCAGCGCGCCGACCCGCGCGCGCCACGGCGTGGCACGCCCGCGGGCGATCGCCGCAAGGCGGGCGAGCCGCGGACCGGGCCGCTCCGCGAGAATGCGGTCGCGCTCGGCGACGTCGGGGACGATCGCGTCCGACCACAGCGTGCGTCCGACGATGAAGCCGCTCGCGCCGGCGTCACAGGCGTGCTCGATCTGCTCGACCAGCACCTCCTCCGAGGCACCGCCGCCGAGCAGCACCCACGGGGTCGCCCGCCCGCACGCCTCGTCGAGCGCCGCGCAGGCCGCCAGCGACCCGGGATACTGCACCTTCAGGAGTCCGGGATCGACCGCCGCAAGGCGCCGCGCGCCCTCCACCACCAGCTCCGAATACCGCTCCGGCGCGTGCGTCTCCCCCGCCCGCGTGTACACGATCGGCTCGAGGATCAGGACCGTGCCCTCCGCCCGGCAGGCATCAGCACAGCGAGCCGCGACCGCGACCTGGCGCTCCGCCTGGTCGGGCACGTCGACCCGGAACGGCAGCAGCAGCTTGCAGGCCGCCGCACCGACCCTGCGCGCCGCAGCCGGCGACCACCCCTCCATCAGGGTCGTCTCGGCGATCGTCGCGACGTCGCCGTAGCCCTGCGCCTCGAGCGGCACGACGAGCGCGGTCGTGCCGCCGAGCGCGCCCTGCTCGATCGCCGCGGGCAGGCCGAGCTCGATATCGAGCAGCAGCAGGCTCGCGGCGCCCGCAAGCGACCGAGCGACCTGCGCCTTCAACGAGCCGACCGTGGCATCGTCGACGGTGAGCCCGCGTCGAGCGAGGACGGCGCGCAACGCGTCGCGGTGATCAGCAGCCGCGCCAAGGAAAACGCCCGAGCCGTCCGCGAGCTGGTCGAGGGTGCGCGCGCGACCAAGCGCCTCTGCCGGCGTGAGGTGCGCCCAGTTGCTCATCTGCGCCCTCCCTCCGACCGCCCCGCGTGCACCGGCGGCATACGGTCGATCCAGGGCGATGCCTCCTCCAGTTGCGCGGCGACACGAATCAGGGTCGCCTCGTCGCCCTGGCGCGCCACGAGCTGCATCCCGATCGGCAGGCCACCGCTCGACTGGTGCAGGGGAAGGCTGATCGCCGGCTGCCCGGTGCAGTTGAAGGCGGGCAGGAACGACTCGTTATGCGCCCACATGTCGAACGCCTCGCGCGGGGTGATGTCAGTCTTCGCCGGGTAGATGCCAAGCGGCTCCGGAAGGTGGCCGAGCGTCGGTGTGAGAAGCAGGTCGAAGCGAGCGAAGTACGCGGCGAAGCGCCGGGCGACGACGTTCCCGTACGCCAGCGCATCGAGCAACTCGTGCGCCGTGACGGTTCGACCGTACTCGAGCATCGCGAAGCTCGCCGGCTCGAGGTTGTCGGGCCCCGGCACCCGATCGACGAGCGTTGCGAAAGCGTCGATCCCCGACGAGGTGTTCGCCGACCACATCGCCGTCATCGCGTCGAGGAACGGCTCCCAGTCAAAAGCCGGGCGGTCCTCGACGACGTGGTGTCCGAGCGACTCGAGGAGCGCCGCCGTGGCGCTCGTCGCCGCAACCACCTCGGCGAGCGGATCAGCGCCCGACCACGGCGAGCTCCAGAAGCCGATCCGCAGGCGTCCCGGGTCGGCGCCGACCTCCTCGAGGTACGGCCGAGCCGGTCCGGCAATCGCGTACGGGTCACCGGCAGCAGCGCCTGCGACAGCGTCAAGGTAGGCGGCCGTGTCGCGGACGGTGCGGCTGACGGCGAGCTTCACCGCGTACCCGGAGAGCGGGTCGAACGTCTCCGGCCCGAAGGACACCCGGCCCCTGCTCGGCTTCAACCCGACGACGCCGCAGCATGAGGCGGGGATCCGGATCGAGCCGCCGCCGTCGCTCGCCGTCGCGATCGGGACGATGCCAGCCGCGACCGCGGCCCCAGCGCCGCCGCTCGACCCACCGGCGATGTGGCTATCGCTCCACGGCGTCGACGTCGGCCCGCACTGCGCGGTCTCCGTTGTCCCCATGATCCCCCACTCCGACGTGGTCGTGCGCCCGAGCGGCACGAACCCGGCAGCCTTGATGGCCGTCACGGCGCGCGAGTCGGCATCAACCGTCCAGCCAGCCGAGAGACGGCTGCCGTTCTCGCAGCGCCGTCCACCTTCACCGTGATAGAGGTCCTTGAAGAGGATCGGCACGCCGCGGAACGGGCCATCGCCGAGCGTCGACTCGTCAACGCCGCTCGCCCGATCCTCGTAGATCTCAACGACGGCGTTGATCGACGCGTCGACGCGTTCGCTGGCCGTCGCGGTCAGCGCCGCGAGCTCGGCGGCCGACACCTGCCGCGTTCGGACGAGGTCGGCCAGCGCGAGGCCGTCGCAGGACGCGTACTCCGAGAGGTTCATCGTGTGAGACCCTACCAAGCGCGGGAACCGACGACGGCCAGCAGGCATAGAGGAGGTGACCCGTCGGATGTCCGATGCGCTACCCGATCTCGATCATCGCCGTCGCTGGCACGCTTGCGGCAGCGGGTTACGGCGATCTCACGCTCCGGTCGACGACCACCGCGCTCCCGCCGACGACCACCACACCCGTGCTCGCGCCGGCACCCCTCCCGTCGTCGGAGCTGGCGGCGATCTGGATCGGTGGGGCGCCATCGGCGGTGACGCTCGCGGACGGGGCGGTCGAGCGCCTCCGCGTGGCCGCGAACGCGCTGCGTTGCAGCAACGACGGGTCGGCTCTACCGGCTCGAGGGCGACGTCGCCGAACCGGCAATGCTAGTAGGCAATGCTGGCGATCGCCCGTGCGTTCTAGACGCCGGTGAGTAGACTGGGAGTGACCCCAGGGAGAGGGACATGACCAGCAAGTGGAATGCGCTAGCAGACCTCCGACAGAGCGTCTGGTATGACAACGTCGCCCGGCCCGCTCTCGCGTCGGGCCTGATCGACCGCGTGATCGCCGAGGACAACGTGACCGGCGGCACCTCAAACCCGTCGATCTTCGCGAATGCCGTCTTGAAGTCCGATCTGTATGACGCCGACATCGCCTCGGCCCCGGCCGAGTGGACGCCGGAGCAGATCTTCGAGCGCGCTGCAGTGGCTGACATCCAGCGCGCCTGCGACGCCTTTCATGGCGTCTGGGAGCGCTCGCGCGGACGCGACGGGTTCGTCTCGCTCGAGGTCGAGGCCGACCTCGCCTTCGACGGGCCCGGCACCGTTCGCCGCGCCCACGAGGTGCACGGCGCCGTCGGCAAGCCGAACCTGATGGTGAAGGTGCCGGGCACCGCGCCCGGCGTCGACGCCTTCCGCCAGCTCACGGCCGCCGGCATCTCCGTGAACGTGACGCTGCTCTTCAGCTGCGCGCGCTACCAGGAGATCGCCGACGCCTACGTCGCCGGTCTCGAGGAGCGTCACGCCGCCGGCGGCGACCTCACAGGCGTCGACTCGGTCGCAAGCTTCTTCATCTCCCGCATCGACTCGAAGATCGACGCGGCGCTGCCCGAGGGCTCGCCGCTACGCGGCCGGATCGCCATCGCGAACGCCAAGCTCGCCTACGCCGACGTGTACCAGGAGACGTTCTCTGGCCCGCGGTGGGAGCGACTGGCGGCAGCCGGCGCAAACGTCCAGCGCCCTCTGTGGGCGTCGACCGGCACGAAGAACGCGGCCTACCCGGCGACGCTGTACGTCGACGAGCTGATCGGCCCGGACACGGTGAACACCGTTCCGGACGTCACCCTCGAGGCGTTCCGCTCGGGCGGTAACCCGCATCGCTCGATCGACCAGGACGTCGATGCCGCGCGCGCCGAGATCGCCGCGCTGGCAGACGCCGGCGTCGACCTGTCAGCGGTGACGACGGCCCTCGAGGATGAGGGCGTCAAGGCGTTCGCCGAGGCGTATGACGGGATGATCGACGCGATCCGCGCCAAGCGCCACAGCGTCGCCGCGTAGGTCGTCGGCCACGCCAAACGGGCGCGAATCCGTTTGGCGTGGCCGATGCTCCGTCCCTACCGCTCCGGCACGACCAGCACCGGCACCGTTGACTGGTGCAGGAGCTTGTAGGCAACCGAGCCGAGCAGGGCACCGCGGATCGGCCCTTCGCCGTGCGTGCCGACGACGATCATCCGCGCGCCGCGCTCCTCCGCAACGCGCACGAGGGCGTCCGCCGGGCGCTCCGCGACGACGGCCGTCTCGGCGTGCACGCCGGCAGCAGCGAGACGACCGAGCGCGTCTGCCGCAGCACGATCACCGATCGCCTGAACGGCGGCCTTGTGGTCGGCGGTCTCGCCGCCGGCTGCCCAGACCTCGTAGCCGAAGGCGACGACGACCGACGCCCCGAGCGCTACGGCGAGCGACGCCGCCTCCGCCAGCGCGGCCTGAGCGTTCGGCGACCCGTCGTAGCCAAGGACGATCTCGCCGGCCATCAGACCACCCCATCCGGTGTCGTCGCCGCCGGGTCGACGAACACCTCCGGTCGTCGACGGAAGAACGGCGAGCCGCTCGCAAACTGCCACGCGAACATGAAGACGAAGCCGATCGCGAGCGTCCCAATGCCAAGGACGAACGGCACGCCGAGCCCGAACCACGCGCCGCTGGAGGAGTTCGCCGGGTCGGCGTAGTCAATCGCCGACCGGACGAGCGCGTAGGTCAGCATGAGACCGCCGAGCACGGGAGCGACTCCCATCATGACGAAGTTCTTCGCGCTCTTCGTCAGCTCGCGGCGGTAGAAGATCGTGCAGGCGAAGCCGGTGATGCCGTAGTAGAACGCGATCATCAGCCCGAGCGCGGTGATCGAGTCGGCGAGGATGTTCTCCGAGAGGTACGTCAGGGCGACGTACCAGATGATCGAGATGATCCCAAACCAGATCGTCGAGGTGGAGGGCGTCAGAAAGCGCGGGTGGACGCGAGCGAAGTACGCCGGCGCAGCGCCCTTCGTCGCCATCGAGAGGGCCGTGCGCGTCGTCGGGAGGATCGTCGTCTGCGTCGACGCAGCCGCCGACGTGAGCACAGCGATGATCAGCAGCTTGTCCCACGGAGAACCGAGGACGTCCTTGCCGAGGGCGCCGAGCACGTCGTCGGAGTGCTTCGTCAGGAAGTCCGCGCCATGGAACGCCTGCGCGGCGATCGAGACGATCACGTAGATCGCGACGAGCACGAAGGTCGAGATGATCGCGGCCCGGCCGGGCCCCTCGGTCGCGTCCGTCGACTCCTCGTTCACCGTGACCGTCGAGTCCCAGCCCCAGTAGATGAAGATCGTGGTGATGATGCCTGCTGAGAGGGAGGAAGCGGAGACGCTGAACGGGTTCAGCCACGAGAGTGTCGGCGTCAAGGAGCCCTTGATGTCCTGCGTGCCGACCTTGTAGAGCGCGACGATCGAGAAGATCACGAGGATCACGAGCTCAGCAGCGAGCAGCACGTACTGGAGCCGAGCGGAGGCCTCGATGCCGACGTAGCAGATCAGCGTCATCAGGACGATGAAGATCACGCCAACCATGAGCACAGCCCCACGCGACGGGTTGTCGACGCCGATCAGCGAGTAGAAGTATGCGCCCGTGATCTGCGAGAGGCTCGGCATGACGAGGATGTCCGCCGCGAGGATTCCCCACCCGCCGATCCAGCCAAGCCTCGGTCCCATCGCTCGCGTGACCCACGAGAAGGTCGTGCCGCAGTCGGGATCGGCGCGGTTCATGTAGTAGTACGAGGCTGCGATGAAGAGCATCGGAACGAAGGCCAGCAGCATCACCGCCGGCGACTGCAGCCCGACCGAGGCAGTGACCAGACCGAGGCTGGCGGCAAGGCTGTACCCGGGAGCGGTCGAGGCGACGCCGATCACGACGCCGCTGAGAAACCCGAGCGTGCCGCCCCGCAGTCCCTTCTCGCCGGCTGCACCTGCTTCGACCGTAGCCATCCACCACCTCCGATGTCGCTGAAGGCTCCATCGTGACCGGTCCGGCAGCGGACGTCAAGCCGGCCCGAGCGGTCGTCACCGCCACGCGGTACGCGGGCCGCTACGATCCCCTCCCGTGGCGGAAGGTTCCTCCCCGCGCAGCCGTAAGCAGCTAGCGCTGATCATCCTTCAGGTCGTCGGCGTGTGCGTGGTTGCGGTGCTGTTCGGTCGCCAGCTCGCGCACTCGTGGCACGAGATCCGCCCTCGGCTCGCGTCGTTGCGGTACGGGTGGCTCGCCGCCGGTCTCGCGACGATCACCGCCTACTACCTGCTCTTCATCGTCGGGTGGCGGATGGTGTTGCGTGCGTTCGGGCAGCCGATCAGCTACCGCCAGGCCGTGCTCGCCGATATCGTCTCGATGCTCGCGAAGTACCTGCCCGGAGGAGTCTGGACGCCAGCCGCGCGCGTCCTCATGTGCCAGCGCTACGGTCTCCCCCCTGGCCCGGTGCTGGCTTCCGTGGGGTACGAGGCCGGGCTCTCGGCGATCGCTGGCGTCCTCGTGTTCCTCGGCGCGCTGGCGTTCCATGACTCCGTCAACACCCCGGTTCCCGTCTGGGCGCTCGCGGTCGGTGCAAGCGGCCTCCTCGTCGCGCTGCATCCCGGCATCTACGGCCCGATCGCCGATCGCGTGCTGCGCCCGCTCGGCAAGGACCCGATCCCACGCCTACCGATCGGCAAGGCGTTCCTGATCCTCGCCTACTACGCGGCGACCTGGGTGCTCTCGGGTGTGTCGCTCGTGTGCCTGATCCGCGCCGTCGAGCCGATCTCTTTCGTCAAGGAGACGCTCTACGTCGCAGGCGTCGGCGCGATCGGCGCGATCGTCACGGTGCTCGCGTTCTTCACCCCGTCCGGTCTCGGAGCTCGTGAGGGAGCGATGTTCGCGCTCCTGACGCCCGTGATGTCCGACGGCGGCGCGCTCGTCGTCGTCGTGCTGAGTCGCGTCGTGATCACCGTCTCGGAGCTCCTGATCCTCGCCGGGGCGGGCGGCTTGCGGCTCCGCACACAGCTCGACGAGCTTCGGGCGGAGGATCCAACCGCTGGGCAGACGTAGCCCTACGCCGTAGCGAGCTGCAGGTCGAGGCGTTCTCGGAGGATCCGCGAGACCCCGTCACACGCCCGCTGGGTCGCCTCGATCGGGTTCGCCCCGGTCGTCGCCGCCGCCGCCATCAGAGCGAGGAACATGTCGCCGGCGCCGACAGTGTCGGCGAGGCCGATCACCGGGTCGACGCCGATCTCAAAGCTCTTGCCGTCCCACAGCACGATCGCGCCACGTTCCGCGAGGGTGACGACGACGACCGGCACGCCGGTCGCCTGGGCCGCGATCGGATCGATTCCGCCGATCAACGCCTCGGCCTCGAGCAGGCCGAGCTTGAGCACGGAGACGCCGGTCACCATGTCGGGCTCGAGCGGGCCCTCCAGCTCGAGCGGGCCGAGCCGCGCGGGTCGCGCCGGACCCTGCCCGTCGAGGTACACGACGCGACCGCCACCCGCCAGCGCGCGCAGGGTCTCGGGCGGGAAGTCGTCACGCCACTGTGCGCCGCAGACCACTGCCTCACAGCGGGCAAGCGCATCGGCCATCCAGGTCTCGACGTCGGCCGGCGTGAACGGGTCGCCAACCGCCGACATCGCCTCGGAGCGCTCACCGTCCTCGTGCAGCCACATCTCGGAGATGATCGTGCGTCGCGACGGCCCCTCCACGACCTCGAGGCCGTAGTCGTGCAGCGGACGACGCAGCTCGCTCGTGCCGCCGCGGGTGACGATCACGGCTTGCCGACCGTCGCACGCGATCGCGTGCCCGGCGAACACGGGCGCGCCACCGAGACGCTCATCGGAGTGGCCAGAGGGGAGGTTGACGCGATCGAGGACGCTCTGCCCAACGAGCGCGATCATTCCCGGTCGTTCACCACTCACGCGCGCCGCACGCTCCAGATCGACTAGCAGGGAGGAAAAGACGAAGGGCGCGCGCGATCTGCGCGCGCCCTTCGGAGGTAGCGGGGGCAGGATTCGAACCTGCGACCTTCGGGTTATGAGCCCGACGAGCTACCGGGCTGCTCCACCCCGCGTTGGCTGATACACCATAGCGGATCGAGGCTCACGGTGCAACCAGTAGCCAGACGGTCGGGCACCATGCCCGCGTGGCACGCGTTGGCGCCATCGACGTCGGGACGAACTCCACGCGGCTGCTGATCGCCGAGATCACTGACGGACACCTGCGCGAGCTCCGTCGAGAGCTGCACGTCACCCGCCTCGGCGACGGCGTCGATGCTCGCGGCACACTTGCGACGAGCGCGATCGACCGGGTGCTTGCGGTGCTCGCCAGGTACCAGCAGATTGCGGCAAGCGAAGGTGCCACGCGTGTTCGGGCAATCGCGACGAGCGCTGTCCGGGATGCCGCCAACGGGACAGCGTTCCTCGAGCGCGTGCGCCAGACGACCGGGTTCGAGGCAGCCCTCCTCTCCGGCGACCAGGAGGCGATCATGACGGTCGCGGGGGTGCTCTCCGGTCGCCCGGGTCAGCGAGGACGGTTGCTCGTCGTCGACGTCGGCGGCGGCTCGACGGAGATCGCGCTCGTCGAGGACGGGGCGCTTCTGCGGAGCGTCTCGCTGCCCGCGGGCTGCGTTCGCGCCACCGAGCGCTGGCTCGCACCCGGGCCGATCAGCGCCGATGCCGTCGCACGCGCACGGGCCGAGCTCCGCGAGCTGATCGCACGGGACGCTCACGGCCTGCACGGCGACCACGTCGTCGCCGTAGCGGGAACGGCGATCACCGCCGCCGCGATCGACCTCGGAATCACCGGTGACGACGACCGGCCGACCGACCGACACGTCGTCAGCGCCGACCTGATCGAGCGGTTGGTCATGACGCTGTCCCCCCTTCCGCTGGAGGAACGACAACGCGTGCTCGGCCTGGCACCAGTGCGGGCACCGGTGATCGTCGGCGGGCTCATAGTTCTCGCGGAGGTGCTCCGCCACGTCGGCGCCACGAGCTTCACGGTGTCGGTTCGCGACATCCTGCACGGCACCGCGCTCGCGCTCGCCCGTCCTGTACCCTGAGAGCGCTCGCCCGGGTGGCGGAACTGGCAGACGCGGCCGACTTAAAATCGGCGGCCGAGAGGCGTGCGGGTTCGAGTCCCGCCCTGGGCATGGCGACGGCGCGGATGATCCGGGACGCTGGT
This sequence comes from Actinomycetes bacterium, assembly GCA_025360225.1. Lineage (GTDB taxonomy): Bacteria > Actinomycetota > Thermoleophilia > Gaiellales > F1-60-MAGs149 > JANYCN01. The sequence goes on along the minus strand of JANYCN010000029.1, from coordinate 75,012 downwards.
CGTCTGATCGCGACCGCTCGCCAGATCGGTGTCCGTCTGGTGGTGTGATTGTCAAATGGCATGGTCATCGGGCGTCTCGATGAACGCGCCATGGTCATTGAGTGTCTGGAGCGAGCGGGAGCGTTGCGCGTCGCGCAGGGCTTGCTGATCGCGGGCGTGCTGGATAGCACGCCCGCTCGCACGCGTGTCAAGGCGAAGGCCTTGACACGCTAAGTGCAAGCGGCGCGCGACGTTCCCGCGAAGCCGGAGCTGAGCGGGCCGGATCGTGGTCGCCGGAGCTGAGCGGCGTAGCCACCCGACGGGTGCCAGAGCCGACAAGCGCAGGACGATCCAGGCAGTCGGATGACCACGCCATTTCACAATCAGACCACTAGTCTTGCCTGCATGAGCACGAACGTTCCCGGCGTCATGTACGGCGTCCAGCTCGTCAGCCACGGCGGGCCGGAGATGCTCGTTCACCGGCGCGACCTGTCGGTGGACGAGCCTGGCCACGATGAGGTGCTGATCCGCGTTGCCGCAGCCGGCGTCAACAACACCGACCTCAACACCAGGAGCGGCTGGTATGCCTCGGCAGACGGCGATGACGGCGGCTGGGCGGGGGCGATCGCGTCCCCGCGGATCCAGGGCGCGGACGTCTGCGGGCACGTCGTCGCGGTCGGTGTCGACGTCCAGGCGGCGCTCCTCGGTCGACGCGTGATCGTCCAGGGGTGCCTGCGTTCCCGCGCTCTCGACGGCGTAGCGCCCTGGCTCGGCTCGGAGGTCGACGGCGCCTTCGCCCAGTACGTCCGTGCCCCCGCTGCCGACACCTACCCGGTCGGCGGTCCTCGCACCGACGTCGAGCTGGCAGCCGTCCCCTGCGCCTACGGGACGGCCGAGAACCTCCTCACCCGCGCCGGCGCGATGGCGGGCGAGCGGGTGCTCGTGACCGGCGCCTCCGGCGGCGTCGGGCTCGCCGCGGCCCAGCTGGCGACGCTCCGCGGCTGCGAGGTCGTCGCGGTCGTCGCGGCCGCGAAGGCTCCGGCGTTCCTCGGGATCGTCCCCGGCGCCTCGACGGTCGATCGAGACGCCGTCAGCAGCGCGGTCGCACCGCAGTCCGTCGACGTCGTGATCGACCTCGTCGGCGGCCCAACGTGGCCCGCGTTGCTCGAACGTCTCCGGCCGCGCGGGCGCTACGCCGCCTCCGGCGCGATCGCGGGCCCGCTGGTCGAGCTCGACCTCCGCACGCTCTACCTGCGCGACATCGTCCTGCACGGCGCGACGACCCAGGACGCCGGCGTCTTCGAGCGCGTGGTGGCGTACCTCGAGAAAGGTCTGCTCGTCCCGCCGGTCTCGGCGGTCTACCCGATGGAGGAGATCGCGCAGGCGCAGGAGGTGTTCGCCGGCAAGGCGCACCTCGGCAAGATCGTGCTGGTGCCGCCTCCCGCCTGACGGCGCCAGGGGAGGAACACGGCGTTGCAGCCGTCCACAGGGGGTGCTACCGTTCGGTCATGGATCGCATCGGGAACCGGGGCTGAGCGGATTGCGCCGCACGGCCACGCAGCCCGAACGGATCTTGGAGCCCACCGGCGTCTGACGCGCGGTGGGTTTCGTGTTTCCGGGGAGCAACGAGCGGACGACAGGAGGCGCACGACATGGCGAACCACCTCACCCCTGACGAGGTCGCGCAGGAGTTCGGGCTCAACACGAAGGACGTGATCCGGCTCTGTGTCGAGGAGCACGTGCCGATCTACCACGGCAAGATCGACCGTCAGCTGTTCACCGTCGCACGCGAGGAGCATGACCGCGAGCTAACCGCTGCCGGCTGACACGCCGCTCGCTCACACGTCCACGCGGCGAATCGCCCAAGCCTTGGTCGCGGGCACGCACGTCGCCGTGCTCGAACGGACGTCGCAGGTCGAGGCGAGCACCCTGTACCGACGTGCCCTCGAGGTCGCCAACGGGCTCGCGGCGCGCGGGACCGAGCCAGGCTCGGCTATCGCGATCCCCGATCGACCCACCCTTGACTGCCTGGTCGTCGAGCTTGGCGCGCGCCTCGCACGGCTCGACGTCACGCTGACACACGAGATCGGCGTCGACTCCCTCGCGTTCATCGGATCGTCTGGCGCGCTGGCGTTGCGGGCAGACGACGGGTCATCCACCCCGCTCGACCTGCTCGCAGCCCGCGGCATCGCCTGGGCCGCGCGCAGCGGGTCAGCCGGAGAGGCGATCGCCCTGCCGGAGACTGCGGCACGCGACGCGTCTGCGACGTGGGCCGGCCGCGTCGTCGTGCTGGCCCCGATCTCAACGGCCGCCATCCGTGCAGCGCGCGACCAGGCGATCATCGACGGAGCGACGCTGTGCCTCGTCGACCCGTTCGCCGGTGTCGGGATCGAGGCGACGGTGACCCGGTTCGATGCCGTGGCGGCGCTCGCGACGCCACACCAGCTCGATGACCTCGCGACCGCGATCGCACGGCGATCGGGAACCGAGCCTGGCTGGCGGGCGCTGCTTCGCCGGCATCCAGGGGTCGCCCGTCGCGTCGCTCGCGGCGGGTTGCCGCGCGGGTTTCGCAACGTGACAACCCACGCCGCCCCGACCGCCACGACGCTGGCGTGGCTCGAGCATGCGGGCATCACGTTCTCGCTCGCATCCTCGACGCCGTGATACGGTGGCGCCGTGGCGCGCACAGCCCTCCTCACGCGCGCAGCCCTGCTCGGCGCCGGCGCTGCGCTCGCGCTCACGGCGGTCTCGAACGGTGCTGACCGGCGCGTGACGCTTCGCAGCCAGGTCGGCCACCTCCGTGACGCCGAGTCGCGTGCGTTGCTTGAACTCTTCGCGGCCGATGCCGCGCTCGCGCGAAGCCGCGATGCCGTCACCCGCCTCACCCGCGAGGCACACGCGCAACAGCTTGGTGTCGACGAGAGCCAGCGCCTCCTGCGGCTGAGCGAGACGAACGTGCGTCGTGCCCGCACGGTCCTCGCCGAGCGGCTGCGTGCGAGCTATCGCACCGGGCCGATCGACGGGCTCGCGGTCGTCCTGTCGGCGAGCTCCCTGGCCGACGTCCTCGACCGCGCCTCCATCGTTCAGCGCGTGACGGAGCAGGACGCGACGACCGTCGCTGCGGTCACCTCTGCGCTGCGGTCGGCGACCACTGCAACGCGCAACCTGACGCGGGCGCGTCGCCGTCTCGCCCGCGCCCTGGCGGCGGCGCGCGACACGTCGAGGCGCCTGGATCAGGCCCGTGCCGCGAAAGCGGCACTGCTCCACGAGCTGCGGCGGAGCGTGCATCTCGCGGGCGCCCGCATCGCCGCGCTCGACGCCGCCGCTGCCGCCGCAGAGGAGAAGGGAAGCCACCTCGGAGGCGGCACGCGGCCGCCACCAGGCGGTGGCGGCACGACCGGCGGCGGACCGTCCGGCACCTTCCGCGTCACCGCGTACTCCGACCACGGCACCACGGCAACGGGGATCCAGACCCGACCCGGCGTCTGCGCGACCGATCCGCGGGTGATCCCGATGGGGACACGGTTCACGGTTCCCGGGTACGGCGAGTGCGTCGCCGCAGACACCGGCGGCGACATCAAGGGCAACTGGGTCGACGTGTGGTTCAACACGGACGCCGAGGCGAACAGCTGGGGCAGCCAGCACCTGACGCTGTCGTTCTGAGCAGCCGGCCACGCAGCCGGGCGGCGATCACTCCTCGTCGACGTGCCAGTGGCTCGGCGCCCGCCACAGCGAGGAGAGGATCAGCTCGCGCAGGAGGATGAACTCCTTCGGCAGCTTGTCGTAGAGACGCACGAACAGGCGGTCGTGGCTCGAGATCTCGTCTTGCCAGACCTCGCGGTCGATGCTCATCACGTCATCGAACTGGCGCGGCGAGAACTCGAGCCCACGCCAGTCGAGGTCCTCGTAGCGCGGCACCCAGCCGAGCGGGCTCTCGATCGACTGCGCCGTTCCCCGCGCGCGGCCGACGATCCACTGCAGCACCCGCATGTTCTCGCCGTACCCCGGCCACAGGTAGCGACCGTCATCGCCCTTGCGAAACCAGTTGACCGAGAAGATCCGCGGCGGGTTCGGGAGCTGGCGGCCGAAATCGAGCCAGTGCGTGAAGTAGTCGGCCATGTGGTAGCCGCAGAACGGCAGCATCGCAAACGGGTCGCGGCGCACCTCGCCGGTGGCGCCAGCGGCGGCGGCGGTCGTCTCCGAGCCCATCGTCGCAGCGAGGTAGACGCCGTAGTTCCAGTTGAACGCCTGGTAGACGAGCGGCACGGTGCGCGAGCGGCGCCCACCGAACACCAGTGCCGCGATCGGTACGCCCTGCGGGTCGTCGAACAGCGGGTCGATCGAGGGGATCTGGGAGAGCGGCGCCGTGAAGCGCGCGTTCGGATGTGCAGCGGGACGACCCGAGGTGGGCGTCCAGTCCTGCCCGCGCCAGTCGACGAGGTGCGCCGGGGGCTCGTCGGTCATGCCCTCCCACCACACGTCGCCGTCGTCGGTGAGGGCGACGTTGGTGAAGATCGCGTTCTCCCGGATCGCCGCCATCGCGTTCGGGTTCGTCGCGTATCCGGTACCTGGCGCGACACCGAACATGCCGTTCTCCGGGTTGATCGCATAGAGACGACCGTTCTCTCCCGGCTTAATCCATGCGATGTCGTCGCCGACGGTCGTCACCTTCCAGCCGTCGTCGCGCAGCTGGTCGGGCGGGATCAGCATCGCGAAGTTCGTCTTGCCGCAGGCGCTCGGGAAGGCCGCCGCGACGTATGATCGACGGCCATCCGGCGACTCGACGCCCTGGATCAACATGTGCTCGGCCAGCCACCCCTCGTCCCGGGCCAGCACCGAGGCGATCCGCAACGCGAAGCACTTCTTGCCGAGCAGCGCGTTGCCGCCGTACCCCGACCCGTACGACCAGATGGCGCGCTCTTCCGGGAAGTGCGAGATGAACTTCTGCTCGGCGTTGCACGGCCACGACGCGTCCGCCGCGCCGTCATCGAGCGGCGCACCGACGCTGTGGAGGCACCGGACGAAGTCGCCGTCGCCGAGCGACTCGAGCACCGCCGAGCCCATGCGCGTCATGATCCGCATGCTCACCACGACGTAGGGCGAGTCGCTCACCTGCACGCCAACGTGCGCGATCGGCGAGCCGATCGGCCCCATCGAGAACGGGATCACGTACATCGTGCGGCCACGCATCGATCCGCGAAAGAGCGGTTCGAGGCGGTCCTTCATCTCCCGTGGCGCGACCCAGTTGTTCGTCGGCCCCGCGTCGCCCGGCGACACCGAGCAGATGAACGTTCGATCCTCCACGCGTGCCACATCGCCGGGATCCGAGCGGCACAGGAACGAGTTCGGCCGCAGCTCGGCGCTCAGGCGAACGAACGTCCCGGCCGCCACCATCTCCTCGCAGAGACGGGCGTACTCCTCGTCTGAACCGTCGCACCACACGACGTCCGCGGGCTCGCAGAGCGCCGCCATCGTCGAGACCCAGCTAACGACCGCCGACCCAGCGTGCATCTCGGAGCTCATGACGGAAGAGCGTAGCCGCGCGCGCCCCACGCCCGCGCCGTGTCGACACCTCACAGCGGCGGGCGGCCGGTAGTATGTGACGTGTGGACGCGGGCGTCGAGCTCCGGGTCGTCCTGGCCGACGACCACGACATGTTCCGTACTGCGCTGCGCCACCTGCTAGAGGAGAACGGCCCGATCCGGGTCGTCGCCGAGGCAGCGACAGGCGAGGGTGCGCTACGCAGCGTGCACGAGCACGCGCCGGACGTGGTGGTGATGGATCTCTCGATGCCGGGACTCGGCGGCGTCGACGCGACGCGCGAGATCGTCGCCCAATCCCCGAAGACGAGCGTGCTCGTGCTAACGGTGTCCGACGACGCGAGCGACGTCGTCGACGCGATCGTTGCCGGAGCATCGGGATACCTCTTGAAGAGCGCGTCGATCGAGGAGCTGATCGCCGGCATCCGCGCCGCCGCTGTCGGCGACGCGTTGATCTCCTCGACGATCGCGAACCGGCTTCTCGGGCACGTCCGCGGTCAGGCACAGGTGCCCGAGCACGCGCCGGTCGGGCGCCACGCCACGCAGCTCTCCGCGCGGGAGCTCGACGTGCTCAAGCTCGTGGCAGAGGGCCTTGAGAACGCCGACATCGCCGGACACCTGCAGATCAGCCCGAAGACCGTGAAGAACCACATCTCGAACATCCTGATGAAGCTGCAGATCGACAACCGGATCCAGGCCGCGGTGTACGCCGTGCGTCAGGGGATCGTGTGATCCTCGGCGCCGCGGCGGCCGCCGCGTTCGCGCTGCTCGCGCCGACCTCCCCGATCGCGACGCTGAGCCACATCGTCAAGGCCTCGCCCCTCGCGTCGTCGACGTCGATCACGATCGTCCGCGACGACGGCTCGCTCGTCTTCGACGTCGGCGGAGCGAGGCCGCGCGTGCCGGCGTCGAACGAGAAGCTTCTCACCGCCGTCGGGGCGCTCGACGTGCTCGGCGCTACGAGCGTCCTCACGACAACCGTCCGCAGCGTGAGCCCCCCGACGGCGGAGGGCGTTGTCGACGGCAGCGTCTACCTCGTCGGCGCTGGCGACCCGACGCTCTCCTCCGCCGGCCTCACCGACCTCGCCACCCGTATCGCGGCCTCGGGTGTGACGCGGATCACGGGCGACGTCGTCGGCGACGGAACGCGGTTTGACGCCGTCCGCGGGGTCGCGGGTTGGAAGCGTGGTTTCTCGCCTGAGGAGTGCGCGCCGCTCTCCGCGCTCGCGATCGACCGGGACGAGCGCGGCAAGGGCTTCATCAACCAGCCCGAGCTCGCCGCCGCCCTACGCCTCTCTGTCGCTCTCGTCACTGCCGGCGTCGAGGTTGACGGCTCTGCGACCGTCGGCCCTGTGCCAAAGGGCGCGACAGCGCTCAAGTCGCTGGCCTCGCCGACGGTTGCGGCGCTCCTTCTGGCGCTCGGAAAGGACTCCGACAACTTCACGGCAGAGATGCTCGCGAAGGACGTCGCGGCAGCGAGCGGGGCCGGTACGACCGCGCGCGGCGCGGCGAGGATCCTCGCTGCGCTGCGTCGCCGCGGGCTCTCGCTCACCGGCGTCGTCGCGGCCGACGGGTCGGGGTTGTCCAGCCGGGATCGCGTCACGACCCGGTTCCTCGTTGCCCTCCTGCGTGCGGCCCTTGCCGATCCGAAGATCGGGCGGTCGCTCGACGCGTCGCTGTCGGTCGGCGGCGTCGACGGCACGCTGAAGGCCAGGTTCCGCAGCGGACCTGCGCGCGGGCACGTGCGGGGAAAGACGGGCACGCTTGACGACGTCTCCGCGCTCACCGGGCACGTCGGCCACTACCTGTTCAGCATCATCACGAACCGCAGGAGCGTCGACGTCGCCCGCGCGCACGCGCTGCAGGACGCGATCGTTCAAGCGCTCGCCGCGAGCAGCTGAACGATCCCCGCCTCGTCGAGCACCGCGACGCCAAGCCTGGTCGCCTTCGCAAGCTTCGATCCCGCCGCTTCCCCCGCGACGAGGTAGTCAGTGCAGGCTGACACCGAGCCAGCGATCTTCCCGCCCGCAGCGACGATCCGTGCCTCAAGCTCGGCGCGCGGCACCGACAGCGTGCCGGTGATCACGAACGCCGTTCCGGTGAGGTGTCCAACGGCGAGCCGCTCGTCTGCCCCGAGCTCGAGGTTCACGCCGAGGGCGACGAGATCGGCGACGAGCGCGGCGTTGTCGGCGTCGGCGAACCAGCCGACGACCGCCTCCGCGATCACCGATCCAACCCCCTCGACGTCAGCGACCTCCTGCGCGCTCGCCGCGGCGAGCCGGTCGACGGTGCCGAAGTGTCGGGCGACGGCCTGCGCGATCACCTCGCCGACGTGCGGGATGCCAAGCCCGAACAGGACGCGGCCGAACGGTCGACCGCGCGAGGCGGCGATCGATGCAACGGCGTTCGCGGCGGACCGCTCCTTGAACCCGTCAAGCCCCTCGAGCTGCTCCTGGGTGATGCGGTAGAGGTCGGAGGGGCGCGCGATCAGGCCGAGCTCGAACAGGCGGGCGACGAGCTTGTCACCGACCCCTTCGATGTCGAGCGCGCCCCGCGAGACGAAGTGGCGCAGGAGCTCGAGGCCGCGCGACGGGCAACGGAGGTTGAGGCAGCGGTGCTGCACCTCACCGTCGGGCTTGACGATCGGCTCGCTGCACGCCGGGCAGCGCTCCGGCATCGCGAAGGGCACCGCGCCGTCCGGTCGCAGGTCGAGGACGGGCCCGACGACCTGCGGGATGACGTCGCCTGCGCGCTGCACGATCACCGTGTCGCCGACGCGCACGTCCTTGCGATGGATGTCCTCCTCGTTGTGCAGCGTCGCCATGCGCACGGTGACGCCGCCGACCTCGACTGCCTCGAGCACGGCGTACGGGTTGAGGGCCCCTGTCCGGCCAACGTTCACGCGGATGTCGAGCAGCCGCGTCGTGCGGGTCGTCGCCGGGAACTTGAACGCGACCGCCCAGCGCGGGTCGCGTCCGACGCTGCCGAGCGCCTGCTGCATCGCGATGGCGTCCACCTTGACGACGACGCCGTCGATGTCGTAGGGGAGCGACGGGCGCAGCTCGCCGATGCGTGCGCACTCCGCGACGACGCTCTCGATCGAGCGGTGCACGGCGGTCAATGGGTTGATCGGCAGCCCTCGCGCGCCGAGCCACGCGAGCGCCTCGTGGTGGGACGCGAAGGCGACGCCGTCGAGGACGCCGACCGCGTAGCACCACAGCGCGAGCGGGCGGGTCGCTGTCTGCCGCGGGTCGATCTGCCGCAGCGATCCAGCGGCGGTGTTGCGCGGGTTCATGTAGACGGGGAGGCCGTGCGCGGCGCGCTCGTCGTTCATCCGGTCGAACGCGGCGCGGGGGATGTAGATCTCGCCGCGTACCTCGACGAGGGTCGGCGCCTGCGGATCGCCGAACGACAACGGCAGCGTGCGGACGGTGCGGAGGTTCGCTGTGACGTCCTCGCCGACCTCACCGTTGCCGCGCGTCGCGCCGCGCTCGAAGACTCCGTCGCGGTAGAGGAGCGAGATCGCCAGCCCGTCGATCTTCGCCTCCGTCACGTAGGTCGGCGGCTCGTCGATGCCGGCAGCGGCGAGCAGGCGCACGACGCGCTCGTGAAAGGCGACCAGCTCGTCGATGTCGCGGGCGTTGGCGAGCGACAGCATCGGCTGCAGGTGTGCAATCTCCGCGAACGCCGTCGAGGCGGCGGCGCCCACGCGTTGGGTTGGCGAGTCGGCGGTGCGCAGCGCCGGATCGGCCTCCTCGAGCGACTGGAGCTCGCGAAGGAGGAGGTCGTAGGTTGCATCGTCGACCGTCGGCTGGTCGAGGACGTGGTAGGCGTGGTTGTGCCGTCGCAGCAGCTCGCGCAGCTCGGCGGCGCGCGGCGCGTCGCTCACGGTTCCTCACCGAGGAGGATCGCCAGCAGCTCGCGGCCGGTCTCGGCAATCGCGTACGGCGCCTCGGCCTCGAGCTCCGCCCGTGACGCCGCTCCCCACGTGACGCCGACCGCGGCGCACCCGGCGGCGTGCGCGGCGCGCAGGTCAGACGCGGCGTCACCGACGTAGGCAGCGCGGGTCGGCACGCTCCCGAGCAGCTCGATCGCGTGGAGGATCGGGTCGGGGTGCGGCTTGTGGCGGACGGTGTCCTCGATCGTCACGACGGCGCCGAACGAGACGATCGGCGGCTCGATCCGGAACGCGAGATCGACCGCGTCCCGCATCTTCGACGTGGCGATCCCGAGCGCGATCTGCGAGGCGGCGAGACGCTCGACGACCTCATCCACCTCGGGAAACCGCCCGAGGTAGGCGGCGGTGTTGGCGTGGTTCCACGACCGGTACGCGTCAAACAGCTCCTGCGCCCGTTCTCGATCGAAGCCCTCCATCTGCTCGAGCAGCGGACGGCCGATCCCCGCGCGTAGCAGCGCCTCGGGCTCCTCCCGGCCGAGCACGGTGCGCAGCGCGTGCTGGTGGGAGGCGACGATCAGCGGCACCGTGTCGATCAGGGTGCCGTCGAGGTCGAACACGACGCAATCGAATCGACTCATGCCGTTAGGGTGCCACGAAGCGAGCGCTTGACGACCTTGCCGAGCGGCGTTCGTGGGAGCTCCGCGAGGAACCGGATCTCCCGGGGACGTTTGTGGTGTGCCAGTGCGGCGCCGACGTGGGCGATCAGCGCCTCGGAGGTGGGCGCTCGCCCGTCCCGGACGACGACCCAGGCAACGATCCGCTCGCCGAGGTCGTCGTCGGGCTCGCCGGTGACCGCGACCTCGGCGACGTCGGGGTGATCGAGCAGGCAGGTCTCGATCTCTCCCGCGCCGATCCGGTAGCCGCCGCTCTTGATCAGGTCGGACGCCTTGCGCCCGAGCAGGCGGAGCGAGCCGTCAGCACGGATCGTGCCGACGTCACCGGTCTTGAACCACCCGTCGGCGGTGTGGGCTGCAGCCGTCGCCTCGGGCTGTCGGAGGTACCCGTCGAACATCGAGGCACCGCGGACCTGGACCTCGCCGATCGCCTGCGCGTCGGTGGCATCGAGCGGCGTGCCTTCGTCGTCGACGAGGCGCAGCTCGACGATCGGCAGCGGCGGCCCGACCGATCCCGGTGGCGCCGCTGTCCCGGCGGCCTCGGCCGTTGAGAAGAGCGTCTCCGTCATCCCGTAGCGCTCCACGACGCGCCGCCCAAGGGTGGCCGTGAGGCGCTGGTGGACGGAGAGCGGAAGGGCGGCCGAGCCGGAGACGAGCAGGCGCGCCGCCGCGATCGACGACGCCATCGCGGGGTCTACCTCAACCGCATCGGCAACGCGCGACCACATGGTGGGCACACCGAAGATCATCGTCGCGCCCGACCGCGCCGCGGCCGCGAGCCCGTCAACCGAGAACCGGCCCAGGTGCTGTGTCACCCCGCCGAGCCGCAGGGGCGCGAGCGTGCCGAGCACGAGCCCGTGGACGTGGAACAGCGGCAGGCAGTGCGCCACGGTGTCCGCGCAGGTCCACGCCCACGTCGAGGCGATCGCGTCGACGTTCGCGCGCAACGCACCGTGGGAGAGCACGACGCCCTTCGGCGGGCCCGTGGTACCGGAGGTGTAGACGACGAGCGCGGCGATCGAATCGGCTGGCCCGATCGGTGGGGCAGCCGCCGACGCGTGGAGGTCAACGTCACCCGGCCTGACGACCAGGTCGGGATGGCAGTCGCCGAGCACGTGCTCCAGCTCCGTTGAGCCTGCGCCCGGATTGACCGGAACGACGGCGACGCCAGCGCGAATCGCGCCAACGATGGCGACGATCGTCTCGAGCGCCGGCTCGGCGATCACCGCAATGCGCCGGTGGCCGACCAACGACGCGCCGAAGCCATCGGCCGCAGCGCGGAGCGCCGCGTAGGTCAACGCCCGGTCACCAACGACGGCCGCAACCCTCGACGGATCGTGCATGTCGACCGCCTCAAGCATCACCGGACAGAATGCCAGCCGCGGAAGCCTGCGAGGCGGGCACTGCCCGGCCGGCGCGCGGCGCCATCCGTACCCTTCGGTACGCGGAGGTCGGGGGCACGATGCGACCCGGGGCCGCGCCAACCGTGCCATCGTCGTCGCGCGCGCCGCGGCGAGCACGCAGGCCAAGGCCACCAACCGCATGACCTCGGCAGCGCACGCGGTACGCAACGCTAGAGGTCTGAGCTCCGCTGCCGACACGCTCACTTGTCAGATACCAACAAGTGAGCGGCGGCAACCACCCGCTACGGTCGGTCGGATGGCCCAGCCTGCGACGATGGGCGTCAACCGACGCGAGCGGGCAGCGTTTGTTCTCGTCGGCGCGCTCTCGGCGCTCGCGATCACGCTGCGCCTGCTCAACGCGAGCCCTGTTGCCGTGTTCGGTGCGGCCGCCATCGCGGTCGCCGGCCTCGCCTGGCTTCTCGGCATCGCAACGGAAGAGGCCGGAGAAGCCGTCGGGCCGCGCCTCTCCTCCCTGCTGAACGCGACGTTTGGGAACGCCGCCGAGGTGATCATCGTCGTCCTCGCCGTCCGTGAAGGCCTGGTTGACGTCGCGAAGGCCTCGATCATCGGCTCGGTGATCGGCAACCTGCTGCTGGTCCTCGGCGGCTCGCTGCTCGTGTCCGGGCTCCGGCACGGCCGTGTCGCGTTCGACCCTCGAGTGGCCGGTGTGAACGCCACGATGGTCGTGTTCGCGGCCGTCACGCTCGCGCTGCCGACGCTGGTCGCCGCCTTGCCTGCCACATCGGCCCACGAGGCACACGCCGTCTCCCTGGCCGTCGCCGTGGTGATGGTCCTGATCTATCTCGCGTATCTGGTCGCGACGTTCCAGGCGCCGAGCGAGCACGGCGGCCTCTCCACCGACCCCGCACGCTGGTCGATACACACGTCGGTCGCCGTGCTGTGCGTGACGGCGGCGGCGACGGGCGCTCTCTCCGAGCTGCTCGTGTCGGCGATTCGCCCAACGATCGCGGCGACCGGTGTGAGCCCCGTCTTCATCGGGCTGATCGTCGTGCCGGTGATCGGCAACGTCGCCGAGCACCTCGCGGCCTTCCGCCTCGCCCGACGCGGACAGCTCGAGTTCGCCGTCGCCATCTCCTACAACTCGGCCCTCCAGGTCGCGCTCGCCGTCAGCGCCGTCGCGGTCGTCGCCGGCACCGTGTTCGGGGCGCCTTTGACGCTGTCGTTCACGCCGCTCGAGGTCGCGCTGCTCGCGGCAGCCGCTTTGCTGTCGGCGCTGATCGCGCTCAGCGGCACCGCAAACTGGATCGAAGGTCTTCAGCTGCTGGCGTTGTACGCCGTGGCAGCGATCGCCGTCTGGTGGTGATCGTCGGCGGCTAGGCGCACGCGAGCGCGTATGCGCGTTCAGGGTCCTCCCCAACGACAGCCGCGTCGACCGCGCTGCGCAGGGCACGGGCGTGCTGGAAGCGCAGCAGACGCGAAGCGAGCACGTCGCGGAGCACGTCGACCGCGTCAGCCGTGAGCCGCCCGGCGCCGACGAGGGCGACGGTGAGGTCGAGCAGCACGGCGTCCGCAACGACGACCCGCGACCCTTCGGTGATCGTCGCGACGAACGCCTGGTCACCGGCGCAGAGGAAGCGCACGAGGGGATGCGCGTCGGGATCTGCGGCGATCGCGAGCGAACCGCCGCGATCGGTCAGGTCGACGGCGCGCCGGAAGGAACCACGCCCGTCCTCGACGCTGAAGACGACCTCATCATCCGGCCCGATGCCGAGCTGGTAGCGCACGTTCACCGGGATCGTCACCTGTCCCTTTGACGTCATGCGCGGCACCGAGGGATGCTAACGCTCCCGCGCTCCCCTGCCGATAGGAACCGCGTCATGGCTGTCGCGCTGCCTCCCGTGGGAACGAGAATCGAGGCCGTCCTCGAGAACGGCCGGACCGTCACCGGCGAGATCAACAACGTCGCGTCGGGCGCGGTCTGGTTCGTCGCGGGCGAGCAGATCGTCGACGGCACGGCGTTGACGCTGATCTGGGGCACGGAGGAGGGCGCGAACGAGGCGCCAGTCGTCGTCTACCCGTCGGCGCGGAAGAACATCGTCTTCGCGAAGGTCGTCGAGGCGGAGATCGTCGAACGGCGCGCCCACCCACGGATCCGGCCAGCGGTGACGATGCTTGTGCGCTGCGAGCCGATCCTCCGACCCGAGGGTATGTCCGACCCGGGGCTGAACGGGACGGTGGTGGACATCTCACAGAGCGGCGTCGCGTTCGTCTCCGAGCGCCGCTTGCCTGACCGCACCGCGGTCACGATCGGGTTCCGGTCACGCGCGGGTCGCGCGATCGGCGGCGACGTGCCGGGCAAGATCGTGCGCTTCGAGCATCGCGACCCGCGGTTCCTCGTCGCCGTGCACCTGGAGGGTGGCGAGCGTCATCGGGCCACGATCGACGAGGTGCTGACGCTCTGCAAGGCGCCCGGCGACGACGAGGCCCCGACCTCCTGATCGTTCAGGGCGGGCCGACCAGCGCCAGCTCGGTTCCCTCGCGCTCGCCTGCGAACCGGGCGCCGGCGAAGTAGAGGCCGTGCGGCGGCGCCGTCACGCCGGCGTCGCGACGATGGGCGCCACCGAGCAGCTCCTCGGGTGCCGCCATCGGCTCGTGCCGCGCCGCCTGCAGCATCGTTCCGACGAGCGTCCTGACCTGGTGGCGGAGGAACCCGTCGCCGGCGATCACGAACCGCAGCCCGTCGGCGGTCGTCTCCCAGCGAGCGACGTGCACGGTGCGCGTGAATGTCCGATGCTGGGTCTCGGTCGGGGTGAACGCGCGGAAGTCATGCGTCCCGACGAAGGCGCGCGCCCAGCGATGCAGCACGGCGACGTCGACCGCTCGTGGGTGGTGAAGCGCGCGGCGTGCGGCGAGCGCCGACGGGGCGCTGCCCAGACGGACGCCATAGGTGTAGGAACGCGCGCGGGCGCTATGACGGGCATGAAACGAGCCCTCGACGGCAACCGCCGACAGGACCGAGACGTCCTCAGGAAGGACCGCGTTCAACACCAGCGCCACGGCACGCTCTGGCAAGCGGTCGGGCACCGTCACGCTCGCGACCTGCGCCAAGGCGTGTACGCCCGCGTCGGTACGCCCGCAGACGGCGAGCCCCGACCACCTGGGGAAGCAGACGTCGAGGGCGGCGCTCAGGACGCCCTCGACCGTGCGCCGGGCGGGCTGGCGCGCCCAGCCCTTGAACGCCGTCCCGTCGTACTCCAGCGTCAGGCGCAGGTGCACTGGCGACCGCGCCGTCAGGCGGGATCGATGACGTCGACGAGCTGCCAGCGCCCTCCGCCCCGCGCGGCCAGCACGAGACAGATAGCGCCGAGCACGACCGGCGCAAGGAGGTGGAAGCCGTGGTCGATTCGCCCGGCCGTCGCGAGGGCGCCGAGCATGTCGAACAGCAGCACGAGCGCGCCAAGCCGCGTGAGCAGGCCGAGCAGCACCACGAGACCACCGAGGAGCTCGAGCGCCGCGACGACGTACACGGCGCGGTCGGGCATCGGCAGCCCCCAGTGGGCGAAGCGCCTCGCCTCGGTGGCGTGATCGAGCACCTTACCCGCCCCGGTGACGAGAAACGCGAGCCCGACCACGGCACGCAACACGGCGAGGAGGGTCGGACGCATCAGACGCCCATCGGCGTCTGACGTGGCGTACACCGCCTTGCTAGCTCGGGCGTGTGCGTCACGGCAGCGACGCGCGCAACGCGCGCCTCGTCGCAACGACCGGCGGCATCGTGCACCGCCGCGAGTCCGAGCGAGGCCGCCCCGCCGACGCTCGGGTCAGCGAGGAGGGCACGATACTGGTCATCGGCCTCGTCGAGCCGACCGAGCTCGACGAGCACGTTTGCCCGGTTCAGTCGGATCGTCAGATCGCCGCTGTCGAGCGTTGCGGCACGGTCGAGGTGGGCGAGCGCCTCGTCGAGCTGGCGCGCGTCGACGAGCAGCAGCGCGAGGTTCGCGTGCGCCTCAGCCATCTCCTCCCGTTCGAGCGCCGACCGGTAGGCAGCGACGGCGTCCGCGCGCAGGCCGAGGCGGGACAGGAGATCAGCGAAGCCGGCGGTGGTGGCGCCGCCCTTGGCACCGCTTTCGAACGCCACGGCGTGGGTGTCCAGTGCCTCTGGCACCCGCCCTTCCGCTAGCAGGTACGCGGCGCGGAGCCGCAGGGCCTCGTCGTGCTGCGGCTCAACCGCCAGAGCGCGCCGCAGGTGTCCGTCGGCCTCGCTGTAGCGGTCCAGGTCAAACAGCGCTCGAGCGATGCCCGCATGGGCGCATGCCACGTTCGGCGCGAGCACCAGTGACCGACGATAGGCGTCCTCAGCGTCCACCGGACTCGTCGACTCGAGCGAGCCGGCGACG
This sequence comes from Actinomycetes bacterium, assembly GCA_025360225.1. Taxonomy (GTDB): domain Bacteria; phylum Actinomycetota; class Thermoleophilia; order Gaiellales; family F1-60-MAGs149; genus JANYCN01. Next base: position 59,160 of record JANYCN010000029.1, on the reverse strand, counting down.
TCGCGAAGCAGCACCGCGACATCCGTCCGGGTGGCGTTCATGCCGGGTCCCCGGCGGCGAGCTGGAACCCGTCGAGCAGCGTCCGGAACGATCGTTCGAGGTCGTCGAACGTCCACTCCGTCGCCGTCCCGACGATCGCGTAGGCCGACTCACCGTGGACGAGCAGCGCAGCGATCTGGCGAAGGCGCAGGCCGGCGGCGTGCCAGGAGACGACACGAACATGGGCACGCACGCCCGCCACGTCGACGTGTTCAACGGCTCGCTCCTCGACCACCGGCACCTCCTCGGCCAGCCGGTTCAACCAGCCGGAGGAGAACCCACCAAGTCCCATGTTGTCGCACAATCTCTCCGAGGTGACGACGACGTTTGGCGCGAAGCCATCCTCGGCGTGCCCGGTGATCGTGACGACGGTGCGATCAACCCAGCCGTCCGGGATCGGTAGCGTGAACGCCGCCGTCCCGACAAGTCCCGCGCGAGCCTCGAGCACGGCTGACGCTAGTCGACGAACTCGAGGTACGCCATCTCGGCTGCGTCACCCTGACGCGGGCCGAGCTTGACGATGCGCGTGTAGCCTCCCTCGCGCTCCTCGAACCGCGGAGCGACGTCGGCGAACAGCGCGTGCACGACGGTCTTCGACCGCAGGAAGGCGATCGCCTGACGCCGAGCGTGCAGGTCGCCCCGCTTGCCGAGCGTGACCATGCTCTCAGCGATCGGCCGAACCTCCTTGGCCTTCGCCAGGGTGGTCTTGATGCGGCCGTGCGTGACGAGCGCGCCAGTCAGGTTCGCGAACATCGCCTTGCGGTGCGCGGCGTCACGACCAAGCTTGCGCCCCTTGCGCTGGTGCCTCACGACGCCTCCCCGCGAAGGTAGAGACCGTGCGTCGCGAGCGTCTCCTTGACCTCTTCGATCGACTTCTTGCCGAAGTTCGGGATCGCAGCAAGCTCCTGCTCCGACTTCGTCACGAGGTCACCGATCGTCTCGATGCCAACACGCTTCAGGCAGTTGTAGGAGCGTACGCCAAGCTCGAGCTCCTCGATGAGGATGTTCTCCATGCCGTTCGCCTGCGGTGCGGCAACCTCGCCGGCGTCACGTCGCGCGATGTCGGCGCTCTGCAGCAGCTCGGCAGTGTCAAGCGTCGTGAAGATCGCAAGCTGACGGATCAACAGCTCGGCTGCCTGCGTGACGGCATCCTTCGGGTTCACGGCGCCGTTCGTCTTGACGTCGAGCGTGAGCTTGTCGAAGTCGGTGCGCTGCCCGACGCGGGCGCTGTCGACGTGGTAGGTGACGCGGCGCACCGGTGAGAAGATCGAGTCGACCGGGATGACACCGATCGTCGACTCGTAGTTCTTGTTCTGATCGGCGGGGTTGTAGCCGCGACCGCGACCAATCGTCAGCGTCATCTCGAACCGCGCGCCCTCAGAGAGGTGGCAGATGACGAGCTCCGGGTTCAGCACCTCGAGGTCCGCGGAGGCGACGATGTCGCCCGCCGTGACGACGCCAGGGCCGTCCTTCGAGACGTCGGCCTCGATCTCCGGCGCCTCACCGTGGAGGCGGCACACGAGGTTCTTCAGGTTCAGGATGATGTCCGTGACGTCCTCGCGGACGCCAGGCACCGTCGTGAACTCGTGCTGCACGCCGTCGATCTTGACGGACGTGACCGCGCACCCCTCGAGCGAGGAGAGCAGCACGCGCCGAAGCGAGTTGCCGAACGTGTAGCCGAAGCCGCGGTCGAGCGGCTCGACCGTGAACACGCCGCGGTGCTCGTCGGACGACTCAGCGGTGATCTGTGGAATCTGGAAGTCGAGCATGGTGGCCATCACTTCGAGTAGAGCTCGACGATGAGCTGCTCCTGGACCGGAGTGTCGATCTCCTCGCGGTCGGGAAGGCGCAGCACCTTACCGGTCAGGTTGTCATGATCAGCCTGGAGCCAGTTGGCTACCGAGGCGGTGAGGTCAGTCGCGTCGCGGATCGCCTCTTCGGCTGCCGCTCCCGGGCGCATCGAGACGATGTCGTCCGGACGGACCTGGAAGCTGGGGATGTTCACCCGGCGACCGTTGACCCAGAAGTGTCCGTGGCGGACGAACTGGCGGCCCTGCGCACGCGACGCAGAGAAGCCGAGACGGTACACCACGTTGTCCAGCCGACACTCGAGCTGGCGAAGCAGGTTCTCACCGGTGATGCCGGTGCGCGCCGATGCCTTCTCGTAGTACGTACGGAACTGCTTCTCGAGCACACCGTAGTACCGCTTCGTCTTCTGCTTCTCGCGCAGCTGGGCCAGGTACTCGGACTGCTTCGTGCGCCCACGGCCATGCTGGCCAGGCGGATAGGCACGGCGCTCGATGCCGCACTTCTCGGTCAGGCAGCGCTCGCCCTTGAGGAAGAGCTTCATGCCCTCGCGGCGGCACTTCTTGCATTTGGGATCGGTAGAGCGAGCCATCGGTTCCTAACGGGATCAGACGCGACGGCGCTTACGCGGCCGACAGCCGTTGTGCGCCTGCGGGGTGACATCCTTCACGCCGGTGACCTCGAGTCCAGCGGCCTGAAGCGAACGAATTGCGGTCTCACGGCCCGAACCGGGCCCCTTGACGAAGACCTCGACCTTCTGGAGCCCGTGCTCCATGCCCTCACGGGCGGCGGCGTCAGCGGTCACCTGCGCCGCGAACGGCGTCGACTTCCGCGAGCCCTTGAAGCCCGCGCCGCCGGCGCTCTTCCACGCGATGACGTTGCCTTCGCGATCCGTGATGGAGACGTGCGTGTTGTTAAACGACGTCTTGATGTGGGCCTGACCGACCGCAACGTTCTTGCGAACCTTGCGGCGGGTGCGACCACGCGTACCGCCTGCCTGCCTGCGCGGAGGAGCCATGAAACGAAGTCGATCCTTTCTTACTTCTTGCGCTGACGGCCGACGGTCTTCTTCGGCCCCTTGCGGGTACGGGCGTTCGTCCGCGTGCGCTGCCCACGGACGGGCAGGCCACGGCGGTGACGGAGGCCGCGGTAGCAGCCGATCTCCATCAGACGCTTGATGTCCGACGAGCGCTCTCGGCGGAGGTCGCCCTCGACCGTGAGGTTCGCGTCGATGTAGGCGCGAAGTCGCGCAACCTCGGCTTCGGTGAGGTCACGCACCTTCGTGTTCATGTCGATCCCGGTGTCGGCGCAGACCTTCTGTGAGGTCGTGCGGCCAATGCCGTAGATGTAGGTCAGGCCGATCTCCGCGCGCTTCTCGCGCGGGAGGTTGACACCTGCAATACGGGCCACTACTCGGTACTCCCTCTAGCCCTGGCGCTGCTTGTGGCGGGGATTCGTGCAGATCACGAGGACCGTGCCAGCGCGCCGGATGATCCGGCACTTGTCGCACATCGGCTTGACGCTGGGACGAACCTTCATGAATCCCCCTCGCCCTCATAGGGCGGCGGTTTACCTGGTGACACCACGCGCGCCGGAGCGCACGCAGACACGAGCCCTCGGGCCGCGAGCTCGCACTCTAGCACGAGAGCGAGGTCGGCCACGACGGTTCCCCCGGCTGTCCAAGCCCGAGGAAGAGCACTGTAGCGAACACCTCGCCGGATCGCGCTGGTACGACCCCGCGCCGGTCGCTCACCCCTTCACCGCCGTAGCGGCGAGCGACTGGATGAACCGCTTCTGCGCCAGCAGGAAGAGCGCCATCACGGGCAGGATCGTCAGGAGGTTCGCCGCCTGCAACGCCGACCAGACCGTGCGCCGTTGCCCTTGGAAGGTCGTCAGGCCGAGCTGCAGCGTGTAGCTCTCCTTGCCCTGGATCGCGATTACAGGCCAGGACAGGTCGTTCCAGACCGTCAGGAACGTCAGGATCGAGAGCCCGGCGATGGCGGGGCCAGCGAGCGGCAAGACGACCTGCAGCAGGACGGTGAGCCGGGAGGCGCCATCGATCATCGCGGCCTCCTCGACGCTCCGCGGGATCGAGACGAAGAACTGTCGCAGCATGAACACGCCGAGCGGGATGGTGCCGAGCAGCGGCTGCACGATCAGGCCGGGGATGTTGTTCACCAGCCCGAGGTCGTGGAAGAGGATGAACGTCGGGATCATCGTCAGCTGAAACGGCACGATCCAGGTCGCGATCATCAGCCCGAGCAGGGTCACGGAGCCGATGAAGCGCATCCGAGCGAACGCGTAGGCCGCGGCGGCGGAGAGGAGCAGCGTGAGCGCGACGACGGTGACGCTGACGATGGCGCTGTTCAGGAACCAACGGGGAAAGTCTGTCTCGTTGAAGACGATCTGGAAGCCGCGCAACGAGATCGATGAGGCAGGAGCCGGGGTGGGAAGCGGTTGATGTCGCCGTCAGGCATGAACGCCTGGTCGACGCTCCAGAGAAACGGCAGCCCAAACAGCAGCGCCGTCGGGAACAGCAGCAGGTGCGACCAGTGAAACCTCACGCGACGCCCCCCGCCAGCCCACGCCGCCGGTAGAGCAGCGCCTCGAGGACGCCGATCGCGAGGATCACGAGCGAGAGCAGCCAGGCCGCGGCCGATCCGTAGCCGGCATGGAAGTAGCGGAAGGCCTGCTGGTACACGTAGTAGACGACGGTCGTCGTCGCGTCGAGCGGCCCACCGCGGGTCTGCGCGTAGACCAGGTCGAACAGCTGGAGCGCGTTCAGGGTCTGGTACAGCGTCAGGAACGTCGTCACCGGCCCGAGCTGCGGGACGACCACGTGCCGGAACGTGTTCCACACGTTCGCCCCATCGATCGACGCCGCCTCGCGCAGCTCGAGCGGGACGTCCTGGATCGCCGCGAGGTAGAGGACGACGTTGAAGCCGACGTTACCCCACAGCGACGCGATCACGAGGGCCCACAGTGCCTGGTCGGGATCGTCGAAGAACCCTTCGGGCCCGATCCCGACCACGCCAAGCGCAGCGTTGACGATGCCGAAGCTCGAGTCAAAGACGATGCCGAACATCAGGGCCGTGACCGCGCTCGATGCGACGAAGGGCACGAAGATCAGCGTGCGGTAGACGCCAACGAAACGTACCTTCTGGTTCAACAGCAACGCGATCACCAGCCCGAGGAACAGCGTTGCCGGGACGTAGGCCAGCGTGTAGCGCAAGGTGTTTGAGACCGCCGTCCGGAACGCCGGGTCGCTCGTCAGGAGCCGCTCGTAGTTGCGCGTACCGACGAACGTAGACGGTCCAGAGAACGCCTGCTTGCGGAGCGAGAGCACGAACGCCCACGCGAACGGCACGAGCGAGAGCGCAGCGACGACGATCGCGGCCGGTGAGACGAAGGCCCATGCCTCGAGCGTCTCACGGCGCCGACGGCGCCGGAGCCCGCCGCGTAACTGCCCTCGGCTACCCCGCGGCGAGGGCACTGTCGGCAGCCTGCTTCGCGTCGTCGAGAGCAGCCTTCGCGCTCGTCTTGCCGAGCAGCGTCGACGCGACCGCCTTGCCAATCGCATCGAACACCTGGGGGAGCGCCGTCACCCGCGGCTTCGCCTTCGTCGCGTTCGCGAGGTTCGCGACGAACACCTCGTTGCCGGGGTAGGTGGTGGAGAAGGCGTCGAACCCAGGCTGCGTCGTCGTCGAGGTTCGGATCGGCAGGGAGCCGGTCGCGAGCGACCACTTGGCGCTCTGCTCAGGCCCCGTGAACCACCTGAGGAACTCGAGCGCGGCCTTCGTGCGGGCGGCGCCGTGGTCATAGACGACCCAGTTGTCCGGGCCGGCGATCGTCGCATGGTTGCCCGCCGTGCCGGGAAGGACCTGGGTGCCGTAGTCGATCTTCGCCTGTTGCACCGAGCTAAAGCTCCCACGGGCCGGTGACGAAGAAGCCGATCTTGCCGGCGTTGAAGAGCTGCTCGGTCTTACCGGCGTTCTCCGAGTCGAGGTACACGCTGCGGTCATCGACGGCCATCTGGCGCCACATCTCGAGCGCCGCCACGCCGTCGGCGGTCGCGAACGTCGACGTGGCGCCGTCCGCGGACACCAGGTCGCCGCCACGCTGCCAGAGCGAGAACGTGAAGCGAACGGCGGTGTCCTCCGAGCCGTCGATCGGGTAGCCGGTGCCGAAGACGCCAGACCCCTTGTCCGTCAGCGCCTTTGCGGCGGCACGGAAGTCAGCCCACGTCCAGCCCGCCTTCGGCTCAGCGATCCCTTTCGCCGCGAGGAGCTTCCGGTTGTAGATGACACCGAAGTTGTCGACGAGCGCGGGGATCGCCCGCACCTTGCCGTCGACGGTCGTCGCCTGCTGCTCGGCCGGCCAGAAGTCGCTCCACGCCCAGGACGGATCGGCGACGGCGCTCGTCATGTCCGCCACCTTCCCCGTCGTGACGACGTTCGCGAGCTGTGAGCCAAACAGGTAGGAGATGTCCGGCTCGGCGTCGGCGGCGATCGATGCCTGGATCTTCTCAAGCATGTGATCCGCAGTCGTCCCGCCCGTGTCAGACTCGACGACGACGTCGCTGTGGGTCTTGTTGAACGCGACGATCGCAGCGTCGAGAGCCGTCTTCGCGGTGTCGATCTGTCCGTGCCAGATCGTGATATGCACGGGGCCGGAGGAGATCGCGCCCGGGTCGCTCGACCCCGAGGAGCCACAGCCGGCGGCGAGCGCCGCGACGAGCGCGGCGGCGGAGAGGGTGAGCGTTCGGCGCGACATCGGCGAGCTCCTACTGGTTCGTGGGCGGCAGGATGACGGAACGGGAGAGGTTGCGCGGTCGATCGGGGTCGAGGCCCTTGGACCGCGCGACGGCGACCGCTAGACGCTGCGCGGCGACGAGCTGCGCGAGCGGGTCGAGGTCGTTCGCGTAGACGGCCGCCCCCGTCGCACGCACCTCGTCGAGCAGGCCCGGCGGCGGCTCACCAAACGTCCAGACCAGCGTGTCCCGGTCAGCGATCGCGATCGGCCCGTGCCGGTAGTCCATCGCCGGGTACGCCTCTGACCAGGCCTGCGCAGCCTCGCGAACCTTGAGCGCCGCCTCGTAGGCGAGCGCGACGCGCCAGCCCGTGCCAAGAAACTGGACGCGGCTGTGCCCGACCGCCGGCGCCGGCTCGGCGAGCACCGATCCGGCATCGTTGATCGCCCGCGCGAGCTGGTCGCCGGTGTAGGCGGCACGCAGCAGCGCCAGCGCGGTCGTCGCGAATCGTGTCTGCACGACCGAGCGCTCGTCAGCGAAGTCGAGCACGACCGTGCGATCAACTGCAGCCTCGATCGGCATCCCGGCGACGGCAACGACGGCGACCGTCGGCGTGCCTTCAGGCAAGGCGGCGAGCGCGGTCATCAGCTCGCTCGTCGTGCCCGATCGCGATATCGCGATGACCCGGTCGTAACGGCGCCCGGTCGGCATCTCCGACGCGAGGAACGCGTCGCTCTCCCCGAGCCCCGCCGTCTCGCGCAGGGTTGCCGCAGCCTGCCCCATGAACCAGGAGGTGCCGCAGCCGACGAACGCGACGCGCTCACCCGCGACGCCGAGCGCGTCGCCAAGGGTGGCCGCGAGCACGGTCGCGCGCGCCCAGCAGTCCGGCTGCGAGGCGATCTCGCGCTCCGTGTCGCTCACTGGCCCGCCAGCGCGGCGTTCGCCTGCTGAGCCGCGCCGTCCAGCGCCGCCTTCGCGTCCCCGTGTCCGAGCAGGACCGCCGACACCGCCTTGCCGACCGCCGTGAAGACCTCGGGAAGCGCGGTCGTCCTCGGCTTCGCCCTCTTCGCGTTCGCGAGGTTCTTGACGAACAGGTCGTTGCCAGGATAGGTGGTGTAGAAGGAGGCGAAGCCCGGGTCGCTGACGGTCGTCGAGCGCAGGGGCAGCGAGCCCGTCGCCAACGCCCAACGGGCGTCCTGTGCCGGCTGGGTGAGCCACTTGAGGAACGTCGCCGCCGCCGCCTTGCGCGCTGGACCGTGGTCGTAGACGACCCAGCTGTCGGTGCCGGCGGTCGTCGTATGGTCGCCGTTCGTGCCAGGGAGCACCTGCGTGCCGTAGTCGATCTTCGCCGCAGTCACCGTCTCAAGCTCCCACGGGCCGGTGACGAAGAAGGCGATCTTGCCCGCGTTGAACAGCTGCTCGATCTTTCCCGCGTTCTGCGCATCGAGGTACATCGAGCGGTCGTCGACCGCCATCGCGCGATACGTCTCGAGCGCCGTCACGCCCGCCGGGGTGTTGAAGGTCGCGCTCGTGTTGTCGGCGTTGAGCAGGTCGCCACCGCCCTGCCAGAGCTTGTAGAGGAAGCGCACCGCCGTGTCCTCCGATCCGTCCACCGGGAACCCCGTGCCGAACGTGCCAGCCGCCTTGTCCGTCGCCTTCAACGCCACTGCTCGGAAGTCTGACCACGTCCAGTCCGACGTTGGCTCGGCGATCCCCTTCGCTGCAAGCAGGCTCTTGTTGTAGATCACCGCGAAGTCGCCGATCGCCGAGGGGATGCCGCGAACCTTGCCGTCGACGACGACGCCGTCCTGCATCGCCGGCCAGAAGTCGCTCCACGCCCAGCTTGGTTCCTTCACCTCGGCGGTCAGGTCGGCAACCTTCCCGGTCGCGACGAGCTGCGCGAGCTGCGAGCCGTAGAGGTAGGAGATGTCAGGGGCGGCGTCGGCAGCAAGCGCCGCCTGCACCTTCTCGAGCATGTTGTCGGTGGTCGTACCACCCGAGTCGGTCTTCACGACGATCTTCGGATGCGACGTGTTGAAGTCCGCGACCATCGCGTCCAGCGTCTTCTGCGCGACGTCGACCTGCCCGTGCCAGAGGGTGATCTCGACCGGGGCGGCGGTTCCCGCGCCGCCGGTGGTCGGCGCGGTGCCCGGCGTGCTAGCACCTCCGCCGCAGGCAGCGAGGAGTACGACGAGACCGGTCGCCGTGACGGCCGCAAGGCGGTGTGAATGTCCGAATGCGCTCATTTCGCTCGAGAATAGTCGCGAATCGATCACGAGTCAAGCAGGATCTCCTATACTCGCCATGATGACGGTCGACCCAAGGACGCTGCCGCTCTCCCGGTACCTGCCACGCCCCGCGCTTCGGACGGCCGTTACCTCCATCGTTCGACCGTGCGTGCCCGCGATCGACGCGCACAACCACCTCGGTCGCTGGTTGACGGAGACCTGGGTGGCGCCCGACGTCGGCGAGCTGCTCGACCTGCTCGACCGCTGCAGCGTTACGTCGATCGTCAACCTCGACGGCCGCTGGGGGGACGAGCTCGAAGCGAACCTCGACCGTTACGACCGGGCGCACCCTGGTCGGTTCATCACGTTCTGTCACGTTGACTGGCGCGAGGCGCGAGAGCCAGGCTGGTCGGAGCGCCTCGTCACGAGCCTGCGCAGCTCGGCCGCGCGGGGCGCGCAGGGGCTGAAGGTCTGGAAGGATCTCGGCCTTGGCTTCGAGGACGAGCACGGCGACCTGCTCCTCCCGGACGACGAGCGGATCGCTCCGCTCTGGCACGAGGCAGGCGTGCTCGGGCTTCCGGTCCTGATCCACACGGCCGACCCGGTTGCCTTCTTCGACCCGATCGACTGCCACAACGAGCGCCTTGAGGAGCTCGGCGTGCACCCCGAGTGGTCGTTCTACGGTGGTCGATTCCCGACCTTTCAGCGGCTGATGGCCGCGCTCGAGGCGATCGTCGCGACCCATCCGGCGACGACCTTCATCGGCGCGCACGTCGGCTGCTACGCCGAGGACCTCGCGTGGGTCGACCGGATGCTGACGGCGTATCCGAACTTCAACGTGGACATCTCAGCACGGATCGGCGAGCTTGGCCGCCAGCCACGCGCCGCCGCACGGCTGATCCGCCGCCATCCGACGCGGGTGCTGTACGGGTCGGACTGCTTTCCGCCGGACGGGGCCGAGTATCAGAGGGCATGGCGGTTCCTCGAGTCAGAGGACGAGCACTTCGCCTACGGCGACCCGGACGACGTGCCGACGCAGGGGCGTTGGGCGATCTCCGGGCTCGGCCTGGAACGCGACGTGCTCGAGGCGGTCTACCGCGACAACGCGCGACGAATCCTTCAGAGAGGGCCCTGACGTGACACGAATCGTCTTCATCGGCGCGGGAAGCGTCGTCTTCACGCGAAACCTGCTCGGCGATATCCTCGCCTTCCCGGAGCTCGCGGACGCGGAGATCGTGCTGCACGACATCGACGCCGACCGGCTCGCGACCGCTGAGCGGCTCGCGCACCAGGTCGCCCGACAGCTCGGCACAACGCCGACGGTGCGCGCCGAGCTCGACCGTCGTCGCGCCCTTGTGGGCGCTGACTTCGTGATCAACTCCGTACAGGTCGCCGGGCACGAGGCGACGCTCCGCGACTATCGTCTGCCGCTCTCCTACGGGCTCCGGCAGACGATCGGTGACACGCTCGGCATCGGCGGGATCATCCGCACCCTCCGCACGGCGCCCGTGGTGCTTGGTCTCGGGAACGACATGGCTGAGCTCTGCCCTGATGCGTGGCTGCTCAACTACACGAACCCGATGGCGATGATCTGCTGGCTCGTCTACGCCGGCACGCCCACCCGAAACGTCGTCGGGCTCTGCCACTCGGTGCAGGGGACGTCAGCGATGCTCGCCGAGCTCGCCGGAGAGGCGATCGACGACGTGACGTTCCTCGGCGCTGGCATCAACCACCAGGCCTTCATCCTGCGCCTCGAGCGCGACGGCGTCGACCTCTACCCACGCGTTAACGCGGCGATCGCGGCAAACCCCGAGCTGCAACGACGCGTACGCGTCGACATGCACCGGCGCCTCGGCTACTTTCCGACGGAGTCGAGCGAGCACTCCGCCGAGTACGTGCCGTGGTACATGCGCCACGACGCCGAGATCGAACGTCTGCGCATTCCACCGGGCGAGTACGTACGGCGCAGCGAGGAGAACCTCGACGAGTACGACGTCGTGAAGCGCGACCTCGCCGCCGGCCGGCCGCTCGAGATCGAGCGATCGTGGGAGTACGCCTCGCTGATCATCCACTCGATCGTCACCGGGCAGCCGCGCGTCATCTACGGCAACATGCGCAACGATGGGCAGATCGCAAACCTGCCTCTCGGCGCCTGCGTCGAGACGCCAGTGCTTGCCGACCGCACCGGGCTCGCGCCCGTCCACGTGCCTCACTACCCGGTGCAGCTCGCGGCGCTCAACCGGACGTTCATCAACGTCTGTGAGCTCACCGTGCAGGCCGTCCTCGAGGGACGCCGCGACCACGTGCACCACGCTGCGATGCTCGATCCGAACGCGGCCGCGTCCCTCACGCTCGACCAGATCAGCTCGCTCACGGACGAGCTGCTCGACGCCTACAACGACTGGCTGCCCGAGTCACTGCGGCGCTGAGCCTCCGCCCACGTCACCTGGCTGGCCGTCCCGCCAACGCCGCGCGTCGAGAGCGAGCCACAACGGACGGCGATGGCGAGCGCCTCCTCGATGTCGAGCCCTCCGAGCCACGCGGCCAGGAACCCTGCGCCGAACGAGTCGCCGGCACCCGTCGTGTCGACGACATCGACCGCCGGCGCGCTCGCGCGGACGACGTGGGCACCCCGGCGCGCGAGGCCGCCGTCAGCACCCTGCTTGACGACGACGGTCGCCCCTGACGCGGCGAGCGCCGCCGCTGCCGCCTCGACCGTCTCCGCACGCGTGATCCGCAGCGCCTCCTCGCGGTTCGGGAGGAAGACGTCAGTCTCCGCGAGCGCGGCGGAGAGGTGTCCGTCCCAGCGGTCGGCCGGATCCCAGTTGGTGTCGAGCGACGTTGTCGCACCCGCCGCGCGCACCGCGCGAAACAGGCCGGCAACGCCCGGTTGCAGCTGCGGCTGCACGTAGAAGCTGGCGACGTGGACGTGTCGAGCACCGACCAGCAGGTGGGCGGGAACCAGGTCGGCGCGCATCGCGGTCATCGCGCCAGGGGCGGTGAGGATCGCGCGGTCATCACCGGCCGAGAGGATCACCGAGAGACCCGTCGCGACCGTCGCATCAACGATCACGCCGGTCGTGTCGACGCCCCGCCCGTCGAGTGCATCGCGCATGAAGCGACCAAACACGTCGTCGCCGACGACCGATGCGAGAGCGACGCGCAGACCAAGCCGCGCGAGCCCGCAGGCGGTAATCGCCGCGGAGGCGCCGATCACGAGCCGGGCGTCGTCGACAAGCTGCTCGACCTGACCGAAGACCGGAACGATCGCTCCGCCGCTCAGAACGAGATCGGGGTTGCACTCCCCGACCACGACGACGTCAAATGCGCTCACCGCCGAAACCACCCAGGGTCGTCGTCGACCGTCGGCAGCGGCAACGACCTGCCGCGCCCGACGATCACCTCGAGCAGCCGTTCGAGACGCCTCCGGGCCCCGTCGCGCAGCGCGGTGTCGACGCCAGCGACACCGACAGCGTCCTTCCAGAGCGCGCGCCCGGCGATGAACCCCACGGCCCCACCGTCATCGAGCGAGCGCTCCACGCGCCCGACAAACCGTTCGAACTCCGCGCCGGCCGAGAGCACCGCCCACGGGACAGGGAGGTTGGCAAGCTGGTCGAGCGCGCCGACGGCCGGCTCGTCTGAGCCGAGCGGTGCGGGAAACGGGATCTTCAACAGGTCGGGCGCGAGGGCTGCGCCCACCTCGGCGATCGCCTGCACGTGGCGCCCGAACGCCGCGGCGTAGGTGGTGGGGTCCTCGTCGACGAGCGGAAACGGCACCAGCTCGAGGATGAAGGGAAGGTCGGCGAGCCGACACGCGCGACGCACGGCGGTCGCATAGTCAACGCCGACCGCCAGCGTCGCCGGGTGATCAGCCCGCAGGTAGACCAGGAGCTTCGCGGCGCACGCTCCGGCGTTGCGTGCCTCCTGCGGTCCCCACCCGCTGAGCGCGAGCGACCGCTCGCCTCCCTGCCAGGCGATCGTTCCCGAGTCCTCGATCGCGACCATCAGCGGGAGCCGCGCGGCGACGTGCTGGTCGGCGGCGACGGCCGGCAGGCCGTACTGCGGGTCGACGAGCAGCGCCGGGGCGATGTCACCGAGCGCACGAGCGACGGCGACCTTGAACGTGCGGAGGTCGGCGGCGCTCGCCGGCGACCCTGCTGCGCTGAGCATCTTGCGCAGCGCCTGGCGCTGGTCGACCGAGACTGCGGCGACCCGGCCGTCAACCGTCGTCATCGCGCGCAGGCCGCGCAGGGTGCCAGGGCCGGGTTTCGGGTGATCCGTGACGGACATCGCGTCCTTCCTCTCAGGCGAGCCGGCGGGGCTCGATCGATGATCTGGCGTCGGCGACCTGTGCCGGGTCGACCCGGCCAGAGTGCAGGTGGCGCACCTTCGAGGCTGCAGCGGCAACTCCCTGAACGGCTGCCTCGAGGAGGCTCTGACCGTCGAGGATCGCCGCGACGAGGCCGCCGGCGAGGGCGTCGCCACAGCCGACCGCGTTCACTGCAGCGCTCGCGAACGGCGCCGGCAGGTGCCAGACGACGCCATCCTCCATGCCGAGAAGCGACCCACGCTCACCGAGGGACACCCACGCGTTACGGGCGCCACCCTCCTGCAGGTCGCGCACGAGCCGGACGAGGTGCTCGAGCGGCTCCGCCGTGGGCACCGCCACGCCCGAGTAGCCGGCCGCCTCGGCGAGGTTCGGCTTGACGAGCGAGGGACGCGTGGCGAGCGCCGCCACGAGCGCATCGCCACCGGTGTCGAGCACCGTGAACGCTCCCGGACGAGATGCCGCAAGGACGTCGGCATGGAACGAGGAAGGCAGGCCAACCGGGAGGCTGCCGCTTGTCACGACAACGTCGGCCGCAGCGACGGCCGAGCCGACAAGAGCGGCAAACGCCTCGAGCTCGAGAGCGGTCAAGGACGGCGATGGCTCGCGCACCTCAACGACCGCGCCGACGGCATCGACGACGGTGTACGTGCCACGCGTCTCGTCGGCGATCACCACCGAGACGAGCTCGAGCCCCTCCGACCTCGCGAGCGCCGCGTAACGGTCGCCGGCATGACCGCCGAGCGGCAGGACGAGGGTCGCCAGGTGCCCGAGCGCGGCGCTCACCATCGCGACGTGCGCACCCTTGCCTCCCGGCGTCTCCAACAGCTCGACGGCGCGGACGGCACCGCCGACCGACGCCCCAGGTGCGAGCGCGATACGGTCGATCGCCGGGTTCGGCGAGACGCAGACGAGGGGGCGCATCGGGCGGAACTCTACCTCCTCGCTGCGCGTCGATGCGCGAATGCGCTCGATTCGCGCGAAATCGATCAGACGACGTGGACGAGTATCCCCTCGGCCTCGAGCGCAAGCCGCGCGTCAGGCGCGATGCCAGCATCCGTGACAAGCTCGTCAACCGCTCCTAGGGGGCAGATCCGCGCAAACGCGGCCTGGCCGATCTTCGACGCATCGGCAACGACGATCACGCGGCGAGCACGCTCGATCAGGGCCCGGTTCGTCTGTGCCTCGACCTCGTGGTGGGTCGTGAGGCCGGCGTCGACGTGGACGCCGTCGGCGCCGATCACGGCGACGTCGATGTTCAACCCGGCGAGCGTCGCCTCGGCCAGTGGCCCGACGAGCTCGTAGGACTCCGACCGCGCGACGCCGCCGATCACGACGAGCTTGATGTTCGGTCGGACGACGAGCTCCGCGGCGATGTTCAACGCGTTCGTCACGACCGTCAGACGCGGCCGGTCGCTCAGGCAACGCGCAACCTCGGTGGTGGTCGTGCCGCCCGTCAGCCCGACGCTGCTGGCGTCACCGATCCGCTCGACCACCGCCCGCGCGATGCGGATCTTCTCCTCGTGGTGGCGCGCGGAGCGGTAGCGTAACGGCAGCTCGTAGAGCACGCCGTGTGACACCGCCCCGCCGTGCGTGCGCGCCAGCAGACGCTGCTCGGCGAGACGCCGAAGGTCGCGTCGGATCGTCGCCTCGGAGACGCCGAGCTCGCCGGCGATCTCCGCCACCCCGAGCGAGCCGTCGTCGGCGAGCCGCTCGAGGATCGCGTTCATGCGCTCCGCAAGGCGCACGTTCAGCCTCCCGGCGGCGCGTCGACGACGCTGGCGCCGTCTGCGCCGAGGGTCAGCACCCGCGGCCCCTCGCGGGTGATCGCAACGGTGTGCTCGAAGTGGGCGGCGAGCGAGCCATCGGTGGTGAAGATCGACCAGCCGTCGGCGTCTAGGCGGATCCCGTGATCGCCGGCGGTGATCATCGGCTCGATCGCGAACACCATCCCCTCCTTCAGCTCCGGCCCCTCGCCGGCCCGGCCGTAGTTGCGGATCTGCGGCTCCTCGTGCATGCGCCGACCGACACCGTGGCCAACCAGGTCGCGCACGACAGCGAACCCGGCTGCCTCCACCACGTCCTGGCAGGCATGGCCGATGTCGGACAGCCGACCACCGACCTGGCACGCCGCGATCGCAGCATGCAGCGAGGCCTGACAGGCCGCGAGCAGCGCGACCGTGCGCTCGGGAAGGGAGCCGACGCCGAACGTGACAGCCGAGTCGCCGACGAACCCCTTGTAGGTGACGCCAACGTCCACCGAGAGGATGTCTCCGTCGACGAGCGCGTACCCACCGGGGATGCCGTGGACGATCATGTCGTTCGGCGACGCGCAGATCGAGCCGGGGAAGCCCCGGAACCCCTTGAACGTCGGCACGCCACCACGCGCGCGGATCGCCCGTTCGGCGATCCGGTCGAGCTCGCCCGTCGTCACGCCCGGCGCAGCCTCGGCACGCATCAGCGCGAGGACGTCCGCGACGATCGCGCCAGCCTCAGCCTGACGCGCGATCTCCCGCGACGTCTTCCGCTCGATCACGGGCGTTGGAGGGCCGTACGAAGCCGTTCGTAGACGGCGTCCGTCGAGCCGGTGCCGTCGACGTCGAGCGCCGGAACGCCGAGCGCGGTGTAGTGGTCACGCACCGGTGCGGTCTGTGCGAGGTACACGTTGCGGTAGCGGTTACGCACCACGTCGGGCTCATCGTCAGCACGGCGTGCGAGCGCCAGGCCACACGTGTCGCACACGGCGGCGACCGCCGGTGGCGAGAAGGTCTCGTGGAACACGTGACCGTTCGCGCACACGAGGCGTCCGCTGATCCGCGTCACGACGTCCTCCTCGGTCACGTCGAGCACGAGCAACGCGTCGATCCGCGAGCCGTTCGCCGCGAGCTCCACGTCGAGCGCTACCGCCTGCGCAACGGTTCGCGGAAAACCATCGAGGAGGAAGCCGTCGGCGGCGTCAGCCTGTCCGATGCGCTCGACAAGCATCTCGATCACGAGCGTATCGGGAACGAGCTCGCCGGCCTCCATGTATGCCTTCGCACGGAGCCCAAGCGCCGTACCCTCGCGCTGGTGCGCGCGAAACATGTCGCCTGTGGCGACGTGCGGAAGCCCGAACTCGGCGGCGAGCCGCGGCGCCTGTGTCCCCTTCCCGGCCCCTGGGGGCCCGAAGATGATCAGGTTGCGGCCAGCCACTACTTCAGGAAGCCCTCGTAGTGGCGCATCATCACCTGCGACTGGATCTGTCGCATCGTGTCGAGCGCGACACCGACGATGATCAGCATCGAGGTGCCACCGAGGGCGCGCGCCGTCGCCTGCGAGAAGTGCGCTTCCTTGATGAAGATCGTCGGCAGCACGGCGATCGTGCCGAGGTAGAGCGCGCCGGGGAACGTCAGGCGCATCAGCACGCGGTCGAGGAACGCGGCGGTCGGTCGCCCGGGCCTGATGCCCGGGATGAAGCCGCCCTGCTTGCGCAGGTTGTCCGCCTGCTCGACTGGCTTGAAGGCGACGGCCGCTGTGTAGAAGAACGTGAACGCCACGATCAGGATGAACTCGAAGACGATCGAGGCCCACGAGGCCGGCGCGAGCCAGTCGGCGAGGAAGTTGAGCGGAGAGAACAGCTTGCCGAACGTCGGCGGCAGCACGAGGATCGCCGCGGCGAAGATCACCGGAATCACGCCGGCCTGGTTCACCTTCATCGGCAAGTAGGTCGCTTCAGCGGCCGAACCGAACCCGCCGATCGAACGCTTCGCGTACTGGATCGGGATCCGCCGCTGGCCTTCGTTGATGAACACGACGCCGAGGATGACGGCGACCATCACGCAGGGCAACGAGAGCTTCTCGAACACGTCACCGTTCAGCCACGCGCTGATGGCGAGCGGGATCGAGGTGAGGATCGAGGCGAAGATCAGGAGCGACTGGCCGTTACCTACACCGCGCCGGGTCACGAGCTCGCCGAGCCACATCAGGAGCATCGCACCTGCCGTGAGCGACAGCACGATCAGGAGAAACGCGCGGATCGTCAGGTTCGGTAGAGCGTTCGAGCCGCCGAGCGCCGAGCCCTTGTGAAAGATGTACACGTAGAGCGATGACTGGGCAATGGCGAGACCACAGGTCAGGTAGCGGGTGTACTGCGTGATCCTGCGCTGTCCGGACTCGCCCTCCTTCTGCATCGCCTCGAGGCTCGGGACCACCACGACGATCAGCTGCATGAAGATCGAGGCGGTGATGTACGGCATGATCCCGAGCGCGAACAGCGAGAGGTTCTGCAGGGCCTGGCCACTGAACAGGTTCAGGTAGCCGAGGACCGTCGTGTTCGCCGAGCTGTCGAAGAGCTTACGAACGCTCTCCGCGTCGACCCCAGGCGTCGGGAGCCAGGCTCCGAACCGGTAGATCGCGAGCACCGCAGCGGTCAGCAACAACCGCTTGCGCAGGTCGGGGATCTTCCACGCGTTCAGGATCGACGTCAGCAACGCGTGCTACTCCCCGGACTCGCGTACCTTGAAGTCGAGGATCGTGACGGTGCCGCCAGCTGCCTCGATCTTCGCCTTGGCCGACGCCGAGATGCCGTTCACGGTGACGTTCAACGCGTGCGTGATCTCGCCGTTGCCGAGCACCTTGACGGCCTCGCGGAGGTTCTTCAGCAGCCCCGCAGAGATCAGCGTCGCAGGGGTGACGTCGGCGCCAGCGGGGAACCGCTCGGCGAGGTCGGCGATGTTGACGATCTCGTTCGACGTGCGGAACGGACCCATCGGCATCGACTTCTTCATCTGCGGGCCGCGCAGCTTGCCCATCCGCATGTAGAGCGGCATCTGGCCGCCCTCGAAGCCGGCGCGCATGTTGTGCGAGCCGGAGCGCGACTTCTGGCCCTTCTGGCCGCGGCCAGAGGTCTTGCCTGACCCGGAACCCATGCCACGGCCGACCCGCTTGCGGGTCTTCGTCGAGCCCGGGGACGGGCGGAGGTTATGCAGTCCGATCTCGGGCATTTCCTACTCCTGGTTCTCCTCGACCCGCACCAGGTAGCCGACCTGGTGCAGCTGGCCGCGGAGCGTGGGCGAGTCCTCGCGCACGGTTGTCTTGCCGATCCTGCCCAGTCCGAGCGACCGCAGCGTGCCGTGGTGCTCCTTCTGAACTCCAATGATCGACCTGGTCTGGGTGATCTTGAGCGCCATCTCAGGCCCCCTCGGTCTCCGCGGCTGCAGCGACAGCCACGACGGCCTGCTCAGGCAGGATGTCGCGGATACGCTTGCCGCGCAGGCGGGCGACGTCAGCCGGGCGGCGCAGGTCGCGCAACCCTGCCTCGGCTGCCCGACAGAGGTTGATCGGGTTCGACGTGCCGAGCGACTTCGCGAGCACGTCGCGGATGCCGGCGAGCTCGAGCACGGCACGCACGCCGGCACCGGCGATAACACCGGTACCGGGAGCAGCCGGACGAAGCAACACCTTGCCGGCGCCAAAGCGACCGAGCACCTCGTGGGTGATCGTCGTGTTGTGCTTCGGCACCTTGAACATGTTCTTCTTCGCGTCCTCGACGGCCTTCTGGATCGCGACGGGAACTTCCTTCGCCTTCCCGTAGCCGATGCCGACCTGGTCGACCTCGTCACCAACGACGACGAGCGCGGTGAAGCTGAAGCGACGGCCGCCCTTGACGACCTTCGCTACGCGGTTGATCTCGACGACGCGCTCTTGGAGCTCGCCGCCGTCCCTGCTGTTCGGTAGGCGGGCCACTAGAAGCTCAGTCCTCCCTCGCGCGCGCCGTCGGCGACCGCCTTGACGCGACCATGGTAGATGTAGCCCCCGCGGTCGAAGACCACGCTCTCGACGCCAGCGGCCTTCGCGCGCTCGGCGATCAGCGCGCCGACCGCCTTGGCCTTCGCCGTCTTGTCACCGTCAACCACCGTCCGGGAGTCGGCGGCGGCCAGGGTGTGCCCCTGGACGTCGTCGATCAACTGGACGTAGATCTCGGCGTTCGATCGATACACGGCGAGCCGCGGACGCTCCGGCGTGCCGGCGACCTTCGCCCGCACGCGGGCGTGGCGACGAACCCGTGCCTGCTCTTTTGTCAACTTTGCCATCTGGTGTTCTCCACGCTACGCGCGCTTGCCGACCTTGCGGGCGACGTGCTCGCCCGCGTAGCGGATGCCCTTGCCCTTGTACGGCTCCGGCGGCTTGAGCCCGCGGATCTCCGCGGCAAGCTGCCCGACCGCCTGCTTGTCAATGCCCATCACGATCACGACGGTCGGCGTCGGTACGTCGAACGTGACGCCCGAGCGAGCCTTCACCGTGACCGGGTGGGAGAACCCGAGCGCGAACTCGAGGTCGGTGCCCTTCGCGACGGCGCGGTAGCCGACGCCCTGGATCTCGAGCGTTCGCTCGAAACCGCTCGTGACGCCCGTCACCATGTTGGCGACGAGCGAGCGGGTGAGCCCGTGCAGAGCGCGATGCTCGGCCCGGTCGGTCGGCCGCTTCACGTGCAGCCGGCCGTCCTCCTGCTCGATCGTGATGTCGGGCGAGATCACCTGCTCGAGCGTGCCCTTTGGCCCGGTCACGGTGACCTTGCCGGGGCTCGTCGAGACCTCGACGCCCGCTGGAACGGGGATCGGAAGCCTTCCGATACGACTCATCAGGTCCTCCCCGCTACCAGACGAAGCACAGCACCTCGCCGCCGATGCCACGCTTGGCAGCGTCGCGGGCGGTGCAGATGCCGGTCGAGGTTGACAGGATCGCCGTTCCGAGGCCACCGAGAACGCGCGGCATGCGGTCCTTCGGCGTGTACACGCGTCGGCCGGGCTTCGAGATGCGCTTGAGGTTCGAGATGACGCGCTCGCGCTGCTCGCCGTACTTCAGCTCGACCACGAGGAGGTCGGCTGGCTCGGCCTTGACGACCTTGTAGCCAGCGATGTACCCCTCCTGGAGGAGGATCTTGGCGATCTCGACCTTCATCTTTGAGACCGGCATCTTCGTCTGCTCCTGCATCGCCGTGTTGGCGTTGCGGATGCGGGTCAGCATGTCGGCAATTGGATCAGTGAGCATGCTGTCTCCTTACCAGCTCGACTTCGTCATACCCGGGATGACGCCCTGGTGGGCGAGCTCCCGAAGACAGATACGGCACAGCCCGAACTTCTGGTAGACGGCACGCGAACGACCACACCGCTGACAGCGGGTGTAGTTGCGGACCGTGTACTTCGCGGGCCGGGCAGCCTTGACCTTGAGCGACTCTTTGGCCATTGCTCAGCTCTCCCGGAACGGCATGCCGAGCTCGCGGAGGAGCTCACGTGCCTCGTGATCGGCGCGCGCGGTCGTCGTGATGGTCACGTCGAGGCCACGCACCTGGTCGATTGCGTCATAGTCGATCTCCGGGAAGATGATCTGCTCGCGGATGCCGAGCGAGAAGTTCCCACGACCGTCGAACGAGTTCGGGTTGATCCCCCGGAAGTCACGGATGCGCGGCAGCGCGACCGTCAAGAGGCGATCGAGGAACTCGTACATCGGAGCGCCACGAAGGGTCACCTTCGTGCCGATCTCCATGCCTTCGCGGATCTTGAACCCGGCGATCGACTTCTTCGCCTTCGTCACGATCGGCTGCTGGCCCGCGATCAGTGCCAGCTGGCCCTGCGCGTGCTCGAGCGCCTTGCGATCGGTCTTCGCCTCGCCGACGCCCATGTTGAGCGTGACCTTGGTCACGCGCGGGACACGCATCGGCGTGGTGAACTCGAGCTTCTCCTGGAGCCGCGGGCGGATCTCCTGCTCGAACCGCAGCTTCAGCCGTGGCTGGTAGGTCGTCTCGCTCATGGCTTGACCTCGATCTGCGAGCCGCACTTCTTGCAGCTGCGCACCTTGCGTCCGTCTGCGAGCGTCTCGAAGCCCACGCGTGTGGGCTTGTCGCAGCTCGGGCAGACGAGGGCCACGTTCGACACGTCAACCGCGGCCGGGATGTCGATCACGCCACCTGGCGTCATCTGCGCGCCGCGGGTGCCCGGAACGGGGCGCGGGCGGGAGTGCTTACGGGCAATGTTCCGACCTTCGACGATGACGCGGCCCTCAACGGGTCGCGACTCGATGACGGTGCCGCGCTTGCCGCGGTCCTTGCCGGTGATCATCTCGACCGTGTCACCCTGGCGAATCTTCAGGCCTGCCATCAGAGCACCTCCGGGGCGAGCGAGACGATCTTCATGAAGTTGCGCTCGCGCAGCTCACGAGCGACCGGGCCGAAGATGCGCGTACCGCGCGGGTTCTTCGCCGGGTCGATGATCACGGCAGCGTTATCATCGAACTGGATGTAGGTGCCGTCGACGCGGTGATGCGCCTTCTTCGTGCGGACCACGACCGCCTGTACGACGTCGCCCTTCTTGACGGTGCCGTTTGGCGTCGCCTGCTTGACGGTCGCGACGATGATGTCGCCCACGTGTGCGTAGCGGCGGTGCGAACCACCCCGGACGCGGATGCAGAGCAGCTCCCGCGCGCCGGTGTTGTCCGCGACCTTGAGCCGCGACTCCTGCTGGATCACCTTGCCACCTCAACGATCTCGACGAGGCGCCAGCGCTTCGTCTTCGACATCGGCTTGCACTCGACGACCCGGACGACGTCTCCCGTGTGCGCGGTGTTCGCCTCGTCATGCACGCGGAGCTTGAGCGACCGACGCATGATCTTCTTGTACCTGGGGTGGGCCATCATCACGTCGACGCGGATGGTGATCGTCTTGTCCTCGACGGACGAGACGACAACGCCACGGCGCTCACGGCGCTTGCCCTGCTCGGACGGGCCAGCAGGGGTGCGGACGTACGGCCCGGGCTCCGGCTTGACCCGGTTCTTCGGCGTCGACGCCGGGTTCGGGCCGCTCTTCTTCGCCGGCGCTGTCGCCTTTGGCTTCGCCGCTGCCCTCGCCTTCGGTGCCTCGACTGGCGCCTCGGCAACGACCTCGGCTACCGGCTCGGCCGGCACCTCAGCAGCTACCTCAGCAACCGGCGCGCTGTCCTCCGCTCCTGCCTCGGCAACGGGCGCCTCGACCGGTGCGGTCTCCACGGCCGGCGTCTCGGGCTCAGCCGCAGACTCCACAGCCTCGTCCTTCTGCTCGTCAGCCATTACTTCGTCTCCTCAGCGCCCTGGCGCTGGATCGTCAGCATCCGTGCTACCTCACGGCGGACTGCAGTGATGCGCGCGGTGTTCTCCAGCTGTCCCGTCGCGTGACGGAAGCGGAGGTTGAACAGCTCCTCGCGCGCGGCGGAGAGCTTCTCGGTCAACTCGTCGACCTCAAGGGAGCGGACCTCGTTAGCCTTCAAGGAGATCACCCTCTTTCGAGACGAACTTGCAGCGGATCGGGAGCTTCTGCTGTGCCAGGCGGATCGCCTCGCGAGCGAGCGGTTCCGGGACGCCGGCGAGCTCGAACATGACACGACCGGGCTTGACAACCGCGACCCAGAACTCGGGCGAGCCCTTGCCCGATCCCATGCGGGTCTCGAGCGGCTTCTTCGTGACGGGCTTGTCCGGGAAGATGTTGATCCAGACCTTACCGCCGCGCTTGATCTTGCGGGTCATCGCGATACGAGCAGCCTCGATCTGGCGGCTCGAGATCCAGCCCTCCTCGAGCGCCTTCAGCCCGTACTCACCGAAGTAGACCTGCGTGCCACCCTTGGCCATGCCAGTGCGGCGACCACGCATGACCTTGCGGTGCTTCACCCTACGGGGCAGCAACATCAGACGTCACTCCCCTCGGGGGCAGCGTCGGAGGTCGGGGGAACGGCCGGCGGCTGCTGGGCCGATGGACGCTCGCCCTTCGGACGCGGCCGACGACCGGTCGCGCCGCCGAGGTCGACCTTCGGCGCCTCGCCTGGGCGAGCGCCGCCACGACCCTGGTTCGGGCCGCCCTGGCCGGGGCCGCGACCGCGACCGCCACCCTGCCCACCGCCGGGACCACCCGGGCCACCGGGACCGCCCGGGCCACCGGGACGGCGGGCTCGAGCTGGACGCGCGGGACCGAGATCCTCGATCGCAGCGCGCGCACCGCCAAGACGACGTCGAGCGTCGACCTCGCCGAGACGCGTCTGTGCACCGGTGACCTCGTACCCCTCGGGCATGATCTCGCCCTTGTTGATCCAGACCTTGACGCCGATTCGGCCATAGGTCGTCTTCGCCTCGACGAAGCCGTAGTCGATGTCCGCGCGAAGGGTGTGCAGCGGCACGCGCCCCTCGGAGTACTGCTCCGAGCGCGACATCTCCGTTCCACCAAGGCGACCCGAGCAACGAACCTTGACGCCGACGGCACCGGAGCGAACGGCCGACGCGAGCGAGCGCTTCATCGCGCGTCGGAACGACACGCGGTTCTGCAGCTGCTCGGCGACGTTCTGCGCCATCAGCTTGGCGTCAAGCTCAGGTCGCTTGATCTCATTGATGTTGATCTGGACGTTGCGTCCCGTGATCGCGCCGATCACCTTGCGCAGCGCGTCGACCTCGGAACCGGACTTGCCGATGACGATGCCGGGACGCGCCGTGTAGATGTCGATCGTAACCTTCTGCGAGTCCTTCTTGATGTGGATGTCGGAGAGGCCGGCGTGCGACAGCTTCCCGTAGATGTGCTCGCGGATGCGGATGTCCTCGAGCAGGTAACGACCGAAGTCCTTCTCGGTGTACCAGTTCGACTTCCAGTCGTGAATGATCCCGACACGAAGGCCACCGGGATGGATCTTCTGCCCCATCAGGCCTCCTCACCGGCGGCGTCAACCGTCGGCTCCGTGGTGGTGTTGGTGTCGTCAACGGCGGCCGTTACGGGCTCCTCCGTCGTGCCGAACGCTTCGGCGGCCGCCGCGTCGTCCTCGGTCACGTCCTTCTCGACCTTCGGCTTCGCGGTGCGGGTGCGCTTCGGCTTTGCCGGGGCATCCTCGACGATCGCGACCGCTTCCTCGACGCCTGCCACGGACGCCTCGACGACGACCTCCTCGGCCTTCGCCGAGGCTGCCTTTGGCGTCGTCTTCGCGGTGGCGACCTTCGTGGCGGCAGGGGCCGTCTCGACGACGATCGGTGCAGTGGAGCGAAGCAGGATCGTGACGTGCGAGGTGCGCTTGCGGATCGTCATCGCTCGCCCGCGAGCACGCGGCTTGAAGCGCTTCGCGGTGACGCCTTCGTCGGCGAACGCCTCGTGCACGACGAGAGTCTCCTCGTCGAGTCCGTGGTTGTTGACCGCGTTGGCGATCGCCGAGGCGAGCACCTTGTCGATGTCCTTTGCGACGTCGCGGGTCGTGAACGCCAGCACCGTGCGCGCCTGCGTCGCGTTCAGGCCGCGGATGTGCTCGAGCACGATGCGTGCCTTGCGCGCCGACGAGCGGACCCACTTCGCCTGGGCGCGGACGAGCCCGGTCTCTTCAAATGTGCGGGGCATCGCTATCGCCTCTTCGACTGCTTGTCAGACACGTGGCCGCGGTAGGTTCGCGTGGGCGCGAACTCACCGAGCTTGTGCCCGACCATGGCCTCGGAGATGAACACGGGGACGTGCTTGCGCCCGTCGTGAACGGCGATCGTGTGGCCGACCATCTCCGGGAAGATGGTGGACGCGCGCGACCACGTGTTCAGCATGCGCTTCTCGCGCGAGACGTTCATCGCCTCGACCTTCGCGATCAGCTTCGCGTCGACGTATGGGCCCTTCTTGGACGATCTCGACATCGCTACTTCCTGCCCTTGCCGCGCTTGCGACCGCGAACGATCTCGGCGCTCGAGGCCTTCTTGGGATTCCGGGTGCGCCGACCGAGCGTCGGCTTGCCCCACGGCGTGACCGGGTGAGTGCCCTTGGTCTTGCCTTCGCCGCCGCCGTGTGGGTGGTCGACGGGGTTCATCGCGGTACCGCGAACGGACGGGCGCTTGCCAGCCCAACGCGACTTGCCGGCCTTGCCGCCGGACTCGTTCGCGTGGGTCTGGTTGCCGACACCACCGACCGTTGCACGGCAGGTGTCCTCGACGCGACGGAGCTCGCCCGACGGCAGGCGCAGAAGGGCCTTGCCGGCCTCCTTCGCCACCAGCTGGGCGCTCGTACCAGCGGCACGACACATCTTCGCGCCCTGACCGGGGCGAAGCTCGATGGCGTGCACCGTCGTGCCGGTCGGGATCGCCGAGAGCGGCAGCGAGTTACCGGGGCGGATGTCCGCGTCAACGCCGGACGCGATCATCGCGCCGACCTCGAGCTTCTGCGGGGCGATGATGTACGCCTTCGCGCCATCGACGTAGTGGAGGAGCGCGATCCGCGCGCTGCGGTTCGGGTCGTACTCGATCGAGGCGACCTTGGCCGGCACGCCGTCCTTGTTGCGCTTGAAGTCGATGATCCGGTAGCGGCGCTTGTGGCCGCCACCCTGGTGACGGGTCGTGATGCGGCCGTTGTTGTTCCTGCCACCCGTGCGATGCACCGGACCGAGCAGGCTCTTCTCTGGCTCGGTCTTCGTGATCTCGGCGAAGTCGGAGATCGACATGAAACGACGTCCAGGGGACGTCGGCTTGAACTTGCGGATGCCCATCAGCCACCCATCCCTTCGAAGAGCTGGATCGCCTGGCCTGGCGCGAGCTGCACGATCGCCTTCTTGTAGCCGGAGCGCTCGCCCTGGAACCGTCCGCGACGCTTCGGCTTCGGCTTGACGTTGACGATCCGAACGTCAGCGACGCGCACGCCCCAGATCTCCTCGACGGCCTGACGCACGTGCGTCTTGTGCGCCGTCGGAGCGACACGGAAGGTGTAGACGCCGACCTCGATCGCTGCGGCCGACTTCTCCGTCCAGACAAGGCCGGTGAGCACGTCGTGCAGCGTCTTCGTGGTGCTAGTCATCAGGCCTCAACCTCCTCGTCGGCGCTGTCAGCGGCGGCGATGCCAACGGCGTCGGAGACGCGGTCACCGAGGATCCAGTGCAGCTGCTCAAGCGCCTTGCTCGAGACGAGAAGCGAACGAGCCCAGAGGAGGTCGCGCACCTGCGTCTCGTCCACGGTCGTGACGACCGTTCGCGGCAGGTTGCGGAACGACATGCCGGCCTCGTCCTCGTACTCGTTGACGACGACCAGGAGCGGACGATCGGTGCGCCAGGCCGCGATCAGTGCGATCGCGTCCTTCGTGCGCGGCTCCTCGAACGAGCTAGCGTCGAAGACCGCGAGCGAGCCAGAGGCCGCGTGCAGCGAGAGCGCGATCCGGCGAGCCTTGGCGTAGGCCTTGCGGTTGACCTTCATCGCGTAGCTGCGCGGCTGGGGGCCGAACACGACGCCGCCGCCGGTGAACTGGGCGGCGCGGGTCGTGCCCTGGCGGGCGCGGCCGGTGCCCTTCTGGCGGAAGGGCTTCGCGCGACCACCCGCGACCATGCCGCGGGTCTTCGTCGCATGGGTTCCCTGGCGCATCGCGGCCATCTCAGCCTTGACGACCTCGTGCAGCAGGCCCTCGTGCGCCTCGACGGCGAACACGGTCTCCTGCAGCGACGCGGCTGCCTTCTTCGATCCGCCCAGAATCGGTGCGGTCAGTGCCATCAGTGGTCCTCCCGCACGTACACGAGGGAGCCAGGCGCGCCCGGGACGGTTCCGGCAACGAGCAGCACGTTGCGCTCGAGGTCGCGGTCGACAACGACCAGGCCCTTCTGCGTCACCTGTGCAGCGCCCATGTGCCCGGACATCCGGATGCCCTTCCAGACCCGCGACGGCCAGGCGGACTGGCCGATCGAGCCGGGACCGCGGACGTTGTGCGAGCCGTGCGTCACTGGGCCACGAGCGAAGTTGTGGCGTTTGACGGTGCCCGCGAAGCCCTTGCCGCGCGACGTTCCCGTGATCTTGATGTGATCGCCAGGGCCAAAGGCCTCGACGGTGACGGCCTCGCCGACGCTCAGGTCGGTCGTGCCGCGGAACTCCTTCAGGTGCCGGTGCGGAGCGACGCCAGCCTTCGCCAGGTGCCCCGTCTCCGGCTTGTTCACGTGCTTTGGCTTTGATGCGCCGTAGGCGAGCTGGACGGCGTCGTACCCGTCGCTCGCTGCGCTCTTGACCTGCACGACCGGACACGGACCAGCCTCGATCACGGTGACTGCGACGACTGCGCCGTCCTCCGTGAAGAGCTGGGTCATGCCTACCTTCTTGCCGATGATCGCCTTCATTGCGTCGCTACAGCTTGATCTCGATGTCGACGCCGGCAGGCAGATCGAGGCGCATCAGCGCGTCGACCGTCTTCGGCGTCGGGGAATGGATATCGATCAGTCGCTTGTGGGTGCGGATCTCGAAGTGCTCGCGAGAGTCCTTGTCCTTGAACGGCGACCGGATGACGCAGTACACGTTCTTCTCCGTGGGCAGCGGCACCGGACCGGAGATTGTGGCTCCGGTCCGGGTCGCCGTCTCCACGATCTGCTTGGCAGACTGATCGAGCTGCGTGTGGTCGTACCCCTTGAGGCGGATGCGGATCTTCTGCTGCGCCACGGGATTACTTGTGAATCTTCGTGACGACGCCTGCGCCGACCGTGCGTCCGCCCTCGCGGATCGCAAAGCGCAGGCCCTCGTCCATTGCGATCGGCTGGATCAGCTCGACTGCGATGGACGTGCGGTCGCCGGGGAGGCAGATGTCGGTGCCGTCGGGGAGGATGATCGATCCCGTGACGTCCGTCGTGCGGAAGTAGAACTGCGGGCGATAGCCCGAGAGGAAGCGAGTGTGGCGGCCACCCTCGTCCTTGGTGAGGACGTAGATGTCGGCGTCGAAGTGCGCGTGCGGCGTGATCGACCCGGACTTCGCGAGCACCTGGCCGCGCTCGACCTCGTGGCGCTTCGTGCCGCGGAGCAAGCAGCCGGCGTTGTCGCCAGCCTGTGCCTGGTCGAGCTGCTTGTTGAACATCTCAACGCCGGTGCACACCGTCTTCTGGGTGGTGTGCAGGCCGACGATCTCGACCTCGTCGCCGATCTTCACTGCGCCCTGCTCGACGCGACCGGTGACGACCGTCCCGCGACCGGTGATCGTGAACACGTCCTCGATCGCCATCAGGAACGGGCGGTCAAGCGCGCGCTGCGGCTCCGGGACGTAGGAGTCGACGGCCTTGATCAGCTCGTCGATCGCGTCCTCCCACTGGGCCTCGCCCTCGAGCGCCTTGAGCGCCGAGACCGCGACCACGGGGACGTCGTCGCCCGGGAACTCGTTCTTCGTGAGGAGCTCGCGCACCTCCATCTCGACGAGCTCGAGCAGCTCGGGGTCGTCCACCATGTCGGCCTTGTTGAGCGCGACGACGATGAACGGCACGCCGACCTGGCGGGCGAGCAGCACGTGCTCGCGCGTCTGCGGCATCGGGCCGTCGGCGGCGGAGACGACGAGGATCGCGCCGTCCATCTGGGCGGCACCCGTGATCATGTTCTTGATGTAGTCGGCGTGCCCTGGGCAGTCGACGTGTGCGTAGTGGCGGCTCGCCGACTCGTACTCGACGTGCGCGGTGTTGATCGTGATGCCGCGCTCGCGCTCCTCGGGAGCGTTGTCGATCGAGGCGAAGTCACGGACGACGGTGCCGCCGTAGCGCGCCGCGAGCACCTTGGTGATCGCCGCGGTGAGCGTCGTCTTGCCGTGGTCGATGTGCCCGATGGTGCCGATGTTGAGGTGCGGCTTGGAGCGCTCGAACTTCTGCTTGGCCATGCTGTCCTTGTCCTTCCTTCAGTCTCTGTACGGTGAATGGGAGCTGGTGCTCAGCTCTTGGCGGTGATCGCCTCGGCCAGGTGCTTCGGCACTTCCTCGTAGCGCAGGAACTGCATCGTGTAGGTCGCGCGGCCCTGGCTCATCGACCGCAGCGACGTGGAGTACTCGAACATCTCCGACAACGGAACACGAGCGGTGATCACCTGCGCGTTGCCGCGCGGCTCCATCGACTCGATCATGCCACGGCGGGAGGAGAGGTTGCCCATCACGTCGCCCATGTAGTCCTCAGGCGTGACGACCTCGACGGCGAACACTGGCTCGAGCAGGACCGGCCCCGCCTTCTGCATGGCCTCCTTGAACGCCATCGAACCGGCGATCTTGAAGGCCATCTCAGAGGAGTCAACCTCGTGGTAGGATCCGTCCACCAGCGTCACGGTGATGTCGACGACGGGGAACCCTGAGAGGATCCCCGACTGCATCGCCTCCTGGATGCCGGCGTCGACCGCGGGGATGTACTCCTTGGGGATCGAGCCGCCCGAGACCTTGTTGGCGAAGGTGTACCCGTTACCGGGCTGCGCCGGCTCGAGGTTGATGATCACGTCGCCGAACATGCCGCGACCGCCGGACTGCTTCGCGTACCGCATCCGCACGTTCAGCGCAGGCTTGCGTACCGTCTCGCGGTAGGCGACCTGCGGCTTGCCGACGTTCGCATCGACCTTGAACTCGCGCAGCAGTCGGTCGACGATGATCTCGAGGTGGAGCTCGCCCATCCCGGCAATCAGCGTCTGCCCGGTCTCCTCGTGCGTCGTCACCCGGAAGGTCGGGTCCTCCTCGGCGAGGCGCTGGAGCGCGGCGCCGAGCTTGTCCTGGTCGGCCTTCGTCTTCGGCTCGACGGCGACCTCGATCACCGGCTCCGGGAACTCGATCGACTCGAGGAGGATGGGGCTCTCGGGCGCGCAGAGCGTGTGGCCAGTGGTCGTGAACTTCAGACCGACGGCGGCGGCGATCTCACCGGCGCCGACCCAGTCGCGCTCCTCGCGGGTGTTCGCGTGCATCTGCAGGATGCGCGAGATCCGCTCCTTCTTGTCGTCGGACGCGTTGAGCACGGCGGTGCCCGCCTTCAGCGATCCCGAGTAGACGCGGAAGTAGGTGAGCTTGCCGACGAACGGGTCGGTCATGACCTTGAACGCGAGGGCGCAGAACGGCGCGTCGTTGCGCGTTTCGCGCGTCTCCTCGGCGCCGGTGCGCGGAACGATGCCGGAGACCGGCGGGATGTCGACCGGCGACGGCAGGTACGCGACGATCGCGTCGAGGAGTGGCTGAACGCCCTTGTTCTTGAAGGCAGAGCCGCAGAGCAACGGCGTGATCGAGAGGTCGAGCGTCGCCGAGCGAATGGCTGCGACCAGCTCGGCCTCCTCGACGGGCTCGTCCTCGAGGAACGCCATCATGATGTCCTCGTCGTGGTCCGCGACCGCCTCGATCAGGTCGTGGCGGAACGCCGTCGCCTGCTCGAGCAGCTCGCCGTCGACGTCGGACTCGTCCCACTTCATGCCGAGGTCGTCGATGTAGCGGATCGCCTTCATCCGCACGAGGTCGACGAGGCCCTCAAACTTGTCCTCAGAGCCGATCGGGATCTGGATCGCGACAGGCTTCGCGCCGAGGCGATCGATGATCGTCTGCTTGGCGTTGAAGAAGTCCGCGCCGATGCGGTCCATCTTGTTGACGAACGCGATCCGCGGCACGCCGTACTTGTCGGCCTGGCGCCACACCGTCTCGGACTGGGGCTGCACGCCGGCGACGGAGTCGAACACCGCGACCGCGCCGTCGAGCACGCGGAGGCTGCGCTCGACCTCGACGGTGAAGTCCACGTGTCCGGGCGTATCGATGATGTTGATCCGGAAGCCCTGCCAGAACGCGGTCGTCGCAGCGGACGTGATCGTGATGCCGCGCTCCTGCTCCTGGACCATCCAGTCCATCGTCGCGGCGCCTTCGTGCACCTCGCCGATCTTGTGGGTACGGCCGGTGTAGTACAGGATCCGCTCGGTGGCGGTGGTCTTGCCCGCGTCGATGTGCGCCATGATGCCGATGTTGCGCATCTTGTGCAGCTCGTCGGGGCCGGGCACGGCCGTCGATGTCTTGGTCTCTACGATTGCCATGATCTGGGCTCCGCGGGCTACCAGCGGTAGTGCGCGAAGGCCTTGTTGGCCTGCGCCATGCGGTAGATGTCGTCCTTCTTCTTGAACGCGCCGCCCTGCTGGTTGCACGCGTCGAGGATCTCGCCGACGAGCTTGTCGATCATGACCTTCTCGCGACGCTGCCGCGCGAAGGTGATCAGCCAGCGGATCGCGACGGTCTTGGCGCGCCGGGGCGCGACCTCGATCGGCACCTGGTAGTTGGCGCCACCGACGCGCCGCGACCGGACCTCAAGGGCGGGCGTGACGGACTTGATCGCCTGCTCGAGCATCTCGAGCGGCGGGCGACCAGACTTCTCGCCGACCTTCTCGAGCGCGGCGTAGACGATCTGCTCGGCGGTCGCCTTCTTACCACCAATCATCACACGGTTGATGATCTGGGTGACGAGCGTCGACCCGTAGACGGGATCGGGCGCGAGCTCGCGGGGGGTGATGTCTGCGCGGCGGGGCATTACTTCTTCTTCGCTCCGTACTTCGATCGGCCCTGCTTACGGTTCGCCACGCCGGACGCGTCGAGCGCGGCACGGACGACCTTGTAGCGGACGCCTGGGAGGTCCTTGACGCGGCCGCCGCGGATCAGCACGACGGAGTGCTCCTGCAGGTTATGGCCGATGCCGGGGATGTATGCCGTGACTTCCATGTTGTTCGTCAGGCGGACGCGGCAGACCTTGCGAAGCGCCGAGTTCGGCTTCTTCGGGGTGGTCGTGTAGACGCGCGTGCAAACGCCACGCTTCTGCGGGGCCCCCTTCAGGGCCGGCGTCTTCGTCTTGGCCTTCTTGTCCGTGCGCCCGAGGCGTACGAGCTGATTGATGGTCGGCATGAACCCTCTCGAGCGACCGCACGCCAGTGCGCGGCCGCCGGTCGAAAACCTGGCGGATCGTCGCGGCCAAACGGACCGCGGCGCTGAGTGTACCCGCAAGGCGGATCTCAGCACTGCAGTTCGAACAGCGCACAACAGGGCCACCGAGCGGCGACCCACCAGAGGAGAATACACGAAACGCTTGAACGACGCGGCAGACTGCAGGACATGGAACCCCTGCACCTCACCGACAGCGAGTGGCGCGAGCGCCTCTCCCCCGAGCAGTACGCCGTGCTGCGCCAGAAGGGAACCGAGCGCGCCTGGACCGGACCGTTCCTCGACGACAAGCGCCCTGGCGTCTACGTCTGCGGCGGCTGCGGCACGGAGCTGTTCCCGTCGACGACGAAGTTCGACTCCCGCTCCGGCTGGCCAAGCTTCTCGGCGCCCGTCGAGAGCGACGCCGTCGAGCTCCACGAGGACCGCAGCCACGGCATGGTGCGGATCGAGGTCACCTGCCGCGCCTGCGGCGGCCACCTGGGCCACGTCTTTCCCGACGGTCCAGGGCCGAAGGGCGAGCGCTACTGCATCAACGGCTGCGCCCTGGAGCATCGGTCGGACGGCGCCGCGGGGTGAGCTGACGCTCGCCGAGGAGCTCGTCCGCGACGAGCGTAGCCAACCCGCGACACGCCTGGCCCAGCCCTGGCACCATGTCCGCCATGACGACTCTGACCGCCCCCCGCCCCACGCTCCGGCTCGCGCTGGCGCCGACTGGCGCCCTCGCCGACGCAATCGCGATCGTCGCCGGTGCGCTCCTCGTAGCAGGTGCGGCGCAGATCTCGATCCCGCTTCCCTTCTCGCCGGTGCCGATCACCGGGCAGACGTTCGCGGTGGTCCTCGTCGGCTCGGCGCTCGGCAGCATCCGTGGCGCGACGAGCCTCGTGCTCTACCTCCTGATGGGCCTCGTCGGGCTGCCGTTCTACGCCGACCAGACGAGCGGCTGGGCGGTGCTCCAGGGCGCGAGCGGCGGCTACATCGTCGGCTTCATCCTCGCCGCCGCGCTCTGCGGCTGGCTCGCCGAGCGCGGCTACGACCGGAACCTCGGAACCTCGGTGACGGCGATGCTGACCGGTAACGTGGTGGTCTACCTCGTCGGGCTACCGTGGTTGGCCCAGTCGACCGGCGCAGGTCTCGACAAGACCCTCGAGTGGGGCCTCTACCCGTTCGTCCCGGGAGACATCCTGAAGCTCTACCTCGCCGCGGCGCTGCTACCGACAGCCTGGAAGGTGCTCGGCACCCGACGAGACGACGGCGGCTGAGCCGCCAACCGGACACGAGGGCCCGTCGAGAGCATTCCGTGCTGTCAAATCGGATGGGAGAGAGCTCCGCCCTCGGGTGGGTCTACCAGCGCGTCGGTACACCCACCCGATTGCTGCGGCAGACCGCCCACACGCCATCGCCGACCTCTCTTGACGCGCTCCTCGCTAGTGGTCTGATTGCGAGAAGGCGCGTCATCGAGTGTCTGGAGCGAGCGGGAGCGTTGCGTCTCGCGCAGGGGTTGCTGGAGCACGTGCAAGCGGCGCGCGACGCTCCCGCGAAGCCCGCGGCACGGCACGCGCAGCGCGTCGGGCCGTGGCCGCCGCAGCTAGTCGGCGGAGCACCCGACGGGTGACGCAGCCGACCAGCGCAGGACGATCCAGGCAGCCGAATCACCACGCCATCTCACAATCAGACCACTAGAACGAGCCCTGTCCGGGGATCCAGTTGGTGCCGGCGAGCGGCACCCGAGCCATCGCGGCAGCCTCGATCGTGAGGGCGACGAGGTCCTCGGGCTCGAGGTTATGCAGGTGCGACTTGCCGCATGCGCGCGCGAGCGTCTGCGCCTCAAGGGTGAGCACGCGCAGGTAGTTCGCGAGCCGGCGACCGCCCTTGACCGGATCGAAGCGGGCCGCGAGCTCGGGGTCCTGCGTTGAGATGCCGCTCGGGTCACGTCCGGCCTGGTAGTCGTCGTAGTAGCCGGCGGCGCTGCCGATCGCGCGATACCCCTCGTCGTGCTCCGGCGCGTTGTCGCCGAGCGCGATCAGTGCCGCGACGCCGATCGAAACGGCGTCCGCACCGAGCGCCATCGCCTTCGCGACGTCCGCCCCGCTCCGGATCCCGCCCGAGACGATCAGCTGCACCTTCCGGTGCATGCCGAGCTCCTTCAGCGCCTGCACGGCGAGGGGGATCGCGGGGAGGGTCGGGATCCCGACGTGCTCGATGAACACGTCCTGGGTCGCGGCGGTGCCGCCCTGCATGCCGTCCACGACGACGACATCGGCGCCCGCCTTGACGGCGAGCTGGACGTCGTAGTAGGTGCGGGTCGCGCCGACCTTGACGTAGATCGGCACCTGCCAGTCGGTGATCTCGCGCAGCTCCTGGATCTTGATCTCCAGGTCGTCCGGCCCCGTCCAGTCGGGGTGCCGGCACGCGGAGCGCTGGTCGATCCCCATCGGCAGGTCGCGCATCCTCGCGACGCGGTCGGAGATCTTGTGCCCGAGCAGCATCCCGCCACCGCCGGGCTTCGCGCCCTGGCCGACGACGACCTCGATCGCGTCGGCCCGGCGCAGGTCGTCCGGGTTCATGCCGTAGCGCGACGGTAGGAGCTGGTAGACGAGGTGCTTGGAGTGGCCGCGCTCCTCAGGGGTCATGCCGCCGTCGCCGGTCGTCGTCGAGGTGCCGACCTCGCTGGCTGCGCGACCGAGGGCCTCCTTGGCCGGACCGGACAGGGCGCCGAAGCTCATGCCAGCGATCGTGATCGGGATCTTTAGCTCGATCGGCTGCCTCGCGTGACGCGCGCCGAGGGTGACCTCCGTGCCGCAGCGCTCGCGGTACCCTTCAAGCGGGTAGCGGGAGACGCTCGCGCCAAGGAACAGCAGGTCGTCGAAGTGCGGCACGTGGCGCTTGGCGCCGAAGCCGCGGATGTCGTAGATCCCCTCGGCCGCGGCGCGCTGGATCTCGGCGATCGTCCGTCGGTCGAACAGGTGGCTCTCGCGGAGGGCCGGGTTGCTTGCGGGGTTCATTGGCCGGCCCTCAGTAGGTGTTGTCGATCTTGAAGGTGTACAGGTTGCGTGCCGAGCCGTAGCGCTTGAAGTCGGCCACGTCGACGCCCGCGACGCCCGCCTCGGCGAGCAGCCCGCCGAGCTCGGCGCGGTGGACGTCGCGCAGCTCCTTCTCGATGCAGTCCGCACCGAGCCCGGCCACGGCGCCGCGCACGTAGATGTGCGCCTCGTACATCGAGTCACCAAGCGCGTCACCGGCATCGCCGCAGACGACGATCGTGCCGGTCTGCGCCATGAAGGCGCTCATGTGCCCGATCGAGCCCTCGACGACGATCGCCGCTCCCTTGAGGGAGATCCCGCAGCGCGATGAAGCATCGCCACGCACGTGGAGCAGCCCGCCGTGGGCGGTCGCGCCGGCCGCCTGGCTGGCGTTGCCGTCGACGGTGACTCGCCCGCTCATCATGTTCTCGGCGACGCCCTGTCCGGCGGTGCCGGTGATGCGGACACGTGCCTGCTTGTTCATGCCGGCGCAGTAGTACCCCGCGTGACCTTCGACGACGACGTCAATGTCAGCGTCGAGCCCGCAGGCGATGTTGTGGGCACCCGAGGGGTTCGTGATACGCCAGCTGCGCGGCCCGTCCGCTCCGGCGAGGTCGTGCAGGCGCTGGTTCAGTTCACGAAGCGGCGTCAGGGAGAGGTCGACGACCTCGATCTCGGTCGTGGTCGACATCAGACCCGCGCTCCTTCCCAGACGTACGGCGTGGCCGGGGCTGGCTCCCAGATCCGGGCGCTCTCCGCTCCCGGCAGGACAGCGATCGCCCGGAACTCGGAGGCCATCGCCACCCAGTCGTCGGTCTCCGCCATCACAGCCGGCTTACAGGCGATCGGGTCGCGGAACACGGCAAACCCGTCGGCGGTGCCGATCGCGAAGGTGTAGAAGCCGTCGAGGTCGTCGAGGCAGCCCATCAGGCCCTCTTCGAGGGTCGCACCTTCGCGCAGGCGCCACGTCAGGTAGCCAGCGCCGACCTCCGTGTCGTTCTCGGTGTGGAACTCGATGCCCTCCCGCCGCAGGTTCTCGCGGAGGCCGTTGTGGTTCGACAACGACCCGTTGTGCACGAGACAGACGTCGTGGCCGGTCGAGAAGGGGTGGGAGCCGAGGGTCGTGACCTTCGACTCGGTGGCCATCCGCGTGTGACCGAGCGCATGGCTGCCCTTGATGTCCTCGAGCGCGAAGCGCGTCGCGAACTCGCTCGGCAGGCCGACCTCCTTGTAGATCTCGATCACGCTGCCCGCGCTCATCACGCGCACCTCTGGGAACGCCGCGCGCACGTGCGCCGTCGCGTCGGCCTCATCGGCAGCGACGACGAACACGGCGTGCGTGGCCCGGACGTCTGGCGTCGGATCGCCGCCGAACGCCGCTGCGAGGCTGTCGCGCACGGCCCCCCAATGGAACGCCGGGTCGGCGGCGTTGAGGGTCAGCTTGGTCGACCCAGCGGGTGCGGGGTTGCGGTACACGGCGACGCCCGCGGAGTCGGGCCCGCGATCGTTCATCTGCACCAGCATCTTCGACAGCAGCTCGCCGAGCCGCTCGCTGATCGCATCGGATTTCGAGAACAGGCCAACGATCCCGCACATGTTGAGCTCCTCGCGCTGACGACGACCGCCATATGGTACACCGAGCATGCCTTTACCGGGAGGGTAGGAACTTTGACCTCCGCCGCAAGGACGTTTATGGTTCCGCGTCATGGGAACCGACGCTCCAGTTGGCGGCATCGTCATCGACGCCGTGACGAAGATGTTCGACGAATTCAAGGCAGTCGACGACATCTCCTTCGAGATCCGTGATGGCGAGTTCTTCACCATGCTCGGACCGTCAGGTTGCGGGAAGACGACGACGCTGCGGATGATCGCCGGGTTCGAGGAGCCAACCGCCGGCCGGATCCTGCTACGCGGCCAGGACGTCACCTACGTGCCGCCCGCGAAACGCAACGTGAACATGGTCTTCCAGGCATACGCGCTGTTCCCGCACATGACGGTGTGGGACAACATCGCGTTCGGGCTGCAGATCAAGAAGGTGCCGCGGGGCGAGGTCGGCCCACGCGTCGAGGAGGCGATCCGCACCGTCCGTCTCGGCGGGTTTGAGAAGCGCAAGCCCGGGCAGCTCTCCGGCGGACAACAGCAGCGTGTCGCGCTCGCACGCGCGCTCGTCAACCGACCGGCCGCGCTGCTGCTCGACGAGCCGCTCGGCGCTCTCGACCTGAAGCTGCGCAAGGAGCTTCAGCTCGAGCTGAAGCACCTCCAGACGGAGACGAGGACGACGTTCGTCTACGTCACGCACGACCAGGAGGAGGCGCTCACGATGAGCGACCGGATCGCCGTGATGAAGGACGGCCTGGTCGAGCAGATCGCGACGCCACGCGAGCTGTACGAGCGGCCCGCGACCTCGTTCGTCGCTGGCTTCATCGGCGTCTCGAACATCATCCACCTGCGCGTCGACCGGCACGAGGCCGGCGTCGCCGTGATGGAGCTTGGTGACGGGGAGCGCATCACCGCCGCGACGACGGCGACCAGCGGCACGCTCGAGGTGACGGTGCGGCCAGAGAAGATCCGCCTCGGCGCAGGCGCGGACGCCGGTCGTACAGGGATGACTGCGGTCTCCGGCGTCGTCAACGACGTGATCTACCTCGGCTCGATGACGCAGCTGATGGTCGAGCTGCGCACCGGCGAGGAGCTCGTCGTGCACCGCTTGAACGACGAGAGCGAGGTCGACGTGAGCGTCGGCGCGCGCGTCGTACTGCAATGGCCGGCCGAGAACGCGTACGTGATCGGGCCGGGGAGGGCGCCGGTGGGAGCCGGCGTGGGTGGCAACGGCGGCGAGTCCGCCATAACGGAGGGAGCATGATGGACGAGAACAACCTCAGCCGGCGCGGGTTCTTCACCGCGACGGGCGGGATCTCGATGGCGGCGTTCCTCGCCGCCTGCGGGAGCTCGAGCACGAGCACACCCACCTCGACGGGCGCCCCGGCCGGCACAACGGGAGGCAGCACCGGCTCCAGCACGCCTGCTGGCCCGATGTACGACGCCGCGAAGGAGGGGTCGGGCCCGATCACGATCTTCGAGTGGGAGGGCTACGAGGCGAAGCAGCCGATGTGGGACGAGTACACGAAGGGCCAGTACGGCACCTCGAACCCGCTCAAGGAGACGCTGCTCCAGGACGACCAGCAGGCGCTCGCGAAGGTCGTGGCCGGCTCGTTCTTCGACATCATCCACCCCTGCGTCGCCTACGCGCCGGACTGGCAAAAGGCCGGGCTGATCCGCGAGCTCGACCCGACCCTACTGCCGCACCTCGCGGGCGTGCCGGACAGCGTCCTCGCAGCGTCGAAGATCGATGGCAAGCTCTACCACGTGCCGTTCGACATCGGCTTCTCGACGTTCGCGTACCGCACCGACAAGGTGCAGTTCGCGGACGGTCAGGAGAGCTGGAAGGTCCTCCTCGACCCGAAGCACAAGAAGCGGATCTCGATCTTCGGGGACGCCGTCGCGATCATCAAGATCGGCGCCCTGATCAACATGGGGAACACGGTCAACCCGAACCTGCTGACGCAGGACCAGATCGACGCTGCCAAGGCGACGATGATCAAGGCGCTGCCGCAGATCCGGAACTTCTGGGACACGCAGTCCGCGGCGAAGAAGGACTTCATCGCGGGGAACGTGGACATCTGCTACTTCTGGCCGGACGGCTACTACGGCGTCAAGACGGAGATGGCGAAGCAGAACGTCACCGTCAAGTACTCCCAGCCGATCGAGGGCCGGCTCGCGTGGGTCTGCGGGCTCGTGATCCACGCGCAGTCCAAGTTCCCGGCCAAGGCGCACGCTGCGATCTCGGCGGCGAACTCGTCGGCAGCCGCGACCTGGCTGATCGACAACTACCAGTACGCGACCGCGCAGCAGGACCCGTCGGTCGTCGCGAACGTCAAGAACAGGGACCTGATCAAGGAGTTCAGCCTCGACGACCCGACGGCGTTCGCGCCGCCGAAGGCGTGGCTGGAGGCGTTCTTGCCGAACCGCGCGGCCTACGTCAAGGCCGGCGAGGCCGTCAAGGCAGCAGCGGCGGGCTGACTCGCACGGCGCCGCTCCGGGCCTCCGCCCGGAGCGGCGCCGATCGCTCCCATGGCAACGGCACCGAACATCTCCGATCCGATCCGACGGCGTCCTCGGCGGCGCTCCGGGAACGGCGCGGCGTGGCTGATGCTCACGCCCGCCGTGGCCGGGCTGGCGCTGTTCCTCCTGTTCCCGCTCTACTACGTCTTCCTCTACTCCGTTGGCATGCGCTACCTGGAGCAGACGCCGAAGCTGGCGGAGCTCGACGGGCACTTCACGAGCTTCACCCTGACGCTGTGGCACGACTTCCTCTCGCCCGACGTCTACGTCGAGATCCTTGGCGGGAGCTCGCCGGCGCTCACGGTGCCATCGTGGGTGGTCGGGATCACGCTCGTCGCGTTGATCGCGCTGACCCTGCTCGGGACGCGCATCTCGGCGGTGTACGGCGGTCGCATCAGCCTGGTGTCGGCGCTCGTCCTCGTGTCGCCGTTCGCGACGATCCCGTGGGGCGACGGGCTGCTGCGGCTTGCCGAGCTGACGACCTCACAGGACTCGATCTACCTGCGCCTGTTCTTCAAGTCAATCTCGATGGCGATGACGTCCTCGATCTTTGCCGTCGTCTTCGCGTTCCCGGTCGCCTACTACATGGCCTTCGTCCTGAAAAAAACGAAGTACACCTGGATCCTGATCGTGATCACTCCGTTCCTGACGAGCTACCTGCTGCGGGTGTTCGCGTGGACGATCATTCTCGGCGACCAGGGCCTGGTCAACTCGGCGTTGCAGAAGATCGGGCTGATCGACCAGCCGCTGACCTGGCTCCTCTACACCCAGTTCACGGTGATCGTCGTCCTCACCTATGCCTGGGTTCCGTTCATCTGCCTGCCGATCTTCATCGCGCTCGAGAACATCGACCGACGCCTGCTCGAGGCGGCGACCGACCTCGGCGCCAGCCGGTTCCGGGCATTCGTGAAGATCACGCTACCGCTCGCAGCGCCAGGGATGGTGGCCGCCTTTCTCTTCGTCTTCATCCCGTCGATCGGCGAGTACGTAACACCATCGCTGGTCGGCGGCACGAAGGGCTACATGTTCGGAAACGGCATCCAGACGCAGTTCACCGGTGGTGCGCTCGACTGGCAGACCGGATCGGTGCTCGCGCTCTTCCTGATCGTCGTCGTGCTGATGCTGACCGGTGCGACGTCGCGCTTCCTGCGCGCGGGCGGAGGTGGGCGGTGAGCCGGGGCGACGTCGCGATCTCGCGGCCGGCGCGACTCGTGCTGCGGGTCTACTTCGTCGTGTTCCTGCTGGTCCTGTACCTGCCGACGGCGTTGCTGGTGCTGTTCTCCTTCAACGACTCGAACACGCTCTCGTTTCCGATCGTCGGGCTAACGACGCACTGGTACAGCGACGCAGTCAACAACCCGGACATCGTCGACTCCGTGAGGAACAGCTTCCAGATCGCTGTCGGCGTCGGAATCGTCGCGACGGTGATCGGGTTGCTCGCGTCGTACGCCCTCGCGCGCAGCAACATCCGGATGAAGGGGGCGATCTCCGCGCTGCTGCTCGTCCCGCTCGTCGTACCGACGATCGCGCTCGCGATCGCGCTGCTGATCCTCGTCAAGAAGGCCAACCTGCCGCTCCTCCATCCCGGGCTCCTCGCACTCGGCATCGGCCACGTCGTTCTCGCCCTGCCGTACACGGTGCTCCTGATCCTGCCGCGGATCTCGAACATCGACCGGCGCCTGGAGGAGGCCGCGCACGACCTCGGCGCGTCCGGAGCACAGACCTTCCGGCGCATCATCCTGCCGCTGATCGTGCCGTCACTGATGGCCGCGTTCCTGATCGCGTTCATCACGTCGATCGACGAGGTCGTGCTTGCAAGCTTCCTGCTCGGTGCCGAGCAGACGTACCCGGCGTACCTGTTCGCCGGTCTGCGCCACCCCGACACCGCCGCGGCGCTGATCCCGGTCGCGTCGGCGATGATCCTGTTGTCCTTCCTGACGGCGTTCGGGGCGGAGGTCCTTCGACGGCGTGGCGAGCGCAGGCTGGGAGCTGCGGCGTGAGGCGCCACGCCTCGCTCCTGCTCGCTTTCAGCGCACTGGCAGGGTCAGGAATCGCCATCGCGGCGACGCACAGCGCGCCGCCGACGCATCACCAGACCTACGTGCCACCGCCTCCGACCGCGGCGCAGCTCGCCTTCCGCAAGACGTACCTGGCGGACCAGCTCTCGGGCGACCCGGTGCGGTCGTCGTGCGGTTGTAGCGGAGCGGTGCGGGCGAAGGAACGAGCCGCGAAGATCGCGGCCGCGAAGTTGCACCCTACGACGACGCCACCACCAGCTCCCTGACGCGGCGGGCGACGTCGAGCGAGGCGCTGACGCCCGTGACGCCGGCGCACGCGATGATCGCGCCGTTCACCCACTGCGGCGCGACGACGAGAGGGGCGCCGTCGGGCGTCGTGGTCGTCACGACCGAACCTGAGTCGAGAATCGCACCCTCGTGTCCTGGCTCGACGGCGTCCCGCTCGACGTAGACTCGTCCAGCCGGATCGCGTGTGGCCCAGCCGTCGCCGAGCTCGACGACGGTGTCTCGCGGCAGGGTCTCGACCTCCGGCGCAAGGAGCCACCAACGGCGGGTGCGCGTGCCGAGGATCACGTCACCTGGCGTGCCGGCGAGGAAGCGGGGACCGCGAAGGCCCGCGGCGAGCACGATGAACCGCGCCGCGAACGTCCCGCCAGTCGTCTGGACGGCGCTCACGGTGCCTCCGAACTGGACGACGCCGAGGGCCGGGGTCGCGAGCCGGACGACGACGCCGCGACGCAACGCCTCGGTCGTCCACGCCCCGGCGAGGCCTTGCGGGTCGACGCGGAGCGTCCGCGCCACCTCGACGCCATCACGTGTGACGGCGACGGGATCGCGATCGAGGAAGAAGCCGGCGCCGGCGAGCCGCCACGTCTCGGCGTGCTCCTCGTCCGAGCAATCGATCGTCGCCATCGGTGGCAGGCCCGCTCCGGGAACGCCGCCCTGACCGAGCAACAGGACCTCGATGCCGAAGCGCGCGAGCTCCGCGGCGACGCAGACGCCGGTCATCCCACCGCCAACGACGATGACGTCGGTCACGTCGTCGCCACGTGCGACGTCAGCGCCTCGCAGCCGGTCGCGGTCACCAGGACGGTGTGCTCGAACTGGGCGCACGGCGAACCGTCGGCGGTGACAGCCGTCCAGCCGTCCTCCCATACGCGCACGCGCCCCTTGCCGAT
Organism: Actinomycetes bacterium; assembly: GCA_025360225.1. Lineage (GTDB taxonomy): Bacteria > Actinomycetota > Thermoleophilia > Gaiellales > F1-60-MAGs149 > JANYCN01. Next base: position 17,023 of record JANYCN010000029.1, on the reverse strand, counting down.
CGCGATCATCGGCTCGACGGTGAAGACCATCCCCTGCTCGATGCGCGTACGCGCCGACGGGTCACGGAAGTGCGGGATGATCAGCGCGCCGTGGAACTCGGGCCCGATCTCGTGCCCGACGAACTCGCGCACGATCGCGTAGCGTCCGGCGACCTCGCTCTCGATCGCCGCGCCGATCTCCATCACCTGGATGCCAGGGCGGATCGCTGCGAGCGCCGCAAGCAACGCGCGGCGCGTCGTCGCGACGAGCGCGCGCGTCGACGGCGCGACGTCGCCGACAAGGAACGTCTGGCACAGATCGCCGTGGTGCCCGTCGCGGTAGACGGTGACGTCGACGCTGATGATGTCGCCGTCCTCGAGCTCGGTCGAGTCCGGGATGCCGTGGCAGATCACCTCGTTGATCGCCGTGCAGATCGACGTCGGAAAGCCACGGTACCCGAGCGGGCTCGGGTAGCCGCCAAGCCGCACGATCGCCTCGTGGCCAACCCGGTCGAGCTCGGCGGTCGTCACGCCGGCGGCGATGTTCGGAGCGATGACGGCAAGGACCTCGGAGGCTGCCTCGCACGAGCGTCGGATCGCCTCGACCTCCTCGGGCTTGCGGCGCACCGGACGCGACGCCCGTGCCGGCACGTCCTCACGCCACGCGTACGGCGGGCGGACGATCGTCTCAGGGACAGCGCGTACGGGGCCGACGTCCCCGGCAACGAGGGGGCCTCTCACGCTGGGCGCCCGACAACGTCGACGGGCTCCTCGCCGCGCAGGACGGCGGCGATCGCCGCGGCCGCGCGCGCGTACGGCGCACGGACGGACGCCGGCGAGGCGAAGGCAGCGTGCGGGTTGATGATCGTGTTCGGGTAGCGCAACACCGGGTCGTTCGCGGGAGGCGGCTCGGTCGGAACAACGTCGAGCGCCGCGCCGGCGAGCTGGCCGCACCGCAGCGCCGCCGCGAGGGCGACGTGGTCGACGATTCCGGCCCGGGCGCAGTTGACGAGGAAGCCGCCGCGCGCCATCGCCGAGAGCTCGGAAACGCCGATCATGCCCCGTGTCGCGGCGGTCAGCAAGGCGTGTAGCGACACGACGTCCGAGATCGCGAAGAGCTCGGTCGGAGTCGCGACGGGCTCTGCTCCCCGCGAACGGACCAACGACACATCGACGAGCGGATCGAAGCCGACGACGCGCATCCCGAGAGCAACGGCGCGCGCCGTCACGGCGCTCCCGATGCGTCCCATCCCGACGATCCCGAGCGTCGTCCCGGCGATCCGTCGCGGGTGCGCGACGGTGAAGTCCCACCCGCCGGCGCGCACGTCGCGATCGAGCAGCGTGATGCCGCGGAGGAGGTCGACGATCATCGCGATCGCGTGATCGGCGACCTCATCGTCGCAGTAGGAGGCGACGTGGGTGACCCACGCCCCGGCCGCCGTGATCGCTTCGAGCTCGAGATGGTCAAAGCCGGTCGAAGGCGTCGCGACGCAACGCAGGTCCGGCAGCGCCGCTACCTCGGCTGCACCAAGGAGGTGGTCGGGCCCGACGATGAGCCCGACGATCCCCCCGCCTGCCGGAACCGCGCCATGGTGCTCACAGGTAACCCCGAGCGGCGCGAGCGACGGGTCGATGTCGGACAGCTGTCCCCAGAGATCGACGAGGACGACGCAGCCGGCCATGTCGGTGATCCTATCCGGAGAAGCTAGGCTGCAGCGCCGACGACCTCGCGGCGCGCGCCGAGCTCTGCGAGCATCTGTACGCGCTGCCCGTCGAGCGAGAACCGATCGCCGAGCCCGAGCCGGTACTCGCCGTCGTGCGCCTGGAGGACGCCGATGAACAGATCGACGACCTGCGCGTCAAACTGCGTCCCGGCTCCCCGTCGCAGCTCGACGATCGCCTCGTCCGGCGTCATTGCGTCGCGGTATGGGCGGCACGAGGTCATCGCGTTGTACGAGTCAGCGACACCGATGATCGCCGAAGCGAGGGGGATGCGGTCGCCCACGAGGCCGTCCGGGTAGCCGCGCCCGTCCGGGCGTTCGTGGTGGTGTCGGATGAAGCGCGCGATCTCGACGAAGACGGGGGTCTCGCCGGCGATGTCGGCACCGATCTGCGGGTGCGCGCGGATTGCCATCCACTCGTCGTCGTCGAGCGCGCCGTTCTTCAGCAGCACCTCGGTCGGCACACCGATCTTGCCGATGTCGTGCAGCAGCGCGGCGAGCTGGATGTTCGCGACCTCGGACGCAGGGAGGCCCTTGGCGATCGCCACGTCGCGGGCGTAGACGGCGACCGACGCCGAGTGTCCAGCGGTGTGTGCATCCCGGGCGTCCAACGCGCGTACGAGGGAGAGGGCGAAGGTCATGTTCCCCTCGGAGAGCGCCACGGCGAGCCCCTGGTTCTTCTTGTACATCCCAAAGAGCTGGTGACAGGCGAGAAGCGGGACAGCCGAGAACAAGAGAGGCGTAATGCCGTCGCGGGTGTATATCGAGCCAAGCAGCAGCACGACCGGTGCAGCGAAGAGCGAGCCGCCACCGACCACCGTCGCAACGATCCGGACGTTCCCGCCGATCGAGTCCATGCGCCGCACGAAGGCGATGATCAGGAACCCGGTGATGTTGACAACTGCCCAGGCCGCCGAGGCCATCACGATCTTCGCCGCCAACGAACGCGTTGCGTCAGCGGCGAATCCCGCGGCCACACCCTGCGCCGCGAAGAGCCCCGTGTACGTCACCCAACGAGGAACGGGTCCGCGCCAGTCCCCGAGCATCGACGCGACGGCGACGAGGACGCCGCCGATCGGTCCGAGCAGGACAGCAGCGAGAACGACGATCGGCCCGGTCATGGATAGCCATACGCGACCGGAGAACTGCATCGCCTGCGACTCTGACGCCACGGCGAGCGCGCTCAATACGACGAGCAGTTCCACGTGACCCCGGAAGCCCCCAACGATCGTTGCGAGGGCGAGCGAACCCAGCAGAAACGAGACCCCGCCGACGGCGAGCATGAACGATCGTTGATCGGGTACCGAGCGCCCACGGGCGACACGTTGAACGAGCACTGAGCGACCTCCCTAGTCTCTCAAGCCTTCCGGACTAGGGAATATAGAGAAAGCTACGCCGAAATGCAAGCCGATCGACGAATTTCCCCCAGATGGGGGATCTCGGATCTACCAGCCCTTGGCGGCGGTGCCGGCGGCAGCGGCGAAGGACACGATCGCGGAGATGGCGATGGCGAGCTTGAACTTGCGCATGATGTGACTCCCAGAAGAGCGGTGAACGAAGCCTGGGTATCCTCATGCATAGATCGGACGGAGCGCAACGGATAGCCTCGGTGAGGTTCACTCAGGTTCCCCCGAGGACGACGAAGGGCCGCCTCGCGGCGGCCCTTCACCCTCGGTCTGCCGGAGATCCTACACGCTGTCGGTGAGCGGCGTCGGCTGCTCGGAGAGGTCGAGCCCCTCGAGCGGCACCAGGTCCTCGTCGGTGACGGCGAGCTCGGCGCTGAGAGCGTCGTAGTCGTCATCGACGTGGTGCAGGAGGCCGTCACCATAGCCGTCGCGGGCGGCGATCTGGATGTTGCGATACTCGCGCAGGCCCGTGGCGGCTGGGATCAGCTTGCCGATGATCACGTTCTCCTTAAGCCCGATCAGACGGTCGATCTTGCCCTCGATCGCGGCGTCCGTGAGCACCTTCGTCGTCTCCTGGAAGGAGGCCGCCGAGAGGAAGCTCTCGGTCGCGAGCGATGCCTTGGTGATGCCGAGAATCTGGCGGTCACCGGTCGGCACCTCGATTGACTTGTCGTTCTTCGCGGCAGCCGTGAACCGACGACGGGTTCGCTCGTACTCCGCCACCTCGACGTACTGGCCCGGGAGCCACTCCGTCGTGCCCGCGTGGTCGACGAGAACGCGGCGGGTCATCTGCCGCGCGATCACCTCGATGTGCTTGTCGTTGATCTCCACGCCCTGTGCGCGGTAGACCTGCTGCACCTGCTCGACGAGGTACCGCGTTGCACGAGCGACGCCGGAGGCCATCAGGTCGGTCGGAGCGAGCACGCCCGGAAGCACCGGCTGGCCCTCGTTGACGATCTGCGTCTCGTGCACGGCTGGCTCGACGAGGCGCATGTGCTGCACGCCCCGGGTGAGCCACTCGTGCAGCTGGCGGGTCATGCGCTCACCGCGGTAGAAGATGACGGCGCCCTCACCGTCGATCTCGCGTACCTCGATGTCGACGCGTCGCGGCAGCACGAAGACGTGCTCGCCGGTGGTCTTCGTGCGGTTCGTCACGCGCCCAACGATGTGGCTGACGGCGCCCGGTGCCTTCGGCGTGCGAGCCTCGAACAGCTCGACGACGCGTGGGAGGCCCTGGGTGATGTCGAGGCCGGCGACGCCGCCCGTGTGGAACGTGCGCATCGTCAGCTGCGTGCCCGGCTCGCCGATCGACTGGGCGGCGATGATGCCGACCGCGTCACCGACGTCCGAGCGCTCGCCGCTGGCGAGGGAGAGACCGTAGCAGGCGCCACAGACGCCGATCTCCGACTCGCACGTCAGGACCGAGCGAACCTGCACGGTGCAGTCGCGCTCGATCTTGTCGTTGATCGCCCAGGCGAGCGTGCGCAGCTGGAGCTCGGTGACCTCAGATGCACCACGGCCGCGGAGGTCGCTTGCGGCGTAGCCGTCGTCCTCCATGCGGCGGAGGAACTTCTCCGGGGTGCGCAGGTCGTCGACTGCTTCCATCGGCAGGAACGGGTCCTCCCCGCCCTGCTCCTGGCGGAACATCGCTGCACACTCGGTCAGGCCGAGCCGTTCGGCGAGCTCGACGGGATCGTTGAGCTGCGCCTTCGCGAACTCGCCGATGAGAATGCGGACGGTGCCGAGCTTCGCCTCGTAGATCGCGCGGGCAAGATCACGGGAGATCGGCGTCTCCGCGGGCAGGAGGCCCTCGGTCGTCTCGATGTCGCGCGCCAGCACGCGGCCGACGAGCTGGTCGTTCGGGCGCGGTTCGAAGTTGCCGCCGCGAGCCTCGATCTTGCCGTTGCGGAAGTCGAAGAACACCTTCCGGTCAAGCACGAAGGCCGGGACGTCGACGTAGTTGTCCGTGCCGCAGTCGGGCTGGCGGACGATGACGTCCTGGGAGACGTCGACGAGACGCCGCGTCAGGTAGCCGGAGTCAGCGGTACGCAGCGCGGTGTCGGCGAGGCCCTTGCGCGCGCCGTGCGTCGAGATGAAGTACTCGAGGACCGAGAGCCCCTCCATGAAGTTGGAGCGGATCGGGCGCTCGATGATCTCACCCTTCGGGTTCGCCATCAGTCCACGCATGCCGGCGAGCTGCCGGATCTGCTTGAACGAGCCGCGAGCGCCGGAGTTCGCCATCATGAACACCGGGTTGAGCTCGTAGAGGTTGCGCTGCATCGCCTCGCCGACCTCGTCCGTCGCGCGGTTCCAGAGACCCTGGATGCGCTCCTTGCGCTCACCTGCGGTGATCAGACCGACCGTGTACTGCGTCTCAGCGTGGGCGACCTTCGTCTCGTACTGGCTGAGGATCTTCTCCTTGTCCGGCGGGGTGACGATGTCGTTCTTCGAGATCGTCACGCCCGAGCGGGTGGCGAAGCGGAAGCCAAGCTCCTTGATCGTGTCGAGGACGCGTGACACCTGTGCGGCGCCGTGCTGGTCGACGAGCCACGTGACGAAGTCGTTGATCTCGCGCTTCGTCAGCGCTGCGTTGATCTCCCGGATGTCCTCCTCGTCGAGGTCATCGGCGGAGCGGTCGAGGACGTCGGCGAGCGCGAGCTTCAGCTCGTGGTTGAAGATCGCCCGGCCGGCCGTCGTGAGGTGGCGCGTGCCGTTCGGCCGGCGCACCCAGATCGGCTCCTGAAGTGCGATCTGGCGATGGTCGTAGGCGATCTCAACCTCGTCGTTCGAGCCGAACCGAGCGATCACGCGATCGCCAGGATCGGCTGCGAGCGCGACGAGGTCCTCGGTGCAGTGCGTGAGGTAGTAGAGCCCGATCACCATGTCCTGCGACGGCGTGGCAAGCGGCCGGCCGTTTGCGGGGGACAGGATGTTGTTCGCCGAGAGCATGAGGATGCGAGCCTCGGCCTGCGCCTCGACCGACAGCGGCAGGTGCACGGCCATCTGGTCGCCGTCGAAGTCGGCGTTGAAGGCCGAGCAGACGAGCGGGTGGACCTGGATCGCCTTGCCTTCGACCAGCTGTGGTTCGAACGCCTGGATGCCGAGGCGGTGCAGCGTCGGAGCGCGGTTCAGGAGGACCGGATGCTCGGAGATGACCTCCTCGAGCACGTCCCAGACGGAGGGGATCATCGAGTCGACCATCTTCTTGGCCGCCTTGATGTTCTGCACCTCCTTGCGCTCGACGAGCCGGCTCATGATGAACGGCTTGAACAGCTCGAGCGCCATCAGCTTCGGCAGACCGCACTGGTGCAGCTTCAGGTGCGGGCCGGCGACGATCACCGAACGACCCGAGTAGTCGACGCGCTTGCCGAGCAGGTTCTGGCGGAAACGGCCCTGCTTGCCCTTGAGCATGTCGGAGAGCGACTTGAGCGGGCGGTTGCCCGGTCCGGTCACGGCGCGGCCACGACGACCGTTGTCGAACAGCGCGTCGACGGCCTCCTGGAGCATCCGCTTCTCGTTGTTGACGATGATCTCCGGCGCCCCGAGATCGAGCAACCGCTTGAGGCGGTTGTTGCGGTTGATCACGCGGCGGTAGAGGTCGTTCAGGTCGCTCGTCGCGAAGCGGCCACCGTCGAGCTGCACCATCGGGCGAAGCTCCGGCGGGATCACCGGCACGGCGTCGAGGATCATCCACTCGGGCTTGTTCTCGGACTTGCGGAACGCCTCGACGACCTTCAGGCGCTTGATCGCGCGCTGCTGCTTCTGACCCTTGGACGTCGCGATCTGGTCGCGGAGATCGGCGGTCAGGTCGTCGAGGTCCTCGCGGAGGAGAAGGTCACGTATCGCCTGCGCGCCCATGCCGAGGCCAAGATAGTCGCCGAAGCCGTACTCCGAACCGAAGCGGTCCTTGAGCTCGCGGGCGATCTTCTCGTCGCCGACGACCTCCTTCGGCTCGATGTCGCGGAACTTCTCCCACGCCTGGTCGAGGGTGAGGAGCCGCTCGTCGAACAGCTCGTCGGTGTCCTTGCGGCGCTGGTTGATCTCCTGCACCATCTCGCGCACCTTCAGCGCCCACGCCTCGACCTGGCGATGGTCGTCGCGGGAGATCTTGCCGTCGGACTTCAGGCACAGGTCGTTCGCGCTGGCGCGGAGGTCATACTCGTCCTCGCGGCCGTGCTCGAACGCGTTGCGCAGCAGGTCGGCGAGCAGGCCGGCGCCGAGGGCGCGGACCTTGTCGAGCTCCTTCTGCGCGACGGCGCCGTGCAGCAGATCGAGGTCGCCAGCGGTCGCGACGGCGTCGTCACCGCCGAGGTAGGTGGCGAGCCGGTCGAGCTGCTTGCGCGCGTTGCCCTTCGCGGTGCCCTTGCCGTTCTCGACGGCGTCGACCGTGTCGGCGGCTGCGGCAAGCAGGGCCTCAGCGGCGCCGTGCAGGAGGTCAAGCTCGCGGGCCGTGAGCTTTCGGTCGTCGCGGACGGCGGCGTTGTGGACGAGCTCTCGCACCTTCTTCGGGTCCTCGCCGCCAATGCGTGCGGCGACGTCGCGCAGCAGCCCACCAGCAAGGCCACGCGCGGCGGCGAGCTCGAAGCCCTCCGTCTCGGCCCAGACACCGAGCATGCGTACCCAGTACTCGTCGTCGTCATCGAGCTCGGCATCCGCGCCCGAGATGAAGAACTCCCGGCGGCGCTGGAGTCGCTCCTCGACGAGGGCAATCTCCTCGGCACGATCGATCTGTAGCTGCTCACGCTCGGAGACGATCTTCCCTTCGAGCGTCATCAGGTCAGCGGCGCGGCGCTCGTCGTCGACGTGCGTGCAGATGTGTGCGGCGAAGTAGAGGACCTTCTCGAGGTCCTTCGGCGCGATGTCAAGCAGGTAGCCGATGCGGCTCGGCACGCCCTTGAAGAACCAGATGTGCGAGACGGGCGCCGCGAGGTCGATGTGGCCCATGCGCTCGCGCCGCACCTTCTGGCGCGTCACCTCGACGCCACAGCGCTCGCAGATGATGCCCTTGTAGCGGACGCGCTTGTACTTGCCGCAGTAGCACTCCCAGTCCTTCGTCGGACCGAAGATGCGCTCGCAGAACAGGCCATCCTTCTCCGGCTTCAGCGTCCGGTAGTTGATGGTCTCAGGCTTCGTCACCTCGCCGCTCGACCAGGCGTGGATGTCCTTCGTGGAGGCGAGGCCGATCTTGATGTAGTCGAAGTCGTTGATGTCGATCAACGGGTGCTCCTAGCGGTGTGATTCGGAAGTGGCGCGTTCATCGGGTGTCTGGAGCGAGCGGGAGCGTTAGCGAGCTGGCCGTGGTCGCCGCAGATGGGTGGCGGAGACAGGCCAGTTCCGAATCAGACCCCGGGCGCGACGGTGGTTGGCAGAGAGGTGGGCGCTCGCGCGCCTCACTCCTCTGCCTCCACGTCCTCGGGAAGGTCGCGTGCGAAGTCGTCGTCGGCGTCACCGGAAGGCCCGGCCGCGACGAGCGCGTCTCCATCCTCGGTGACCTCGTTGAGCTCCTGGTCGGCTGCGACGTCGCCTTCGAGCTCGTCGAGCTCGTCGTCCGACGCGGTCTCGCGGCCGACCGGACGCATGCGCTCGGGCGACAGGTCGACGCCGAGCTCCTCGGCTGCGCGTAGCAGCTCGTCGTCCTCATCGGACACCTCGAGGCGGGCGCCGTCCTCGCGCATCGGCTTGACGTCGAGAGCGAGGGACTGCATCTCCTTGAGGAGCACCTTGAACGACTCGGGGATCGACGGCTCGGGGATGTTCTCCCCCTTGACGATCGCCTCGTACGCCTTGACGCGCCCGACGGTGTCGTCGGACTTGATCGTGAGCATCTCCTGCAGCGTGTACGCAGCGCCGTAGGCCTCGAGCGCCCAGACCTCCATCTCGCCGAAGCGCTGGCCGCCGAACTGGGCCTTGCCGCCGAGAGGCTGCTGGGTGACGAGGGAGTACGGGCCCGTCGAGCGCGCGTGGATCTTGTCGTCCACGAGGTGCAGGAGCTTCAGGATGTACATGTAGCCGACGGTGACCTTCTGGTCGTACGGCTCGCCGGTGTGTCCGCTGAAGAGCTGAAGCTTGCCGGAGACGCGGCGGGTGCCGGTCTTCTCGTCGTCGATGGAGAGCTTGACGGGGGAGTGGGCGAACTGCTTCGTCCAGTCGACGAGCGCCTGGTCGACCTGCTTCACCGTCGCGCCGTCGAACACGGGCGTGGCGATCCACTCGACCGGGGTCGGGTCGCCGTGTGGCCGGTAACGAGCTGCGAAGCCGAGGTGCGTCTCGAGGATCTGGCCGATGTTCATGCGGCTCGGGACGCCGAGCGGGTTGAGGATCACCTCGACCGGCGTGCCGTCGGCGAGGAACGGCATGTCCTCCTCGGGGACGATCTTCGAGATCACGCCCTTGTTCCCGTGCCGGCCGGCGAGCTTGTCGCCCTCGGCGATCTTGCGCTTCTTCGCGACGTACACGCGCACGAGCTCGATGACGCCTGCGGGCAGGTCGTCGCCGGCGTCGCGCCGGAAGATCTTCACGTCGATCACCTTGCCGCCCTCGCCGTGCGGCACCTTCAGCGATGTGTCGCGAACCTCGCGCGCCTTCTCCTTGAAGATCGCGCGGATCAGCTTCTCCTCGGCCGTTAGCTCGGTCTCGCCCTTCGGCGTGACCTTGCCGACGAGCAGATCGCCGGAGCCGACCTCAGCGCCGATCCGCACGATCCCGCGGTCGTCGAGATCCTTCAGGGACTCCTCAGACCGGTTCGGGATGTCGCGCGTGACCTCCTCGTCGCCGAGCTTGGTCGTGCGGGCGTCGACCTCGTACTCGTGGATGTGCACGGAGGAGAGAATGTCGTCCTTGACGATCTTCTCCGAGATGACGATCGCGTCCTCGAAGTTGTAGCCCTCCCAGAGCATGAACGCGACGAGCAGGTTCTTGCCGAGCGCGAGCTCGCCCATGCTGGTCGACGAGCCGTCGGCGAGCACGGAGCCTGCCTCGACGACGTCCGCCTCGTGGACGATCGGCTTCTGGTGGATCAGGGTTCCCTGGTTCGAGCGCATGAACTTGACGAGCTCATAGCGATCCTCGGTGCCGTCCTCCGTGCGGACGATCACCGCGTTCGCGTCGACGAGGCGCACGACGCCTGCGCGTCGCGCGACGACGACGTCACCGGTGTCGACGGCCGAGCGGAACTCGAGCCCGGTGCCGACGGTGGGCGACTCGGCGATCAGGAGCGGTACGGCCTGGCGCATCATGTTCGAGCCCATCAGGGCCCGGTTTGCGTCGTCGTGCTCGAGGAACGGGATCATCGCCGTGGCGACCGAGACGACCTGCTCGGGCGCGACGTCCATGAAGTCGACGGTGCTGGGGTGCACCTGGTCGAACTCGCCGTCGCGCGAGCGCACGACGACGGGGTCGGTCAGGAGACCCGTCTTGATGTCGACGTCGGCGCTGGCCTGCGCGATGATGAACCGCTCCTCCTCGGAGGCGTCGAGGTAGCGCACCTCGGCGGTCGGCTTGCCGTCGCGCACGACGCGGTACGGCGCCTGCACGAAGCCGTGTTCGGACACCTTGGCGTACGAGGAGAGCGACCCGATCAGACCGATGTTCGGTCCCTCGGGCGTCTCGATCGGACACATGCGTCCGTAGTGCGTCTTGTGAACATCGCGCACCTCGATCGGGGCGCGCTCGCGGGTGAGACCACCCGCACCGAGCGCCGACAGGCGGCGGCGGTGCGTCAGGCCAGACAGCGAGTTCGTCTGATCCATGAACTGGGAGAGCTGCGAGGAGCCGAAGAACTCCTTCAACGCCGCCACGACGGGGCGGATGTTGATGATCGTCTGCGGCGTGATGGTGTCGACGTCCTCCGTCGTCATCCGCTCGCGGACGACGCGCTCCATGCGGTACAGGCCGACGCGGAACGCCTCCTGGACGAGCTCGCCAACGGTGCGCAGGCGGCGGTTGCCGAAGTGCTCGTACTCGTCGAGCTCGCGGCGAACCTCTTCGGGGCGCGGCGTGAGCCACGCCTCCTCGGCGAAGTCGCGCGAGTCGGCCGGGACGCCAAGCTTGATCGGCAGGGTGACCAGGCGGTGGATCAGCGCAACGAGGTCGCGCGTCGTGAGGGTGCGGATCTCGCCGTTGATCGTCAGGTCGAGGCGCGAGTTCAGCTTGTAGCGACCGACGCGCGTCAGGTCGTAGCGCTTGGGGTCGAAGAACAGCGAGCGCAGAAGCGCCTTCGAGTTCTCGAGCGTCGGCGGCTCGCCTGGGCGCTGCTTCTTGAAGACCTCGACGAGCGCCGCTTCGGCGGTCTTCGACAGGTCCTTCTCGAGCGTCAGGTCGATGTAGGGGTTCGGCTCACCGGTGTCAGCGTCGCGGAACAGGTCGCGGATCTGGTCATCGGTGATCGAGGCGATCACGTGGCCCGTCGCAGGATCCTCCTGCGGTAGCGCGCGCAGGAGCGTCGTGACGTGCAGCTTACGCTTGCGGTCGATCCGGACGAACACGAGGCCCTTCTTGTCGATCTCAAGCTCGAGCCAGGAGCCACGAGCCGGCATCAGGTTCGCCGTGAAGACCTGCTTCGTTGGGTCCTTCGGCTCCATGATGTACGCGCCCGGCGAGCGGACGAGCTGCGTCACGACGACGCGCTCCGTGCCGTTGATGATGAACGTGCCAGCGTCCGTCATCAGCGGGATGTTGCCCATGAAGACCCGCTGCTCGCGGATCTCGCCCGTGCCCTTGTTGACGAACGAGACCGTCATGAAGAGCGGGGCCTCGTAGGTCATGTCCTTCTCGCGGCACTCGCGGATCGAGTAGGTCGGCGCGTCGAACTGGTAGTCGCCGAACTCGACAGCGAGAGACCCGGTGTAGTCCTCGATCGGGGAGATGTCGACGATCGTCTCGCGGATACCGCCGTCAAGGAACTCCTTGAACGACTTCCGCTGGATCTCGATCAGGTCCGGGACGGGGATGACACGGGCCAGGTGCGGGTTCGTCTCAAGATGAGAGAAACTCCGCCGCTTACGGGGCGCGTTGGTGGCAAGAGGAGCCAAGCTCGCTCCCTCCTCATGTGCACTCGAGTGACGGCAGGCGAAGCGTCGCAGGGCGACGCAGCAGCAAAGCATACCAGAAGCAGGGGCGAACGCTCCCCGCACGGGCTGCCGTATCTGCGTACAACCCTACCACCGCGCCGCTGGCTCCTGCAAGCGTCGCAGGAGATTTCTCCCACGATGTCGTAGTATCTAGCTGTGCTAACGGTTCAAGAGGCCGCTTCCCTGCTCGGTCGAGACGCTGAGACGGTTCGCCGCTGGGTGCGCGACGGTCGACTCTCGAGCCGACGCGACGGGCCGCGCCTGCTGCTGTACGCCGAGGAGGTGGCGCTGCAGGCGGCGGCGGCGTCGTTGCCGCTGCCCGAGGCGTGGACGGCGTCACAGCCTGACTGGGTGGCGCTCGTCCGTCGCAGCCGGGGTGGAGCGCGGTAGCGGTGCTCGTCGTCGACCCGACGGTCGTTCTCGCCGCCTGCTTCGCGCCGCGCGGGTTCGCGCACTTCGCCGACCCCGACCTCGTTGCGCCGCCGTTGATGTGGACGGAGGCGCGATCGGTGCTGCACGAGATGGCGCGCCGTGGCGAGCTCGCCGCGCCGGCGGCGCGACGGCTCCGCCGGCTCGTCGACCGCGCGCCGGTCGCCGAGCAGAGCCACCCTCAGCTCGGCGAGGCGAGCTGGGACGCCGCCGACCGCATGGGCATCGTCCGCAGCTACGCCGCCGAGTACGTCGCGCTCGCGCGCCTGCTCGGCTGCCCGCTGATGACGCTCGACGCCGAGCTCGCCCACCGCGCAAGACGGATCGCCGTCGTGGTCGGACCGTGAGCTACCCGGCCGAGACGAGGGTGGTTATCCCGAGCTCGACGACCGCGCAGGTGGCAACGATGATCCATCATCAGGTCGTTGCCACTTCCGACGAAGACGAGCTGCCCGTCGCGCTCGGGGCGGCGCCGGAGAGGAAGTCGGGCGAGACCAGCGGCCGCGACCGGAACGTGCCTGACGCGTCGAAGACCGTCGCTGTCGGCCCGTACACGAGGCCGGTCGCCGGGGTGAGCCACCAGGCCACGGCGCCCGGGCCCGTTCCAACGTCGACTACCGGTAGCTGCCCGACGAGCGTCCCGTCCCGTCGGTAGCAGCACTCGGTCGCCGTGTACGGCGGCGCGGTGAGGGTGAGGCGCTGTCGGGGGACGACACCGGCCTCGTGAGGGCTCCATCGCCGCTGACGATGGTCGAGTGCGACCCGCCGTCTGCCGAGGCGACCTCGGCGCCGGTGGTCGAGCCCCAGACGAGCACGTGGGCGCTGTCGGGAGACCAGGAGATCGTCTCGGTCACGGCGCTGGACGCCGCGAAAGACACGAGCGAGTCCGCGACGGTGGCATCGCCGACGAGCGCCGACGAGCCAGCCACGGCCAGGTGCGTGGAGTCGGGAGCCCACGCGAGGTCGCCGATCGCGTGGGTTGTCGAGACCGCGCCGACACGGGTGCCCCTGCCGCTCGCCGCGTCGACGCTGACCACGTTCATGCCGCCGGCTCCGTCGTCGACGAGGAAGGCGAGACGACGGGAGTCGGGTGACCACACGGCGGTCCCAGGCTCGCCGCCGGAACGTGTCCGGGACCACCGAGCGGCCGGATCCACGTTCCGTCGAACTCATACCGGAGGTCCGGGCTCGGCCGATGCACGACGTACGACGCCGAACCGTCCGCCACGATCACCCTGTTGAGCGAGAGAAGCCGCGTGCCGTCGCTCGACCACGTCACGTGCGTGCCGATCCGCACGTTCGGCGGCAAGTACACGACGCCGGTCGCCGAGAGGACGAAGTATCTGGTAGTGCCGGCAAAGGCGACCTTCGTCCCGTCCGGTGACGCACCGACCGGTCGGCCTGGAGGGACGCTGACACCGGGTGTCTCGAGGGCCTCCAGTGCACCCCCGGCGGCGACCGAGTACACGGTCTTCCCCGAGAGAACCGCGACGGGACGACCCTTCGCGACGACGAGGACGGAGATCGAGGACTCGATCGCGGCGTCGCTGAACGCGGGAGTCACGCTGCCCGAAAGGACGTCGGCGATCGCGATCGAGTTGCCGTCGGCGAGCCTCACGATCAGGTGCGTCGCGTCGCTCGGCCCGATCGCGTCAGCTTGAACGCCCTGAAGCCGGCGCAACACCTTCGCGTGAACCGCGTAGATCGAGACGCCGAGGTCCGATCGCGCCTCCCCGTAGACACGTGTCCCGCCCGGCATCCAGCCGTCGACGTACAGCGGGAGCGCGCTGACGTGCGACCCGACGACCAGGTAGCTCGATGTCCCGCGAATGCCGACGGCCGTCAGCGATCGGCCATCCGGCGAGAAGTGAAGGTGCAAGGTCGCCCTCGCCAGAATTCGCCGCGACCCGGTCGCCCGCGTCCAGCGCCACGTGCCCACGTGCGTGAAGGTATCGACGTAGACGAGCGCGTGGCCGGACGGCGTCCAGAGCACCGCTGAGAGCGGGTGCGTCGACCCACGCGGCACGACGAGCGGACGCACGGGCTTCGTTCCCAGGCGGTTCACGACCCACGTCTCACCACCGACGAGGACGGCGACCTCCGTCGAGTCGCCTGACCAGACCGCGGAGACGCTCGCCTGATCGAGCCCGTTCGCGCGACCGGACGGAGTGATCACCCGAACGGCGCCAGCGCTGGTCGAGGCGGCGACGTAGACGCTGCTGGAGTACGCCCCGTGCGAGACGACCGTCGCCACGTAGGCGATGCGAAGCCCGTTGGGCGACAGCCATGCGTTGCCGACGAGCGCCGCTGAAGGACCGAGCGCAGACACGGTTCCCACCTTCGTCACGACGAACGCTCGGCCTCCGACCGCGTCGACCAGCCGGCTCCCGTTCGTGGCCCAACGGATATCCGGGGGCGTCCCTGACCCGTCCAGGACGACCGGCAGCGCCACGTGCCTGATCACGCCCGTCAGCGAGTCGACGAGCACCAGCCCGCGATCGGTCGCGGCGGCGACCGATCGCCCGGTCGGATCCCACGACACCACGAGGATCGTGTCCGCCACCACGGCCCGGACGATCCGTGCGCCCCGCCGCACGACAAGCACGTTCTTGGCCCCGCTCCGCGAGGCGACGTACGCGTACGCCGAGCCATCGACGTTCCCCGTCAGCTGATCCTCGCCGGCCGTGTCGATGATCGGCGAGAGCACGCCGGCCGCGTCGAGCCGCGCCAGCCCCTGCCCGCGCTGCAGGATCGCATCAGCCGACGCCGAGGCGGCGATCGAGAGGACCGAGCAGGCGGCGAGACCCGCCACGCGGGCCAGGGTGTTGCGAACCGTCCCCTCGCGACGGTTGGCGCCGCTCATCCGGGGCTCACGACCCCGGCGTCGCCGAGCTCGAGGACGGCGCCCGTCGAGAGGGTCACGCGCACGAGCATCGCGCCGTCGGAGACGAGGACCCGATCGTGGTCGGCGCTCACGCCGACGATCGAGGCGCTCACCATCGAGGGCACGAGGACGTGCTTCCTCGGCGTTGCGGTGGCCGGCATCGCTCCGAGAAGCGCCCCAGCGAGCAGGACGGCCGCGCAGATAGAGGCATGAGGTAGGCGACGGCGCACGCGGAAGACTCTACATCACCCGCCTCCTCGCCGTGCTACGCCGGCTCGACCATCGTGACGTCGTGGGCGAGGATGTAGTCGCCCGGCTTGAAGCTGATCGAGGCGCGCTCGGGCGAGTCGTAGTACGTGCGCTCGGCCGTCTCCCACCCGTCGGGGCAGTCGTGGCTCGTGACCCACGTGAAGCGGGTGCGATCCTCGGCGAGGTACGCGCAGTCGACGCTGAACCCGTACCGGTCACGGAGCGGGACGAGCTCGCGACGGAAGTGCGCGACGAACTCGTCGGCCGTCGCCGGCGCGAGCGTGTAGATGCGGAGCTGGGAGCGGCGGGTCATGGGGGTGATCGTACCGGAGCGAGCGTCAGGCGGGAACCCTCGTGCGAAGCCCGGCGAACCGGCCGAAGTCACGATCGAACGAGACGATCGTGCCGCCGTACTCGAACGCGATGGCGGCAAGGTGCGCATCACCCACGAGGTTCCCACCGGTTCCGGTCGCACGCAGCAGCCCCGTGAGGATGGCCGCATGGCGCGGGGACGGCTCCACCACCACGACGCACGGACGCGCGAGCCACTCCTCGATGAACGAGAGAGCATGGTCGACCGGCACCGGTCGCGGGAGGATCCCGGGATGCGTGACGATCCGGAGGAAGGCGAGCAGCACCGTCCACGGGAGACCGACGGGCTCCGACGCGGAGAGCGCGGACTCGAGGAACCGGCGCGCGGGCTCGTGCTGGGCGGAGTCGGCGTTGACGGCATAGACGAGCACGTTCGCGTCGACGACCAGCACCGAGCCTACCGCCCCTGCGCCAGCTTGCGGACGAGCTCGTCATCCTCAAGCGCGTCGGCGACCCGCAGGGCCTTCGTGAGGGCAACCACCGGGTTCCCGCAGGGTAGGGGGGCCAGCCGATAGGGGGCCTGTCCCTCGCCCCCCGCCAGGGCGTTGCGGATCGCATCGTTGACGACGGCCTTGAAGGGCATGCCGGTCGCGGCGACCGTCCGCCGGAGGAGCGCCTCGACGTCCGCGTCCAGCGTGAGTGTCGTTCGCGCCGAGAGGCGCGGATCACGACGGTGGCATCCGTGCCTGGCCCGATGGCGCGCCCTCCGCCCCGGGCGATCGTACGAGCAGATAGCGAGACCAAGGAGGAAGTCGTCATGAGAAGGATCTTCGAGCTAGTGGTCTGATTGTCAAATGGCATGGTCATTGGGTGTCTGGAGCGAGCGGGAGCGTTGCGCGTCGCGCAGGGCTTGCCGATCGCGGGCGTGCTGGATAGCACGCCCGCTCGCACGCGTGTCAAGGCGAAGGCCTTGAC
>JANYCN010000028.1 GCA_025360225.1 Actinomycetes bacterium | reverse complement strand
TCGCCGGTGCGCCGCCCGGGGTTTTCGCGGGCGGCGCACCGAGCTCATCTCTACCGTTGGAGCCCGATGGCAGCCGAGACCCTGAGTACGACCCAACCTGACCGCCGGCTGAGCCGTGTCCGAATCGCGGATCGGCTAGCGCTGGTGGCCTTCGGCTCGATCGCTCTGATCACGCTGGTGCTGATCGTCGCGATCACCGTGTTCGTCCTCTCCGAGGCGTGGCCGTCGTTTCGCGACAACGGGCTTGGCTGGCTGAGCGACAGCCCCACCTCGCTGGACACGCAGCTCTCGAGCGCCTTCACCACGCACTCGGCGGTGGTTCACGCCTGGCCGGCGATCCTCGGGACGTTGCTGACGACCGGTGGGGCGCTCCTGATCGCCTTCCCGTTCGCCCTGCTCGCCTCGATCTTCATCGCCGACCTCGCGCCGTCGTGGCTCGTGCGGTTTCTCGACCCGGTCGTGACGCTGCTCGCCGGCACGCCATCTGTGGTCTTCGGGCTTTTCGCTCTGCTGGCGGTAGCGCCGCTGATCCAGGACCACCTCGTGAACCAGGTGGCCGCTGCGGACTACGCACCGATCGTGCTCCTCTCCGGCACGAGCCTGCTGCTCGGCATCGTCGTGCTCGCGGTGATGATCGCGCCGGTGATGGTCGCGATCTTCGTAGACGCGTTGCGCGCCGTGCCGAACACCTGGACGGAAGGCGCGATCGCGCTCGGCTGTGACCGCTGGCGCGCGACGCGGCGCGTGTCGCTCGCAGCGATCCGCCCGGCGCTGGTAGCGGGCACCGGCCTCGCTGTCGGCCGCGCCGTCGGCGAGGCGATCGCGCTCTCGATGGTCGCCGGCAGCGTCGCGTTCACGCCGAACCCGCTCGATGGGGTGAACGCCTTCTTCGAGCCGGTGCGTCCGCTTGCCTCCGCGATCGTCGACTACTCCGAGGAGTTCGATGCAGCGACGCTGCGCGCCGACCTGTTCGCTTTCGGCGCGCTGCTCCTCGTGATCACCGCCGCCATGACGATCGGCGCGAAGGTGATCGCTAGCCGTCTCGACCGGAGGCTCCACGGTGCTTAGCGGTCTGGTTCGGGACTGGCGTGTCCATTCGCGTGTCTGGATCGTCCTGCGCTTGGCGGCTCTGCGACCGGTTGGGTGGCAGAGCCAGCTTGCCGCGGCGACCACGTTCCGGCCCGCTCTGCGTGCCGGATCGTGGGCTTCGCGGGAGCGTCGCGCGCCGCTTGTACGTGCCCCAGCAAGCCCTGCGCGACGCGCAACGCTCCCGCTCGCTCGAGGCACCCGATGAACGCGCCACTTCGGAATCACACCACTCGCCGGCTGTCCGACAGGATCGGCGTGCTGCTCGCCTGGGCGACCGGGCTCGCGCTGTGCGGCACCATCGCGACGATGGTTGGCTGGCTCGCCTACAACGGCATCGGCAACGTCAGCTGGGACTTCCTCACGACGTCGCCGGCTCCCGGCTCGCTGCAGAGCGGCGTCTCCGGCGGTATCCTCGACCCGCTCGTTGGCTCGCTCTTCGTCGTCGTGATCGGCATCGCCTTCGCCTTCCCGCTCGGCGTTGGGACGGCGATCTTCCTCACCGAGTACCGCCGACCGAGCTGGTTCGCCCGCATCGTCGATACCACCGTCGACATGATCTTCGGCGTGCCGTCGGTCGTGTTCGCGATGTTCGGCCTCGCGGTGTTCGGCGCCAGCTACCTCACCTTTCTGTCCGGTGAGGTGTCGACGAGCGGCCAGGCCACGGCCGTCTCGTTCATCGTCTCCGGGTTGATGCTCGCGCTGATCGCGTTTCCGCCGATCGTGCGCGCCACGGAGAGCGCGATCCGAACCGTTCCGAACCACCAGCGTGAGGCTGCCTACGCGCTCGGCAAGGGGAAGCTGACGACGATCCGTCGGATCGTCGTGCCGGGTGCACGCCCGGGGATCATCACCGGCGTGATGCTCGGCGTCGGGCGGATCGTCGGCGATACCGCGATCGCGATCGTCCTGCTCGGTGGCACCGTCCTCGAGCCGATGGCGCACGGCTGGTGGCATCCCGACCAGATCACCAACACGCTCCGCGGCAGCGGCTCGACGCTGACGACCTACATCCTCTATGCCTCGCCTGCTGGCGAGGGAAACACCGCCGGGAAGGCCTACGGCGCGGCCCTGGTGCTGATGGTCATGATCCTCGTCCTGAACGGGATCGTCCGTAAGGTCTCTGGCGTCCGTCTGAAGAAGGGAAGCTCGCGTTGATGGAGACTCGTAAGAAGCCAAAGAAGGCGCATGCCGCCGACGCCGTCACCCGCCCCGACGAGGTCATGCGCGCGACCGGGTGGATGGTGCGCTTTGGCTCCAAGCAGGTGCTGAACGGCATCGACCTCGTTGTGAACCGCAACAAGGTGCTGGCGTTGATCGGGCCGTCCGGGTGCGGCAAGACGACCTTCCTGCGCTCGCTCAACCGGTTGCTCGAGCTGGCACCGACGGCGCAGCACGAGGGCACCATCGTGCTCGACGACGAGGACATCTACGACGCCGACCAGGACCTGAACGTCCTGCGCCGCCGCGTCGGGATGGTGTTCCAGCAGCCAAACCCGTTCCCGATGTCGATCTTCGACAACGTCGCGTTCGCGATCCGCGAGCAGGCGCGGCGTCGTCCGCGACCGGCGGCGATCGCGCCGCGGGTCGAGGAGGTGCTACGTCGCGCGGGCCTCTGGGACGAGGTGAAGGACAACCTCTCCCGCTCCGCCCAGTCGCTGTCTGGCGGGCAGCAGCAGCGTCTGTGCATCGCCCGCACGCTCGCCGCTGATCCCGAGGTGATCCTGATGGACGAGCCGTGCTCCGCGCTCGACCCGCGCTCGACAGCACGCATCGAGGAGACGATCCGCGAGCTGCGCTCCGACGTCAGCGTCGTGATCGTCACGCACAACATGCAGCAGGCGCGTCGCGTCTCGGACCAGACCGGGTTCTTCCTCAACGGCGACCTCGTGGAGTACGGCGACACGGAGCGGGTGTTCACCGCGCCAACGAGCAAGGAGACGGCAGACTACGTCGCGGGCGCGTTCGGATGATGCGCCGCGGCGCGCTGCTCGTCGTCGGCGCGGTCGTCGCCGCCGGCTGCCAGTCGACGCACGACCAGGCGGCGAAGAAGGGACACGGCACTGGCGACGTCGCGAAGACGGTGAAGATCAGCGGCAACGCGGGGATCACGACGAAGGTCGCGGCGCTGCTCACCGTCGAGCTGTCCGACGGGCTCCACACGGTCGTCGTTGTCGAGCTGCACTCGACGGACAAGGCGCACAGCGTCGTCTGGGCACCGATCGAGGTGAAGGCGAGCGACGCGAGCGGCGCGGTCGTTGCTGAGACGAACGTCGCGGGCGCCGACCCCGTGCTGATCCACGTGCCGTCGCTGCCTGCCGGCGGCACCTCCTTCTACGTCAACGACCAGCTGACACCGACCACGAGGCCGACGACCGCGAGCGTCACGCTCGGTGGCGAGATGCGTGTGATCAACCCGCCGCCCGGCGTGCTCACGGCGACCGGGACGATCTCGATCGACCCTGATCTCGGGAACCAGTTCCTCGGGACGGTGACGAACACGACAAAGGTGAGGCAGGAGCTGGTGATCGTGCAGGGCATCGCGCGCCTCGGCGGGCGGATCGTCGCGGCGGGCACCGCGATCGTGCGCGGGCTCAAGCCCGGTGCGAGCTTCGACTACACGGGCTCGCTCACGGGTGATCCGAAGGGTGCGACCCTGACGGTCTTCGCGCCCGTTTCGAACGTCAGCGGAGCGCCCGGTGCGCCGCTAACGGGGTAGCTGACCTGTCGATCCACGGCGTCGCGCCGAGCGCCAGGAAGATCGTCCGCGCCTCGTCGAGCCCCGCGTCGTCGCCGGTCAGCTCAGCGCGCTCGAGCACGACCACCGCGAGCCAGAACGGGATCTCCCGTTCGCGAAGGATCGCGGCCGCCTGGTCATAGCCGGTGGGATCGCCGGAAAGGCGTGCCTGAAAGCGTGCCGCCTGGGCGCTGAGGTACGGCGGCCGGATCCCGGGCGGGAGGGCGTTGATCAGGCCGACCAGCTCCGCCACCTTTGCCTGGCGTCCGAGGGCGTAGGAGGCCTCGAGCGCCTCGACGATCCCCTGCTTCGCCGACTGCGAGCTGAGGTCGAGCATCGAGGATGCCGTGATCGTCGCCTCACCGTCCGCGAGCGCCTCCTCGAGGCGGCCCTCCGCACGGTGCAGCGACGCGCTCGAGGCGAGATACACCCCGCGCTCCTGCAGGTCGGTCGAGTCAGCGAGCCGCGCGAACAGCGCGAGCGTCTCGCGTGCCTCGGCGGTCGCCCCCCGATCGATGCTGATCGCGACGCGGGTCTGGAGCATGCTCAGCAGCAGCCCGCCGGAGCGGACGAGCTCCGGCGTCAGGTCGGCGCTCGCTGCGAGCGCCTCGTCCCAGTTCCCCAGCATGGAGAGCGCGTAGGACCGCTCGGCGAGCACGCCCGACTCGCGCGGTCGGTCGCCGATCCTCCGCGTGAGGGCGAGCGCCTCGTCGAGATGTCGGAGCGCCTCGCGGTAGGCGTCGCGCTGGAAGCAGCGGTCGGAGAGCCAGACGTAGGTCGCGTCGAGCTCCTCGATGAGGTCGTGCTCGAGGGCGATCCGGTGCGCGCTCGCAAGGAGCGCGCCCGCCTCGGCGGGATGCCGTCGCCTGTGGGCAATGCCCGCGCGGAGTCGGAGGGCGAGCGCCAGCGCCCTCGGGAACGCGTGCGCCTCGGCGATGTCGAGCGCAAACTCGGCGAGCTCGACCACGCGGTCGACGTCGCCGCTGTGCCAGTACGCCAGACCGAGCCGGGAGGCGAGGAGCGCGAGGTCCTCGTCTGGCTCGTCGTGCCGGATCACCTGGAACGCCCGCTCCATCCCCGCGACCGCCGCGTCGCGCCGTCCGGTGAAGGCCTCGAGGCGGCCGAGGCGGCCGAGCACCCGCGCGGCGGCGTGCGTGTCAAGGCGACCCTCATGGATGGTGATCGCTGCCTGGAGCAGGGAGCGGGCACCGTCCGCGTCTCCTGCTCGCGACGCCATCGTCCCGGCCCGGTCGAGCAGGGCGGCGCGCTCGGCGTCCTCCGGAGCGAACGCCGCCGCCTGCTCGAAGTAGCGTCGCGCCTCGGTTGCGGCGGTGAGCGACTCGGCCCGCACGCCGGCCCGGACGAGCATCACCTTCGCCTCCCCCCTGACCGCCGCGGCGTCCTCGGCGTCCGGCATGGCCTCGTTCGCTGCGAGGTAGTGGGCGGCGACGACCTCGACGACCTCGTCCAGGTCCTCGGCGTATGACGTTCGCAGGTGGTCCGCCGCGGCCAGGTGCCGGCTGCGGCGATCGCGCCGCGCGAGCGTCTCGTAGGCGACGTGGCGAACGAGGTCCTGCAGGAACCCGTGCTGCCCGTGCTCGGGCGAGCGGAGGTCGGACTGGAGACCGAGCACCTCCTTGCGCACGAGCGAGGCGAGCAGGGCGTCGACGCTCGCGGGCGACGATCCGAGCGCGACGAGCGCATCGCGCGTGAACGTCTTGCCCAGCACGGCAGCATCCTGGATCAGCCGCCGCTCGTCGGCGGGGAGCCCGTCGAGGCGCGCGGCGATCAGCGCGTGCAGCGTCTCCGGGACCTCGAGCGCGTCGATCGACCCCGACATGCGGTACGCGTCGCCGTCGGCGACGAGCAGCCCGCGATCGAGCAGCATCCGCACCGTCTCCACGGCGTAGAGCGGGATCCCCTCGGCGCGCCCGAGGATCCGGTCGCGGACCTCGGTCGGGACGCCCGGGACGAGGCCCTCCAGGAGTGCCTCCATCGCGCGCGCGTCGAGCGGCTCGAGGTAGAGCGAGGTGAAGCTGCGCTGCGCCGCTCCCCAGCCCGGCCGGCGTTCGAGCAGCTCGGGGCGACCGAGCGTGACGACCAGGATCGGCGAGGAGCGCGACCACTCGAGGAGGTACTCGATGAAGTCGAGCAGGCTCGCGTCGGCCCACTGGACGTCCTCGAAAGCCAGCACCGTCGGGTGGCGGTCGGCGAGCCGCTCGAAGAACAGGCGCCAGGCCGCGAACATGTCCGCACGGTCGCGCGCCTGGTGCACGGCGAGCCCGAGGAGGTGCGCGATCCGCGGCTCGAGGTGCTCGCGCTCGCCCGGATCGCCGACGTGCTCGGCGAGCGTCTGGCGGAGCTTCTCGAGCGCCGCCTCCGGGGCGTCGTCCTCGGCGATCCGACAGCGCATCCGGACCATGTCCGCGAGCGCCCAGTAGGTGACGCCCTCCCCGTAGGACAGGCACCGGCCGCGGTGCCAGAAGACGGTGTCGGCGATGCCGTCGAAGTACTTGTAGAACTCCCACGAGAGGCGGGACTTGCCGATGCCCGCGATCCCCGTGATCGAGATCAGGTGGGCGCGCTCCTGCTCGGCGGTGGCGTGGAAGAGGTCCTTGATCCGGCGCAGCTCGCGGTCGCGTCCGACGAACGGCGCTTCCAGCCCGTGGGACTTCAGCGCGCCGCGCAGGCCCGAGACGACGCGCCGCGCCGTCCACAGGCTCGTCCGGCCGTCCTTGCCCTTGAGGGCGTGCTCGCCGGCGTCGTCGTAGACGATCGTCCGCTCGGTCGTTCGCCGTGTCGCCTCGTCGACGAGCACCGTTCCCGGCTCGGCCGCCGACTGCACGCGAGATGCCGTGTTCACGAGGTCGCCGGCAACCATCCCCTGGCCCTCGGCGCCGATCGTGACCGCCGCCTCGCCGGTCAGCACGCCTGCCCGGGCTCGCAGGTCGGGCGCGCCGAGCTCGTCGCCGAGCGCGGACACGGCCGCCACGAGGTCGAGCGCGGCGCGGACGGCCCGCTCGGCGTCGTCCTCGGTGGCGGTCGGCGTCCCCCAGACCGCCATCACGGCATCGCCGATGAACTTCTCGACGGTACCACCGTAGAGCCCGATCAGCCGTCGGCTCGTCTCGAAGTAGCGGGTCAGCAGCTCGCGCGTGTCCTCGGCGTCGCGACCGGCGGAGGCCGCCGTGAAGCCGACGAGGTCGGCGAACAGGACCGACACGAGGCGGCGCTCGGCGACCGGCGGTGCCGCCTCGCGGGGCGGGGCAGCGCCGAGCGCCGTGCCGCAGGCCCCGCAGAACACGTCGCCCGGCTCGATCGGCGCGGCGCAGTTCGGGCACGCGAGGGTGCGCGGGGCGCCGCAGGACGGGCAGAACCGCTGTCCGTCGCGGCCCGGCGAGCCGCAGTGTGCGCAGGGGCTCATGGATGGAAGACTACGACGTCTCGCCGTTCTCCACATCTTCGCCCGCCCGTCGCCGTTCGCCATCCCCGTCGGGGATCGCCGGGGCATACGGTGCTCGTAACCCCCGAAGGAGGAACGAGAATGCGACGCACGCGCATTGCGCTGCTCGGAACCACGGCTCTCGCCGTGGTCGGTACGACGGCCGCGTTCGCTGCGGTGGCCGGGCTGTCGCCGGTCGCCGCGAACCAGCCGAAGGTGCTCGGCCAGACCCTGCCGAACGTCCTCTCTGCCGGTCTCAGGGAGAACGAGCTCGCCCGCGGCTCGTTCGCCCTCGAGAATCCCGATGGCATCGTCACGAGCTACGGCTACCTGAACAACGGCTCGCAGACGCCGCCGAGCGCCACGGCGCCGGAGGCGACGAAGACCGAGCCGGACAAGAACACGTACCTCGTCCTGCCTGGTCAGCATGGTGCCGATCCGGCGCATCGCTACGGCAGCCACTTCCTCTTCCAGGGCCACGAGGGCGGGGTCTCCTACGTGACGCGCATCAACCTCGACGCTGACGTCGCGCACCGCGTCACGCTGATCGGTACGACGGGGACGTCCGGCTCGCTCGACGGGTCGACGTGGAACCCGTTTGCGCAGAAGCTGCTGTTCACGGGCGAGAGCTCCGGTGGACAGGGCGGCATGTGGCAGACCGGCACGGATATCGGCTCGAGCGTCACCCGTGTGACCGCGGTCGGGTTTGGCGGCTTCGAGGGCGTCCAGGCCGACTCTGACGGCAACCTGTGGATCGTCTCCGACATCGGCGGTGCGAAAGGCGCGACGCTCGCAAAGCACGCGCGCACCCCGAACAGCTTCATCTACCGCTTCGTTCCCGCCAAGCGGGGCGACCTGCTCGCCGGCGGCAAGCTGCAGGCGTTGCGCCTGTTCGACGCTACGGGTGCGCCGATCACCTTCACCGGCACGCCGGACGAGAACGTGCTGTCCGCCTTCGAGAAGGCGTTGCACACGTACGGCGCGTCGTTCCGCACGGACTGGGTGACGGTGCACGACACCGCCGTTGACGGCACCCTCGTCTTCGATGCAAACCAGGCGGCGAAGGCTGCGGGAGCGACGCCGTTCAAGCGCCCGGAGAACGGCGTGTTCCGGCCTGGCACTGGCTTCACCCAGTTCTTCTTCACGGAGACGGGCGACACCGACGCGCGCACGGAGGCCGGGACGACCTACGGCGGCTACGGCGGGGTCTTCAAGCTCGTTCAGCATGATGGTCCGAGCGCGTCGACGGGACGCCTGCAGCTCTTCTACAACGCCGACACCTACCACGGCGGCTTCGACAACATCCAGTTCCTGACGAAGAACCGCGTGCTCGTCGTCGAGGATGCCGGGGACACGCTGCACACGCAGCGTGGAACCTTCGACTCAGGCTACGTGCTCAACGTCCGGGCGGCGGTGCCAGTCCCCGTACGGTTCCTCGCCGAGGGACGCGACCCGGCCGCGACGCGCGATTCCGCGCGCCTCGACGCTGGGCTCGCGGTTCACCAGAACGATGGTGACAACGAGATCACCGGCATCCACGTCTCCAACGGAGACCCGACGATCGAGGGTCTGCTCGGCGCCGAGGAGCCCGAGCCGTGGAACGATGGCTGGCGCGTGTTCTTCACCCAGCAGCACGGGGAGAACCACACGTGGGAGATCGTCAAGGCCCGTTCGTAGCGAGCACCACGCCCTCGGCGGTCACCGAAAGCAGGTGACCGTCGAGGGCGGCAACGAGCGCGAACGCCTCGGCCTCGAGCTGCAGCACGGGCAGCTCGAGGCCGTACAGCTCGCCGGCCGCGATCGCCCCAACGACGAGAATCACGTCGGCCGAGCGCATCACCACCGCGGCCGGTGCGCGCCCCGAGCGGATCAGCTCCGCCATCACGACCGCTGCGGAGCTCGACCCTCGACCGTACGGCATCACCAGCACCGTCCCGGCGATCGACCGACCACAGGACGGGTGGTGCGCGTCGATGATGCGACCGTCCGACCAGTCGATGCCGCCCCAGAAGGAGAGCGGCTCGATCACCATCGCGGCACCGGCGCCGGCACCCGACGTGAGCGCGCGGCCGCGCGCGATCTCACCGCCAGATCTCGTCATCCCGCCACACCACCCCTCGCGCGGCGGACTCAACGCACTCGTCCAGCCCACCGAACGCCACCTCAACGCCGAGATTGCCGGGCGCGTAGTACGCCCACTTCCCTGATGAGGTCATGATCAGGCCGCGGATCTGGCGCACGATCGGCGTGACGTAGGTGCACGTGTCGACGACGATCACCACCCCCGCTGTGCGCAGCGAGGCAGCGACCCCGCGCTCCTCGAGGCCGGCGAGGATCGTGCGCCCGGTGTTCACGTACAGCGGCACGGCGACCCGACGGCCGTCAAGAACGGCGAGGATCCGCTCCATCTCGGCAACGCTCGCGTGCGGCGTTCCGACACACACCCCGGCGATCGCCGCGCCACACCCTGCCGTGCCGAGGCGGTCGCGGGCTGCGCGCAGCCGCTCTGGCGTGACGGTGACCCACCTCGACGGCTCGGCGCCCTGCAGCGCCTCGGCGAGGGTCGCTGCCTCTGGCGTGATCCCGACAGCGTGAAACAGCGCGACCGCGCCGCTCGACGCCGCCGCCGAGCCGATCGCCTTCAACCGGTCCTCGCTTGTTGCTGCCGGGAGCCCGACGATCGCGGGGACATCCTCGCCGGTGTCGGCACCGATGACGAGGCCGAGGACCTGGTAGAAGGCGTCGCTCGCCTTCAGGTCGTCCGACAGGTCGGAGACGTCGAACACGACGCGGGCCCGGCGGTTCTCCGTACGGTGCAGGCCCGCGTCTGGCGCCCGGCCGGTGATCGCGGCTGCGGCGTCGAAGAAGTCGCCGTAGCGGTTCGTCCGGGCGCCGAGGACGCTGTTCACGAACACGATCGCGTTCGACTCCGCCCACGCGACCTGCTCGCCGAGCCGCGGGCGACTGTCAGCCAGCTGGTAGGGCGCGCACGTGTACGTTGGGCGGCCGCCGATCACGCGGAACGCCTCCATCTGACGGCGGGCAGCGCTCGCCGTCGCTGCGTCGAGGCTCATCAGCTCCGGGTGGAGCAGGTCGACGAGGCCGATGTTCAGGGTCGTCGGGACGCGGACTCGGGCGCCGAGCGCGACGAGGCGCTCGCCGAAGTCGAGGCCCGCCTGGCCGTAGTAGACGACGGAGTCGATGTGTGCACAGCTGATCTCGAGCAGTCGCGGGGCGTCCATCACCTCGGCGACGGCCTTGACGATCCGCATCGCAAGTGCCGCTCCCGGGCCCTCGTCGCCCGCCAGCATCGCCTCCTCGGCGTCCGTCAGACTGAGCTTCGCCTTCACGCGATCCGTTCCGCGCGGATGTCGGCGAGCGCGGTGCGGTCGGCGCCGGTGGTGGCGCGCGTGACCGCCTCGACCGGGTCTGGCGCAGCAACCTCCAGCGTTCGCTCGCCTTCGGGACCCACGAGGCTCACGCGGAACCTTCGCGATGCTGCCGGAACCGCGCGGCGGGCAAGGAGCGGCTGCAGGCCGACGGAAAGGACGTCTGCAACGAGCAGCGCGCCGAGCGCGCGAAGCCACCCAGAGCTCTGGATCGCTGCCCACGCCGAGACGCTCGTTGCGGTCGCGACCGTCCAGCCCAGCCCGTGCGACAGCCGTCCGAGACGGCGCACGGTCGTGGCGTCCGCCGCACGGGCGCGACCGACGACGATCGCCGACTGGATCGCCGCTACCGCGAAGCTCGTCACGGTCGCGAGCAGCTTGCCGCCGGTCGCGTCGAGAGCGGCCCCCCACACGAACGCGATCGACAGCGCGACGGTCGCAGTTGATAGCGCGAGCGACGCTGCAGCGAGACCGCGAGCGCGTCGCGCGTCCAACAGCGCGAGCGGTGCGAGCGCAAGGATGCCTTCGACCGCGAAGAGCAACGTCGTCAGGAGGATGCGGCCCTGCGTCTCCCCCAAAGAACCGAAGAGCAGGATCCCTACGGCGAGGGCGGCGGTCGCTGAGAGCAGGGCCGCCACAGCGGTCAACGCAAGCCGACGAGGGCTCATGCTACTGGCGCGGTCTCAGCGCGCCGCACGAGCTTACGCTGCAACCGCTCGGCCTTTCGCGGTCGCCCGGCAGCCTCGAGGTGCCGTACCAGCGTCGCGCCGGTGGCGATCGTCATCGGGTCGCGCTTGCCGTGTGCGTCGCACGCGTCCCGGTAGGCCCGAGCGGCCTCCGCCAGTGCCTGCGTCGAGCGACCCGCCTCGCGGTAGGTCGCAGCCAGGCGGTGGCGCCGCGCGATCGTCAGCCAGCTCGCAGCACCGAGCAGCTCCACCGACTGCTGGACGGCCTCCTCGAGCAGCGCGATCGCAGCGTCGAGATCGCCGAGGTCCTGAAGGGTTGTCGCGCGCGCGATGCGCGCGCGCGCGGCGAGCGGGTGTTGCGGTCCGAGCGCCGCGATCGTGTCGCGCAGGTTCTCGATCTCGAGCGTCGTCGCCTCGTCTGTTCGACCTGCCGCTCGACGGGCGCGAGCGAGACGCACGCGCCCGTCGATCGCGATCACGTCGAGGCGTCCGAGACCGCGCTCGGCGATCACCCCTGCCGACTCGAGCAGCACCACCGCGGCGGCCGGCGCGCCGTGCTCGAGGAGCCCGTCTGCGAGATCCAGCTGTGCGAGGACCGCGCCCCGTCCCGACGGGGTCTCCGTCTCGGCGGCGTCCGCCCAACGCGTCAGTGCTTCGGGATCCACGGCTGAAATGATTGCGAACTTCACTTCATCGCGCATTGTGCGATACTCTTGCCCGGTGCCCGTCGTGCCGAGCCGGGATCGGATCCAGTCGGTGGAGCGCGCCGCGGCGCTCCTGCGTGCCGTCGCGGCAATGCCGGTGGGCGAGGCGACGGTGCGTGCGTTGGCGTTGGCGTGCGGGTTGAACAGGGCGACGGCCTGGCGGATCCTGGCGACGCTCGAGGATGCCGGGCTTCTCGATCGCCGCAACGACGCGTACGTCATCGGGTTCGGGCTCGCGCGCCTCGCCGGCGAGGCGGGAGCGGGGGAGATCGTGCAGCGTGCGCACCCCGAGCTTACGCGCCTCGCCGCCGTCTCGGGCGAGACGACGGCGCTCGCTCTGGTTCGCCGCCGCGATCTGTACTACGTCGATCAGGTCGCTTCGACGTGGGCGCCAGCCGAGAACTGGCTTGGCAAGACGGTGCCGTTGCACGCTACCTCGGCCGGCAAGTCCTTTCTCGCGGCCAGCGACGCGTCCGTCGTGAACGCCGCTCTGGCGCGCCCGCTCGAGGCATACACCCGTACGACGATCACCTCGCCGGAGGCGCTCGTGAGCGAGCTCGCCGAGACGCGAGCCCGCGGGTACGCGACCTGCGTAGGCGAGCTCGTCCCCGACGAGTACGGCGTCGCCGCCGCGAGCCGCGACCGACATGGACACGTCGTCGCCGTGATCTCGATCTGGGGCCCGAGCGCCCGCGTCCCGGTGGCCCGCCTCGCTGCGTTGGGCGGGCTTGCAATGGAGGCCGCTGCTGCGATACACTCGGTGATTGGCACCGCGTGATCCGCAACGACGTTGCGTATGGCGCGATGGCGGTATTCGTTCGGCGCGGTGCCGGGCACCCGATGGAAGGAGCGGCGCGTGAACTTTGACGTCTTCATCACCTGCGCGGTCACGGGGGCGGGGGACACGACGGGTCGGAGCGATCGCGTGCCGGTGACGCCTGAAGAGATCGCCGAGGCGGCGATCGAGGCGGCGCGAGCCGGTGCAGCGATCGCTCACTGCCACGTGCGTGACCCGCGAACGGGCAAGGGGTCGCGCGACGTCGCGCTGTACCGCGAGGTCGTCGAGCGTGTCCGCTCAGCGGACGTCGACGTCGTGCTGAACCTGACGGCGGGGATGGGTGGCGACCTGGTCCTCGGCGGCGCCGAGGCACCGTTGCCGGTCAACGAGGGCGGTACGGACATGGTCGGGGCGACGGAGCGACTCGCTCACGTCAGCGCTCTCCTGCCTGAGATCTGCACGCTCGATTGCGGCACGATGAACTTCGCTGCCGGCGGCGACTACATCATGGTCAACTCGCCGGCGATGCTGATCGCGATGGCGCGGATCGTGCAGACGCTCGGCGTGCGGCCCGAGCTTGAGGTGTTCGACACCGGGCACCTGGTTTTCGTGAAGGAGATGATCCGCCAGGGCGTGCTCGACGATCCGGTGATGATCCAGCTCTGCACGGGCATTCCGTTCGGGGCCCCGAACGACCCGGGGACGTTGCTCGCGATGGTCAACCAGCTTCCGGCGGGCTCGGTCTTCAGCGGCTTCGCGATCGGCCGCATGCAGCTGCCGTTCGTCGCGCAGGCTGCGCTGTGCGGTGGCAACGTCCGTGTCGGGCTCGAGGACAACATCTGGCTCGCGAAGGGCCAGCTGGCGACGAACGCCCAGCTCGTCGACCGTGCTCGCACGATCCTGGAGGCAATGGGAGCCACGGTCCTCGGGCCTGGAGCCGTTCGTGACAAGCTGCGGCTGGTGAAGCGCTGATGGACGCGAGGATGACCGTGGGACTCCTCGGCGGCGGCGTCATCGGCGGCGGCTGGGCGGCTCGATTCCTGCTGAACGGCCACGACGTGCGCATGTACGATCCTGACCCGCAGGCGAGCCGCAAGGTTGCCGAGGTGCTCGCGAACGCGAAGACCGCGATGCAGGCGCTGCTGACTGCTGATCTGCCGGCGGAGGGAACGCTTGAGCTCGTCTCGACCCCTGAGGAGGCGGCGACCGGCGTCGTGTTCGTTCAGGAGTCCGCGCCTGAACGAGTGGACCTGAAGCGGGCGTTGCTTGCCACGGCCGACCGCGTCGCGCCACCAGAGGTCGTGTTCGCGTCGTCGACGTCGGGACTCCTCCCGACGCTGCTTCAGAGCGACATGCGCCACCCGGAGCGCCTCTGCGTCGGGCACCCGTTCAATCCCGTGTACCTGCTCCCACTGGTCGAGGTGGTTGGTGGCGAGCGAACCGCCGCCGCCACCCTTGACAGCGCCGTCGAGGTCTACCGTTCGCTCGGGATGGAGCCACTGCGGCTCCGCAAGGAGATCGACGGGTTCGTCGCCGACCGGTTGCTCGAGGCGCTATGGCGCGAGGCGCTATGGCTCGTGGAGGACGGTGTCGCGACCGTGTCGGAGATCGACGATGCGATCCGCTTCGGCGCGGGTCTGCGCTGGTCGTTCATGGGCACGTTCCTTACCTACCGTATCGCCGGTGGTGAGGCCGGCATGCGCCACTTCATGGCCCAGTTCGGGCCGTCCTTGCAGTGGCCGTGGTCGAGGCTGACGGACGTCCCGGAGCTCGACGATGAGTTGCTCGAGACGATCGTCACGCAGTCCGACGAGCAGGTTGGCGGCGCATCCGCGCGAGAGCTCGAGCGGCTCCGTGATGGGTGCCTCGTCGCTGTTCTGCAGGGGCTCCGAGGCCAGGGATTTGGCGCCGGGCGAACGGTGTCAGCATACGAGGATCGGCTCCGCGGAGCCGGGTCATGACGATCCACACGACGTCTGAGAACGGTGTCCTCGAGGTCGTCATCGACCGTCCGAAGGCCAACGCGATTGACCTCGCGACGAGCCGCGAGCTGAACGACATCTGGGAGTCGTTCCGTGACGACCCTGCCCTCCGGATCGCGATCCTCACCGGCGCCGGCCCGAAGTTCTTCTCTGCTGGCTGGGATCTCAAGACGGCGCAGGACGACGAGCCCGACGCCGACTGGGGCCCTGGCGGGTTCGGCGGGCTGAACCACCCGCGCAACCTGTTCAAGCCGGTGATCGCCGCGATCAACGGGATCGCGTGCGGTGGCGGGTTCGAGATCATGATCGGCTGCGACATCATCGTCGCGGAGGAGCACGCGCGCTTCGCGCTCCCGGAGATCAAGGTCGGCGTGCTCCCGGACGCCGCCACCGTGAAGCTGCGGCGCCGCATCCCCTACCACGTCGCCGTCGACTTCATGATGACCGGACGGTGGATGGACGTTGCGGAGGCGCGGCACTGGGGCCTCGTCAACTACGTGACGCCGACCGGTGGTGCGCTCGGCCGAGCCCGGGAGCTTGCGGCCCAGCTTGCGTCGGGCCCGCCGCTGCTGTTCCCAGCGATCAAGCAGGTGTTGCAACGCACCGAGACGGCGTCCGAGCACGACGGGTTCCTGATCCACGACGCGCTCCACGCCGTGCAGCAGGTGCTGCGCTCCGACGACCTGAAGGAGGGCGCTCGAGCGTTCTCCGAGAAGCGCGACCCGATCTGGACGGGACGATAGGTCCCGCGGGTGCGGCACACCGGCGCTGGCCGGTTCGCCGTTACCACGCCCAGCGTTCGTAGTCCTTCAAGAAGCAGCCGTAAAGGTCCTCGCCGGCCTCCCCGCGGACGATCGGGTCGTACACGCGGGCGGCGCCGTCAACGAGATCGAGCGGTGCGTGGAAGCCTTCCTCTGCGAGGCGCATCTTCTGCGGGTGCGGGCGCTCGTCCGTGATCCAGCCGGTGTCGACGGCGGTCATCAAGATCCCGTGGCTCTCGAAGAGCTCCTGCGAGCTCGTGCGCGTCATCATGTTCAGCGCCGCCTTCGCCATGTTCGTGTGCGGGTGTCCTGGCCCCTTGTAGCCGCGACTGAACTGGCCCTCCATCGCCGACACGTTGACGACGTAGCGCCGCCGCGCTGACGCTGCCGCGAGCGCGGCGCGAAGCCTGTTCACGAGGATGAACGGCGCCGTCATGTTGCACAGCTGCACCTCGAGCAGCTCGACCGGGTCAATCGCGCCGATCACCTGGCTCCAGCTGTTCGTGTCGTGCGTGTCCGGCACGAGGCCGCCAGCGTCGATCTCGACGCCGTGGCGCTCGACGGCCGTCGGATGCTCGTCGGTCGTGCGTCCGAGCGAGCGTAGCTCTGGCATCGGGCCGGAGGGGAGCGGGAGCGACTCGCCGGCGACTAACGGCGCGTACGCACCGGTTGAGCGGCGCACCGTCTGGGCGGCGTTGTTGATCAGGATGTCGAGCGGTCCGTCGGCGGCGACCGTGTCTGCCAGGTCCATGACCTGGGCGGGGACGCGCAGGTCGATGCCGACGATCTTCAGCCGGTGAAGCCATGCGCTCGCATCCGGCATCGCGCTGAACCGGCGCGCCGCGTCGTTCGGGAATCGCGTTGTGATCGTCGTCTCTGCGCCGTCGCGCAGGAGGCGGAGCGCGATGTACATCCCGATCTTTGCACGTCCACCGGTGAGGAGGGCTCGACGGCCCGTGAGGTCGGTGCGCGCCTCGCGTCGAGCGTGGTTCTTCGCTGCACAGTCGGGGCACAGCTGATGGTAGAACGCGTCCACGCGCGTGTACCGTTCCTTACAGACGTAGCAGGCGCGTGGCTGCATGAGCATTCCCGCAGAGGTTCCGGATGCTGCCGCGAGCAACGGACGGCCGAGGGTCTCGTCGTCGATCCGACCTGGCGCGCCGGTCGCTGTGAGCGCGGTGACGGCGTTGTCGTTCGTGAGGATCACCTCGCGGCGCTCGCGCCGCCGGCGTTCCTTGACGGCCTTGTACAGCCCCGCCGTCCCGCGCTGGAGCGCGACTGCGTCGGGGTGGTCGAGCTTCAGTTGCTCCGCCTCGTAAAGCACCCGAAGACAGGTGGCGAGGTCGTTCGGGTCGATGCCGTCGATGGGCTCATGCTACCGACGGCAGTGCTGCGTGCCGCCTCCTCGCCGACCGACTCGAGCGTCCGACCGGCACGACCGCCCTCGGCGCGAGGCGGACGACGCCGAAGCCTCGCTCACGGCCGGGCCGCGCGACCGTGCCCCGCCCACGGGTAGGAACGCTTCGCTGCCTTGGTTGAGCTGGTGTTTGCGCGGGCCCGTTCAAGTGCACGGAACGTTCCGTGCACTTGCGTCGGTGGTCGCTGAATGAACGTGCTCATTGTTACAACCTTCGGCAGAACGGTGCGCGTCCGGGGCTTCGTCGTGCGCGTGAAGCCGGGCACGGGGCCGAGACGCTCCCGCGTTCGCCTGCCGTCGCTGCGCGACGGAAGGCGACTGGCGGCGCCTGCTGCGGGAGAGATCGACGATCAGGTAACGGGCAGTTGCTTGCCGCGCAGGTCATGCTCCGTGCACTTGGGCGTCCGCGCGTTGGAGACCGTGACCGGTTCCGCCGCGTCCGACCATCCGGGTGGTCCGGCTGGCCCGACGCCATCTCCAGTTTTCGCGGAGCGACCGGCTAGACGCCTGTGGGAAGCGCTCCAGTTCCGGATGCGGGGCGGGGCAAGTGG
>JANYCN010000051.1 GCA_025360225.1 Actinomycetes bacterium | reverse complement strand
AAGGCCTTCGCCTTGACACGCGTGCGAGCGGGCGTGCTATCCAGCACGCCCGCGATCAGCAAGCCCTGCGCGACGCGCAACGCTCCCGCTCGCTCCAGACACCCAATGACCATGCCATTTGACAATCAGACCACTAGCCGGGGCAAGCGCAAGCGGCGCGCAACGCCCCCGCGAAGCCGCAGCTGGCTGGCAGAGCCACCCGCACGGTGGCGCAGCCGGCCAGCGCAGGACGATCCAGGCGCGCGAATGACCATGCCCGTCAAAGCAGGTCGGCGATGGCGCCGGACCGAAGCACCACGACATCGACCGGCACGCTGGCCCGGAGGTACCGTCCGCGGCGGACGCCCTCCTCGACGAACCCGGCGCGGCGAAACAGCCCGAGCGACGCCGCGTTGTCGACGAACACCAGCGCCTCGAGCGAGGCAATCCCCTCCGCGCGCGCAGCGGTGATGCCAGCTGCGAGCAACTGGGTGGCGATCCCGCAGCCGCGGTGCGAGCGCGCAACGACGATCCCGATCTCGGCGAAGTGTGTCGCGTTCGGGTGGTCATCACGGACGACGTCGACCCGTCCGACGACCGCGCCATCACGCCAGGCGACGAGCACGAGCACGAGCCGTCCCTCACCCGAGCGGCCATGGCGTCGCTCGGAGGAGGCCGTGTGTCCGCCAACCGTCAGCAAGGTCGGCGGCCGCTCGCTCGCCACCACGTTGACGAGGTCAGCGAGCGCCCCGGCGTCGCGGTAGCGAGCCGGCCGGACGTCGACCGGCACCGGCAGCGGGCGGCTCACGGCGTCGTCGATGACGCGCTCAAAGAGCACGTGATCGCGCCACTCCCCCGCGATCTCGAGGTAGCGGCGAGCGATCCCGACCTGGCGAAAGCCGTTGCGTTCTAGCACGCGCCGAGACGACGTGTTGGGAAGGAGCGTGCCGGCCTGAACGCGGTGCAGCCCGAGATCGTCGAACGCTGCGGCGAGGACGGCGCGAACTGCGGCCGTGCCGACCCCACGACCGCAGCATCGCTCGGCGATCCAGTAGCCGAGGTTCGCGCTGTGGTGCGGCCAGCCCGAGATCGCGGACAGGTTGACCTGCCCCACGATCACGCCGTCCTCGAGCACGACGTACGGCGCCGCCAGGCCGTCCGCTCGTGCCGCGAGCTGGTCGGCAACGGCTGACTCCTGGCCGGCGAGCGTCAGGAAGGTGGCGCTACGGACAGGCTCGAACGGCGCGAGGAACGCGGCGTTCGCGCAGCGCGCAGCGCACAGCTCGCCGGCATCTGCGGCCTCGAGGGGACGGATCGAGATCACGCCGGAGATGCTACGCGACGAGCCAGGCGACCCGACGAGTCGTGCCGCCGGCCGGCCCAACGACCCGAACGAGAAGCACATGCCTGCCCAGGCCTAGCCGGCTGAACCGCACCTGTCCGTTGCAGGCCCGCCAGTGACCTGCGTCGAGCCGGCAACGGACGCTCGACACCTTGCCGGTCGTACGCCAGCGGAAGATGGCGGTTGCTCCGCCCACGCTCGGCGGGCGGCTCAGCCAGCGAAGCCCGGCACGGCCCCAGACCGTCCAGCGAACGGTGCCGAACGACTCGAGCGCGCCGCTCCACGCGTGGATCGTGAACGTGTGAAGGCCGGGCGCCAGCCGCTCGACGAGCCGCGGCGTGAGGCACACCCGCCACGGCCCTCCGTCGAGCCGGCACTGCTCGCCCGCGACGGGACCGTCGATTCGCCAACCGATCCGCGCGCTGTCAGCCACGCCATCCACTGGCCGGCGGGTGATCACCACCAGCGGGCCCTCAGGGACAGCATCGAACACGACGCTCGTCGTGCTCTCCCCAGCACTGCCGCGGACGTCGACGACGATCGAGTGGTGCCCGGCGTCAAGGCTGGAGATCGTGAACGGCGAGGCGCAGGCGACCGGATCGGTCCCATCGACGATGCACGTCGTCGCGGAAGCGGCCGCTGAGGTGTCCCACATCAGGAGCGCCGTGGTCGAGCGCGACGTCGCCGCCGGAGCGCGTGTCACGGTGATCACCATCGGGTCGGCGACCACCCACGTGAAGGGGGCGCGGTCGAGCGCTCCGGTGCCCGACGACGCGCGAACGACGAGCGTGTGGCGTCCGAGGGCCATCGTCGGCGATGCGTACGGGGAGGCGCACGGCGCGAACGCTGCGTCATCGAGAGAGCACGCAACGGCCGTCACGTCGCCGCTCGTCGTCCACGCAAACGCGCCGGTGCGGGTCGCGCTCGGGTCGTCGGGGAACGAGAGCAGTCGAACGTGCGGGGCGGCCGGTACGACCGCCCAGGAGACCACTCGAGCCGCGGTCGCGTCGAGCGTCGTGGCGCGCAGCTCGACCGAGTGGGTACCGATCGCCAGCCGTGTAAGAGCGAGCGGCGTCACGCACGGAGCAAGGCTACCGCCATCGATCCGACACGCGAACAGCGTCGCACCGCCATCCGCCGTCCAACCGATCGTCGCCGAGGTCGACGACGACGAGGGCGCGGGACGCTCGGTGACCTGGATGCCGATCTGCCCGGTCGCTAGCTGCGCCGCGGCGACCGTCCACGCCACCGCGAGATCCGACTGGCCGACGGGGCTCATCGTCCGCACGGCAAACGAGTGGTCGCCGGCGAGCACGGTCACGCTGGTTGGCGAGACGCAGGCGGTGTACGGGCCACCATCGACGCTGCACGTCACCGTGCTCGCCGGGCCGTCGAGCGCCCAAGCGAACGTCGCGGCCGTCGCCGCCGTGACCGGCGCCGGCTGGTCGAGGAAGCTGATCGACGTCCGAGCAACGTTCCAGTCCACGCGTGCCGAGCCAACGCCGGCAGCGCCGGCGACGGTGATCGTCAACGTGTGCGGCCCGACGGCGAGCGCGTCGATCCGCAGAGGCGACGAGCACGTCGCAGCAACGCCATCATCCAAGGTGCACGAGGTCGCGGCGACGATGCCGTGGCTCGTCCAGCCGACGGTCGCGCTACCGAGCGTGGTGCTCGGCGGGGGCGTCGCCGTCAGCTCGATTGTCGGTGGCGGGTCACCGACCGTCCACGTCCGGGCGTCCGTCGCCGAACCGAGCGAGTTCGTCACACGAACGGTGAGGGTGTGCGGCCCGCGACTGAGACCGCTCACGACGTCGGGCGAGCTGCACGGAACGTCGACGCCCGCGTCGATCTTGCAGCTGGTCGAGGCGACGACGCCGGTGGCCGCCCACACGAACGGGAACGTCGGTCCGCTGACAAGCCCGACGGGCCCGTCGGTGATCGCAACCGTCGGCGGCGTGGTCGCCTTGGCGATCGTCCAGGCGACCGTCTCGCTGTGGCCGGCGTACGGGTTCGCGATGCGGATGGTGATCGTGTGCTGGCCGTTCGCGAGCTGGTGGAAGGTGACCGGCGACGTGCATCCCGTCGTGAGCGCGGCGTCCAGCTTGCAGGTAACCGCGCCAGCCCCGCCCGTGACGAAGGTGATCGTCGCGTCCCTGCTCTCGCTCACGGCGTTCGGTCGCCCGGAGATGGTGAGCGTCGGCGCAGCGAGCACCTGCGTCCACACCTGCGTCCCGACGTAGGAGCCTGCCGCGTTCGCGACCGTCACCCGAAGGCTGTGCGGGC
This sequence comes from Actinomycetes bacterium, assembly GCA_025360225.1. Lineage (GTDB taxonomy): Bacteria > Actinomycetota > Thermoleophilia > Gaiellales > F1-60-MAGs149 > JANYCN01. The sequence goes on along the minus strand of JANYCN010000051.1, from coordinate 14,035 downwards.
CGAGGGTCGGGGTGAACAAGAACGGCGAGATGCACGCGGTCACCGGGCCGCCGTCGAAGCTGCAGCTCTGGTCGGCCACCGCGCCCACGGTCGACCATCCGATCGTGACCGCTCCGGAAACCGGCGCCGTCGGGATCGTCGTCCACGCGAGCGACGGCGAGACCTCAGCCCCCGTCGAGCGCTCGACACAGGCCCCCGTGCCGCTCGCGCTCCCGGCGAGCCCGAGGCCGATGTAGGCAAGGTTGCCGATCGCATCCGCAACGACGGCGTCGACGATCGTGCAGTCGGGCTCACGAACGGGATCAAACCGTACGCTCACGCCGCCGGACCACGCACCCGGCAGCCCGAGCAGCGGCAGCGACGCCGGCTCAGACCAGACGACGTCCATGTCGCGGCGGGTGATCAACCCGGGATCGGTGCCGAACACGTGACCGGCAATCGCGATCCGGTCGTCGTTGCGGAGCGCCAACGCCGTCGGCCGACCGCCGATCGCGAGCTTCGGGCCGTCGTCGACGAACGTTCCAGGCGCAACGAGTGCGCGAACTGCGAGCGAGCCGCCACCCGTCGCGTACGCGATCAGCGGCTGGTCGTTGGCGTCGACGGCAATGCTCGGGCCCTGGTCGTCGCCGGACACCGGCCTGGCGCCAACGCCAGCGTTGAACGCGGCCTGCCACCCCGACGCCGTGCGCATCGCGTACCGCACCGCCGCGTCTTCAAGCCACGCGACGTGGACGCGGTCGAGCCGGTCGGCGGTTGCGCTGACGTGTGCGGCGGGCGTGGTCGTGAGCGGCGGCCCGTCGGAAGGCCACGAGCCGTCCGCCGCTCGACGGTAGGCTTGGACGCCGCCGGCGTCGCCGACGATCACCGTCGCTAGACCGACGTGGTCGAGGACGATCGCGGCCGCCACGGCGCCGGTCAAGGCAGCTGTCCCGCTCGTCACGACGGTCTCAGGCGGTCCCCACGTGTCGTTCACCGTCAGGAAGGTCTGGGCGACGACGACCGACGTCGCGCCCGTCCCGCGAAGGTACGCGACGTGAACGACGCCGTTGCCGTCGATCCGAGCGTCGACGCCCGCAAGGGCGCCGGGCGCCGTGACGGTGGGAGCGGAAGCTGCTCCGACCTCGACGAAGGCCGCGGGAAGTCCGGGCGCGCTCGAGCGGTACGTGTGGAGGGCGACGCCTGACAGGTCGACAGCGAAGACGTAGACCACGCCAGCGGCCGTCCGGACGACCTGCCTGGTGGACGCATCGGCCGTCCCGAGCCCGACGGGCACGACGACAGGCGCGCTGCCAAGCGGGGCGGCTGCGAGCACCGGATCCACGTGGAGGAGCACGAGCGTGGCCGCCAACGCGGCGGCTGCGAGGCGAACGCCAGTGCGCATCTCGTACGGGTATCGGTTGAAACCAGCCCAAGCATGAGCCCCGGACGATGTCGACACGGTTCCAGGACTGCACGGCGCCCGCTCCGGCCTCGCACGAGAGACCCCGTGGGTGACCCCTCTGGCGTGCCCGGCACCGCGCGGCCGGAACCGCGCTACGCGGGGCGGCGCAGCGACATCACGTGCCGGGCGCCGGCGGCCCATCTGTCGGCGGGCCAGCCGAGAAGGTCTCGAAGTCCGTCCGCTTGCGCCGGGATCGCGTGGACGAACATCGCCTCACCGCCGGGCGACACGAGCCGCTCGAGCCCACCGGCGACGGCGGCGACCAGGTCGGCGTTGTACAGCACCTCGGCTGCCACGACCAGGTCACGCGCCTCAGGGGCGAGTGCCGCGCCACCGATCGCCTTCAGGTCGAGGATCATCGTCTCGAGCTCCCGCCCGAGCACCCTGCGTCCGTTCTCGCGCGCGAACAGGAGCGCGTCCTCGTCGATGTCCGTCGCGACGGCCTCGGCACCCGCGAGGCAGGCCGCGATCGCCCCGATGCCGAGCCCGCAGCCGAGCTCGAGGACCCGCACGCCGCGAAGATCGCGTCGAAGCAGCTCATCGGCGAGGATCAGCGAGCCGGGCCACACCTTCGCCCAGTACGGGTGCACGAGCGGATCGCGAGGGCGGATGATCGACAGCGTCCGGTCAGCGAGGGCAAGCTCGTCGACGACCGGGTCGAATGGGTGGATCGCGCTCACCGTTCCACCTACCGAAGAAAGCTCGGGAGCTCCAGATCGTCGAGCGCCGATGTGAAGCGCGGCGCGGCCGCCGGCGTCGACGCGGAGGCCGCGACCGGGGACGACAGGTTTGCTTCCGCGCGGCCGTCGCGGTCGAACCCGGTCGCGATCACGGTCACCCAGATCTGATCGCCAAGGCTGTCGTCGACGAGCGCACCGAAGATGATGTTCGCGTCGGAGTGGGCTGCCTCCCGGACGACGTCAGCGATCTCCATCGCCTCGTGGAGCGCCAGGTTCTGCCCACCGGAGACGGAGAGGAGGATCCCTGTCGCTCCCTCGATGCCGCGTCCGACCAGCGGCGACGTCACGGCCTTCCGCGCCGCCTCGCGTGCCCGCGACGGCCCGCTGGCCATCCCGACGCCCATCAGGGCCGACCCGGCGTCGCGCATGATGGTGCGCACGTCAGCAAAGTCGAGGTTGATCAAGCCAGGGGTCGTGATCAGGTCACAGATGCCCTGCACGCCCTGGCGGAGCACGTCATCGGCCACGCCGAAGGCATCGACCATCGATGTTCGACGGTCGAGAACCGTGAGGAGACGATCGTTCGGGATCGTCACGAGCGTGTCGACGTTGCGCTGAAGCTTCGCGATCCCCTCGGTCGCCTGCGCGCCGCGCCGTGTGCCCTCGAAGCCGAACGGCGTCGTGACGATACCGACGGTGAGCGCTCCGAGCTCGCGGGCGATCCGGGCGATCACCGGCGCTGCGCCGGTCCCGGTGCCTCCACCCTCGCCCGCCGTCACGAACACGAGGTCAGAGCCACGCAGGGCGCGGCGGATCTCCTCGTCGGACTCCTCGGCCGAGCGCTTGCCGACGTCAGGCACCGAGCCAGAGCCGAGACCTTCCGTGAGCTTGCGCCCGATGTGGACACGCACGTTCGCATCGGAGAGCGCGAGCTGCTGCGCGTCGGTGTTGACGGCAAGGAACTCGACACCGCGGATCCCTGACTCGATCATCCGGTTGACCGCGTTCACGCCAGCACCACCGACACCAACGACCCGGATCACGGCGAGGTACGCGGCGTTCTCGGCGCCGGGGGAGAGCGGCACCGGCGTCGCCGCGGGAGCCGGTGCGACCCGTCGGACGGCCTTCAAGACGGGCGCCTCCGCTACCGCCGCCGCTTCCTTCGCGGCATCGGTGGCGCGAAAGAGGTCAGCGAGCGGCCCATCGTGCATGCTAGCTCTCTTCTTTTGCACCGTTGACCACCTCCTCGGCAAGGTCGCGATAGGCACGAGCCGCCGACCCGGCACTGTCGTAGGTCAGGACGGAGACGCCGGAGACAGGCGCCTCGGCGAGGCGCACGGTCTTCCGGACGCGGGTCTTGAAGACACGTCCGGCGAAGTTACGCTCGAGCAGGTCAAGCGCTTCACGCGCGTGCACGAGCCGGTTGTCGAGCATCGTCGGCAGGATCCCGCGGATGCGCACCCGAGGGTTCAGGTTCTCCCGGATCATCTGCAACGTGTTCTCGAGCTGGACGAGGCCGCGCAGCGACAGGTACTCGCACTGCACCGGTACGATGACGCCGTCCGACGCGCTGAGCGCGTTGATCGTCAGGAGCCCCAGCGACGGCGGCGTGTCGATCAGCACGTAGTCGTACTCCTGCAGCACCGGCATGAGGGCCTTCTCGAGCGCTCGTTCGCGTCCGATCGTCGCGGCGAGCGCGAGCTCTGCACCGGCGAGGTCGATCGACCCGACCGCGATGTCGACCTCAGCATGGGCGATGATCTCCTGGATCGGCACCTTGTGCACGAGAACGTCGAACATCGACCGCTCGACGGTCTCCGGGTCGATACCGAGGCTCATCGTCAGGTTCGACTGGGGATCGAGATCGATCAGCAGCACGCGTAACCCACGTTCGCGGAGCGCGGCGCCAAGGTTGAGCGTCGAGGTCGTCTTCGCGACGCCGCCCTTCTGGTTGGCGAGCGCGAGAACGTCGGCGCCGCGCGTCGGCGCGGCCGATCGAAGTCGGCGTGTCTCCGGCTCGTGTCCGTACCGGTGGTTTTCGAGGTGCGTGGCCACGGTCATCGCCCCTAGGTTTCGCCGCTGCGGCGGGGACTCCTCTACTACGCGGTGCGCGCCAGCCCGGACACGACCTGCGGCCGCGGCCGTGAGCCGATGATCACGGCATCGAGGGTGTCCGCAAGGCCCTCCGCGTCGGAGCCGTGATCGAGCGCTGCGACGAGGACCGCTCGGACAACGTCGCCGACCCGTGTTGCCAGCTCGTCGAGGTCGGCGAGCGGGGCGTCCGGTTGCGCGAGGCGTTGCGCCGCGCGCATCGCCCGCAGCGCGTCCTCGCGTTCCCCGGCGCCAGCTCCCACGAGGACCGCGGCGCGAAGCGCAACGGCGTACGGGCCGCCACCGTCTGCACCGAGGAGCGGCTCGATCGCTGCCGTCAGCGCCCTGGCACGCTCGGCCGGCACGACCAGCCCGCAGGCGGCGGCCCAACGACCGACCGCGACCGCGATCGCTCCGCCGCGCACCTCGGCGTCGGCAAGGCGCTCAACGAGGGCACGGACGAGCGGAAGCCGTGCCGAGTCGACACGCGCCGGCTCGCCGACGAGCGGCGCGGTCACGGCAGCAGGCATCGCCCGTACGGCTCGTGGCGACCAGTCGACGCGTTCGAACGCGCACGGTCCGGTCGCGATCGGTCCGCCGTAGACGAGGCGCAGCGCGTGAGCCGCTCGGGCGAAGCGCCGCACGCCGTCCGGCAGGTCGTTGCCGTCGCGACGACGCGAGGACACGTCGAGCTCAAGGCCGAGCAGGCGATCGCGATCCAACGCGAACCCGTCCGGCAACAGACCCTGGCACTCCGGCCACCCCTCCGCCAGCTCGACCGGCGAGATGCGACGCAGCACGATGCCCTGGCCGAGGTCGAGCGCGGCGTCCGGGCCACGCAACCCCGTCACCGGCAAGAACGCGGTGTAGGAGCGGCGTTCGTGCGCAACGGCGGCGAGCATCCGATCGAAGATCGCGTCGAAGACGACGTCGTCGAAGTCAAACTGCCCTCGCCCTTCGGCGACGCCCACGATCAGCGGCAGCACGACCGCGTCGCGCACCGCGTCCTCGACCGTCGTTGCAGCAGAGGCGTGGTCGCGCGCGGCCGCTTCAACCGCCGGGTCGGTGGCGAGCGCCGAGATCGCGCCACGGAAGGCTGGCAGACGCTCGAGACGCGCTGCGCGCGCCATGACGTAGGCCCGGAACAGCGGGCGATACGCGTAGAGCGCCGGGCTCGTCGAGCCGTTGCGGCGCGTGTCGAGCGAGAACTCGACCTCCTGCCCCCGCTCGACGTCGCCCTGCAGCTCGACGAACGCCTCCTGCACGGCGAGCGCTACGGAGCGGCGGGTGGCGGGACGTCGGGCGGTCGGGCTCGCGGCGGTCACCGCTCTGCGTTCGGCGTGGCGGCGCGGATCCCTACCGGTCAGCGGTAGCCGGCACGGGCGCTGAGAAGCACGCGCAACGCCCAGCTGCCAGACGCGAACATGTAGCCAAGCAGCAGCTCGCTGACGGCGAAGGCGCTGAACCGAGAGACGCCGTCGCTCGAGCCGCCGACCATCGCCCGGATCAGCTCGATCATCACCGGCGCGATGAGCGCTGCTCCGACGGCCCACACGATCGGCCGGAACAGGCCCGGGCGACGGTCAGCGAACTGTCGGTCGAGCAGGAAGGCGATGGCGAGCGCAGCGAGAAGGATCGTCGTTTGAGCCACACCGCCAGCGTATGCCCGAACTCAGAAGGACGCCACGCCTTTGTCATGTTCTGTCATGTTCGCGGCCATCCAGGCACCGGCGTGAGAAGCTCTGGCGGGCCGGACGCGCGAATCGCGTAGCTGTTCTCGACGCCGACGGCACCGACGCCGGGAAACACGAGCTTCGGCTCGACCGCGACGACGTTGCCCGCCGCGAGCGCGTGGTCGAGGCCGCGGGCGAGGAACGGCGGCTCGTTGATCTCCAGTCCGATCCCGTGCCCGAGGAAGCTGACGCGCGATGACCCGACCCCCATGTACGCATCACCGTAGCCCGCGTCGGTGGCGATCTCGAGCCCGCGCTGGTACGGCAGGTGCCACGGCGTTCCCGGAACGAGGAGACCTTCGGCCTCCTCGAGGATTCGCTCGCACACGTCGAGGGCCGCCGCGAGCATCGGCGGCAGGTCGCCGAGGGAGAACGTCCGCGTCGCGTCTGCGAGGTAGCCGTCCGCTGCCCCGACAAGGTCGACCGTGACGGCCGTGCCTGGCTGGACGGCGCCGGCGCGCGGCCCACGGCCGACCGCAGGAGACGGCCCCCAGCCGCCGAGTGGCGTGTCTGACGCTGCGGCAACGGCGGCATCAGGACCAGCGAGAACGGCGCCGAAGTACATCTCACCGTTCATCCCGCGAAACCGGCACGGCCCCTGGTGTCCGGCGTGGCGCAAGACCCGTTCGAGCTCGATCTGGATCGCCCGGTCCGTCGTTCCGTTGGCGATCAGACCTGGCACGGCCGCGAACGCGGCGTCGAGCTGTCGCGCGGCGCTCCGGATCCTGCCGAGCTCCCACTCGGACTTGACTGCCCGCACGGCGCGGAGCGCCGGCATGCAGTCAACGAACGACACGCCGGGTAGCGCCTTCTCGAACCGCCGCAGATGCGCGACCGGCAGCACGTCGAGCTCGAGACCGACGACGGTGGTCGTTCCCGCCGACTGGGCGAGCGCGAGGCCGAGGTCACGGAACGAGGTGAACGCGACGACGCGCTCGAGCGCCGACTCGGCGACGGCGCGCCCAAGGTCACGCCGCACGAGGTAGGTCGGCGCGCCGGCGGCGGGCACCACGAGGTGGGCGTCAGCAACGGTGCCGGTCAGGTAGTACAGATCGGCCGACTCGACGATCAGTGCAGCATCGATCGACGCGGCCACGAGGCCGGTCTGGAACGCTGCGACGCGGCGCTCGATCTCGTCGGCTGGCACGAGGGTGAACATCGTCGACAGCGTACCCTTCCGCATCGATGATCCTCACGAACGGGCGCATCTACCCGATGGACGGCACGGTCTCGCGCGTCTCCGCGCTGCCGGTCACGCGGGACGGCCGCGTCGCGCGCGGAGTCGAGGCATGGGAGGGTGACGCCTCCGCGGTGTCGAACGAGCGAGTCGACCTCGACGGGCGGACCGTCCTCCCCGGTCTGCGGGATGCGCACGCGCACTTCCGTTCGTGGGCGCTGCAGGAAGCTGAGCTCGACCTGTCCGCGTGCCCGACCATCAGGGCATGTCTGGATGCGGTGACGGCCACCACGGCGGAGTTCGTGATCGCCCGCGGGCTGCGACCCGCCCTGCTCGCGGCCGGAGACCGCCCGCGCGCCGCGACCCTCGCCACAGCTGGCGGCGGGCGTCCCGTAGCGGTCTGGGCACACGATCGCCACACGCTCTGGCTCTCTGCTGGCGCGATCGATCTTCTTGGCGTGCGCGAGCACGACGACGGAGAGCTGTGCGAGCGTGCTGCTTGGTCGGTGTCGCTGCCGGCACCGCAACCGCGCGAGGCCCGCGAGATCGTCGAGGCGGCGCAGCGTCGCGCGCACGCCGCCGGCGTGACGTTGGTGCGCGACCTCGAGGGTGCCGCCGGGTTCGCGCTCTGGCAAGAGCTGCACGCGACGCGACGTCAGACGGTTCGCGTGATCGCCGCGCAGCACGCCACGCAGCTCGCCGGCGTGCGTGCGACAGGTCTACGCACCGGCTTCGGCGACGCCATGCTGCAGGTCGGTCCGGTGAAAGCCTTTCTCGACGGAACGCTCGGCTCACGCACCGCATCGCTCGTCCACCCGCTCACTGACGGGACGACGGGAACGGACTTGACGACGCGCGATGAGCTCTTAGAGATCGTCCACGAGGCAACGGAAGGCGGCCTTCAGGTCGCGGTCCACGCGATCGGCGACCAGGCGAACCGCTTGGCGCTCGACGTCTTCGCGGAGACGCGCAGCCTCTGGGAGGGTCGCGTCGCCGCGCCGCGCATCGAGCACGCCCAGCTCGTGCACCCCGATGACGTCCGGCGATTCGCTGAGATCGGCGTGACCGCCTCCGTTCAGCCGACGCACGCGACGTCTGACCGCGACGTCGCGGACGAGCTGTGGGGCCACCTTCCTTCGCTTTCGTATCCGTGGCGTGCGCTTCTCGATAGCGGGGCGCGTCTCGAGCTCGGCTCCGACGCGCCGATTGAACCGCTTGCGCCGCTCGCCGCCGTGCACGCGGCCGTCAACCGAACGCTCGATGATCGACCTGCTTGGGAGCGGATCGGCGCGTTAACCGTGCCAGAGGCGATCGCTGCGAGCATCGCCGATCATCTCGCTCCCGGTCGCCCAGCCGACCTCGTCGTGCTCGACGACGACCCGTTCACCTGCTCTCCCCGCCGGTTGCGTCACATCGCCGTCGTCGCGACGATGGTCGGCGGGCGATGGGTGTACGGACGACCGCCGTGGTGACCTCAGCGCCGCGGACGCCCCACAAGCGTGCGCGCTCCTGCGAGGAGCCCGTCACGAAACGCCCGGTCCTGTCGCATCGGATCGGAGAGACCGCACCAACGCGCCAGCGCCGACCTGGATTGGGCGGCGTAGCCGCCGGACGGTGGCGCAGCCGGCCAGCGCAGGACGATCCAGGCGCGCGAATGACCACGCTATTTGACAATCAGACGGCTAGGCGACGCCCCGCAGACGCGCTGCTGCGGGAAGGGTCTGGAGCTTACGGAGGCTCTGGTTCTCAATCTGTCGAATGCGCTCACGCGTGACGTTGAACACGCGCCCGACCTCGTCGAGCGTCTGCGGCAGTTGGCCATTCAGGCCGTAACGCAGCTCCAGCACCCGGCGCTCGCGAAACGGCAGCACGTTCAGAAGATCGCGGAGCGCGGCCTTCCGTAGCTCCATCTCGGCGAGGTCGTCCGGGCGGTCGGCGAACGGGTCGGCGAGCAGATCGCCGAGGGTCGAATCGTCCTCCTCCCCGACAGGGCGCTCGAGCGAGATCGGCGCCTGTGCGGCACGTCGCACCTGCTCGATGTCGACGACGCTGATGCCCGACGCCGTAGCGATCTCGGCCACCGACGGGTCACGGCCGAGCTCAGCAAGCAGCCTGCGTTCGACGCGGGCGACGCGGTTGAGCCGCTCCACCACGTGCACCGGCATCCGGACGGTCCGCGCCTTGTCCGCCAAGGCGCGCGCGACGGCCTGCCGGATCCACCACGTCGCGTACGTGGAGAACTTGTAGCCCCTCCGATAGTCGAACTTCTCGACAGCGCGCACGAGACCGATCGTCCCCTCCTGGATCAGGTCAAGGAACGGCAGTCCCTGGTTGCGGTAGCTCTTCGCGATCGAGACGACGAGGCGTAGGTTCGCCTCGATCATCGCGTCCTTCGCAGCCTGGTCGCCACGCTCGATCCGGCGCGCGTGCTGCACCTCCTGCGGGCCGGTGAGCAGCCGGAACCGTCCGATCTCGGTGAGGAACAGCTGGAGCCCGTCCATCGAGACCTCGCGGGTCGAGAGGTCGAGCTCGTCGAGGGCCTCGTAGAGCTCGTCGATGTCAGCCGGATCGAGCCGGAGCTCCAGCTCCGCGAGGGCCTCCCCAAGCTCGTCATCGTCGAGCGATCCCGACTCGCGCGCACGCCGAAGCACGGCCTCAGCCTCCTCGACGACGCGCCTCTCCGAGCCCACTACGCCGGCCACGGCAACAGCTCCTCCTTGCGACCGAAGGAAGCATACGATCCGTCGCGGTCGTACCCCGGAGCGTTAGCCCGTGCGGGCGACGATGGCAGCGGCGAGCTGGCCGTAGGCGGAGGCCGCGCTCGTCCGCGCAACCTGCGAGAGCTCAGCCCGTCCGCGTTCCTTCATGCCGATCCACAGCAGCATCCATGCGAGGTGGAAGCGCGGCAACGGGTCATCTGGGTGGTCGCGGACGAGTGGCCCGACCTTGCCAACGGATGCCGCCGGGTTGTCCTTCGTGAAGCTCGCGATCGCGACCGCGACCTGGGCGTCGACCGACTCGGGGTCGAGCGCGAAGGCGTGGCGCAACACGACCAACGCGTCTGTGCGCCGACCCGCCTGGAGGAGCGAGGCGCCGTACGCAAGCTGGGCGGGAACGCTCGTCGGCGCGCTCGCCGCCGCCGCGGCGAGCGTCGTCAGCGTCCCGCCCGCGGGCGCTGGCACACGCGGCACGAACGGTGGGTATCCGGGGATGTCCTCCGGATGAAGGAGATCATCAGCCTTCATGCCGTAAAACGACTCGGGCCCCGCCTCTCGAACCGCGGTGAGCGTGCCGACCGCTGCGTGGGTGCGCCCGGCCCACACCTGGACGACCCCGACCTCGTAGCGCGCGAACGCGGTGAGCGGTGCGCGTCGGGCGAGCAGGTTGAGAGCGCCGATCGTCTCGTCCGGCGCGTTCGAGTCGTAACGGGCAACCGCCAAGGCAACCTCCGCGGTCGCGAGGCCGAGCGTCCGCGCACGCTCGAACGAGCGGATCGCAGACCCCTGATCGGCAGCCTGGAGCGCCAGGGTGCCGAGCTCGAGCTGCAGATCGCCACGTTCCGGAGCCGCCGCGATCAGGCGCTCGACGTCGGCGCGCGTCGCCCCAACATCAACCCCCGGCGGGAGGTCGATCGCGACGAGCGGGTGTCCCGGCAGCGGCGTTGACGTTCGAGTCCGCGACCCTGCCTTCGGCACTGAACCGTCCGGGCCGGCTGCTGCCACGACGACGAACGCAGCAAGCACGAAGGTCGCGATCACCGCCACGGCGAGCCGGCCGCGACCGATGCTGGAGGCGGCCATCGAAGCCACGGTAGCGGAATAGGTCTACCGGAACGGACGTTGACCAGATGCCATAGCGAACGCTATCGCGCCGCATAAGGAACGCATATACTGGCTCGGGGCATCGGGTCAAGACCGCGAGGGAACCGTGACGTCGTACAGGGAGCTTCTTGCCAGGGTGAAGGGCGAGATCGAGGAGGTCGATCCGCGCGAGGCGAGCGAGCTGCTCGCCCGGCCCGGAGCACCGGTGCTGATCGACGTCCGTGAGCTCGACGAGTACGAGCAGGGCGCGATCCGCGGAGCGATCCACATCCCCCGAGGGTTCCTCGAGTCGCGGATCGAGACGACGGTCGCCGACCGCTCGACGGCGATCATCCTCTCCTGTCAGTCTGGCGCGCGCTCCGCTCTGGCCGCGAAGGCGCTCGACGTTCTCGGGTACCAGAGCGTACGCTCGCTCGCCGGCGGCTTCAGCGCCTGGAAGCAGAACGGTTACGCGTGGGAAACGCCAGCCCTGCTCGATGCCGACAAGCGGCGACGCTACAGCCGCCACATCCTCATCCCCGAGGTCGGCGAGGCGGGTCAGCTGCGACTGCTCTCAGCGAAGGTGTTGATGATCGGCGCCGGCGGCCTCGGATCGCCGTCCGCGTTGTATCTCGCCGCCGCCGGCGTCGGCACCATCGGGATCATCGATGAGGACACCGTCGACGACTCGAACCTGCAACGCCAGGTGCTGCACTCAACGGAACGCATCGGGATGGCGAAGACGGAGTCGGCGCGGCTCACGTTGAACGCGCTCAACCCGGACGTCAACGTCGTCGCCTACCGCGAGCGACTCACCTCGGCGAACGTCGACCGGATCATCGCCGGCTACGACGTCGTCGTCGACGGGACAGACAACTTCCCGACGCGCTACCTCCTGAACGATGCGAGCGTGAAGCACGCCATCCCGGTCGTGCACGCGTCGATCTTCCGCTTCGAGGGCCAGTTGACGGTGTTTAAACCGCACGACGGGCCTTGCTACCGGTGCCTCTTCCCGGAGCCACCGCCGGCGGAGATGGCGCCTTCATGCGCCGAGGGCGGCGTGCTCGGCGTGCTGCCCGGGATCATGGGCACGCTCCAGGCGAACGAGGCGTTGAAGCTGCTCCTGGGCATCGGCGAGACCCTCGCCGGCCGCCTCTTGCTCGTCGACGCGCTCGAGGCCTCCTTCCACGAGGTCACGCTCCGCCGTGACCCGTCGTGCCCGGTCTGCTCCGCCGACGCGGGGCCGATCGCGTACATCGACTACGAAGCGTTCTGCGCCGGCACGCACCGCGCCGCCGCCCACTGAGGAGACCTTTCCGATGCCCATCAAGCTCCGCATGCCACCCATCCTCCGCCCGCAGATCGGCGGCGCACGCGAGGTCGAGGCGTCCGGCGCCACCCTGCAGGACGTCCTCGATGACGTCTTTGCGAGGTTTCCCGGCGTCCGCAGCCACATCATCGACGATGCCGGAGCGATCAACCGCTTCGTCAACGTCTACGTGCAGAACGAGGACGTCCGCCTCGGTGACGGGCTCTCGACGGCTGTGCCCGACGGCGGAACGGTGATCGTTCTTCCCGCGATGGCAGGTGGCGCGGCCTGATGTTCGGCGCGACCGGCACCCGCGACCGGGACGTCCTGTCCGCGATCGGCAACACGCCACTGGTCGAGCTGCCGCGGCTTCGTCCAGCCGGCGGAGCGCGCCTCTTCGCGAAGCTTGAGATGGCAAACCCGACCGGGTCGGTGAAGGACCGCGTCGCCCGGTCGTTGATCGAGGCGGCGGAAGCGGAAGGGCTTCTGTCGCCCGGCCAGACGATCATCGAGCCGACCTCCGGGAACACCGGCATCTCGCTTGCGATGATCGCGCGAATCCGTGGCTACCGCTTCCGCGCCGTGCTGCCCGAGTCGGCAACACCCGAGCGTGCGCAGCTTCTCCGCATGTACGGAGCCGAGATCAGCTGGTCGCCGGGCGAGCTCGGCTCGAACGGCGCCGTGACCCACGCACGCGAGCTCGCGGCGGCTGACCCCAGCCTGTACATGCCGTTCCAGTACGCCAACCCGGCGAACCCCGACGCGCACTACCGCACAACCGGCCCGGAGATCCTCGACGCGCTCGATGGTGTGGTCGACGCGTTCGTCGCCGGCCTCGGAACTGGCGGGACGCTGATGGGCGTCGGCCGGGCCCTCCGCGAGGCGAACCCGGTGGTGCAGATCGTCGCCGCCGAGCCGCTGCAGGGCGACGCGGTGATGGGACTGCGGTCGCTCGAGGACGGCTACGTGCCAGAGGTCCTTGACGTGTCACGCCTCGACCGCAAGATCCTCGTGTCAAACGCCGAGGCGATCCAGGGCCTCCGGGCGCTGCTGCACGCCGAGGGGATCTGGGCAGGGGTGTCCTCCGGCGCCGTGCTCGGCGTGGCGCGGCGGGTTGCTGCCGAGCTCGAGGCCGAGCAGAACGTCGTCATGCTCCTCGCTGACGGCGGCGCCAAGTACGCGTCAGCCGGACTCTGGGATCGTGACGCAGATGAGCTGGACGCAGCGATGGAGGACCGGCTCTGGTGGTAACGATCTCCCGCGCGATCGCCGACCAGATCGTGGCGCACGCCAGGGAAGGACTGCCGGACGAGGCGTGCGGCATCGTCGCCGGACGCGACGGTACGGCAACCCGCTTTCACCCCGCCGTGAACGGCGACCCGAGCCCGTTTCGCTACAGCATCGAGTCACGCGACCTGCTGCGGATCGTCACGGCCATCGACGATGCCGAGGAGGACGTGCTGGCGATCTACCACTCGCACACGATGAGCCCGGCGTTTCCGAGCCGCACCGACGTCGACCTCGCGTTCTGGCCTGACGCGGCGTACCTGATCGTGTCGCTCGCGAGCGACCCGCCAGACCTGAAGACCTTCACCATCGTCGACGGTCGGATCGCGCGGCGCGAGCTCGTGATCTCCTAGCGAATCTAGCCAAGCTAGTGGTCTGATTGTCACATGGCATGGTCATCGGGTGTCTGGAGCGAGCGGGAGCGTTGCGCGTCGCGCAGGGCTTGCTGATCGCGGGCGTGCTGGATAGCACGCCCGCTCGCACGCGTGTCAAGGCGAAGGCCTTGACACGCTAAGTG
>JANYCN010000053.1 GCA_025360225.1 Actinomycetes bacterium | reverse complement strand
CGCGGTCGCCGGAGCTGAGCGGCGTAGCCACCCGACGGGTGGCAGAGCCGACAAGCGCAGGACGATCCAGGCAGTCGGATGACCACGCCATTTCACAATCAGACCACTAGCGCGGCTGCGTCATGCGCTTCGCCGCCTGCTTGCGCTCGTTGAAGTCGAGCACCGTCTTGCGCAGGCGAACCGACACCGGCGTCACCTCGATGCACTCGTCGTCGCGGATGAACTCGAGCGCCTGCTCGAGCGAGAGCTCACGGTGCGGCACGAGCCGGACGAGCTCCTCGGAGAACGCCTTGCGGTGGTTCGTCAGGTGCTTCTCCTTCGTCGGGTTCACGTCCAGGTCCTCGGCCCGAGCGTTCACGCCAACGATCATCCCCTCGTACAGCTCGATCCCGGGAGCGACGAACAGCTCGCCACGCTCCTGCAGGTTGAGGATCGAGTACGCCGTTGCCGGGCCGCGACGGTCGGCGACGAGGCTGCCGTTGGTGCGCGTGCGCAGCTCCCCGTGCCACGGCTCGTAGCCCTCGAACACGTGGTGGAGCTGGCCGGTGCCCCGCGTCTCGGTGAGGAACTCGGTTCGGAACCCGATCAGGCCACGTGCCGGGACGAGGTAGTCGACCCGCACCCAGCCGGTGCCGTGGTTGACCATCCCCTCCATCCGGCCCTTACGGAGCCCGAGCATCTGGATCACGACGCCCGAGAACTCCTCAGGAACGTCGATCGCGAGACGCTCCATCGGCTCGTGCAGCTTGCCGTCGATGAGGCGCGTAACGACCTGCGGCTTGCCGACGGTCAGCTCGAAGCCTTCGCGACGCATCTGCTCGACGAGGATCGCGAGCTGCAGCTCGCCGCGGCCCTGCACCTCCCACGTCTCGGGCCGGTCGGTGTCGATCAGGCGGATCGAGACGTTGCCGATCGTCTCCTGGTCGAGACGGTTCTTCACAAGGCGTGCCGTCAGCTTCTTGCCGTCGACGCCCGCGAGCGGGGAGGTGTTGATGCCGATCGTCATCGCGAGGCTCGGCTCGTCGACGCGGATCAGCGGCAGCGCGCGCGCGTCGTCAGGGTCCGCGAGCGTCTCACCGATCGTCACCTCGGGCAAGCCGGCGACGGCGATGATCTCGCCCGGTCCCGCCGACTCCGCGTCGACGCGATCGAGCGCCTCGGTGACGTAGAGCTCCGTGACCTTGATGCGCTCGCTCGTGCCATCGGCCTTGCACCACGTGATCTGCTGGCCGCGACGGATCTCGCCGTGACGGACGCGACAGATCGCCAGGCGGCCGACGTAGGGCGACGCGTCGAGGTTCGTGACGAGCGCCTGCAGCGGGTGATCGGCCTCATACGCCGGCGCCGGGATGCGCGCAAGGAGCGTCTCGAACAGCGGCTCGAGGTTCGCCGCCAAGTCATCGGGACCGGTCGTCGACGCTCGGCCCTCGCGGGCGTTGCAGTAGACGATCGGGAACTCGATCTGGTCGTCAGCCGCGTCAAGGTCGAGGAAGAGCGCGTAGGCCTCGTCGACGACCTCTGCGACGCGCGCATCAGGGCGGTCGACCTTGTTCACGACGAGGATCACTGGCAGTCGTGCCTCGAGCGCCTTGCGCAGGACAAAGCGGGTCTGCGGCAGCGGGCCCTCGCTTGCGTCGACGAGGAGCAGCACGCCGTCGACCATCGTCAGTGCGCGCTCGACCTCGCCGCCGAAGTCCGCGTGGCCGGGCGTGTCGACGATGTTGATCTTCGTCTCGCCGTAGCGCACCGCGGTGTTCTTCGCGAGGATCGTGATGCCCTTCTCGCGCTCGAGGTCCATCGAGTCCATCACCCGCTCGTTGACGTCCTGGTTCGCCCGGAAGGTGCCGGTCTGCCACAACATCGCGTCGACGAGCGTCGTCTTTCCGTGGTCAACGTGCGCCACGATGGCGACGTTCCTGAGGTCCTGTCGAATTTGCACGGTGTGCAGGTTACACCGTATGCCGAGCGGCTGCCGTTGGTGCTCCAATCGCGAGCAGCAACCAACCCACAAGAGAAGGCTTCAGATTTCGCCGAAATGTGCCGAAGAGGCGTAGCGTGAGCGCGGGGATGCGTTTCAAACGATACGAGGAGGCCCCAAGGTGATCACGTCCGGCATGGTGCGGATCGCGCAGTCGACGACGCTCGGCGAGGCCGCGCGGTTGATGGAGCGAAACGCCGTCGGCATCCTGCTCGTCACGGACGACCTCGACGAGCCCGTCGGCGTTCTCACCGAACGCCATCTCCTCACCGCCACCGCGGCGAGCCGCCACCCCGACCACGGCACGGCGGCGTCGTTCATGGCGCCCGTCCTCGTCGACTCCGACGGTGCGCCGCGGATGCCCGACACCGACGCCGCAGCCCGGGTCGGTATCAGCCTGCCGCTCGCGGCGTAGGACCGTCCGACCCTCGCCGTAGCATGCGTCCTGGTGGAGCACCGGGAGCCACGGTTTGCGAGCGCGGTCGAGCGCGAGTGTGCGCGCCTGTTCGACCACCTCGGTGTCGCCTGGGAGTACGAGCCAGCGACGTTCGTCCTCGAGCGCGACGAGCAGGGACGGGTCCGCGAGGCGTTCACGCCGGACTTCTTCCTGCCCGAGCTGAACACGTACCTCGAGATCACGACGATGCGCCAGGCGCTGGTGACGCGCAAGCAGCGCAAGGTGCGTCGCTTGCAGCAGCTGCGCCCAGACGTCCGCGTCAAGCTGTTCGCGCGGCGCGACGTGGAGCGGCTCGTCGCCTGCCACGCGATCACCCTCGACGCCACCGCTGCGTGAGCGAGCTCGGACCCGTCGCGATCGATGCGGACGCGCTCGCCCGAGCGGTCGCCGAGCTCACGGCCGCGATCGCGACGGCGGCGCCCGACGGCGTGACCCTGCTGCCGCTACTGCCCGAAGGTGCACGTTTCTGCTGCGACCTCGTCGCCGGGCTCAACGAGCGCGGCATCGCCGTCGACGTTGATCCGATCCGCGTCACACGCCTTAGCGCCGGTCGAAGCGGCGCCTCGCTCGAACGATCGATCGGCATTCCCCTCCTCGAGCGCGACGTGCTCGTCGTCGCGGCCGTCATCGACACCGGCATGCGTCTTCGTTTCGCGCTGTCGCACCTCGTACGCGAGTCGCCGCGCACGCTCGCTGTCTGTGCCCTCCTTGACCGGCCCGACCGGCGCCTCGTCGACCTCCCGCTCGCGCACGTCGGCTTCACCGTGCCCGACTGCCTGTTCGCCGGCTACGGCCTCGGCCGGGAGGTCGCCATCGCGCACGAGGCTGACCTGCACTACCTCGACGCCGCGACCGCCGAGCGCGCGCACCGACGTCACCTCGCGATCGTCTGATACCACGTCGGCTGAGTGGTGGATTGTCTGGCCGCGGCGAGGCGCGGGGCTGGCGAGGAGTCCTACGAGGACAGCGCGCGCCGGTTCCCCCGTACGGGGGATGCGCCCGCGGCCACCTCGCCCGTAGGTTGGTGTCCTCCTCCACCCCCAGCCGGTGCGGGCCCGACGGTGAAGTCGGGCCCCCGGCCGAGGGACGGCGGGTCTACCGGTAGTGGATCGCGCTCGCCGGGACGTCGACGAAGAGCGTCACCCGCCCGAGGCTGACTTCGCGGGCAGTCGCGCCACGCCGGGCGAGCAGCTTGCGAACGCGGGGCGCATCCCACGGGAGGGCGCCGAGCACGACGAGTCCCGTCTGCACCGCGCGGCGACGGTCGACGGGAAACCGTTCGTTGTCGAGCGTGAAGACATCAAGCCCGTCCGTCGCGAGAGCCTTGATCGGCAAGGACAGCCAGTAATGCGCGCCGAACGCGCGGACGTGGTGCGTGTTCAGCCACCGGATCACCCCGCGATCCTCGGCGTAGGTCGGATCCCTCAGGCCGGCGAGCCCGATCCCAAACCGGTAGAGGTACGCACGCCGATCGGCGATCGCGAGGGTGGACGCCAAGAGCGCCACGATCAGGGCGCCCACGATGAACGTCTGTGATCGACGGCGGGGAAGCGCGGCGGCGCCGAGGATCGCGGTCGACGGGTAGAGACAGAACAGGTACTGCCCGACGACATCGAACATCGACCGTTCGACGAAGATCACTGGGACAACGGCGAGAAGCAATGCTGAGACTGGCAGGGCAAGAGGACGCGCCCGAGCGCTCGCGAGCACCGCGACGTGACGAAGGTCACATCGGAGGCGGTGCGCCGCAGCGCCAAGAGCTGCGAGAAGCCCAAGTGGCAGGACATCCCATGGGAGAAACGACGCCGCAGGCGTCTCCGAGGGCCAGAGCGTGCCGACGAACGCCGGCAACGTGTGCGTGAGGAGGTTCGCCGCCCTGCTCGCCGCCGTCGTCAAACGCTGCGGGTGGGCGAACCCAAGGAAGTTGCCGCCCGTTCCATGGACAGCAGCCCAGTACAGCACCGGTGACAGGCCGATGACCCCACCGACAGCCGCGAAGGCGAGCAACGAGACGATCCGGCGCCGCGAACCAACAATCCACACGCCTGCCGGGATTAACAGAAACGCCGCCTGCATGTTCTCGTACACCGCGAACCCGCAGATGAACCCGAACAGCAAGGCGGCCTGCCGAGGCCGAGGCGTGGTGGCGTACCGAAGTGCGATCAGCGTGCCGCCGACGCCGAGGAGCTGCGCCGTCGCGTACGCCCCCATCGTCGCGGTGCCGTAGAACACGTTCGTCCACGGGCCGACCGTCCAGAACGCAACCGCCGCCGCGGCGCGACCTTCGGACAGCCCGATCTGCCGGGCCACCATGACGAGAAGACCCGCGGTGACACCGATTATCAGAAGCTGTGCAGCGTGAAACGTGAGCTGTCCAGCCGGCAGCAGCGCGACGAACGGCGCGGCGAGGTACTGCTCGAAGGCGCCCATGTACTGCTGGTGAGCGAACCACACGTAGTGGGCGCCGTGGGCGATCCGCTGCGCCATGATCACCGTCACCGCCTCGTCACCGTTCAGGCGGGTCGTCCCCTGCTCGAGCCAGGCAAGGCGGACACCGATCGCGAACGTCGCCGCGAGTAGTGGGAGCAGCGCGGACGAGCGCCGCCAACGAGCCGGGGTCACGCCGCCCCCCCGTCGTCGGCACCTGCCCGAACGTCACGGAGGTGCAGGCCAAGGCGACCAAACGCCATGAGTCCGAGCACCAACGCTGGCACGAGGTTGACGGCATGGATGAGGATCGCGGCCGTCGCCCGCTCGGTCGGCAGGATCTGATGCGACGCCAGCGTAGCGGCGACCGCCGCCTCAAAGGGGCCGATCGCTCCCGCCGTTGACGGCAGCGCCGCCGCAAAGTTCGTCGCGACGAGCACGAGCACCGCCGCGCTCCACGGCACGTCGATGCCGACGGCGTGGAGGCAGAACCCGTTCGCGGCCGCAAGCAGCATCCAGCTCGCCATCGAGTACGCGCTCGCGCGGCTGCCAGCGCGCACCCCACGGATCGCATGCAGTCCCCTTGACACGCTCGTCCGAACCTCGTCCGGCTCGACGCTCTTCGTCCGACTCGCACGGACGATGAGGCGGGCAACGCCGTCGCGTGCCCGAGCCGGCGAGCGAACGGCCACGAGCACCATCACGACCGCGCCAACGACGACCGCCACCGACACGACGAGCAACGACCGCGTGAGCGTCGTCATCGGCAGGGTCGGAGCAACGGCGAGAAGCAGGACGGCCAGTGCCGCGACGTCGAGCACGCGCTCGACGAGCGTCGCCGTGATGCTCTGCATCAACGGAACACGACAGAGCCGGCGCAACGCGACCGCACGGCCGATCTCGCCGGCGCGTGCAGGGAGAACGGCGTTGAGCATCAGGCCAACCTGCGTTGTGGCAACGGCAAGATCGACGGAGACGCCGTCGGCGAACATCGAGCGCCAGCGCAAGCCGCGGACGAGGAACGCCAGAACGACGAGCACGACCGAGATGGCGAGGTCAAGGCGGTCGGCGCCACGGATGCCGGCCCACACCTGGGAAGCGTCAGCCGAGCGGAGCGCCAACCACCCGAACAGGACGGTCGCCGTCAATCCGACCCCGATCTGGACGAGCCGCCGCACGGGTGCTAGTCAGCGAACCGGTAGCGCACCAGAGCGATCACCGCGGTGATGCCGTGACGCCACGTGATCTTCTTCCCCTCGGCGTAGGTGCGCCCGTGGTAGGAGATCGGCACCTCGTAGATGCGCCAGCGCTTCGCCTTGAGGATCTTCGCCGTGAGCTCGGGCTCGACGGTGAAGTCGTTGGAGCGCAGCACGATGCCGTGGAGAACCTCGCGTCGGAAGACCTTATACCCCGTCTCCATGTCGGTGAGCGTCGTGTTGAAGAGGACGTTCGTGAGCGTCGTCAACGCGCGATTACCGACGAGGTGCCAGAACATGAACACGCGCTGCGGGCGTCCGCCGGAGAGGCGCGAGCCGTAGACGACGTCGGCGTGGCCGTCGTTGATCAGCGCGAGCAAGGCCGGAATATCGGCCGGGTCGTACTCGAGATCTGCGTCCTGAACGCAGATGACGTCACCGGTCGCCGCCGCGAACCCGGTGCGAAGCGCGGCGCCCTTCCCTGCGTTCTTCGCGTGCCTGATCACCCGGACGCCGGGCAGCGCCGCTTCCGCGAGAAGGCGCGCCATCGAGTCCGTCGAGGCGTCGTCGACGACGACGATCTCCGGCGCATCGCCGAGAGCAGCGCGAACGCGGGCGAGGATCTCGAGGATCGTCGCCTCCTCGTTGTAGGCGGGCACGACGATCGACAGCGCCGGCGCAGAGGTCTCAGGCACCCGGCATCCGGCCAATCAGCTCGGCGCGCGAGGAACGGTCGATCAGGCGCGACAGGCCCTCATCGAGCTCGATCGTTGGCTCCCAGCCGAGCAGCTCGCGCGCGCGGGAGATGTCCGGACGGCGCTGCTTCGGATCGTTGATCGGCAGCGACTCGTGCACGATGGTGCTCGCCGACCCCGTGTGCTTGATCACGCGCTCAGCGAGCTCGAGGAGCGTGAACTCGGACGGGTTGCCGATGTTCACCGGCTCGTGCTCGCCCGACTGCGCTAGCGCCCAGATGCCGCGGATCAGATCGGTGACGTAGCAGAAGGAGCGTGTCTGCGACCCGTCGCCGAACACGGTGATCGGCTCGTCCTGTAGCGCCTGGCGTAGGAACGTCGGGATCGCCCGTCCGTCGTGCGCCCGCATCCGCGGCCCGTAGGTGTTGAAGATCCGCACGATCGCCGTGTCGACGCCTTGCTGGCGGTAGTAGGCCATCGTTAGGGCCTCCGCATACCGTTTTGCCTCGTCGTACACGCCGCGCGGACCGATCGGGTTGACGTTACCCCAGTAGCTCTCCGGTTGAGGGTGTACGAGCGGATCGCCGTACACCTCGCTCGTCGAGGCGGTCAGGAACCGCGCTCGCTTCGCCTTCGCGAGTCCAAGCGCGTTGTGCGTGCCATATGACCCGACCTTCAGCGTCTGGAGCGGCAGGCGCAGGTAGTCGATCGGGCTCGCGGGCGAGGCGAAGTGGAAGACGTAGTCGACCGCCTCGTCAATCTGGATGTGCTGCGTGACGTCGTGGTTGCGGAAGCTGAAGGCGTCGTCGCGCACGTGGGCGAGGTTCGTCAGCGAGCCGGTGTCGAGGTTGTCGAGGGAGATCACCCGATGGCCGGCTTCCAGCAAGTGCTCGCAGAGGTGCGAGCCAAGGAACCCGGCGCCACCGGTGACAACGGAGGTAGGCATCGCCGGATCTTCGCAGAGAACGACGGGTAAACCGCCGCAGCCAGATCCAACGAGCTGCCCGGCTACTGTCCCTGCCCATGAAGCTGGGCGCACCGGGACGTCGCGAACTGATCAGCATCGGAGCGATCCTGGCGTTTGGCCTCACGCTTCGTATCGAGTCGCTGGCGGCGATCGCCGGAAGCCCGCTCAGGCCTGACGCGGTCGTGTACCGCCACCTCGCCATGACGCTTCCCAGCCCGTACGAGACCGGCATCCGCGAGCCGGGATGGCCATGGCTTGTGCGCGCGTGGTTCACGGTATTCGGCTCGTCAGAGGCCGCGCTGCGAACCTCGACGGTCATGCTCTCGACGGCTCTCATCGGCCTCGTCTGGTGGGCAGGTCGTCAGCTCTCCGGCCGTCCCTCGATCGGCCTGATCGCGTCGCTGTTCGTCGCCTGGAGCGACGCGCTCGTGCGCCAGAGTCCGTCCGGACTGCGACTGGAGGCGTGGTCGATCGCGCTCGTATCGTTCGGATACGTCGCGTTCGCGCGCGCATGGAACCCGCGCCGAACGAGCATGCTCCTCGCCATCAGCGGCGCGGCCGTCATGCTGATCAACCTCGCCTCGATCACCGCGGTCGTGCCGCTCATCGCCTACGCGGCGTGGCGTGGCCGTCTCGGTCTCCGTCGGGCAACGCTGATCTACGCGGTCGTTCTCGCAGTTCTCGTCCCACACTGGACACACGAGCAGAACGCGTACGGCGACCCGTTTCACTCCACGAACGTCCACGCGGTGTTCTATCGCAATCACGAGTTCGTCCGCTCGGGTCACCGCTGCGACGGGTGCCCGACCCCGGCGCAGTACGCGCTCAACGCGTACGCAGGCCGCCCGGTGACCTGGATCGGCTACATCTTCGGCCTTCACACGCCCCGGGTGGTGGTTTCCCGGTTCGCCCACGGGTTCGAACAGATGTTCGTTACGGAGAACCCGATCTTCCGCCGCGCCCGCGGCTGGGTCGTTCGTCTCCTTTGGCTCGTCGGCGTCGCCGTCTTGCTCACACGACGCCAGCGAGAGGTCCTTCTGTTGCCCGTCCTTGCGCTCGGCGGCACGGCCTTCGTGGTGCCGCTTCGTCCGTTTGACTGGCGAGTGGTCTTCGATGTCACACCGATGATGTACCTCGTCGCAGCAGTGGGTGTAGCTGCGATCACCGATGCTCTCCGCCGCGCGGTCCGCCAGATCCGAGCGGGCTGACGCGATCACGCAGGCTGTGGATGATCTGTTAGGATCTCGTGCAATCGAATTCGGGGGTGTCGGATGAAGGTCTCGTTCGCCGCGGTCGGCCTTGCCGCCGCGCTCGTCATCCCAAGCACGGCGGGCGCGAGCACGTGGACGTCGATCGGGCCTCCCGGCGGAAACCTCACGTCAGTCGCTCCCGCGACCGGCTCCACGTTGACCTACGCGGCCAGCCAGGCAGGAGGCATCTGGGCGCAGTCGGCGCCTGGGGCTCCCTGGGCGTTTCGCGGCATCACGATCGGCCAGTCTCCCGGTCTGACCGTCGACCCACGCGACCCTCGTCACCTGTTCTCTGCCGGCGACATGGGGGTCGCAGAGAGCCGCGACGGCGGGGTCACGTGGTTCAGGCCAGCTGGCATCGTGTACGGCTCGATCGCCTGGGGCAACGGGGAGATCTACGCCAGCGGCTGGGATGGGCTCCTCGTGAGCCGTGACGGCGGCGCGACGTTCACCGTCCGCAACGCCGACCGGACATACCTCGCCCTGGTGCTGGGACACCATCCCGGATGGATGTACGCGATCGCCCCGGACGGAACCTGGAGGAGCCGCGACGCCGGCCGGCACTGGAAGCGCGCGGGGCGCTTTCCGATCCCCGCCGACGGGCTCTGGGCAGCATTTCTTGCGACGGACCCTAGCTCCGATGACAACGTGCTCTACGCAGCGATCACCGGGGCACTGCTGAAGTCGACCGATGAGGGAGAGACCTGGCACGCGACGGGTCTTGCAGCGATCCCGGGCGAGTTCCCGGTTCCCGTCATCGACCCGGCGCGCCCGCAGACGCTCCTGATCTCAACCTCTGCCGGCCTCGTCCGCTCGACGGACGGCGGTCGGTCATTCATGCCGATCGCTGGGCCGGGAACGTGGGTCGGGATTCGGTACGGGATCGGACTGCGGTTCGATACCGACCGAGGCGGGCTCCTGTACGCGGCAGGGCCGTTCAACGCCGCGATGAGCGCCAACGACGGCACATCCTGGACGTTCTCGTCGACTGGACTCGCCGACGCCTCCTGCACAGGTTTCGCCGCCGACCCGACCGCACCAGGAACGGTCTGGTGTGGGCTCAACGGTCTGGCGGCGGTCGCCCATACGCGCGATGGCGGCACCACGTGGAACATGATCACCCCGAGCAGCGACCCGACGTTCCTACCGCGGAACGTCGAGGTCACGACCGGCCCGGCACACGCCGTGCTCGTCGACGACGCGACGACCGCAGTCCTGCGCAGCACGGACGACGGCGCGACGTGGACGCCCGTCGCAACGCCGAACGCCGCCCCTCCTCGCCTCGCGGTCGGCCCGGCCGGAGTCGTCTGGGGGCTCGACACTGACGCGAACGGTGCCCCAGCGGTGTATCGCAGCAGCGACGACGGAGCCACGTTTGTCACCGTCACCCCTCCGCCCGGGAGCACCGGGGCGATCACACCCGACCCGAGGGATCCACTATCGGCCTACCTGCCGCTTCCTGGCGGCGTGGCCGCCACCCACGACGGCGGCGCTACCTGGCAGACGTTAACGGCCGGGCTCGAGTCGACGACCTGGTCATGGTCTATCTACGTCACGGCCGACCCGACCCGACCAGGCCACCTCATGTTCAGTGCCGAGTCGTGGAACGATGCGACGTACGAGGTCGTCCCGGAGTGGTACGAGAGCACCGACGCCGGAGCGCCGTGGACGAAGCGCGCCGATCTCGGAACCCAACGAAACTTCGGGTCAGCGCAGTTCGACGGCAACGGCGTCCTCTGGGACGGGTGGGACGGGTACGTCGTGTCGAGCGCACCGAACGCACCCTGGGTGGTGCACGACGGATTGCCGACGGGCTCGATCGTTCAGGTCGTTGCCGACAGCTCCAACACGATCTACGCCACCGTGAGCGGGTTCGGGATCTACCGCCTCAACCCCTGAGCAGCGATCGAGGGGTGCGTGGCCCGCCGTGGTTCACGCACCCCCCGATCGCGGGCGATGGGCGGTGCCGGGCTCGAACCGACGACATCCTGCGTGTAAAGCAGGCGCTCTACCAGCTGAGCTAACCGCCCCTCCCATCAGCGTAGCGCTAGTGGTCTGATTGTCAAATGGCGTGGTCATTCGACTGCCTGGATCGTCCTGCGCTTGTCGGCTCTGCCACCCGTCGGGTGGCTACGCCGCTCAGCTCCGGCGACCGCGCCCCGGCCCGCTCTGCGTGCCGGATCGTGGGCTTCGCGGGAACGTCGCGCGCCGCTTGCACTTAGCAAGCCCTGCGCGACGCGCAACGCTCCCGCTCGCTCCAGACACCCAATGAACGCTCCATTTCCCAATCGCACCACTAACGCGCGTCTCGCGGCGCTGCTGGCCTTTGCGGTCGTCCTCAGCACGACGGCCGCCGCACCCACCGTTGCGCGCGCGTCAGGCACGGCACCGCCGTCGGCCGCGGTCGCTCGCGCGCTCTCGGTGCCGATCGCACCCCCACCGCTGGCGACCGAGCGCATCTACTTCGCGGTCACCGACCGCTACGCGAATGGCGATCCAACGAACGATCGAGCAGGCACTGCAGGAAACCGCTATGCAAACGGGTTCGATCCGACCGATCCGGCCTGGTTCCACGGCGGCGACCTCGTCGGCCTTCGCGGTGGGTGCACCGATCCACAGACCGGCCTGCAGCGGATCAAGAACCTCGGCTTCACGGGACTTTGGCTGACGCCGCCGTTCGGCCAACGCTGGGTGCAGGGCGAGTCGGCCGCGTACCACGGGTACTGGATCACGGACTTTACGACGGTCGACCGGCACCTCGGGACCGAGGCGGACTTCGCCGCGCTGGTGACGTGCGCGCACTCGATCGGGATGCGCGTGTACCTCGACATCGTCGTGAACCACACGGCCGACGTCACGACGCTGTCGCCGGGAGGCTCGTTCGTCGAGCCGTCGACGTCGCCGTACCACGCCTGTGATGGATCCACCTTCGACCTCTCCGTCTACACGTCGTGGGCCGTCTTCCCGTGCCTGAACGCGAGCTCGTTTCCCTACGTGGCAACGATCCCAACCGGGATGACGCGCGCACCATCCTGGCTCAACGACGTTACGGTGTACCACAACCGCGGAGACATCTCGTGGGGCGCCTGCAGCGATACCTGCTACGAGCAGGGCGACTTCTTCGGTCTCGACGACCTCTTCACGGAGCAGCCACGGGTCGTGAACGGTCTTGCTGCCGTCTACGCGTCGTGGATCACGCGCTTCCACGTCGACGGCTTCCGGATCGATACCGCGAAGCACGTCGACCGCGCCTTCTTTGGGCGGTTCATGCCGCAGATCATCGTGGCCGCCAAGGCTGCGGGTATCAAGAGCTTTCAGGCGTTCGGCGAGGACTACGAGAAGGACGAGAACGTGCTCGCCCAGTTCTCCCGCACACGTGGGCTGCCGAACGTTCTCGACTTCCCGCTGCAGGACGCCATGACGCACCTCGCAGGCTCGGCGACTGGGGCGCTCGCGGTCGCAGACCGGCTTGAGTCGGACGATCTCTTTCAGAACCCGTCCGGGACACCATACGTGCCGGTGACGTTCCTCGGCAACCACGACATGGGCCGAGCGGCGTTGATGGTTGCAGCGCAGTCGAGCTCCCGCGGCGCAACCCTGGCAGCGCGAGTGCTGCTAGCAACTGACATGCTGCTGCTTCTACGCGGCACACCGGTCGTCATGTACGGTGATGAGTTCGGGCTGATGGGGAGCGGCGGTGACGCCGCGGCGCGGCAGGACCTGTTCGCGACGCACGTCTCGGCGTGGCAGAACGAGGAACGGGTCGACGCTCCGGCGATCGGCTCTGGCTCGTCGTTTGCCGACACGCGCAACCCGATCGGATTGCGCATCGCGCGCCTCAACGCGCTCCGGGCGTCCTACCCCGTGTTCGCCGTCGGGACGACGATCGTGCGCTACGCCCGGAAGGGCGTGATCGTGCTCTCCCGCATCGATAGCGCGTCGCACCGGGAGTACCTCGAGGCGTTCAACGCAGGATCCTCCCCGGCGATGGTGCAGGTGGCGTCGGTCACGCCGTCGTCGAACTGGTCGTCACTCCTCGGCGGGTCGAGCGCACGGTCGACCGCTGCCGGCGTCGTGTCGCTACGCATCCCGGCGATCGGATCGGTCGTGCTCCGGTCAGCACGCCACCTGAGCGGCAAGGCGCCGAAGCGCGTCGCCATCGCCGTTGCCGAGGATACCTTCAACCCGCTCTACGTGGCGACCGCGACCGTCGCCGGGACAGACCCGGGCACGGTGACCTTCGCGGTCAAGCACGCTACGGGAACGTGGACACGCCTCGCGACTGATCCGTCGTCCCCGTACCGTGGCTACCTCGATCCTGCGCGTTTCGCGAGGAACGAGCGTGTGTCGCTCGTCGCGATCTTCCGCTCGACGGCCGGCACGATCCGCGTCAGCAGGGTCGTCGGGCTGACGGTCCGCCCGCTCGGTTAGGCTCCGAGCAGGCGAGTGGTCTGATTGTCAGAGAGCGTGGTCATTCGCGCGCCTGGATCGTCCTGCGCTGGCTGACGCAGCCACCCAACGGGTGGCGTACCGTGCGATGATCGAGTCCTCGGTCGAACACCTGCAGAGGTTCCTGATCGACGTCGCCGCTCCGGGACGGGAGGTCGTTGCCGTCGGTCCGTTCACGGCCTTCCTCGACCCTGTCGATCCGCTGCGCTACCTGAACTACGCGATCCCGACCGGCGACGTCCGGGACATCAGACGCGAGACGCTCGACGCGCTCCGCCAGGCGTTCCGCGAGCGCGACCGGCTGCCGCGGTTCGAGTACCTGCACGAGCACGCGCCGGGCCTGCGTGACCTCCTCGCTTCGGCCGGGATGGAGCGGGAGCTCTCGACGCCGTTGCTGGCTGTCGAGGCGCCTGCGCTGCTGCAACCGTCTGTCGACGGGCTCGCGGTGGCGGCGATCGGCGATGCTGACCTGAGCACCTGGCGGACACGGCAGGCCCGGGCGTTCCGCGACGAGCCGGCCACCGACGGCCCGCTCCGCGACCCGCGAGCAGGTGGCGGCGGCGCGGTCGTCGTCCGGGAAGGCGGCGAGATCGTCGGCGGCGCGGCCTGGTCGCCGATCGCGACGGGCGTGTCCGAGATCCGCGGTGTCTTCTGCGTCGCGGCCTTCCGTGGACGCGGCATCGGAGGCGCAGCCACGGCCGCGGCCGCGTCGGCGGCGTTCGGCGCCGGCGCGCACACCTGCGTCCTCACCCCCGGGAGCGACGAGGCGAGACGGATCTACGCCCGCGCCGGCTTCACCGGCGTCGCGACCTCTGAGTACTGGGCTGATCCGCACTGATCAGCGCCCGGTAGCGACGGTTCCCGACGCGGTCGAACCCGAGCACGCTGCGTGGCCGGCCGCCCGCGTCGCGCATGGTGATCGTGAGGCTGCGCCCCTTGCGCTTGAGCGCCGCGGCGGCTCGGACTGCACGGCTCGCCCCCGATCCGACGATCGTCGCCGCCTGAGGCTATCTGCCGACGATCGCGATCTGGTTCTCCGCCGCGGCGAGGTCGCGCTCGGCGCGGTGGCGGTCGACCGCCTCGTCCCCGCCGTCGGCGGCGGCCAGGCGTGAGCGCGCGTCGTCGGCCAACGCCTGGGCCGCGACGACGTCGATGTCCTCGGCCGCGACGGCCTCCTCGACGAGAACCAGCGCACGGTCACGCTGCATCTTGAAGTGGCCCTCGCTGGTTGCAAACGAGCGCACCTCGCCGCCGTCGAGCTTGACGCGCACCTCGCCGGCCTTCAACCGCGCCACGATCGGCGCGTGGCGCGGCAGCACTCCGAGCTCGCCCTCCGCTCCCGGGACGCTGATCATCACGGCGTTGCCGGAGAACACCCGACCGTCCGGCGTGAGGATCTCGCACGCGAGCTCGGCCATCAGACCGCCGCGCGCATCTTCTCGGCGGCAGCAACGACCTGGTCGATGCCGCCCTGCAGGAAGAACGCCTGCTCGGGCACGTCGTCGTGCTTGCCTTCGAGGATCTCGTCGAAGCCGCGGATGGTGTCCTCGAGCTTGACGTACTCGCCGTCACGGCCGGTGAAGACCGACGCGACGAAGAACGGCTGCGAGAGGAAGCGCTCGATCTTGCGCGCGCGGGACACGGTGAGACGGTCCTCGTCAGAGAGCTCGTCCATGCCGAGGATCGCGATGATGTCCTGGAGGTCCTTGTAGCGCTGCAGCACCTTCTGGACGGCGGTCGCGACGCGGTAGTGCTCCTCTCCGACGATGCCGGGCTGCAGGATCCGTGACGTCGAGTCGAGCGGGTCGACCGCCGGGTAGATGCCCTTCTCCGAGATCGCGCGGGACAGCACGGTCGTCGCATCGAGGTGCGAGAACGAGGCCGCCGGCGCAGGGTCGGTGAGGTCGTCGGCGGGCACGTAGATCGCCTGGACGGAGGTGATCGAGCCGCGCTTCGTGGAGGTGATGCGCTCCTGCAGCTGGCCCATCTCGGTCGCGAGGGTCGGCTGGTAGCCGACAGCGCTCGGCATGCGGCCGAGCAGCGCCGAGACCTCGGAGCCGGCCTGCGTGAAGCGGAAGATGTTGTCGATGAACAGGAGGATGTCCGCGCCCTCGGTGTCGCGGAAGTACTCGGCCATCGTCAGCGCGGAGAGCGCGACGCGCAGGCGCGCGCCCGGCGGCTCGTTCATCTGCCCGTACACGAGCGCCGTCCGGTCGATCACGCCGGACTCCTTCATCTCGAGCCAGAGGTCGTTGCCCTCGCGGGTGCGCTCGCCGACGCCGGCGAACACCGACTTGCCAGCGTGGAACTTCGCGATGTTGTTGATCAGCTCCTGGATCAGCACCGTCTTGCCGACGCCAGCGCCGCCGAACAGGCCGATCTTGCCGCCGCGCGTGTACGGCGCGAGCAGGTCGATCACCTTGATGCCGGTCTCGAGGATCTGCGGCTTCGGGTCGAGCTCGTCGAACCTCGGCGGCTGGCGGTGGATGCCCCAGCGCTCGGCGCTCGCGGGAATCGCCTCGCCGTTGTCGATCGCCTCACCGAGCACGTTGAAGATGCGGCCGAGCGTCACGTCGCCAACCGGGACCGAGATCGGACCGCCGGTGTCGACGACCTCGACGCCGCGCGCGAGGCCGTCGGTGCCGTCCATCGCGACCGCGCGCACGCGGTCGTCGCCCAGGTGCTGCTGCACCTCAGCGATCAACGTCCGCCCGTCCGGCAGCGCGATCGAGAGCGCGTTGTAGATCGACGGGAGGCGCTCGTCGAACGCCGCGTCGAGCACGACGCCCTTGATCTCGACGATCCTGCCGACGTTACGGCCTTCAGCCATGCCTAGAACTCCTCAACGGTTAGCGCACGAACTGTATCGGAATCGCCGGATCGATGCGCCTCCGGGGTGTCACAAGGTCGGCGGAGGAGGCGGCCGAGGAGGGACGGCCGCCGGGCCGGGTGAGAGGCGCGCAGCTGGCGTGCGATCTCGGCGGATCGAGCGAGCGCCGCGTCACGCGCGGCGTGGTCGACGGCTCAGGCGGCCGAGGTGAGCGGGCTGGGAAGCATGGTGGACGGTCCTCCCTACCGGCCGTGCGTTACGAGGAGGGCGACGGCGACCAGCACCACGACGCCCAGGAGGGCAACGCCGAGCCGTCGAGCGTGCCCGGCCACCAGCAGCCGGGGAGGTCGAACGAGCGGGGCGCCGCGCATCGCCCGAGCGATCGCGACGTGCTCGTCGAACGCCACCGCGCACGCCGGACAGGTTGCGAGGTGTCGTCGGAGCCTCGCCTCGTCGATCTCCGTCGCCTCATGGTCGACGACGATCGTCATCGTCGCTCGAATGGCGTCGCAGCCAGCGTTGCCGCTCACTGCAGGACCAGTGCGACGAGAACGAACACCAGGCCAAGCGCGAACGTCCCGGCAGCCTGACGCTCCGCCTGGCGGCGGTCGCCCGCCGAACGAGGACCGACGCCTACCGCCGCCCGGTCGAGCGGGCCGGTGCGAGTCCAGCCCGCGACCGACGCGGCGAGCAGGCCGAGTGCGACGATCGCGAACCCCTCGCCGTACCGAGCCGAGAGCACGACCCCGAACAGCAGCGCGGCGAGCACGAGCGCCACGGCGAAGAACGTCAGCCGCGCGAACCCCGCACGGCGCTCCGCGGGCGTCACCGAACGGTGTCCGGCGTCCGGATCTCCGAGGGGTCGCGGAGCGGCCAGCGCTCGACCGGGTAGTGGCAGGCTGCTGCGTGCGTCCCTTCGATCGACACGAGCTCGGGCGTCTCCATCGAGCAGGAGGGCTGGGCACGCGGGCAGCGCGGGTGGAAACGACAGCCCGCCGGCGGGTTGAGCGGGCTCGGCGGGTCGCCCTCGAGGACGATGCGACGGTGCTGGCGCGCGCGTGCCGGGTCGGGAATCGGCACGGCCGATAAAAGGCTGGCCGAGTACGGGTGACGCGGGTGGTTGTAGAGCTCGGCGCCGCTGCCCGACTCGACGACCTTTCCGAGATACATCACGAGCACCCGGTCAGAGACGTGACGCACGACGTCGAGGTCGTGGGCGATGAAGACGTACGTGAGGTTAAACTCGCGCTGGAGGTCCTCGAGGAGGTTGAGGATCTGCGCCTGCACCGATACGTCGAGCGCGGAGACCGGCTCGTCGCAGACGATCAGCTTCGGCTCGAGCGCCAGCGCCCGCGCGATGCCGATGCGCTGCCGCTGACCGCCGGAGAACTCGTGTGGGAACCGGTTGTAGTGCTCCGGGTTGAGGCCGACGCGGTCAAGCAGGTTCTGCACGCGACGCTTGACCTCGGCGTCTGTTCCACTCCTGTGGATCACCAACGGTTCACCGACGATCGAGCCGACCCGCAGGCGCGGGTTGAGGCTCGCGTACGGGTCCTGGAAGACCATCATCATCTCGCGTCGTATCGGCCGCATCTCGGCGCGTGAGAGACGCGTGATGTCGCGTCCGTCGAACTCGATCGATCCCGACGTCGCGTCAAGGAGTCGCATGACGCAGCGCGCGAGGGTCGACTTGCCGCAACCGGACTCGCCAACGATGCCAAGGGTCTCGCCGGCGTTCACGTCGAAGGACACGCCATCGACCGCCTTGACGCGGCCGACCTCCTTCTTCATGATGATGCCGCGCCGTACGGGAAAGTGCTTGGTGAGGTCACGGACGCGGAGCAGGGGTTCGGTCACGATGCTGGCTCCTGGCCGGCGACGCGGGCGGCCTCGGCGACGCGGGTCGCGGCGTCGAGATGGCAGGCGAAACGATGGTCGAGACCGCCAGCATCCTCGACCTGGCGCAACGCAGGACCAGGATCGACCCGACAGGCGTCGCTCACAAAGGTGCAGCGCGGGTTGAACCTGCAGCCAGCCGGCGGGTACAGGAGGCTCGGCGGCGAGCCCGGGATCGACGTCAGCCGGTCACGTCCCTGTGCCCGCGACGGCATCGAGCTCAGGAGACCCCAGGTGTACGGGTGGGACGGCTGCGCGAAGATCCGGTCGACGGGTCCCTGCTCGGCGACGCGTCCGCCGTACATCACCAGCACCTCCTCGCAGAGCTCGGCGACGACCCCAAGGTCGTGGGTGATCATGATGATCGCCGAGTCGAACTCTGAGCGGAGGTTGCGCATCAGCTCGAGGATCTGCGCCTGCGTCGTCACGTCGAGCGCCGTCGTCGGCTCGTCGGCGATCAAGAGCTTCGGGTTGTTCGCGAGCGCCATCGCGATCATCACGCGCTGGCGCATGCCGCCGGAGAACTCGTGCGGGTAGTTCTTCAGGCGGTCATCAGGGTTCGGGATGCCCACCGCCGCGAGCATCTCCTGGGAGCGGCGCCGTGCCTGCGATCCGTTCATGTCCTGGTGGATGCGGATCGCCTCCTCCAGCTGCCAGCCCACGGTGTACACCGGGTTCAGCGACGTCATCGGGTCCTGGAAGATCATCGCCATCTCGTTGCCGCGGATCTTGCGGAGCTCCGCGTCCGGCAACCCGATCAGGTCACGGCCGCCAAGGAACACCGAGCCTGAAACGGTCGCCGACTGCGGCAGAAGCCCCATGATCGAGAGGCTCGTGACGGACTTACCCGAACCGGACTCGCCCACGATGCCGAGCGTCTGCCCGCGCTCGACGGAGAACGAGATGCCGTCGATCGCCGTGACGACGCCGTCGTCGGTGCGAAACGTGGTGCGCAGGTCGCGCGCCTCGAGGAGCGGTGTCATCCGAGCCGGATCCTCGGATCGAGCGTCGCGTAGAGCAGGTCGACGACGATGTTCGCAAGGATGATCGCGGCACCAGCGAAGAGCACGATGCCGGACGTCATCGGGACGTCGAGGTTGCCGACAGCGATGATCGCCTGACGTCCAAGACCCGGAAGCCCGAACGTTGTCTCGGTCAGGACCGCACCCCCGAGGAGCGTACCGAAGTCAAGCCCTGTCATCGTCACGATCGGCAGGAGCACGTTGCGCGCCGCGTGGCGGAGCACGACGCGACGGGGCGAGACGCCTTTCGCGCGGGCGGTACGTACGTAGTCCTCGCCGAGCGCCGTGAGCATGCCGCTGCGGATCATACGGGTGTACAGCGCAGCGAACTGGAGGGCAAGCGTCCCGGCGGGAAGGATCAGGTGCCAGAACCACGGCCACGGGTTCGACAGCTCGAGCGGTTCGTAGTTACCGATCGGAAACAGCTCGACGCGAAAGCCGAACCAGCTTTCGAACTGCGCCGAGTTCGGTAGGAACGCCAGCAACCATAGTGCGAGCAGCCCGAAGTAGTAGATCGGGAGCGCCTGCCCCCAGAGGACGACGACCATCGTCATCCGGTCGAAGAGCGAGCCGCGGCGAAGCGCGCTGAGAATGCCCGCAGCGAACGAGACGACGAGCCAGACGATCACGGACACGATCGCGAGGGAGAGCGTCGTCGGAAACGTCTCGCCGATCACCACGTCGACGCTTCGTTGGTCCTTGAAGCTCTGCCCGAGACGTCCGACACAGTCCGTCGTGGCCTTGTTGTTCTGCGGGCACATCCGTGCCATCTCGTCGGCGGATGGCCCGAGGACGAGCCGCTCGACGTACGTGCCGAACTGGGCATACCACGGCCGGTCGAGGCCGAGGAAGATCGTGATGTCGTGCACCCGTTCGGGAGAGCACTTATCACCGCAGATCGTGTTCGCCGCCGACACTCCCTTCTGGCCCTGAAGGACCGGCCCGAAGATCACGAACGTCGCGAGCAGGAGAACGAAGAGGGTGAGAAGTCCCCAGAGAAATCGGCGAATGGCGTAGCGAATCATGGCGATGCCGAGCCTGGGTGGGGCCGCTCGACGCGACCCCACCCAGGCTCGTTGCTCCTTCGAACTACTGCTTGATGTAGAGGGTCGCCATGTTGACGAGGTGGGCCGGGTCGTACTGGAACCCGCCGACGCGGTTGGAGAGGAGGTTGAGCTCCTCGTCCTGCAGCCAGGTCGCGAGCGGTGCGATGTCGGTCGTAACCGTCGTCGCGAAGTCGGCCCACGCCAGCGTTCGTGCAGCGTCGTACGGCAGCGCGTCGACCTTGGCGAAACCAGACTCGAAGGTCGGGTCGTTCAGGCGCGACAGGTTGAACCCGCCGATCGCCGCCTTGGTCAGAACCGGGCCGATCGCCGAGGCGCCGTCCACCCAGTCTGGTGCCCAGCCGGCGCCCATGATGTTGAAGCCGTTCTTGTCATCAGCGGCGAAGCCGTAGTAGCCCTTGCCGGGGTGGGTGATGATCTGGACATCGAACCCGACAGCGTCGAGCTGTGCCTTCAGGGCAGCACCAAGCGCGGGCGCCGGCGGCTTCTCGCCGTGGAGGAACTTCAGCTTGATCGGCGTCTTCACGCCGGACTCCTTGATCAGCTGCTTCGCCTTCTCGACATCGCTGGCGTTCGGGTAGACGTCAGTCGCACCCGGCATCAGCGCCTTCGACTCGATCATCGACCACGGCTGTCCCGCACCGTTGATCGCGACGAGCGCCTGCCGGTTGATGGCGTAGTTGATCGCCTGGCGCAGCTTCACGTTGTTCAGCGGCGGAACTGCGGTGTTGAGCGAGTAGAAGCGGGTGAACGGGTCGAGGTCGGCCCGGAAGCGCTTGCTGAGGTCAGCATCGCCTTCGACCTGCTTGCGCTGAGCAAGCGAGGTGATCATGCCGGCATCCCAGCCCATGTCGATCTGGTTGTTCTTCAGCTGCAGCAGCTGCGCGTCGGCGCTGACGCCGATGTCGAGCGTGAAGCCGTCGATGTTCCAGAGCTGGCCCTTGAACTTGTCAAGACCCATGATCTTCGCGTTGTCCCACCAGTGCGGGTTGCGCACGACGACGAGCTGCTTGTCCGTCGCGGTCGTGACCATGTACGGGCCAGTCGTCGCCTCCGGCACCATCGCTCGCGTGTGCGAGCCACCGGGCTTCTCCGGGCAGACGAAGCGCAGGCCCATCTTCGCGACGAAGTCCGGGTCGGGAGCCGTCAGCGCGAACACGACGTCGTTGCCGCTGACCGTGATGCCCGAGATGTCGGGGGCGCCAGCCTTCGTGGCGCCGGACGGTGCGTACTTGTCCATGCCAACGATGCCGTTGTAGTAGCCGGAGCCGAGCGCTCCCTGGTAGCCCTCAGCAGGATCGAGCGCGCGCTCCATGTAGGCCTTCACGTCGGCCGCCTGGAACGGCGTTCCGTCGGAGTAGACGATGCCCTGGCGAACCGTGAAGGTGTAGGTCTTCCCGTCGCCGGAGATCGTCGGCATCGCCTCTGCGAGGCCAGGCTGCAACGTCGGCACCTTGCCGTCGCCCGGGTTCGGCTCCGGGTCGACGAGGCAGTTCGACGTCATGAACTCGAGCTGCCAGTTCTTGCCGTAGTAGCCGTCGCCACCCCACGGGTCGAGGAACTCCGTGCCAACCATCTTCAGCGTGCCGCCCTGGGGCACCCCGGTCGGAGCCGTCGTGCTCGGCGCGCCTCCGGTCGTCGATGGTGTCGAGCTCGGCGTGCCGGACGAGCCGCACGCGGCGGCGACGAGTCCGATTGCCGCCGCACCGAGCAGGTACGGTTTCTTCATGGTGGAGATCCTCCTTCTCCTAGTGGACTGAGGTGTGACGTTCACGCGCCGACGCCCCCTTTGGGGTCGAGCGCATCGCGGAGCCCGTCTCCGAGCAGGTTGAAAGCGAGGACGGTGAGAAACAGCGCCGTTCCGGGAAAGAACATCAGTCGCGGCGCGAGCTGGTAGTAGCCACCGCCAGCAGCGAGGTTGATCATGTAACCCCAGGAGGGGGTGTCGACGCTCAGTCCGAACCCGAGGTAGGAGATGGCCGCCTCGAAGCCGATCGCCGCAGCGACCGACAGCGACGCGTAGACCACCGTTGCCGGCACGAGGTGCGGCAGCAGGTGCGTGCGCATGATCCGCCAGTTCGACGCACCGACCATTCGCGCAGCCTCGATGAACTCGCGCTCGCGGAGCGCGATGATCTCCGACCGGAAGATGCGCGCCGGGTAGAACCAGGAGAAGAAGACGATCACGCCGACCACGACGGAGATGCGCCCAAGCCCGAACACCAGCGACGCCGCGATGCCGAAGAGCAGGAACGGGAACGCCGCGATCAGGTCGATGAACCGGCTGATCACGTTGTCGGCCCATCCACCAAAGTACCCAGCCGTGAGGCCGGCGATGAGCGAGAGGATCATCACGAGGATCGTCGAGACGACACCGATGAAGAGCGAGGTGCGTGCGCCGTAGGCAAGCCAGACGAGCATGTCATGACCGTTCGGGTCGGATGCGCCGAGGATGTACCCGCCCTGGCCAATGCCAAGGGGGAGCCCATCGGCACCCATGCCAAGCGGCAGGCCTGTCTTCGGATCGACGGTGAGCACGCCCTGGTAGTCCGCCGAATGCCCCGCAATGTGGGCGACGAGCGGTGCGGCCAGCGCGAACAGGAAGAGGAGGACGATGAACGCGGCGCTGACGATCGTCACCCGGTCGCGACGAAGGCGCGCCCAAGCGAGCTGCCACGGCGAGCGCGCAACAGCCTGTGCTGCCACCACCGAGCTCATGAGCGGTCTCCCGTCGCCACGCGCCCGAGATCGTACACGACCTCACCCCCGGATGCATAACGCATAGAAACCATGCTCTCCGGGTTCGCAGACGCCATGGCCGGAGAGACTACTGCAGCGCGTCCGCTCCCGCAACCACCTCGAGGATCTCCTGCGTGATCTCGCTCTGGCGCGCGCGGT
The DNA here is from genome assembly GCA_025360225.1 of Actinomycetes bacterium. Lineage (GTDB taxonomy): Bacteria > Actinomycetota > Thermoleophilia > Gaiellales > F1-60-MAGs149 > JANYCN01. Next base: position 23,240 of record JANYCN010000053.1, on the reverse strand, counting down.
TCATCGCGAGCGTGAGGCCATCGATGATGCCAGAGGCGTTGTCCGAGGCGCTGCGCATCGCGCTCATCCGCGAGCCGTGCTCGGACGCGGCAGACTCGAGCAGGGCGCGGTAGATCGCCGTCTCGACGGCGGTCGGCAGCAGGGTGGCGAGCATCTCCTTCGCCTCCGGCTCGAACAGCAGCGTGCCTTCGAGCGCGATCTCCTTCGCCGTGCGTTCGGCGATCTCGCCGAGCGGCACCGGCAGGATCTCGTCTGCCGTCACGTCCTGGGCGAGCGCGGAGCGGAACGCGTTGTAGACCATCACGACACGATCGACCTCGCCCGAGGCGTACAGCTCGATCACGCGGTGCGCGACAGCCTCCGCATCGGGGTAGGTGGGCCGGTTCGTGAAGCCCGTCCACGACCGGTCGAGCGAGAGCCCACGGAAGCGCAGCGTGCCGGCACCCTTGCGGCCAACAGCGAGCCACACGACGCCATGCCCCGCGGCCAGCTCGGTCCGTCCGAGCTCGACCCCACGGCGGACAACGCCCGCGTTGAACCCGCCCGCCAGCCCGCGATCGCCTGTCAGCACGAGGATCGCGGTCGTCCGCACCTCGCGCCGCTCAAGCAGCGGCTGACCAGGCAGGTGCGTGCGCCCCGCCGCCTCGCTGATCAGCTCGGCCATCGACGCCGCGAACGGGCGCAACGCCTCGATCCGCACCTGCGCGCGGCGCAGCTTGGCGCCGGAGACGAGCTCCATCGCCTTCGTCACCTTGCGCGTGTTCCGGACGGATCGGATCCGCCGCTTGATGTCCTGCTGGCTTGCCATCAGTCGTGCGGCGCCGAAGTGGCGCGCTGCTGGTCGTGGCTGGAGCGAGCGGGGGCGGCGGGCGTCGCGCAGGGCTTGCTGGTGGCAAGAACAAGCGGCGCCCGCCGAGCCTGCGAAGCCCGCGGGTTCCGCGAATTCTCGCGGAACCCGGCGGTCGCCGTAGCTGCCCGTGGTCGGCGCGCTCCGCCGCGTAGACCACAGGCAGCGGAGAGCGATCCAGATACCGCAAGGAGCACGTCAGTTCGGCGTTGCATCACCGTCTCAGACCTCGACCGCGAAGCCCTGCTTGTACTCCTCGACGGCGGCGCGAAGCCTCGTCGCGGTCGCCTCCGGCAGGTCCTTCGCGTCACGGATCTCGGCAAGAATCGACGATTCCGCGCGGAGCGTCGAGCGCAGGCCGAGGTTGAAGCGCGCGGCGGTGTCAGCCGGGATGTCATCGAGGTAGCCGTTGCCGGCTGCCCAGATGATCGCGACCTGGTCCTCCATCGGCCACGGGTCGTACTGGCCCTGGTTCAGGGTCTGCACGAGCCGGCGGCCACGGTTGATCTGGGCCTGCGTTGACGCGTCAAGCTCGGAGCCGAACTGCGCGAAGGCCTCCAGCTCGCGGAACTGCGCGAGCTCGAGCTTCATCTTGCCGGCGACCTTCTTCATCGCCTTCGTCTGCGCGCTCGAGCCGACGCGCGACACCGAGAGACCGACGTTGATGGCGGGGCGCACGCCCTGGAAGAACAGCGAGGACTCGAGGAAGATCTGGCCGTCCGTGATCGAGATCACGTTCGTCGGGATGTAGGCCGACACGTCGCCGGCCTGCGTCTCGATGATCGGGAGCGCGGTCAGCGACCCGGCACCGAGCTCGTCGGAGAGCTTGACGGCGCGCTCGAGCAGGCGCGAGTGCAGGTAGAAGACGTCGCCCGGGAACGCCTCGCGACCCGGCGGGCGGCGCAGCAGGAGCGACATCTGTCGGTACGCGTCGGCCTGCTTCGTCAGGTCGTCGTAGACGCAGAGCGCGTGCTGGCCCTTGTAGAGGAAGTACTCACCCATCGCACAGCCGGCGTAGGGCGCGATGTACTTGATCGGGGCCGCCTCGTAGGCCGCCGCGGAGACGACGATCGTGTACTCCATCGCGCCGTGCTCGCGCAGCTTCTCGACGACCTGCGCGACGGTCGAGCCCTTCTGCCCGATCGCCACGTAGACGCCGATGACGCCCTGGCCCTTCTGGTTGATGATCGTGTCAACCGCGAGCGCCGTCTTGCCCGTCTGCCGGTCGCCGATGATCAGCTCGCGCTGGCCGCGGCCGATCGGCACGAGCGCGTCAAGCGCCTTCAGGCCGGTCTGGAGCGGCTCCTTCACCGGCTGGCGGTCGACGACGCCCGGGGCCTTGAACTCGAGCGGGCGCGTCTCCGTCGTCTCGATCGCCGGGCCACCGTCGAGCGGGTTGCCGAGCGGGTCGACGACACGGCCGACGAGGGCCTCACCGACGGGGACGGACATCACCTTGCCGGTGCGGCGGACGATGTCGCCCTCGGCGATCTTCGTCCACTCGCCGAACAGCACGGCACCGACGTTGGACTCCTCGAGGTTCAACGCGAGGCCGGTGACCCCGTGCGGAAGCTCGAGCATCTCCATCGCGATGCAGTTCTCGAGGCCGTAGATGCGGGCGATGCCGTCACCGACCTGGATCACGGTGCCGACCTCTTCGACCTCGGCGGTCTGCTGGAAGCCAGCGATCTGATCCTTCAGGATCGAGGCAATTTCGTCGGGACGGAGCTTCACGCTTCTCCTCCGGAGGGGAGCTTGACGTTCTTCAGGTTGAGCCGCAGGCCATCGAGCCTACGGCGGACAGACGCGTCAACGAGCAGGTCGCGGACGCGGAGCACGACGCCGCCGATGATCGACGGATCGACCGTGCGGCGGATCGTGACGGACTGACCGGTGGCGTCCTCGAGGCGGCGCTTCAGGCCATCGGCCTGCGCGTCGTCGATCGCGATCGCGGTCGTGAGCTGCACGGCGAGCTCGCGCTGCTCGCGGCCGTAGCGCGCAGCGAACGCCGCCTGCGCGTCGGCGACCAGCGAGAGCCGGCCGTGGTCGATCAGGAGCTGGAGGAACCCGGTCAGGAGCGGTTCGCCGCCGGCCGTCATCGATTGCAGCACGCGCTGCTTGGCCTCCGCCGGAAAGGCAGGATTGGCAAGGGCGCGAGCCAGGTCGCGCGAGCCCGCGAGGGCCTGAGCGAACCGGGCGAGGTCGCCGTTCACGGCCGCGAGGCGGCCCGCCTCGCTCGCGGCGAGGTAGAGCGCGTCGGCGTACGGGCGTGCTGCTGCGTCGGCCATCGTGCGGCTAGACGCCCGTCAGCTTCGAGAAGTCGACGCCGCTCAGCGCCTCGTCGATCAGCCGCTTCGACTCGGCCTCGTCGAGCTTTGCCCGCAGCACCGACTCGGTGGCCTGCAGCGTGAGCGTCGCGATCTCTGACTTGATGCGGTCGAGCGACTGCCGCGTCTCAGCGGCGATCGCGGCCTTCGCGGCCTCGACGCCCTTCTCGCGCTCAGCCTGGAGCTCGGCCTGCATCCGCCGGCGCTCCTCCTCGCCCGTGCGTCGGGCGCGATCGACGATCTCGGACGCCTCGCTGCGCGCCGCCGCCAACTGCTGCTTGTACTCCACCAGCAGGCTCTGCGCCTCATCGCGCGCCGCCTCGGCCGCCGCGAGGTTGTCGGCGACGGCGGTGCGGCGCGCCTCGAGCATCGCGGCGATCGGGCCGAACGCCTTCGCGCGCAGCACCAGGAAGACGATCCCGAACGTGAGGATCGTCCAGATCATCAGGCCCGGCGAGGGGCTGATGAGCGCTTTCGTGTCGACGAGGAACGGCATCGACTAGGTAACGATGAAGTACGCCACGAACGACATCAGCAGGGCGTAGAACGTGATCGCCTCGGTCAGCGCGAGCCCGAGGAACATCATGCCCTGCAGGTCGCCGCGCAGCTCGGGCTGGCGGGAGACGCCCTCGATCGTCTTGCCGATCAGGAAGCCCACGCCCACGCCGGGGCCGATCGCGCCGAAGCCGGTGCCGAGACCGAGCTCGAGCGCCTTGGCCGCCTTGAGCAGGCCGGTATCAGTGAGTGCCATCTGTCTGTCTTCCTCCGTGGAAGGGTCGGGACCGTGGTTAGTGGTGGGGCTCGATCGCTCCACCGATGTAGATGCCCGAGAGCATCGCGAAGATGTAGGCCTGCAACGAGGCCACGAGGCCCCACTCGAACAGGTAGAACGCGACCGCGACGGGCACCCCGACGGCGGCGATGAACACGTTGCCGAGCAGCACGCAGAACGCGAGGCACATGATGATCAGGAGATGCCCCGCAAGCATGTTCGCGAAGAGCCGGACGGAGAGCGAGATCACGCGCAGGAGCTGTGAAAGCACCTCGAGCGGGATCAGGAAGCCCTTCAGGAGCGCGCCGCCAATCCCCGACATGCCGGTGTCCGGCACCCAGGAGCCGAGGTACTTGCGGACGCCGTTCGCTCGCACGCCCTCGACGTGGGAGATCGTGATCGTGATCAGCGTCAGCGCGAGCGTGACGCCGAGGTTCGAGGTCGCGGCGTAGATCGTCAGGCCCGGGATGCCGTGCCACATGTGCTCGGTGTCGAACGGCAGCGGCAGGAAGCTGACCATGTTCATCGTCCAGATGAAGACGAACAGCGACGCGACGTAGGGGAACCAGCGGGTGTACGAGGCGGTCGGCAGCGTCGCGCGTCCGATGTTCGTCTCGGAGAAGCCGTAGAACGTCTCGACGAAGGCCTGGAAGCGTCCGGGATGGGTCTTCAGGCCGCCACGGATCCAGAACGCGACGCCGATCGAGAGCGCTGCCGCGATCCACAGGTACGCGACCGCCTTCGAGATCCCCATGTCGACCGGGCCGAGCTTGATCGAGACCCAGTTCTCGGGGATGAACTCGTTGACCGGCTTGAAGTCCTTACCGCTCTCACCCAGCACGAGCGTCGGGACGGTGAGCAGCAGGGCGAGGCTGAGCGCGGCGCGGCGGACGATGCTCACACGGTCTCCTGGGGGTGCTTCTTGATGCCGCCGCCGGCGACGTGCGCGAGCGAGCGCACGAGCATGTCGACGGTGAAGTAGACGAGGAAGGAGATCGCACCGACGACGCCCGCGGTCTTCGAGACCCAGGAGGCGTACGCGAAGAGGATGCCAAACGTGATCCACCCACGCGAGATGAAGCCCATCCCGGTGATCCCGACGGCGGTCACCTGCATCTTGCCGCGCGCGATCCGGTCGATCCCGACCGCGACGGCGCGGTTGGCAGCGAACAGCACGACGCCGACCGCCCACCCGTGGAGCGAGAGGCCGGTCAGCGCGAACACGGGCAGCGCGAGCAGCGCCAGGCCGAAGCCGAGCCACGGAAGGAACCGTGGCCCTGCGCTCTTCATGCCGGTGTAGACGGGGTAGGTCTCGGTCATCGGATGCGGATGAATCGGTGGTAGACGACGTAGAAGGCGAGCACGATCCCGCCTGCCGCCCCGCAGAGCGCGAGGACCGTGGCGGCACCGACGAGCAGTCCGAGGCCGTACCCGCACCCCGTCCCGAGCAGGATGCCAGCGACGATCGTCATCCCTGCCGCGAGCCCGGAAGCGTCAGGCCCCCGTTGCGTTTCTCGTCGGTCGGAAATCGGAGCGCCTCCTGGCAGCTACAAGGGCGAGTCTAGCATAGGCATCCCCGCGCTCGTGACAGGTGCGCGCCGTCGCGCCACAGGCCGCGATCGCGCATCGCAAGCCGCTTTCGATAGCGCCGCGCGCGCCTTCGACCGTCGAGCTTGTGACGCGCGAGCGGTCACCTAGCCAGACGGTCGCAGCGCGATCGTGTCGACGGCGATCGTGTCGTCGAGCAGCTCCTTGCGGCCATGCTCGGGCTCGCGTCGAAGGCGACCTTCGGCGTCCTGGCGGTACTGGCCAACGACGAGCAGCGGCGGCGAGTAGGCGTGGATCGAGACGGCGGGCTCCCCTGCAACGTGGGCAAAGGAGTGGATGTACCCGCCCGGCCCGTTCCGCGAGACACCAGGCGTCATCCGCAGGGGTTCGGCGGCGCCGCCGCCGAGCGCCAGCCGACCCTCGTCCAGGGCACCATCGACGCACACGAGGCCGACCGCCGAGATGTCGTGGTCGTGGAACCCGGTGCGCTGCCCCGGCATCCACGACAGCACCCAGATGTCGATGCGCTGATCGTCGTAGAGCAGCTCGTAGCGGCGATGGTCGGCGTCGACGACGATCAACGGCTGCCACAGGTCGGGGTGCTTGGCGATCTCGCGCACGAGCTGCTCGAGCTCGACGGCGTCGTAGGAGCCAGCACGGGTCAGGAGTGCAGCACAACGCGCCGCGAGCTCGGCCGAGTACGGCTCGACGTGGACGGGGGTGAAGGCTGGTGGCATCAGGCTCGCTCAGGTCAGGGGCGCTCGCCAGCACGGCGCTGGCGTCTGCCCTCCACGACGGGAACGCTATCACCGAACCCGGAGCCACGGGCGAGCCCGACCCGTCGAAGGTGACCATACTTGATGATCTCGAGCGCGTAGACGACGTAGGCCGACACGCCGAGCGCGACCAGTCCGATCGCCGTGAGCGCGATCGTCGCGCCCCAGTGCACCGTGCCGGCAGGCGTGCGGTACGGGAGGAAACGCACGGCGAGCGCGAAGCCGGCGAGCACCGCCGACCAGCTGTAGAGGATCACCGCAGCCTGCCGCTGGCCGTAGCCGATCCGCAACAGACGGTGGTGGAGATGGTTCGCGTCAGCGGTGAGGATCGACTGCCCCGTCTTCAGGCGCTTGAGGATCACGAACGACGTGTCGAGGATCGGCGCGAGGAGCACGATCATCGGGAACACGAGCGACACCGCCGCAGCGGTCTTCAGCACGCCGGTGATCGACATCGTCGCGAGCAGGAAGCCGAGCGGGAGCGACCCCGAGTCCCCCATGAACACCTTCGCGGGATGGAAGTTCCAGCGCAGGAAGCCGATGCAGGCGCCACAGACGGCGGCCGCGAGCGTCGCCGGAACAGGGCGATCGAGCGACATGGCGAGGACGCAGAACGTCGCGCTCGAGATCGCGCAAAGCCCCGCCGCGAGCCCGTCCATGCCATCAGCGAAGTTGACGATGTTCGCCACCGCGACGATGAAGATCACGGTCAGCGGGTACTGCACCGCAAGCCGCAGTGAGATCGGGTCGAGGAGCGGCACCGTGAGGTGGCTGATCGTCACGCCCTGGCTGACCGGCACGACGGCACACGCCGTCTGGAGCGCGAACTTCAACGGCGGCGTCATCCCGACGGCGTCATCGATCGCTCCTACCGCGCTGATCAGGATGGCGCCGAGCAGGATCGCGCCGTACTCGGTGTGCCGTATCGGGACGAAGAGCGCCGTCGCGACGGCGATGCTAGCGACGATCCCGACCCCGCCGAGACGCGGCATCGGCCGGTCGTGGATGCGGCGCCCGCCAGGCCGGTCGACGACACCAAGCAGGTGCGCAAGCCGGATCGCGAGCGGCGTCGCGACGAGCAGAACGACGCCGAGGGCGACGGCGAACGCCGAGGCGACGTCAGCGCTCAGCGGGTGCCCCAGATCCGGTCGCCCGCGTCACCCAGCCCTGGGAGGATGTAGCCTCGCTCGTTCAGCTGACGGTCGACGGCAGCGACGTAGATCGCCACGTCGGGGTGTGCGTCGTGCAGCGCGGCGATCCCCTCGGGGGCGGCGATGATCGAGAGCAGCGCGACGGAGCGGGCGCCGCCGTCCTTGCACGCCTGAACGGCATGGGCTGCGGAGCCGCCCGTCGCGAGCATCGGGTCGAGCAGCAGGATCTCGCGCTCGGCGAGCTCGCCGGGGAGCTTCTGGTAGTAGCTAACCGGCTGCAAGGTGTCCTCGTCCCGGTACATGCCGAGGAAGCCAACCCGCGCGACCGGCACCATCGCCAGCACGCCGTCGAGCATGCCAACGCCCGCTCGGAGGATCGGTACGACGCCGACCTTCTTGCCGGAGATCGTCCACCCCGGTGCGGTCTCGAGTGGCGTCGTGACGTCGACGCGCTCAAGCTCGAGCCCGCGTGTCGCCTCGTACGCAAGCATGCCGGCGATCTCCGAGCAGAGCGCGCGGAAGTCGCGAGTGTCGGTCCGGGCGTCGCGCAGCAGCGTGACCTTGTGGCGGACGAGCGGGTGGCTGACCTCGACGACGTTCCTCATGGCGTCAGGATACGGGCCCGGGCCGCAGGACGGCACGCTCCGGGCCGGTGAGATCGAGCACGGTCGAGGGCGCGCCGCCGAGGCAGGTGCCGCCGTCCAGCGCGACGACAGCGAGAGCTTTGACCCGGGTTGCATCAGCGAAGGAGACGACCGGTGGCTCGCCAGCAGCGTTCGCTGACGTCAGGAGCAGCGGCCCGAGGTCGTCGATCGCCCGCGCGAGCCGCGCGTCGAGGACCGGCACCCGGACACCGATCCGCTCCGGCGTCGGTCCGCAGAGCCAGGGGAAGACCCGCAAGTCGTTGGCGACGACCAGCGTGTAGGGACCGGGCAGGTACGGCGTGACGAGCGCCCGGGCAGGCGCCGAGAGCGGCAGCGCGATAACCGATCCGGCGACGATCGCCGAGGGCTTGGCGAGGTCGCGCCGTTTCGCGAGGAGCAGGCGCCGGCAGGCGTCCGGGTCGTCGGCGCGGCAGGCCAGGCCGTACACCGTGTCCGTCGGCAGGAGGACCGTCTCGCCGGCGACGAGCGCGGCGACGAGCGGCTCGAGGTCGTCGAAGGCGACGCGACGCATCACACGCGGGCCAGGACGAAACGCTCGATACCGGCGAGATCACGCGCCGTCTCGACGTCGGCGAACCCTGCCGCCTGCGCGATCGCGGTGACCTGCAGCGCCTGCTGCTCGCCAAGCTCGAGGCACACCGAGCCGCCCGGGCGGAGTCGCTGCGGCGCGGCCGCCAACAGGCGCCGGACGTGATCGAGACCGTCGACACCGCCGTACAGGGCCTGGTGCGGCTCGTGGTCGTGAACGGCGCGCTCGATGCGCGTGTCGCCGACCGCGACGTACGGCAGGTTTGCGGCGATCACGTCGACGCGCACGCCGTCCGGCAGCGCGTCGAGAAGGTCGCCTTCGAGGAACGCAACATCGATCTCGAGCATCGCCGCGTTCTCCCGGGCGAGGGCGAGGGCGTCCCGCGACAGGTCGATCGCCACGACACGGGCATCGGGCCGCTCGCTCGCGACCGACAGGGCGATAGCGCCGGTGCCGGTGCCGACGTCCGCGAGCACCCCACCTTCGGGCAGGCGGGCGAGGGCGAGCTCGACGAGGACCTCCGTCTCGGGGCGCGGGACGAGCGCGCGCGCATCGGTGCGCAGATCGAGCCGTCGGAACCCCCAACGACCGAGCAGGTACGCAACAGGCTCCCCCGTGCCCCGACGACGCAGGAGCTCGCGAAACGCCTCGACCTCGGCGGGCTCGAGCGGGCGGTCGTGGTGGAGGTACAGCTCGAGCCGCGCAAGCCCGAGGACGTTGCCGAGCAGGAGCTCGCTGTCGAGCCGCGGCGACGCGCTGCCGCGCGCGGCAAGATATGGCGTCGCGAGCGCGAGAAACGCGACGACCGCCCGCGGCGCGGGACGATCAGCCATCGACGATCGCGGCGCCGGCCGCCGCCAGCTCGGTGAGCGCGCGCGCCCCGTCGCCAGGCTGCAGGTCGACCGCGCGGACGGCGCCGGCGAGCACCTCGACGGCGAACCCCTCGCCGAGCGCGTCGAGCGCGGTGGCCCGGACGCAGTAGTCGGTCGCCAGGCCTCCGACCCGCACGACGGCCACGCCGAGGGAGCGGAGGTGGTCAGCGAGGCCGGTCCCGTCGAAGGCCGAGTACGCGTCGCGATCCGCTGAGGTTGCCTTGACGACGACGATCGGCGCGAGCGCCGCGATCGCCTGGTGCAGCTCCGCGCCCGGCGTCCCCTCGACGCAGTGCGCCGGCCAGGTGCCGCCGTGCGCGGAGAACGAGCAGTGGTCGAGAGGGTGTCCGTCGCGGCTCGCGACGACGACGTCCACGTCGGCTGCCGCGGCGACCAGCGGCGCGACGACCGCGTCGCCGTCGGGCACGGCGAGCGCGCCACCCGGCAGGAAGTCGCCCTGCACGTCGACGATCACGAGCGCCGTCGTCACCCTACCCACTGGTGGCCGCCGCCGCCGCAGCGAGACGCTGGCGGTTGTCGTCGGCCTGGAGCGCCTCCGTGAACTCGTCGAGCTCGCCCATCAACACGCCCTGGAGGTTGTGGGTCGTCACCTTGACGCGGTGGTCGGTGACGCGGTTCTCCTTGAAGTTGTAGGTGCGGATCTTCTCCGAGCGCGACCCCGAGCCGATCTGTGCAAGACGCGCCGACGACAGCTCGGCCTCGACCCTGAGCCGCTCGATCTCGTACAGCCGCGCCCGGAGGATGCGTATCGCGCGCTCCTTGTTCTGCAGCTGTGAGCGCTCGTCCTGGCACGTCACGGACTGCCCGGTCGGGACGTGGGTGACCCGGACGGCGGAGTCCGTCGTGTTCACCGACTGCCCGCCAGGGCCCCAGCCGCGGATGGTGTCGATGTGCAGGTCCTTCGGGTCGAGGACGAACTCCACCTCCTCCGCCTCGGGAAGCACCGCGACGGTCGCCGTTGAGGTGTGGATACGCCCCTGCGACTCGGTCACCGGAACGCGCTGGACACGGTGCACGCCGGACTCCCACTTGAACACGGAGAAGGCGCCGTCGCCGGAGATGCCGACCGAGGCGTCACGGAACCCGCCCGACTCCGTCGGCTCGCTCGCGAGCAACGTGTGCTTGAACCCGCGCCGCTCGGCATAGCGGGTGACCATCCGGTACAGGTCTGCCGCGAACAGCGACGCCTCCTCCCCGCCCGTTCCGGCACGGATCTCGACGATCACGTCCTTGCCGTCAGCCGGGTCGCGCTCGACCATCGCGAGCCGGATCTGCTCCTCGAGCCCGGGGATCGCCGCGCGGGCACCCTCGAGCTCCTCCTGCAGGAACGAGCGCGTCTCAGCGTCGTTCTCGCCTCCGAGGAGCTCCGTCGCCTCGGCGAGCTGGTTGCGTGCCGCCCGCAGCATGAGGGCGATCGCGTTCGCGTCGCCGAGACGTCGGTGCTGGCGGCCGAGCTCGGCGAGGTTCTTCGGGTCGGCGACGACCGTCGGGTCCTGCAGACGGGTCTCGACCTCGGCGAACGCCCGCTCGATCTCCGCAACGAGGCGCTCCATGGGATCCATGCCGGTCAGGGTACCGGCATGTGGCGCGCGAACCAGCCGACGAGGCGCTCATGCCGATCGCTTCGTCGGTCGGGCCGCGCCGTACGGTGGTAGTCGTGGCCGCATCCCGGGTACAGCACGTAGACCACGTCGCGGCGCAGCCAGCGCAGCGCGACGAACAGCTGCTCCGCGTCGGCGGGTGGGCAGCGAAGGTCGTCCTCGCCCTGCAGGAGCAGGAGCGGCGCGCGAACCTGCGCAACGTGCCTGAGGGGTGACTGCCGCCAGAGCCGTGCGACCCCGTCGGGCGTGTTCGGCTCGCCGAGTCCGGCAGCCGGGTTGTAGGTGTGGCCGCAGTCGGAGTTCGCGAACGCCGAGACCTGGTTCACCACGCCGCACTCGCTGACCGCCGCTGCGAACCGGTCCGAGGTACCAAGGAGCCAGTTGACGAGGAAGCCGCCGTAGCTGCGGCCGAACAGGCCGATGCGCGCGGGATCGGTGAGGCCGTTGGCGACCAGGTGGTCGCAGACCGCGTGAACGTCGGCCGAGTCCGGCTCCCCCCAGCGTCCGACCAGGCCGGCGACGTGCTCACGACCGAACCCGTACGAGCCGTGGACGTTTGGCAACGCGACGCGGTAGCCAGCCTGGACGAGCAGCTGGATGCCGAGCTCGGGGGCTGGCCCCCAGGCCCAGACCGGCCCGCCGTGCAGCGCGATGACCGTTGGCAGCGGGAGCGCGGCGGCATCCGGCGGCGAGAGGATCCAGGTGTGCACCCCGCCCTCCGGCCCGGGAACCAGCACCTCCTCGACGAGCGGTTGCGGCAGGCGACGAAACCAGGCGGCGCCATGGCTCGTCAGGACGCGCGGTTGACCGGCGGGCTCGAGGGCGTACACCTCGGCGAAGCCGGAGCCAAGCGTTGCAACGACGGCAACGTGCTCACCGGCGGCCGCCACCGCGTCGATCGATGCAGCGTGCTCGACCCCGAGCACGCACCGAACGCCGCTCGGGCTGACCCGCACGACGATCTCCCGGCCGCCGTCGGCGATCACGGCAGCGGCACCATCGCTGGAGAGCAGCGTCACGAACCGGTCTCCCTGCCCCGGCACGAGGACGCCGTCGATCGCGACCTGCGCCGGGTCGTCGTCGGGTGCATCGGGCTGGCCGTGGGCGACGATCACGAGGGAGCCGTCGCGTCGTACCGCCCACGCCGTCGGCATCCCCGCTGGCACGACCAGGGCGAACAGGCGGCGATCCGTCGTCACGGCGGTGAGCACGCGGTGGGGCGAGACGTCTCCGTCCGGACGACGATCGGCGAGAAACGCGACCCGACCGTCCGGGAGGTAGCCCGGCGCGTACGCGAACCACTCCCCGTCGGTGACCTGGCACGCGGTGCCGTCGAGCGCGACGAGAACGACGTGGGTCGGGCGATCCATCCGTCCGTAGGCGTCCTCGTCGCGCCAGTCCAGACGCTCGATGACGCGCGAGACCGGTGCGGGCCCCGCGACCCGTGCGTGCGCCGTGACGGCCAGCTCGGCGCCATCGGCCCGCCAGGCGAACGCCGTGACGCCGCCGGCGAGGTGCGACACCTGCCGCGGCGCCCCGCCGCTCACCCCGACGACCCACACCTGGTCGGCGGCGCCGCCCCGATCAGAGAGGAAGGCAACGACGGTTCCGTCGGGCGAGACACCTGGCGCGTGGTCGAGGTGCCGCCCGCGGGTCAGCCGGCGCGTCCGCCCGCCCGCCCAGGGCACGAGCCACAGGTTGCGGACGTGACGACCATCCTCGACGGTCCGGCGCCCGTAGACGACGGCGGCGCCGTCGGGCGTAATCGCGAGCTCATCGATCAAGGCCTCGTCACGAACGATCGTGCCGGCGTCGATCACGCTGGCATCCGTTGCGCGAAGAAGGCGAGCACGCGCTCGTGCCGGTCGATGCGTCGATCCGGTCGACCGGTGCCCTGGTAGACGTGGGCGCACTCGGGGTAGGTGACGTAGGTCGCGTCACGGCCGAGTCGACGGAGCGCGACGAACAGCTGCTCGCTATCTGACGGCGGACAGATCAGGTCGTCCTCACCCTGCAGGACGAGCAATGGCGTGCGGATACGAGCGACGTTGCGGAGCGGCGATTGCTGCCACAACAGCGCGACGCCGGCCGGGTCGGTCGCCGCTCCGAGGCCGTAGGCGTCGCAGTACACGGCGCCGGTGTCCGAGTTCGCCCACGCCGAAACCTGGTTCGCCACGCCGTTCTCCGACACCGCCGCAGCGAACCGGTCAGACGTGCCGACGAGCCAGTTGACGAGGAACCCGCCGTACGACAGGCCGAGAAGTCCGAGCCGCGTGGGATCGACCTCCCCGGCCGCGACGAGCGCGTCGCAGAGCGCGTGCACGTCCGCGGCATCGGGGCCACCCCAGCGTCCGCGCAACGCGGCGACGCCGGCAGCGCCGCGCTCGATGCCACCGCAGATGTTCGGTAGCACCACGCGGTATCCGGCGTGCGCCAGGAGCAGCGCCTCGAGCGGCGCCAGCGGGTTCCACTGGTCGGTCGGACCGCCGTGAAGGGCGATGATCGTCGCGCGGGGAGGGCCGACCGCGGACGGCGGCTCGACGACGAACGCGCGCGTTGAGCCGACGTCGATGGTGGTCGTAGCGGGCCGCGGATACGTCGCGATCCACCGGCCCTCCGTCGTGAGCCGACGCGGAACCGCCGCGTCGAGCGCGACGATCTCCGGGGCCTCGCGTCCCGTCGAGAGGACCGCCGCGACCCGCCCGAGTCGCTCGACGATCGCGTAGCAGACAGGCTCGAGCTCGCGCGCGACGAGCTCGACGATCCCGCCGTCGGCGACGCGGACGGGGATCGCCAGGCCGTCCGTCGCGAGGGAGGTGTGGCGCCCGTCGAACCGGGTGGTCGCCGTCCAGTCAAACAGGTCTGACCCCGCGGCGCCACACCCGAGCCAGCGGTCGGTCGTGGCGCTGAGACAGCGGACGGCGTCGTCGCCGGCGACGTGAAAGATCGCGGTGGGCGTGTTCGGCTCGGCGGCGCCGCCGAGCGGCGCGAGGACGAGGATCCCACCAGCGACGTCGGCTGCGAGCGCGCTCGCGCCGAGCGGTGCACCTGGCAGCGCGACCACCTCTCCACCCCCCCACGGCACCCGGTGGGCGCTCGCGCCGCAGCGGAGGTCCGCGAAAGGGTCGCGATCGGCGAGGAACGCGACGGCACGACCATCTGCGTCAACGCAGGGCGCGGTCGCCGACCACGTGCCGGTGGTGAGCCTGCGCGGCGCGGCGCCGCCGAGCTCGACCACGTGGAGGTGCGCCGGGTGCAGGGCCAGGCCCACGCCATCGCGTCGCCAGTCGGCTCGCTCGAGCACGCGGGCCGTCGGCCCATCGCGTCGGTCCTCGCCGACGAGCCGCGGCGTGCGCTCGTCCTCGGCGACGACGACGAGCGCGCCACCGTCCGGATGCCACGCGTGACCAGAGACGCCGCGACGAAAGCGTGTCACCAGCACGCTCCGCCCGGTTGCGACCTCGACGACGTGCAGCTGACCGGCGAGGTAGGCGACGTGACGGCCGTCCGGCGAGAATCGCGGATCACCCAGCCCGGCGGTGGCGCCAACGAGGCGCCACGGACGTCCCCCGGCATACGGCACGAGCCAGAGCGCAGTCCGGTCAGCTCCACGGACCGTCGAGCGACGCGTGTAGACGACGAGCTCGCCGTCGGGCGAGAGGTCAAGCGAGCCGAGCGCGACCTGCCGTTGCAGGTCGGCCGGGATCACGCCATGACCTCCACCTGAGGCGTCCCACCGCGCTCCTCCTCGAGACGGAGCACCTCGCGCAACGCATCGATCGACACCTCGAGCTGGTCGGCGGTCGGCACGCGCGTCGTGAGCCGCTGGAGCCAGAGGCCCGGTGCCAGCACGACCCGCACGGCCGGGTTCGTACCGAACCGCCCAGCGAGCCGGATCACCTCGTAGGCGATGCCCGCGATCACCGGGAGCAGCACGACCCGCGAGACGACCAGCCAGTACCAGTGGGAGGGCGTGATCACGAGGAACACGACGATCGAGACGAGCATCACCCAGAGCAGGAACGCGGTGCCGCAACGCACGTGGATGCGGCTGTAGCGCGCGACAACGTCAGGCGTCAGGTCGGCGCCGTCCTCGAGCGCGTTGATCGCCATGTGCTCTGCCGCGTGGTACTGGAACACCCGCTTGAGGTCGGGGACGAGGCCGAGGCCCGCGAGGTAGCCGACGAGAAGGGTGATCTTGATGCCGCCCTCGACGAGCACGAACGGGACGCCAGGGTGAAGCCCGAGCCAGCTCGTGATCAGGCCCGGGCCGACCTTGAAGGCCAGCACCGCGAAGCCGATCGCGACGACGAACGATCCGATCAGCGCGCCGGTCGATAGCTCGCCGCCCGGCTCGTCGTCAACGGCGTCATCGTCGGTCGCCGCCCACTGAGCGGAGACGGAGAGCGCACGGAAGCCGATCGCCATCGAGTCACCGAGCGCGGCGACGCCACGGATGATCGGCAGACGAAGGAGCGGCCAGCGCGCTGCGGGCGTCGACGTCGGATGCGCGACGTTGGAGATGCGGCCGTCCGGTCGACGGACGGCGACCGACCAGAAGCGTGGGGTGCGCATCATCACACCCTCGAGGACGGCCTGGCCGCCAACAGGCGTCACGACGTGCGGTTAGCTGGGCTTGACCTTCTGCAACCGGCGATGGAACCGCTCGACGCGGCCGCCGGTGTCAATCAGCTTCTGCTTGCCGGTGTAGAACGGGTGGCACTCGGAGCAGAGCTCGACGCTCATGTCGCCCTTGGTCGATCGCGTCTGGAACTTGTTCCCGCAGGAGCACTTGACCGCGACGATCTCGTACTTCGGGTGGATATCAGCCTTCACCGGCTCAGCGTAGCACGGGGCTGGCCTTCGCCAGTGCAGCCTCGATCCCCGCCGCGTCGACCTCGAGCGAGGTTGCGAAACGCACGCTCAAGGCGTCGTACGGCGCCGCGAGCACGCCGACCGCCGCCAGGTCGCGGCAGACGGCGGCGGCGTTGTCGCCCTCGCGTGCGCAGCAAGCGACGACCATGTTCGTCGTCACGAGCGACGGATCGATCGCGAGCCGCGAGCCGGTCGCGATGCCGTCCGCAAGGCGCCGCGCGTTCACGTGATCGTCGGCAAGCCGGTCGATGTTGTGGTCGAGGGCGTAGAGCCCGGCCGCGGCGATGATGCCCGCCTGGCGCGTGCCGCCGCCGAGAAGCTTGCGCAAGCGCCGCGCGCGGGCGATCGACGCCGCCGGGCCGGCGAGGATCGAGCCGATCGGTGCACCAAGCCCCTTCGAGAGACAGAAGGTGACGGTGTCGACGTTCGCGCAGATCACGTCCGCCCCAACGCCCTGGGCGACCACGGCGTTGAACAGGCGTGCGCCGTCCATGTGCAGCGCAAGCCCCCGCGCCCGCGCTGCGGCGGCGACGGACGAGAGCTGCGCCAGCGGCCACGCCGCGCCCATCGCGTGCATCGAGGTGTTCTCGACGCACACGAGCGACGGCGGAGCGCGGTGCGGATCGTCCGGGTCGCCCGGCACCCAGCGGGCAAGCTCCGCTGGCGTGAAGAACCCGTCCTCCCCGCGCACCTGGCGAACGGTCACGCCCCAGAGTGCCGCTGGCCCACCCGTCTCGTTCTCGACGATGTGCGAGCGCTCGTGCGCGTACGCCTCCGTGCCATGCGCGGCGCCGAGCGCGACGCCGATCGCGTTCCCGAGCGATCCGGAGGAGACGAAGAGGCCGGACTCCTTGCCGACGAGCGCCGCCGCGCGCTCCTCGAGGGCGCGGACGGTGGGGTCCTCTCCCCACACGTCGTCCCCGACCTCTGCCGCGGCCATCGCCGCCCGCATCGCCGTGGACGGACGGGTGAAGGTGTCGGATCGGAACTCAAGCATTGCCGCAGCGTACGCCAAAGGTATAGACTCTCAACCTTACAAGCCCGAGGAGAGGACGAGGCATGGCGATCACGGCAGGCGGACTGACTCGCGAGGACGTCCGACGAAAAGCCCACGAGGACGGGATCGAGTTCCTCTTCGCCCAGTTCGTCGACATGCACGGCAAACCGAACGCAAAGCTGGTGCCCATCCAGAACTTCGACGGGCTGTTTGACGAGGGAGCAGGCTTCGCCGGCTTTGCGGCAGGGCCGATGGGCCAGACGCCGGCGTCGCCGGACGTCGCGGCGATCCCCGACCCGAACTCGTACACGAAGGTGCCGTTCAAGAAGGGGCTCGCGCGCCTCGCCTGCAACATCACCGTCGAGGGCGAGCAGTGGCCGTACTGCCCGCGGACGATCCTCGAGAACGCCGTCTCGCGCGCCGCAGCGCTCGGCTATCGGCTGAAGATGGGCATGGAGCTGGAGTTCTTCCTGATCAAGGAACGCGACGGAAAGATCGTGCTGCTCGACGACCTCGACACGCTCGACCAGCCCTGCTACGACATGAAGGGCTTGACGCGCAACTACGAGTTCATCTCGACGCTATCGAAGTACCAGAACGAGCTCGGCTGGGGCAACTACGCAAACGACCACGAGGATGCCAACGGCCAGTTCGAGTCGAACTTCGCCTACGACGACGCGCTGATCACCGCTGATCGCTCGATCTTCTTCCGCTACATGGTGCACGCCATGGCGCAGGAGCGTGGCTATCTCGCGACGTTCATGCCGAAGCCGTTCGCGAACCTCACCGGCAACGGCGGGCACCTGCACATCTCGCTCTGGGACCCGACCGGTGAGGTGAACCTGTTTGAAGACCACGACGACCCGCGCGGGCTCGGCCTGTCGCAGCTCGCCTACCAGTTCCTCGGCGGCATCATCGACCACGCCGAGGCGGTGCTCGCGATCGGCGCACCGACCGTCAACTCGTACAAGCGCATCGGCGTCGGCGCGCCGACCTCCGGGGCGACGTGGTCGCCCGCCTACGCGACGTACGGGATGAACAACCGTACGCAGGCGATCCGGATCCCCGCCCCAGGGCGCATCGAGATCCGCGCCGTCGACGGCGCCGCAAACCCGTACCTCGCAGCCACCGCCCTGCTCGCCGCCGGCGTCGACGGGATCGACCGCGCGGTCAACCCGGGCGAGCCGAACAGGGAGAACCTGTACACCCTCTCCCCCGCCGAGGTGAAGGCGCGCGGCATCAAGCAGCTGCCCGCAACCCTGCTCGACGCCACCCGACACCTGCAAGCCTCCGCGCCACTGCAGGACTGGTTCGGCAAGGGCATCGGTGAGAGCTACATCGACTACTTCTGCGAGACCAAGCGCGCCGAGTTCGCGGCGTACCACTCGGAGATCTCCGACTGGGAGCTGCGCAAGTACCTGACGCTGTTCTAACCCCCCGTTCTGCCCGGATCTGGGGTGGGTTCCGTGCGTCGCGCCTGCCTCGGCGCACGGAACCCTCGCTACTGGTCTGATTGTGAGATGACGTGGTTATCCGCCTGCCTGGATCGTCTGCGCTTGTTCGCTCCACGACCCGTCGCGTGGCGGAGCCAACGGGCTTCGCGGGAGCGTCCCGCGACCCGCGCATGGCCCCCGCCAAACCCCTTTGCGCGTCCGGTACGGCTCCCGCGCGGGTCACGTCGGGGTGGACGCGGCTAACGCGGCCTGGCGCGGGGGCGCCGCATGTCTGCGGCAGCTAACGCGCGGGTGCGGGCCTCGGCGGCCCGGACGGAGTCCGCGCGGGCGTCAACGAGCGTCGCCACGGCTCCCGGGGCGCGGCTCATGCCGGCGTCGATCTCGACGAGCGAGGTGGCGGCGCGACCGGCCGCCTCGCTGATCACTGCGGCGGTCATCGCGTCACCAACGAGGTTGACGTTCCCGACCTCGGCGACGCGGGCGGCGAGCTCGGCGACCTCAGCGGCAGCCTCGACGATTCGACGCGGCGGCTCAGCTGCGGCGAGCGCCGCCGCGTCAAGGGCGGCGGGCCGCTCATCCTCGCCAAGCCGAAGCGCCGTGAGCACGCCGGTGTAGGCGTCGGCGTCCTCCGCAACGAGCCGCACGAGCGCCATCCGCAGCTCGCTCGCACGCCCTCGCACGACCTCCATCTCCGCCCAGGACGCCGCGTACCGCTCGCGCCCGATCGTCAGCGTAGCGCCCATCTCGACCATCGCTGCGGCTCCCGCGGCGGCGATTGCCGCGAGCGCACCACCGGCCGGCGACGGAGCTTCGGAGGCGAGCCGAGCGAGCAGCTCGCCAAGCGGGAGGGCGAGAAGGTCGTCGGCGGCGTCCACGATGTCGAAGGGTAGTTGGCATCGCCGGCGAGAACGCCTACGCTACCGCGGCACGGACGTTCCGAGAAGATCCAGGGAGGCGAGACGTTGGCGACAGTCGAAGAGCCGCGCGCCGCAGCAAGGCCGTTCATCCGGCCTGACGGCAAGGAGAAGGTGACGGGGGTCGGGCGATACACCGCCGACATGACCCTCACCGGCCAGCTGCACGCGAAGTTCCGGTACACCGATCATCCGCACGCGCGCATCACGCGCATCGACGCGTCGAAGGCGCGCGCGCTGCCTGGCGTGTTCGCGGTGTTGACGCACGAGGACGTGCCAGACGTGAAGTACGGCGGGATGGTGCAGGACCGCCGGCTGTTCGCGAAGGAGAAGGCGCGTTTCGAGGGTGACATCATCGCTGGCGTCGCAGCGACGACGCCGGAGATCGCCGCGGCGGCCGCCGCGCTGGTCGAGGTCGAGTACGAACTCCTCCCGGTGATCACCGACTACGAGACGTCGCCGTCGAGCGCGACGCTCGTACATGACGCGTGGGAGACCGACTCGGGCGACGAGTCGATGGGGCGCGACGGGAACCGGCTCGGCTTCTCGACGATCGTCAAGGGCGATGCGGACGGCGCGATGGCGACCGCGGACGTCATCGTGCGCGGGCGCTACGTCGCCGACTGCTCGCATGGCGTGCCGATCGAGCCGCACGCCGTGATCGCCCAGTGGACCGGCGATCGGGTCACCGTCTGGACATCGACCCAGGTGCCGTTCGCCGCTCGCGGTGGGGTAGCGCGTACGCTGGGCATCCCCGAGTCGCACGTCCGCGTGATCGTGCCGCTGCTCGGCGGTGGCTTCGGAGCGAAGTGCGACTTCCACTTCGAAGGGCACGTCGCGGCGCTTGCGAAGGCGGCGCGACGCCCGGTGAAGCTCGTCTTCTCGCGCCACGAGGAGTTCGTCGCGATCGACCATCGACGCGAGGGCATCACGATCGAGATCGAGACCGGCGCGATGGCAGACGGCACCCTCGTCGCGCGCCGGGGACGGCTCGCGATCGACGGCGGCGCATACTGCGGCGAGGGCGGTTTCTTCGCGCAGATGGCGGCAATGCATGCCGCCGGCCCGTACAAGATCACGAACGTCAACATCGAGTCCTCGCTGAACTACTCGAACAACCAGCCGTCAAGCTCGATCCGCGCCCCGACGGCACCTCAGGTCTGCTGGGCGGTCGAGCAGCACATGGACGAGCTCGCGCGGAAGCTCGGCATCGACCCTGTCGAGCTGCGTCGCCGCACGCTGATCCACGAGGGCGCTGCCGGCCCGACAGGACAGGTGTTCGACCGTCTCGGCATCCTTGAGACGCTCGAGAAGGCGACGGAGCTGATCGGCTACGGCCAGGAGCTGCCCGAGGACGAGGCGATCGGCGTCGCGTGCGGCTGGTGGCCGTCGTTCGGCGTGCCGTCCGGCGCGTACGTGAAGCTGAACGCCGACGGCTCGGGCGTCATCGTCACCGGTGCGCAGGAGAGCGGAACGGGCGCCGTGATGGGCCTGCCGATCCTCGCCGCCAAGGTCCTCGGGATGAAGCCCGAGGACTTCGCGATCGTCTACCAGGACACCGACGCGGGCCCGTGGGACATGGGCTCGTCCGGCTCGCAGACGACGTTCAACAACGGCCGAGCGGTGATCGCCGCAGCCGGCGAGGTGCGCGAGCAGCTGCTCGACATGGCGGAGAAGGAGCTCGAGGCCGCGCGTGGCGATCTCGAGCTCGCCGACGGCGTCGTGCGGGTCAAGGGCTCGCACGATCGGTCGATCGCGATCGCCGAGCTCACCGGCTCCGGCGCCGCGCTGCTCGGCAAGGGATCGGGTGAGGCGCCGGAACCATCCGTCGGTGCCGACATGTCGGCCTGCGTCGGCGACCTCGGCGTCGGGGCGTTCCTCGCGCCGCAGCTGATCACCCAGGCGGCGCGTGTGCGCGTCGATCGCGACACGGGCGTCGTGCGCGTCGTCGACTTCGCCGCTGCACACGACTCCGGCACGATCCTCAACCCGATCGGCGCGAACGGCCAGGTGTACGGCGGCGTCGTGATGGGCATCGGTCAGGCCCTCAGCGAGGGCACGCAGATCGGCGCGGACGGCCGCCAGAAGAACCCGCACCTTCTCGACTACAAGCTCGTGACGGTCGCGGACACGCCGCGCATCCAGATCGCGTGGGTCGAGTACGCGGCGGTCGACGGCGGCCCGGAGGGGTCGAAGGGGATCGGAGAGCCGCCGAGCGTCCCGACCTCCGGAGCAGTCGCGAACGCCATCACGAAGGTGATCGGCAACCAGGTGAAGCAGCTGCCGATGACGCCTGAGCGCGTCTGGAACACGATCCAGGAGGGCTCGAAGTGAGCCGGACATACCTCGCCGCGACCTCGGTCACGGAAGCGGTGTCCGCCCTCGCGGGCGGCGCCCGTGCGATCGCGGGCGGCACCGACCTCGTCGTCGGCGCGCGCCACGGCAAGGCGCCGATCCCGCAAAGCCTCGTCGCGATCCACGAGATCGACGAGCTGCGTGGCATCACCGGTTCCGGTGGCGGCGTCCGGCTCGGAGCGCTAGCCAGCCACGAGGAGATCGTCGACCATCCCGTGATCCGCGAGCATCTCACCGCGTTGGCGGACGCCTCGGCGATCGTCGGCTCACACGCCACCCGCCACGTCGGGACGATCGGTGGCAACATCATGAACGCGTCGCCAGCGATGGAGTCCGGCGGCCCGTTGATGTGTCTCGGTGCGACGATCACGTTGCAGTCCACCTCGGGCACCCGCACGGTGGCGGTGGATGAGCTGTTCACCGGCCCCGGCCGCACGGTCGCGGAGTCCGGCGAGCTGCTCGTCTCCGTCGACGTGCCGGCACAACCGGCTGGCACCGGGTCGTGCTACTGCCGGCTCGAGTACCGACGCCAGATGGAGATCGCGATCGTCGGCGCAACGGCGGTCGTGACCGTCGTCGATGGCACCGTGACAGCGGCGAGGGTCGCGATCACGGCGCTGGCACCGACGATCCGGCGCGTCCCCGAGGCCGAGGCCGCCCTCGTCGGCACCGACGGCGGCCGCGTTGCCGCTGATGCCGCGGCCGCGCTCGCCGCCAGCGCATCAGCACCGATCTCGGACGTTCGCGGCTCCGCCGACTACCGCCGCGCGATGGCGGCAGTGATGACGCGCCGAGCGATCGAGGCGGCGGTTGCCCGCGCGACCGGCCAGTCCGTCTCCATCCCCGCCAGCCCCGCGCTTCACGGCGCCGTCTGAGGACACCGATGAAGTACTCCACAACGCTGAACGTGAACGGCATTGACTATCCCGTCGAGATCGAGGCAGAGCGCAGCCTCCTCTCCGTCGTACGGACCGAGATCGGCCTGACCGGGCCGAAGGAGGGCTGTGACGACTCCGAGTGCGGCGCCTGCATGATGCTGCTCGACGGCAAGGCAGTGAACTCCTGCTCGTACCTCGCGCTGCAGGCACAGGGTCACAAGATCACGACGATCGAGGGCCTCTCGGAGGGAGATGACCTGCACCCGTTGCAGGCCAACTTCCTTGAGCAGGGAGGCGTGCAGTGCGGTTTCTGCACACCGGGCATGCTGATCAGCGCGAGCGCGCTCCTGCAGGCGAACCCGTCGCCGACGGAGGATGAGGTGCGCATCGCGCTCTCCGGCAATCTCTGCCGCTGCACCGGGTACGACGGCATCGTCAAGGCGGTCCTGATCACCGCCGGCGAGCTCGCCGCACAGGGCGCCTGACGACGACGTTGCGCCGTCTCCGGTCGTGGCCTCTCGCCGCGAGCGGAGACGGCGCTCGACGCAGCGGTCGCCGTAGAGCCGCTCGCCCGCCGCGAGCGGCTCGCCACCACTCCTAATGGTGTGATTGTCAGCGTTGCGCGTCGCGCAGGGCTTGCTGATCGCGGGCGTGCTGG
>JANYCN010000047.1 GCA_025360225.1 Actinomycetes bacterium | reverse complement strand
GCCGCGGGCGCCGGGCCCGTCGAGTCGCGGCGCGCCCGGACGAAGTGGACGGCCTGCGGCGTCGGTGCGCGGACGCTCAGCCGGTCGTGGCGGCGGTGGCGGCGGCCGGAGCGCCTGCGGATGGGCCGGGGGTGCCGGTGCTGGCGGCGCAGCCTTCGCGCGGAGCGATCCCGACTGCACGACGGGCTTCACCGGTGCTGCCGTGGGGCGCGAGCCTGCGAGCGCGCGCGCCGCGGCGCCCTCATCGACGAGATCGCCACGGATCGCGACGCCTGCCTCGGCGAGGCGGGCAGCCACCTCGTTCGGGTCAAGCCCGCGCTCGCGTGCGATGTCAGTGATGCGTCGTTTGGCCATGCAGGGAGGATCCTACCAACGTGGGTGTTCAGGCCGCCCCGCCGGACTGGCGGAGCGACTCGGGAATGGCGACGATCGTGCGGAGCCGCCGGGCGAACGCCGCGCGCTTCACGGCGCGGTCGAAACAGGCATAGGTCATGCAGGTGTACGCTCCCCGGCCGTCAACGCGGCCGGGTACGAGCACACCCTCGACCGCAGAGTAGCGGACGAGGTCGCGCTTGGACGCGCGCCGGCCGCAGCCGACGCACATCCGCAGCGGTTCGCTATGGCGTGGCGCCGGTCACCACCACGGCGTCGTCTGGGCCGACGAAGCGCTCGGCGCGACGGACGACGATGCCGTTGATCGACACGCGGCCCTCCTTCAAGGCGCTGCGCAGGCTGCGCGCGTCGTAGCCGGAGCGCTCAAGGTACGACTGTACCGTCTCGCCGCCGACGAAGTCCTCGTCCGTCTCCATCGAGTACTCGGTCTCGGAGCGGATGTCGACCTTCCAGCCGGTCAGCCTCGCCGCGAGACGCGCGTTCTGACCCTCCCGTCCGATCGCGAGGGAGAGCTGGTCATCCGGCACGATCACGGTCGCCTGCTGGCTGTCGTCGTCGACGATCACCTCGCGAACCCGTGCTGGGGCGAGCGCCTTCGCGACGAACCGTGCCGGCTCGTCATTCCACGGGATGATGTCGATCTTCTCGCCGCGCAGCTCGGACACGACCATCCGCACGCGCGAGCCGCGCGGCCCGACGCAGGCGCCGACGGGGTCGACACCCTGGGTGCGCGACTCGACCGCGATCTTCGCGCGGTACCCGGGCTCGCGGGCGATCGCGCGGATCACGACGAGACCGTCGGCGATCTCCGGCACCTCCAGCTCGAACAGCTCGCGGATCAGCTCCTCCGAGCGTCGCGAGAGGACGATCTGTGGCCCCTTCGTGCCGCTGCGCACGTCGATGATCACGGCCTTGATGCGCGCGCCGTGCTCGTAGCGCTCGCCGGGAACCTGCTCGGAGCCCGGCAGGAGCGCCTCGACCTTGCCGAGGTCGACGAGGCAGTAGCGGTTGTCGGACTGCTGCACGATGCCCGTCACGACGTCGCCGACGCGGTCCTGGTACTCCTCGAACATCATCTCGCGCTCCGCCTCGCGGATGCGCTGCAGGATCACCTGCTTCGCCGTCTGCGCGGCGATCCGACCGAAGTTCGCTGGCGTCACGTCGACGGGATCGATGTCGGCGTCGCCGAGGCGATCCCAGTCGAGCTCGGCGATCGGCTCCTCCACGATCGGTAGCCCGTCGTGGCCGATCTGCACCTCGGGCTCGGGGGCGTCGGGGTCGGGCTCGGCGTAGCGCAAGAGCCCCTTCTCGATCAGCACCTCGTCGGGAACGTTCACCTGGAAGACGCGGATCTCACCGTCGTCGCGACCGAGCTCGACCTTGACGTGACGCGCCGATCCCGGCGTCTTCTTGAAGGCCGCCTCGAGGGCGTCCTCGAGCGCGCCGAGCAACACCTCGGCGTCGATCGACTTCACGCGCTCCAGCTCGTAGACGGCGTCGAGAATCTCTTTGCTCATGATCTCACCGGGCTCCAGACGATGTTCGACGTGGTGATGGCGGTACGCTCGACGACGACCTCAGCGTCGTCGAGCGCGAGGCGCAGGGCGCCAGGGTCAGCTGCGACAAGACGGCCGCGCAGCGTGCTGCGACCGTCGACAGGCACGGCGAGACGTACCTCGATCATCTCGCCAACAGCGCGATCGAAGTGTGCGGGACGCACGAGCGGTCGCTCGATGCCGGGCGAGGAGACCTCGAGCGCGAACCGGTCACGCAGGGGCTCAAGGGCGCGCGTCACGGCGTGGCAGAGCTCGACGTCGACGCCGTCAGCGTGCTCGATCAGCACCCGCAAGAGACCCTCACCGGCGAGGTGCTCGACGTGCCACAGCTCGACCTCGGGGCTCGCGCCGGCGATCAATCGCTCGACCTCCTGGATGATCGTATCGTCTGCCACGTGCCCTCCTTTCGAGCAAAAAAAAATGGGCACCGGGCCCACGAGGTGGTGCGACGCGGGCTAGCGAGCGCCCGGTGCAACGAGCAGCGTACCATCGATCCGCGATCAAGACCCGCGCGGATCGTCAGAGGACGATCGTCACGGGCCCGTCGTTGACGAGCTCGACCGCCATCTCGGTGCCAAATCTACCGGTGCCGACGGCCACGCCGAGCGTCGCTCGTGGTGTGATTGCCAAATGGCATGGTCATCGGGTGTCTGGAGCGAGCGGGAGCGTTGCGCGTCGCGCAGGGCTTGCCGGGGCAAGCTCACGCGGCGCGCGGCGTTCCCGCGAAGCGCTGGCTGGCAGAGCCACCCGACGGGTGGCAGAGCCGGCCAGCGCAGGATGATCCAGGCGCGCGAATGACCACGCTATCTCACAACCAGACCACGAGCATCGCGACGAACCGGTCGTACAGCGGCTCGGCGACGCCGGCTCGGCGGCGGCGGTAAAGCCAGTCCGGTTTCCGCGGGTGGTGTCGGCGTGCAACGTGAACTGGGAGACCACGAGCACCGCTCCCGCGACCTCGACGACGGAGCGGTTCATCTGCCCGTGCTCGTCGGCGAAGATCCGCAGTCGTGCGACCGTGCCGGCGGGCGCCTCGACCTCGACAGAGGTATCGCCGTGCCCGATCCCCAGAAGGACGAGCAGGCCGACATCGATCGCTGACACCCGTACCCCCGCGACGCTGACGGAGGCGCGGGAGACGCGCTGCACCACCGCTCTCATCGATCCTCTCCGATCGCCGCGAGCGCGGCCTGGTACACGGTGGAGGATGGATCGAGCCACACGGCGAGCTTGTAGCTTCCTCGCGCCTGTGCGGTGAAGCCGAGCCCCTCCTGCGCCCGCCCACGCAGGAAGTAGCAGTACGGCTCGTTCGGAGCGAGCTCGATCGCCGTTGCCAGCTCGGCCTCAGCGTCGATCAGCCGTCCGGCGCGAAGGTACGCGAGCGCCAGCATCTCGCGAATCGAGCTCTTCGCCGGCTGGAGGTCTCGCGCCGCTGCAAACGCCTCGATCGCGGCGCCGCTCCGTCCCGCTCGCAGGTGCGCACGGCCGTCCCGGAAGAGCGCGTACACCGGGCTGTCGTCATCGGGTGTCTCGTTCACTGGCGCCGATCAGGGAAGCAGGGAACGGAGGCGGAACGCGCCCATCGTGCGCTCACCACGGGTGAGGCGACCGGCGATGTCGCGGCGTACGGCGCGCGACTCGCCGCGGATGCGGGCGGCGTCACCGACGCTGTTCGCCGGCCCATAGCGGGCGCTGGTGGCAAGCCGGGCCCACGCGCGGGCATCCACGCCGAACTCCCGGTGGAGCATCACCGCGAACTCCTCGGCGGTGAGCGTCCGGATCGGCCCGGAGACGCCCTGGTCGAGCACGTAGCGCTCGAGCTCGACCCTCGACGCTGCCGCCGCCCCTCGCGCGTCTGCGACGAGCCGTCCGCGCACCAGTCGCAGACGCTTGGCCGCGAGGAGGAACAACACCGCCAGCCCGACGATCAACAGCAGCGAGAGGACGAAACCGGGACGATACGGCGGCGTTGGCGCTGCCCCTGACGAGCCCGCCCCCTCGCGGCCAGCCCTTCCGCCGCCGGTCGCGCCGTCCTTCTTCCCTCCGCCGGCCTTACCGCCCGCGCAGGTGCCGTCGAGGAAACACTGGATGCGCGGCACGGGCGAGGCGGCCGTCGTCCCCCCGCTCGACCCCTTCGTCGGCTTCGTGAGCGCGAAGCGTGGGTTCGACGACGAGTACGTTCCCGGCAGCGTCCGTGTCGGTGTCGGCTCGAACGGCACCCAGCCATACGCGCCGAAGTCGACCTCGACCCACGCGTGGGCGGCGCGGTCGTCGATCACGGAGATCGTCGACCGTGCCAGCCGGCGTCCCTCGGTGAACCCCTCTGCGACCCGAGCGGGAATGCCGAGCATGCGGAGCAGCGTTGCCATCGTGCCGGAGAACATCTGGCAGTAGCCGCTGCGGCTCGTCCCGAGGAAGAATGCCGGCAACGGGCCGTCAGCGGCGTGCGAGTAGTCAGCCTTCTCGTCGTAGTGGTAGGAGCGCTGGAACTCGATCTCGAGCGCGACGACGACCTCGTACGGGTTCGTCGCCCTGCGCGTCAGCTCGTACGCCCTTGCATAGGCCTCCTTCCAACGCACGAGAGCCGGGTCGATGAACCACTGCTCGAAGAGGCCAGCGACGATCGCCTCTCGTCCTGGCGCCCCCCACGCCGGGAACTGCACCTGGGCGTCAAGCAGCTCACGCTCCGTCGCGTCGGTGCCCACGCTGGCCGCCTGCAGCTCCTGCGACGTCGGCGTTGGTGGGACGGCGACGACGCTGTAGGTCGCTCCGATCGGAAGGGTGTTGGTCGTCTGGATCGGGCCGTCGACGGTGCGTACGACCATCCCGAACGATCGCGGCAGGTCGAGCGTCACGGTCTCGGTAGGCGTCGGGAGCCACGTCGAGTCGAGCCCGAGGTTCTCGATCCGCACGGTCCCGGCGGCGGCGACGTGCTTGGTGGTAAACCCGGAGAGGACTCCAGCGGGATACGTGATCCGCCCCGCCGGCTGGCTGAGGCCCTCCCATGGACCCTCGACCCAGCGCAGCCCGTCGAACAACGTGAGGACGGTCGTACGCAGGTAGGTCGGACGGTTCGAGACGACCCGGAGCAGCGTTGTCGCCTCCTTCGGGCGCCGCAACGGCCCGTAGGTCTGGTTCCAGACGTACGCCACGGTCGTCCCCTTACCCGCCCCCTTACCGACCTGCTGCCAGTCGAAGAACTGCGCCTTAGCGACCCCCGGAAGGGCGACGACTCCGAGCGCGAGGCCTCCGGCAAGCCCGCCGGCGAGCAGCTGCCCGAACCGGCGCGCACGTGGCGCCAACACCCCGACGAGCGTGAGGATGATCGCAAGCATGAGCGCCGACCGGAGCGTCTGCGACGAGAGGCGGAACACCGTTGAGGTGACGAGGAACGGAACGAGCGCGAGCGCGCTCGCAGCGAACGGGGCGCGAAAGACGATCAACGCGGCCGCCAGCGCGGCGAAGACGACGAAGGTCGCGAGCAGCACGACGACCCGCAGGTCCGGCAGCCGCGACGGGTCGTACGGAAGGACCGTGTGCACCCATCTCGCCACGCCACCGCCGACGGCGTGACGGACGAGGGTGAGGTACCCGTCGCTGCCTCGCAGGTGCCGCGACGGCCAGTGACCGGTGGTGACACCGATCGCGCCGACGAGGGTCGGCGGCAGAAGGAGCAGGTAGCGCCGCGCAACACCGCCTCCGCCGGACAGCGCCGCGAGCAGGGCCGGTGCGGCAGCGACCGCTGCAACACGGTAGAGCCCGCTCCCCATCGCCGGCTGCTCGAGCAGGCGCAGGTGCCACACCGAGAACGCGACAACGACGCAGTAGAGGAGCGTCGGCGCGATCACCGCCCGAGCCGTGCGCCAGCCGCGTCCCACCCGGGCCGTCATGCCGACACCTCGGCGGTAGCCGGCGCCCGCTCGACCGTCCCTCGAAGCACGCGGGCGAGGTCGTCGCCGCGACCGAGGCGCGCGACGGGGACACCGCGGGTCGCGAGCACCGCCAGGGCCGCCGCGCGACCCGCACCAGCGGCGGGCACCGACGCGCCCCAGGCCGTCGCGTCGACGTACACCACTGCCACGTCGCGGCGGGCGGCAACCGCCGTGACCCGTTCGGCAAGCCCCATCGTCAGGTCGCAGGTAACGAGGAACAGGCGTGCGGCGTCGAGCCCGTCCCGCCCTTCCGCCAACGCCGACGCGAGCGTCCGCCGCCCGTCGGCGCGTACCGACGCGAGCACGTCGAGCAGCGATCGCCACTCGGCGTCACCGGCCGTCGCTGCAGTACGCTCGATGCGCTGGCCGGAGACGACGAGCGCGGCGCGGGAGCCATCTGAGGCCACGCTGCGCACCAGCGAGCCGGCCGCTCGGACGACCATCTCGAAGGACGAGTCGGGCGCGACACCGACGTCGAACCCGGCGATCGCATCGAGGACGACCGCGCACTCATCACGGGGCGCGTCCTCGAGCTCCTTCACCATCAGCCGTTGGCGGCGGGCGGTCGACGGCCAGTGCACCCGCCGCAGCGACTCGCCCGGTTGATGCTCGCGCACCGAGTGCAGGTCAAAGCCAGCGCCACGCGAGAGGAGGAACCGTCCGGCGTGACCGTTCACGCCACCACCGTCGGGGAACAGGCGGTCGAGCTCGACGAGGCGCGGGTAGACGACGAGCGCCGCCGGAGCCTCGAGCATGAGCGTCCGGCGGGCGAGCGCGAACGGGTCCTCGACGACGAGGCGCGCAGCGGAGAGCGCGTAGCGTCCACGCGGGAGCCCGCGCAGCACGTAGCCGCCAACGAGACCGCCGTCGCGCGCGACGAGCGGCACCGCCGTCTCGCCGGTCGCCGCCATCGTGTCGAACAGCGTCGCCCCCGACACGGGTAGCCCGCCGCCGCGCTCGACACGGACGCGCACGTCAAGAACGCCGCCCTCGACGTGCTCACCCGGTCCGCCGCGGCGTTGCAGGTCGAACGGACCGCGGGCGAGCGACACGTACGCCACGGCGAGGACCGGCAACACGAGCAGACCGAGCGCCGGCAGGTACGCCTCGCGCGTGCCGAGCGCCCAGGCTGCCACGTACACCGTCGCGGCGAGCAACATCGAGAGGCGTCCGCGGCCGGTGAGCATCAGAGCGGGACGGGCGTGTGCAGGAGGGCGTCGGTGATCACGTCGCGGCCGGTTGTGCCGGCCGAGCGAGCCTCGGGCGCGAGGATCAGCCGGTGCGCGAGCACCGCTCCGGCGACGGCCTTGACGTCGTCCGGCGTGACGAACTCCCGGCGGAGGCCGAGCGCTCGCGCACGAGCGACGCGCATCAGGGCGATGCCAGCGCGCGGGCTCGCGCCGAGCGTGATCCGCGCGTCGTTGCGCGTGTGGCGGAGCAGCGCGACGACGTACCGGTTCAGGCTCTCATCAACGTGCAGCGCCCGAGCAGCGGCGATCGCCGCGACGATCTCGGCCGTGTCAGCAACAGGCCGCAGATCCATCAGGGTGTCGCTCGCAGACTGTTCTCCGAGCATCCGCGCCTCGTCCGCCAGGTCGGGGTAGCCGAGGTGCAGCAGCAACATGAAGCGGTCGAGCTGCGCCTCGGGCAGCGGGTAGGTGCCCTCGTACTCGATCGGGTTCTGCGTCGCAATCACCATGAAAGGCGGGTCCAGCGGGTAGGTCGCGCCGTCGACCGTGACCTGTCGCTCCTGCATGCACTCGAGCAGGGCCGCCTGCGTCTTCGGCGAGGCGCGGTTGATCTCGTCGACGAGGAGGATGTTCGTGAACACCGGCCCGGGCCGGAACTCGAACGTCGTCGTCCGCTGGTTGTAGACGGACACGCCGGTGACGTCGCTCGGTAGCAGGTCGGGGGTGAACTGCGCCCGCGAGAAACGGAGCTCGACCGAGCGAGCGATCGCCTTCGCGAGCTGCGTCTTGCCGACGCCGGGAGCGTCCTCGAGGATCACGTGCCCCTCGGCGATCAGCGCGATCACGCAGAGCCGCAGCACATCGTCGGGCGCGTGGATCACCCGGCGCACGTTCGCGGCGATCCGGTCGATGATCGCTCCAGGATGAGCGTCAACCTGCGCCTCGCGCGTGGTCACCGATGCTTCCACGGTCACGTGCTCCTTCCGGGTCGTAGAGCGGGGGTTCTCCAGGGAGTGTACAGACCCGATCCATCGGCGATAGCCCGGCCAGTGGCAGCGAGTCGCACGAGGTGAGCGTGCACCTCAGCGACAGCAAACCGGCGTTCGTGGTAGCCGAGCCGGTCGCCCCAGATCGCGCCAACGACGTCCCACGGCGTCGCCGCCCCTGCGGCCAGCGCCTGCTCGTGCGCCTCGAGCCGACGGTCATGGTGTACCGCGATCTGCCGCGCGCGTTCGGCGACGTTCTCGACCGTCGTTCGGTGGCCCGGATAGACGATCGCCGGCTCCAGCGCCACGAGGCGCTCGAGGCTGTGCAGGTACTCCGCAAGCGGGTCAGCGTAGACGGCGTCCTCCCACAGCCCGACGTTCGGCGTGATCTCGTTGAGGATCACGTCGCCGCCAAACACGCGCCCGGACCGTGCGCCGTGCAGCACGATGTGGCCGTCGGCGTGGCCCGGCAGGTGGTGGACGGTGAACGGCTCGCCGGCGATCTCGACCTGGTCTCCCTCCTCCACCAGGGTCGTCGGCGTCGCCGGGTGGTACGGCGTATCGCGCTCGTCGGCCGCAGAGGTCTCCGCAACGAGGCTGGGCATGCCGAGCCCGGACAGGTGCCGCTCGAACCGGGCCGAAGCCCCCGGGTCAAGGAAGGCCGGATAGACACGCTCGTGGTCGAGTCGCCCCTGTACCACGGCCTCCGCACCGGTGAGCGCAACGAGGTCACCCATCGCCCCGTTGTGGTCAGGGTGGTAGTGGGTCACGACGATCTGACGGACGAAGGGCGAGCCGAGTTCCGCAAGGGCGGTGCGCCAGCGCTCGCCCGTCCCCACCGTGCCGAGTCCGGCGTCGATGATCGTCCAGCCGTCCGGGTCGGCGATGGCGTAGCAGTGCACGTGGTCGAGCGCCCACGGGAGCGGCTGCGTGACCCGATGGACACCGCCGCCCAGGTCGCTGATCGTCGCACGTCTCACCGTGGCAGGAGCTTCTCGACGTGGTCGAGGATCGCTCGGGCGATCGTGCGCTTGTCCGCGCGAGGAACGAGGTGATGCCCCTCGGCGTCGACGAGGACGACCTCGTTGGTCAGCACATCGAAGCCAATGTCGGAGCGCGAGACGTCGTTCAACACGATCAGGTCGACGCCTTTGCGCTCGCGTTTCGCCCGCGCGCTCGCTAGGTCGACGCCAGCTTCCGCGGCGAACCCGACGAGAACCTGGCCCGTCCGCCGTGCCGACCCAAGGCCGGCGAGAATGTCGACGGTCGGCTCGAGCCGCAGGTCGAACGCGTCCGCTCGGCGACGCTTCCCGGGCTCGGTGGCCGCCGGCCGGTAGTCCGCGACCGCTGCCGCCATCAGGACGAGGTCGCTGGTCGGCGCGAGCTCGCCAACCCTGCGCTCGAGGTCGTTCGCGGTCGGCGTCGCGATGATCGTCCCTCCGGCGGGAGCGACCGCGGAGTTGCAGACGAGCGTCGTCACGATCGCGCCGCGCGCGAGCGCCTCGTCGGCGAGGGCGATCCCCATCCTTCCGCTCGAACGGTTGCCGAGGAAACGGACCGCATCGAGCGGCTCGCGTGTGCCACCCGCCGTGACCAGGACATGGAGACCGGCAAGCGGCCCTGTCGGACGCAGAAGCATCTCAACGACTGCGGCGATCGCTGCTGGCTGCGCCATCCGGCCAGTGCCCCGCTCGCCCTCCGCGAGCTCACCATCGTCGGGTCCGACGATGATCGCTCCCCGGTCGCGCAGCACGGCGAGGTTCGCCTGCGTCGCCGGGTGCTCCCACATCCGCACGTTCATTGCCGGCGCGACGACAAGCTGGCCCGCCGCGGCGAGCGCGCTCTCCGTGAGCAGTGAGTCGGCGATCCCATGGGCGAGACGTGCGAGCGTGTTCGCCGAGCACGGCGCGACGCACAGCACCCGCGCCGCGCGTGCCGCGTCGAGGTGCGGGAAGACCGGGTCACCAGCGCCACCAAGCTCCGTCAGCACTGGACGGCGGGACAGGCCAGCGAAGGTCGTCGAGCCGACGAAGCGTTCTGCGGCAGCAGTCATCACGACCTGCACGCCGACGCCCTCGCGGACGAGAAGGCGCACCAGCTCGGCTGCGCGGTAACCGGCGATCCCGCCACTGATGCCGAGCAGGACGTCAGGCTCGCCGTTCAACGGGTCGCTACTCGGCGCTCCACTCGATCCGGTCGTGCGCGATCTCTTCGAGGGACATCGTCAGGTAGTTCTTCGAGCGCGAGACGACCATCGGCGGAGCAACGTCCTCCACGGCGCCCTCGCCGAGCTGGTGGTGGTAGGTGTTCAGCTGCCGCGCGCGGCGGGCGGCGATGATCACGAGGGCGTACTTTGAGTGCACGACCCGGTGCAGGTCATCGAGCTTCGGATAGATCATGCGGACCTGCCGTTAGTCGAGGTCGCGGGACGGCGGTGGCGCGCCCCGTCGGGAGATCTCTGCGCGCATCGTAGCGTAGAGCTCGTCGGTCGCCCGCGCCCGGTCGTCGTTGAGGATCACGTGGTCGAACTCCTCTCGCTCCTCGCGCTGCGCCCGGGCGATGCGCAGCCGCTCTTCGATCTCCCCGGCCATCTCCGTCGCCCGGCCGTGCAGGCGCGCGTCGAGGTCGCCCAGCGAGGCGTCGATGAACACCAGACAGGCGTCCGGCCGGCGCCGGCGGATCGCAAACGAGCCCTCCACCTCGAGCTCGAGGATGGCGTTGCAGCCCGCGGCGAGCAGCACGTCCACCTCCTCCCGCAGCGTCCCGTAGCGGCCGCCGGCGAAGGACACGTGCTCCTCAAAATCGCCGGCGTCGACGCGCCGCTGGAACCCCTCGTCCGTGAGGAACCGGTACTCACGACCGTCGACCTCGCCAGGGCGTTGGTGACGCGTCGTCGCCGAGACAGCGACGCTGGCGAGTCCCGGCTCGCGCTCGAGTACGCCGTGAATCAACGTCCCTTTACCAGCCCCTGACGGACCTGAGATGACGAACAGGACGGCGATTCTCAGAGAATAGCCGTTCGACGTCGACCCGTCGGGCTGCTACAGACGCGCTCGCAGGAGCTCGATGAGCTCGGCCCGCTGACGCTCGGAGAGGCCGCCGACCGTCTTCGCCTGGGAGACACGCGACAGCGTGAGGAGACGGCTGACCTTCACCCGACCGAGCTTCGGTACGGCCAGGAGCAGGTCGAACACCTTCGCGCTATGGAGATAGGCAGGCGTATCGAGGATGATCGACACAACATCGACAACTCCATCCTTGAGATCACGCTTCAGACGCGCACGCTGGACGCGCACGGAGTTCGCTCGGGCGAGCGCCTCCATCCGCTGATCGAGCGACCGGACGGGGGCCTGGGTGAGGAGCTTTTCCGCGGTCGCCATGGAGACGGGATTATGCGGCACGAACGGGTGCGGTGCAAGCACTAACCGACCGCTTCTCCCTGGTAGCAAACGACATTGTCATGTAAACGGGGGTTCCGTTGCAGAAGTGGCCGCGCGACCGGCGAATTACCGTTTTCAAGTGGTACGGCGGGCGGACGGACATTGAGCCGACGAGGACCTCGCTGGCCGGCGTCGCCGGCAATGTCCAAGTGGACGCGCACCATCACGTCAGCGCGCTTCGATCGAGGTCGGCGGAGCGAGGGCCGCGGCGATCCTGCTGATCGTCGTCGGGTCGCGGAAGGTCGCGGTGCCGACCGCCACCGCCGTCGCTCCCGCCGCGAGCAGCTCGGCGGCCGTGGCCAGGCTATCGACCCCGCCGACGCCGACGATGTCCACGCCGAGCGCGACACGCACCGCGTACACTGCCGCGAGCGCGAGCGGGCGCAGCGGCGGTCCGGAGAGGCCACCACCCGGCCCTCCGAGCACCGACCGGCCGGTGTCGACACGCACGGCGAGCCCCCGCGCGGTGTTCGTCAGCGTCACCGCGTCCGCACCGCCGTCGACCGCCGCCGCG
Organism: Actinomycetes bacterium; assembly: GCA_025360225.1. GTDB lineage: Bacteria > Actinomycetota > Thermoleophilia > Gaiellales > F1-60-MAGs149 > JANYCN01. Next base: position 13,502 of record JANYCN010000047.1, on the reverse strand, counting down.
GCGAGCGCGACGATGTCCGAGACGCTCGGTGAGAGCTTCACGAGCAGCGGCAGCGCGGTCGTGGCGCGCACGCGTCGCGTCACCAACAGGGTCTCAGCGACGTCCGCTCCGATCGAGATGCACCCAGACTCGATGTTCGGGCAGGAGAGATTGAGCTCCAACGCGGCGACACCAGGCACGCCGTCGAGCAGCGCGGCGAGACGCTCGTAGTCGCTGACAGACTCGCCGCCGATCGACACGATCACCGGCGTCACGCCGACGCAGGTACGTGTCCGGGGCAGCACGTCGTCGATGAAGGCGGCGATCCCTGGTCCGGGAAGCCCGATCGAGTTCAACATCCCACCCGCCGTCTCGGCGATCCGCGGCGACGGGTTCCCGGGGCGCGCGTCCGGAAAGATCGTCTTCGTGACGTGAGCGGCAGCGCCGAGCGTGGCGTCGCCGAGCACGTCGCGCGCCGCGATCGCGTCCAGCGTCCCGGAGGCGTTCAGCACTGGGTGATCAAGCCTGAGCCCCGCGAGCAGCGTCATCGCGCGACCGCCAGGCGTCGCGCGTCGACGACTGGTCCCTCGAGACAGAGCCGCGCCGTCGCCCCGTCCAGCTCGACCGCGCAGCCGTAGCACGCCCCGAAGCCACATCCCATCGGCGCCTCCAACGCGACCTGGCAGGCGACGCCGGCAGCGGCGCAGCGCTCCGCAAGGGCGTGCATCAGCCCGGTCGGGCCCGCGCCGAGCACCAGCGTGATCGCCGCCAGCTCCAGTGCGTCGAGGACCGATGCCGGCGCGAGGACAACGCGGGTGTCAGCGTCAACCAGCGCCGTCGCTGCCGCCTGCGTTGGAAGCCGGAAGGCCGCAAGCATCCGCGGTCGGCCGCCGATCGCCAGCGGTACGCCAGGGAGCACGGTGATGCCGATCCCGCCCGCCACGAGGAGCGTCGACGCGGGCTCGGCAGCGGTCAGGTCGTAGCCGTGGCCGAGCGGCCCGAGCAGCCGAAGCCTGCGTGCGCCGCCAAGCCCACCGACGCGATGGGCAGGGTCGACGAGCATCGCGACCTCGCCGTCCTCGAGGCGGAACACCCCGACGGGCCGGGCGAGGTACCCCGCCGCGTCCGGATCGAGCGCCATCGCGAACTGCCCCGGCGAGCCGACATCGATCCCCGCTCCCGCGACGCGTACGAGCGTGTACGCGCCGAGCGCCTCGGTGCCCAGCACGGCAACCTCGACGGGCTCCCGCATCAGACCTGACCGGGCACCGTCTGCACGCCCTGCAGGAGGTGCAGCTCCTGCAGGGGGCGGGGGTCGACCGTCCGCTGCTGTGTCAGCGAGCGAACCGCCGCGCTCGCGCCGGAAAGAGTCGTGATGCACGGCACCCTCGCGGCGATCGCGGCGCGGCGGATCGCGAAGCCATCGCCCCGCGCGCCGCGCCCGAGCGGCGTGTTCACGACGAGATCGATCACGCCAGAGGCGATCAGGTCAGGGATCGTCGTCGCGTCGCTGCCGTCCTGCACCTTGCCGACCTCCTCGACGGGCGTGCCGAGCTGCGCGATCGCCCGCGCGGTTCCCGAGGTGGCGTAGATGCGGAAGCCCGCCCGGTGGAAGAGCTCGGCGAGCATCGTCGCCGCCGGCTTGTCGCGATCGTTGACGGTGATCACGACGGTCGGCTGCCGATCGCCGTTGACCGTCGGAAGCGGCTGGCCAGCAGCGCGCTCGGCCTTCGCGAAGGCTGTCGCGAAGTCGGGGCCGGAGCCCATCACCTCGCCGGTCGCTCGCATCTCCGGGCCGATCAGCGCGTCGGCGCCCGGGAAGCGAGCGAACGGCAGCACCGCTTCCTTGACCGAGACGACGCCGGGCGTCGCCTCCCGCAGGCCAAGGTCGCGGACCCGCTCGCCGAGCGCCACGCGACAGGCCGCCTCGACGAGCGGCATGCCTGTCGCCTTCGCGACGAACGGCACGGTGCGGGAAGCGCGCGGGTTCGCCTCGAGCACGAACACCTCGCCGTCGCGCACCGCGAACTGCACGTTCACCAGCCCGACGACGCCGAGCGCCCGCGCGAGCTCTCGCGTCTGGCGGCGCACCTCGCGCTCGATCGTGTCGCCGATCGCGAGCGGCGGGATCACGCACGCCGAGTCGCCAGAGTGGATCCCAGCCTCCTCGACGTGCTCCATCACAGCGCCGATCAGGACGTCCTCGCCGTCAGAGACGGCGTCGACGTCGATCTCGATGGCATCCTCGACGAACGAGTCGACGAGGGTGTTCGGCGCGACCGAGCCCGAGCGAACCATCTCCGCGTCGTAGCAGATGCGCATCGCCCGTCCCCCGAGCACGTAGCTCGGACGCACGAGCACGGGGTAGCCGATCCGGTTCGCATGCTCGACTGCCTCGTCGACCGAGTGGGCGATCGCCCACGCCGGTGCCTTCAGGCCAATCGAGTCGAGCAGCGAGCCAAATCGCCGGCGGTCCTCGGCGAGGTCGATGGCGTGAAACGGTGTGCCGAGGATCGGGACGCCGGCGTCGAGCAACCGCTTCGCGAGCTTCAGCGGCGTCTGACCGCCGAACTGGATGACGACGCCGACCGGTTGCTCGCGCTCGCAGACCTCGAGCACGTCCTCGATCGTGAGCGGCTCGAAGTAGAGACGGTCAGACGTGTCGTAGTCGGTCGAGACCGTCTCCGGGTTGCAGTTGACCATCACGGTCGCGTAGCCGAGCGCCCGGAACGTCATCGCGGCATGGACGCAGCAGTAGTCGAACTCCAGGCCCTGCCCGATGCGGTTTGGCCCGGAGCCGAGGATCAGCACCGACGGGCGGTCGTCGCTGAACGGCTCGTGACAGCTCTCGTAGGTCGAGTAGCGATAGCTCGTGCGCGCCTCGACCTCCGCCGCGCAGGAGTCGACGCACTTGTAGACGGGCCGTACGCCAGCGGCGAGCCGGGCGGAGCGGACGTCGGCCTCGGGGGCGTCGATCTGACGGGCGAGCCACGCGTCGCCGAGACCGTGGCGCTTCGCCTCGATCCACCCTTCGGGCGTGACGTTGGCGAGGCCAGCGGCGACGAAGGCGCGTTCCGCCTCGACCATGCGCGTCAGCTCGTCAAGGAACCACGGGTGGACGCCGGACTCCGCCGCCAGCGCCGCGCCACCCTCCCCCGTCCTGAGGCGGGCAAGGATCGTGTCAAACCGGTCCCAGAGCGGCACCGCGACCGACCCCGTGAGGCGCGGCGCGGTGTCCAGCTCGCGGCTTCGCAGCGCCTTGCCGAACGACTCGCAGAACGTGCGCCCGATCGACATCGCCTCGCCTACCGACTTCATCTGCGTCGTCAGGCGCTCGTCGGCGCCGGCGAACTTCTCGAACGCGAAGCGGGGCATCTTCACGACGACGTAGTCGAGGGTTGGCTCGAACGAGGCGGGCGTGGTGCCCGTCAGGTCGTTCGGGATCTCGTCCAGCGTGTAGCCGATCGCGAGCTTCGTCGCGACCTTCGCGATCGGGTAGCCGGTGGCCTTCGACGCGAGCGCCGACGACCGAGAGACGCGCGGGTTCATCTCGATCACGACGATCTCGCCGGTGCCCCGGTTCAGAGCGAACTGCACGTTCGAGCCGCCGGTCTCGACGCCGACCGCGCGAATCACCGTGACGGCTGCGTTGCGCAGCGCCTGGAACTCGCGGTCTGACAGCGTCATCGCCGGAGCGACGCAGACCGAGTCGCCCGTGTGGACGCCCATCGGGTCGAGGTTCTCGATCGAGCAGACGATCACGACGTTGTCGTTGCGATCGCGGATCACCTCGAGCTCGAACTCGCCCCAGCCGACCAGCGACTCCTCGAGCAACACCTGGCTGATCGGCGACTCCTGGACGCCGCGTCCAACGTGGTGGCGCATCTCCTCGATCGTGCCGGCGAAGCCGCCACCCTGCCCGCCGAGGGTGAAGGCCGGGCGGATCACCAGCGGGAGCCGCAGCCGGCCTGAGGCGACCGCCTCCTCCGCCTCACGCACCGAGTGGATGAAGATGCCGTTCGCGGTGCGCAGCCCGGCCCGGTCCATCGCCGCCCCGAACAGCTCGCGATCCTCCGCGGTCTCGATCGCGTGGCGCGAGGCGCCGATCAGCTCGATCCCAAGCTCGTCGAGAATGCCAGCGTCGCCGAGCTGCATCGCCGCGTTGAGGGCCGTCTGCCCGCCGAGCGTCGGCAGGATCGCGTCCGGCCGCTCCTTTCGCAAAACGCTCGTGATCCCCTCGAGGTCGAGCGGCTCGATGTAGGTTCGATCAGCCCACCCTGGGTCGGTCATGATCGTCGCGGGGTTCGAGTTGATCAGGATCGTCTCGTAGCCCTCGGCGCGCAGGACGCGCAGCCCCTGCACGCCGGAGTAATCGAACTCGCAGGCCTGCCCGATCACGATCGGGCCGGAGCCGATCACGCAGATCCGCTTCAGGTCGTCTCGACGCGGCATCAGATCGCTCCCCGGCTCGTGGCATGGGCGGCGGCGGCGTTGACGAACGCGACGAGCGCCCCGCGCGCATCGTGTGGCCCGGGCGAGGCCTCGGGATGGAACTGCATCGACCAGACCTCTCGGCCGGCGAGCCGAAGGCCTTCGACGGTTCGGTCATAGAGCGACTCGTGGGTGATCACAACGTCGCCGTCGCCATCGGGAGGCGCGACGGCGAACCCGTGGTTCTGGCTTGTCACGAGAACGCGCCCCGTCTCGCGTTCGAGGACCGGATGGTTCGCGCCGCGATGGCCGAAGCGGAGCTTGAAGGTCTCGAGCCCGAGCGCGCGGGCGAGCAGCTGGTGCCCGAGACAGATGCCGAAGAGCGGCGCATCCTGTGCCAGGAGCGTGCGGATCCGGGCGACGTGGTCATCCATCGCGCCCGGGTCACCGGGGCCGTTCGCGAGCAGGATGCCGTCGGGATCGGTCCCCGCCACGTCCGCTGCCGTCGCGTCGTGCGGCACGACGGTGACGTGCGCACCGGCCTCGGCGAGCAGCCGGACGATCGAGTCCTTCGTGCCGTAGTCCACCACGGTGACGCGAGCTCGCGGCGGGGGCGGCGCAAACAGCTCGCGGCGCGGTCGCGACACCTGCGCGGTCAGATCGAGCCCGGACATGGCAGGGATCGCCGCGATCCGCGCCGATGCAACCGCGACAGGCGTGCCATCGGTGACGATCGCGCCGCGCATCGATCCGCGTTCACGCAGGTGCGTGACGAGAGCGCGCGTGTCGATCCGATCGATCACAGGCACGGACGCGTCGTCGAGCCAGTCGAGTAGACCCTGACGACCGTTCGGCGTTGCGTTACGCGCCTCGACGCACACCATCGCGCGCACCTGTACGTGGTCGGACTCGGCAACCTCGGCCTCGACGCCGTAGTTGCCGATCATCGGCGCCGTAAACACCAGCACCTGCTCGGCGAACGACGGGTCCGTGAGGCTTTCCTGGTAGCCGGTCATGCCGGTCGTGAAGACGACCTCGCCGAGCGCCACGCCAGCCCGCGACGCGCGGCGGCCCGGAAACACCGTGCCGTCCTCAAGCAGGACGTAGGCGGCGGGATCGGTCATCGGGGATCTCCAACGGGGGCGAGCCGCCAGGCGACGCGACCTGCGGCGATGGTTAGGTGACAGCGGCCGACGACCTCGCGACCGATGAACGCGCTGTTGGCGCTCCGGCTCTGAAACCGATCTGCGCGCACGACGTGACGATCGGCGAGATCCCAGAGCGCGAGATTGGCTGGCCGGCCGACGGCGATCGTTGGCTCGACGAGGCCGAACGCCCGCGCGGGTGCCAACGACATCGCGCGGAGCACCGTCGCGAGCGGCAGGATCCCCGGCAGCACGAGGCCGCCGTAGATCGCTGCGAACGCGGTCTCGAGGCCCGTGACGCCGTTCGGCGCCTGCTCGAACGGCGCGTCCTTCTCCTCGAACGCGTGCGGCGCGTGATCGGTCGCGATGCAGTCGACGACGCCGTCGCGGACGGCGGCGATCAAGGCCTGACGATCGTCCTCGGAGGCCAGAGGCGGGTTCATCTTCGCGTCTCCGTGCAGGCTGCGCACCGCCTGGTCGGTGAGCAGCAGGTGATGGGGCGTCGCCTCACAGGACACGCGCACCGCGGCGGCACGCGCCCGCGCTACCTCCTCCAGCGAGCCTCGCGTCGAGAGGTGCTGGAGGTGCACGCGGGCGTCCTCGTAACGCGCGATCGCGAGGTCGCGTGCAACCATCGCCGACTCGGCGATTCCCGGGTAGCCACCGATCCCGAGCTCGGCGGAGACGGCCCCCTCGTGCATGTGCCCGCCACGGGAGAGCGTCAGGTCCTCCTCGTGGAGGGCGATCGGCAGGGCGATCGGGCGCGCGTACTGGAACGCACGCCGCAGGAGCCCTGCACGCTCGACCGGCCGACCGTCGTCGGTGAAGCCGGCGACACCGCAGGACGCGAGCTCGTACATGTCGGTCAGCTGTGCGCCAGCGAGGCCGACGGAGATCGCCCCGAGGAACCCGGTCGGGATCACGCAGTCGCGCTCGCCGCGCTCGAACAGGGACTCGAGGACGGTGCGCGAGTCGATCGTCGGCACCGTGTTCGGCATCGCGAGCAGCTGGCAGTAGCCACCGGCGGCGCCTGCTCGGGTGCCGCTCTCGAGGTCCTCCTTGTACTCCTGCCCCGGCGTGCGCAGGTGAACGTGCGGGTCAACGAAGGCGGGCAGCACCGTCAGGCCGGTCGCGTCGATCTCCTCCGCCGCCGCCGTGGCAACGAGCCCGCTACCGAGCGCCGCGATCACGCCGTCGCGCACCTCAACGTCGAGCACCGCGTCGACGCCGCTCGCAGGGTCGATCACACGCGCACCACGGATCACCATCAGCGCGCACGCGCCGCGACGCGCAACAAGCCTCACGCCGCAACCTCGACGGCGGGACGCTCCGCGGTGTCGCGGTAGGGGCGCGTCACGAGGTCGTACAGCACCGCCATCCTCGTCACGAGGCCTGCTTGTACCTGGCGCAGGATCAGCGACTGGTTCGAGTCGGCGAGGTCGGCGCCGATCTCGACGCCACGGTTCATCGGGCCCGGATGCATGACGATCTGGCGCGGCGACACGCGGCTCGACGTGACGCCCCACCGCTCCGTGTACTCGCGCAGGCTCGGCACGTAGTTCGCGCCTTCTGCCATCCGCTCGGACTGCATCCGAAGCACGTAGACGACGTCGGCGGTGGCGATGTCACCGATCTCGTGCGAGACGCGCACGCCCGTCGCCTCGATCCCGCGCGGGATCAGCGTCGGCGGACCGACGAGCAGCACCTGGGCGCCGACGGCAAGCAGGCCCTGAATGTTCGAGCGGGCAACGCGCGAGTGCAGCACGTCGCCAACGATCGCCACCTGGACGCCATCGAGGCGGCCGAGCGCCTCACGGATCGTGTAGAGGTCGAGAAGGCACTGCGTCGGATGCTGGTGCTTGCCGTCGCCCGCGTTGACGACGTGCGCGTTCGTGTACCCGGTCGTCTTCAGGGCCGCGCCGATCGCCGCGTGGCGGATCACGACGACGTCAGGTCCGTAGGCGGACAGCGTCTGAATGGTGTCCTTCAGGGACTCGCCCTTGTCGACCGACGAGCCGGACGCCTTGAGCGACATCACGTCGGCGGAGAGGCGTTTCGCGGCGAGCTCGAAGCTTGAGCTCGTACGCGTCGAGGACTCGAAGAAGACGTTCACGACCGTCCGGCCGCGCAGCGTCGGCACCTTCTTCACCTCGCGCTCCTGCACCGACTCGAACGAGGCGGCGGTCTCGAGGATCCGCTCGATTCCCTCCCGGTCGAGGTCGCCGATCGCGATCAGGTGACGTCGCAGGTCGTCCATCATGCCCTCCCGACGACGGTGATCGCGTCCGCCGCGTCGTGCCCGGCGAGCGTCACGAACACGCGATCCTGCGGGCTCGTCGGCAGGTTCTTGCCAACGTAGTCGGCACGGATCGGTAGCTCGCGGTGGCCGCGATCGACGAGCACGGCAAGCTGGATCCGTCCTGGCCGCCCGTAGTCGAGCAGGGCGTCGATCGCTGCGCGAATGGTGCGGCCGGTGTACAGCACGTCGTCGACGAGCACGACGGTGCGCCCGTCGATCGGGAAGTCAAGGCGGGTCGAGTGCACGACGGGCTGGCGGCCGTCGGCGGCCCGCGCGGTGACGTCGTCGCGGTAGAAGGCGATGTCGAGCGCGCCGACGTCCACCATCGTCCCGCTCGCCGCGGCGATCGCAGCGCGCAACCGGTCGGCGAGCAGCACGCCTCGCGTGTAGATGCCGACGAGACAGACGTCCGTGAGGTCGGCGTTCTTCTCGACGATCTCGTGGGCGACCCGCACCACCGTGCGGCGAAGCGCGTCGTCGTCGAGGACGACCCTCGGGGAACCGGCGTGCATGAACCACTCCTTTCCGGCCTCACCGGGCGCGGACTTAAAGGAACAGCAGCATCGTAGCGGCGCCGGTCCCGCGTGCGCGACACCGGCCCCACGCGTCGTGGCTCAGGCTCGGCGAAGCGCCGCCAGCTCCCATCCGGTCGTCGCCGGCTCAAGCGGCGAGCTCACGCCACCGGCGTAGATCACGCGGTAGCGGGCCTTGGCGGGAAGGCCACGGCTCGCGCAACGCGCGGCGAACCGTCCGCTCGCGACGATCGGCTGCTCGTCGACCCGGCAGATCAGCCCGACGATGCGCCCGCTCGGCAGGCGGGCCTCGATCAGCAGCTTGAGTCCCGGCAGCGAGACGCCGGGGGAGACGGTGCCGGTGACGCGGAGGTCGCGGCGGCGGCCGAAGACGTCGCGGCGTGCCGTGAAGCGCGCTGCGATCCGTGGACGTACGCGTACCGTGCCAACGTCGAGCCGCAACGCCGACGTGCGCCCGGCGACCGTCAGCTCGATCCAGGCCTGGCCGGAGATCACCGGCACGAACCGCGTCGTGAACGTTCCTGCCTGCGAGAGCGAGACGACGACCGCCTGCCCGTACCGGTTCTCGCGATCGCCCGATACGAAGCGCAGCGTCACGCGGTCAGGCGTCGAGAGCGGGCCGACGAGCGCGACGCTGCCCGTCACGGTCGCCGCCTCGCCGCTCGCCACGGTCCCGCTGGCCAGCTGGCCGGCGAGCGTCACGACTGCCGGCCCGATGCAGGCCCGCAGGAGCCCCGGGGAGTACTCGATGCACTCGCCGCGCGCGAGCACCGCGGCGGTCGGAGCGGAGGTTGCGATCGCGTCCCCGACGCTCGACGCGGCGGTCTCGCGAACGCGCACGATGCGCCCAAGCTGCGTCTCCTCGACCTGGTAGCTCTCCCCCGTTCCGACGGCCGCGCAGACCGTTGGCGTGGCCGCCTCACAGGTGAGCCAGAGATGGCTGATCGTCGCGTCGGCGGCGTGGGTCGTCCAACGGGCGGGACCCGCCTGCAGGACGTCGCCGACCCGTGGGAGACCAACCACGAACGGCGCGGCGTCAAGCGTTGGCGCCGCCGCCGTGACAGGCAGCGAACGGACGGTCGACGTGCCGGTGCCGCCCGCGTTGGCGACCTGGACCGTCAGCTCCACGACTGCGCCAAGGTCGGCAGCCTGCGGCGTGAAGGTGGTGTCGATCCCGCGCTGCGTGCAGACGCCGTTGACGCAGGTGCGCCAGATCGTCGCGACGACGCGCGGCTGGCCGGGAACGCCGCCGTTGTCCCAGTCTCCCGGGAGCGCGCCGAGCGTTCGATCGACAGCGACGGGACCGCCGGTGATGATCGCGCTGCCGTTCTGCGGCGCAAGCGGCAGGACGACGTCGCTTGCCGCCGACGTGACGCTTGCCTCGCCGGCAACGTTCGCGGCCGTCTCGCGCACGAGCAGCACGTGGCCGACGTCGATGCGGGTCGCGACGTACGTCGAGGAGGCGCTCGGGCCGGAAGCAACGACGAGCGCGCCGTTCACGTCGCGGAGGAAGGTGTACGTCGTGCCGGTCGGGACGTTCGACCACGTCGCCGGCGCGACGCGCAGCGTCTGCCCCACGGCGGCGATGCCGCTCAGGCTCGGACTCGTGCTCGCGACCGGTGCCGCAACGTGCGACATGATGCGCGACACCGTCGTCCGGTTCCCGGCCCCATCGGATACGGTCACGGCGACGGTGTAGTCGCCGGTGACCGCGGGCAGCACGACGGGATGCGTGCCGGAGATGCTCGTCCCGCATCTTGTGATCCACTGTCCGGTCAGGCAGGAGCGGTCCTGCGCGGTGCTCGCCCAAAGGGACACCGGTGCTGAGACGGAGCCGGGGCCCGTGACGACCAACGTGACGTTCCGGGGGCCGGACTGACCATCGGCCGTCGCCCACTGGACGGTGCCGGCCGCGGAGTCAACGGCCATCGTCGCGAGCGGCGCGACCGGATCGTCGAGGATGCCGCTCACCGCGTGCACCGCGACGTAGGTTCCCTTCGCCTGCGTCGTGCGCGCGAGCGTGCTCCACAGCTCGAACCGCAGCTCCGTGATCCCTGCGGGCGACGCGCCGGTCGGCGACTGGCCGGACGTCGTGAAGCACGCGCCGCTCGCCAGGGTGTCACGCCGGATCGCCTTGAACAACGAGCCAGCCTTCAGCTCGCTCTGCACGAACCAGCCGCCAGCGTCCGCGGCACACCCGGAGTAGCTGACGACGGTGCCCGACCCGACGAACGTCGTCCCGTACGGGGCGACGAGGGAGAGGAAGCTCGACGACCATGCCGTGTGCTGGCCGGGCGAGCTGGCGGCGATCTCCGGCCCGTCCCATGCCGCCTTCGTCGAGTAGGCGAGCGCGGAGTCGAGCCGGGCTGGCGCTGCCGGTCGCCGGAGCGTCGCTAGGTGCGTGACCAGCGTACGCGTCGAGATCGTGAAGGCGTACGTCCCCGCCGAGGCAGCTGCGGGCATGGTGAGGGCGGCGGACGCGCCAAGACACACGGCGGCGATCCGCGAGCGGAGCGGGAGCAAGGATATGGCCTCTTGGGGAGGGGGCGAGGGCAGCGTCTGGTGTCGCAGCCAGACACCGCGATGCTACGTCACCGAGCACCCGCCAGACATGGGCCGTCCGGCCCATCTTTCACCACGGCCGGCGTGATCCCGTGTCGATCAGCTGCCGAGCGTCGCCGCGAGCGACCGCGCGTTCATGTCCGCGATCGCCTCGATCGTTACCATCGGGTTGACGCCGCTCGCGGTCGGGAAGGTCGAGCCGTCGCAGACGACGACACCACGCACGCCACGTACAGCCCCTTCCGGATCGCACGCGCTCGACTGCGCATCACCGCCCATCGCCGCCGTTCCCATCAGGTGGAACGAGACGAGCCCGACCCGGCCAGCAGCGAACCCGTCGCGATCGACGTCGGCGAGGAACGCCGCGCGGTCGGCACGACGACCAGGCTCGTAGGACGGGGCGCTGGCGTGCGTTGAGCCGATCCACCGAGCGCCTGCTGCCTCGAGGATCTGTGCGGCGCCGTCGACGCCGACCCGCAGGTGCGCGGCGTCAAGCGCCGACACGGCGTACCGTACGTCGGGCTCGCCCTCCCGTGTGACCCCGACCGATCCGGACCCATGGTCGCGCAGCAGGATGCCGATCGGCGTCAGGTGGGCGATGCGCCGCAGGACCCGCGCGTGATCCTCGGCCGAGCGCCACGGCAGGAAGGCTGCGGCGAGCGACGGATGAACGGCGGCGGTCTCGTACTTCAGCCCGTAGCCGTTGTGCAGGTCGCGATGCTCGTCGGAGTAACGCGACTGCATCGTCCCCGTCCACGGCTCCACGGGGTCGTCGAACAGTCCGAACAGTGGAAGAACAGGGTGCAAACGCAGGCCGCGGCCGACGCGCTCGTTGCCGAGCCCGGAGCGGCGCAGGAGGACCGGCGTGTGCAGCGCGCCGCACGCCAACACGACCGCGCGCGACGAGATCGTCACCGGCTCGCCGAGCGCCGTCCGCCCCTCGACGCCGGTCGCGTGGCCGCCCGCGTGCAGGATGCGCGTGATCCGGGTGCGCACGAAGATGCGAGCACCAGCGACGGCGGCGTCAGGCAGGAACGTCTTCAGCGTCGACTGTTTCGCTCCGAGCCGGCAGCCATAGCCACAGTAGCCACAGCTCGCGCCCTGGTCACAACCACGGGTGTTGCGGGGCATCTCGTCGACGTGCCAGCCAAGCGCCCTGAGGCCGCGCTCGAGGATCTCGTCACGTCGAGAGGGACGGCCCTCGTCGCGGCTCACGCCGATGCGCTCGCTGACCCGTGCGAGGCTCGCGTCGAACACCGCGGAGGTGAACGCGGAGACACCGTGTGACGCCCACTCGGCGCGCACGTTCTCCGGCGTTGCGAACGACGTCGCGTAGTTCACCACCGTGCCGCCACCGAGGCAGGAGCCGGCGAGCAGGGCGACCGACCCGTCTCTCGTCTGGGCCGTTCCACGCTCGAGGTAGGCGCGGGTGAGGCCTTGCTGCTCGCCGCCGTCGAAGTCGGCGTCGGTCAGGTGCTCGCCCATCTCCACGACGACGACGTCGAGGCCCGCCTCCGCCAGGACGGCGGCAGCCACCCCGCCGCCCGCACCCGACCCAACGACCACGACATCGCAGCTGAGCCGGCCTCCGTCGCGGCGGATGCTGGTCGCGACGGTCGGTGGGGCCGGCGCGGCGAGCGCGCCGATCGGCCCTGGGTAGCCGATCGCGTCCCACACGGAAGCCGACCCGCTCGACGCCGCGTAGGCGAGCATCGTCAGCTTACGCAACGCGTGGAACGCCTGGCGTTGCAGGCCGATCCGTGCATCGGCGAGACGCAGCAGCACTGCCTCCCGCTCGGCGTGGTCGAGCGACGTGAAGCGTCGCAGGCCGCCGCCGCCGAACGCCGTCACGGCTCGGCTATCGAAGAGCTCGAGGAGCAGCTCGAGCTGTCGGCGCTCACCCTTGCGCGCCAGTCCAGCGATCAGCTCGGCGACACGCTCAGGCGTTCCGATCGCCGACGCCTGAGGGAGGCCGTCACCTCCCGGCGCGAAGGTGTCGCAGAGAGCGGCAAGCACGGTGAGGCGGCGAGCGGCAGACACGCCGTGAACGCTACTTGACGAGCCGCACGCCGCCGGAGGTGATCGAGTGTCCGATCGCGCTGAAGATCGTCAGCACCTCACCGGCGGTTGCCTTCTCGTAGAACTGGCCGGCGTCGGTCGCCATCGCCTGCAGCGTCGAGCGTGCGTGATCCCCGGCTCGGTGCCTCCTCCGTTCGCGATGTTGCAGGTGTCGGCGTTGCCTGAGCCGAGGTCATAGCCGATGGTGTAGACGATGATCCCGGCCGCCTTCGCGATGCTCGCCTGGGCGACAGCATCGTGGCAGGGCATCATGTTGTTGCCGGGCGTTGGCGCGTACCAGCTCTGCACGGCCGTGGCGTCTCCGTTGGCGTCACGCACCATCGGCGAGTGGTGTGATTGTCACATGGCATGGTCATCGGGTGTCTGGAGCGAGCGGGAGCGTTGCGCGTCGCGCAGGGCTTGCTGATCGCGGGCGTGCTGGATAGCACGCCCGCTCGCACGCGTGTCAAGGCGAAGGCCTTGACACGCTAAGTG
>JANYCN010000007.1 GCA_025360225.1 Actinomycetes bacterium | reverse complement strand
GAAGAGGAGCGCTACCGGCAGGAGGTTCGTCAGCGGCTGGATCAGGAAGGCGCTAGCGCCCCCACGCCGGCGACCGAGGTGATCGCCGAGGCGATCGTCAGCGTCGCAACCAACCCGAGGGCTCGGCAAGCGGCGAAGACGATCGCGGGTGTCGCGATCGCATGGTGGATCGCGTGGATCGTCGTGGTCATGATCGGCGTTGCGATCGCCGCCAGCAAGATGTCGGACGCGACGTCGCCAACGTCGCCCGCCGTGAACGGTGCGATGCACACCGTAACGTGCCCGAATGGCTCCTCCGTCGACGTAGAGGTACCGGCTGGGGTGGATCCTGCCGCGTTCCTGGCATCCCCGACGTGGTGCCCGGCCGGCACCTCAGTGCCGACGGGCTGAGGGTCGCCCGCCTCGCGGCTACCCGCCGCCCGTGCCGGCGACAACAGCGGTGCCGATGACCGTCAGCGCGACGCCGACCCACTGGCTGCGCCTGAGCCGTTCGTGGAACACGACGTAGCCAACGACAACGCTCAGGCTCGCGTACTGCGACGCCAGCACCGCGGGCACCGCGACACCGTGGCGGCTCGCGACGATGAACGAGGTGAAGCCGACCAGGTCGAACAGGCCGTTCACGACTACGAGCCGCCACGCGCCCGTCGGTCGGCGCCACCGCTCGCGCACAAGGATCGGCCAGGAGATGATCGCGACGGAGAACAGCCGGCCGACAGCAACCGTCGTCAACGGGCCGATGCCGACAGCGCGACTGCTCGCGAGCAGCGTGAAGCCAAACAGGAACGCGCCGCCAAGCGCGATCCAGAAGGCGTTCGCCTCGCCTCCGCGTAGCGCACCGACGCCGGCAGGGCCAAGCTCAAGCCCGGCGAGCATCACGCCGACGACGCAGACCGCGAGGGCCGCGCCGGTCGCGCCCGCGAGATGATCACCAAGCAGCACGCCACCAACCGCCGCGATCGCGCCCTCGGTCGAGAACACCGGTGCGATCAAACCGATCGGCCCGATCGTCATCGCGCGGAACGCCGTCAGCAACGCCACCGAGATCGCGACGCCGTACGCGACCACCCAGACGACCGACGACGCTCGCGGGTGCGGCACGCCCTCGACGACGGCCGCGAGCGGGACGACGTACGCCGCGGAGACGAGGTTCACCCACGCGAGCGCGAAGGTCGCCCCGATCCTGCGTCCCGAGATCGCCGCGGTGATGCCAGCAAAGGCGAAGCACACGGCGGCGACGAGGCCACCGACAACGCCGATCACGCTCGCCCGACGAGGACGTCGCGGCCGACGAGCCAGGCCACGACCGCAACGCCGGCGAGGAAGGTCAACCCCGCGATCCCGTAGCCTGCGGGCGCGCCAACGATCGCAACGATCGGGGCCGCGATCACGAACGACCCGGCGAACGACACGCCTCCCACGGCATCCGCGGCGGCGAAAACCCTGCCGCGCACAGCATCCGGCGCACGGCGCTGCAACACGCTCTGGCGCACCGTCTCGATCGTCCCCATGCCCGCCCCACCGCCAAACAGGCACACCAGAGCGAGAGCGAACGTCGGTGACGGCCACACCAGCAGCGTGAACAACCCTTCGACCGCCATGCCAAGCACCACGAGGCCGAACTCGAACCGTTGCTCCTTCAGCCGCCCGGCGACGGCCGACGCGAGCAGCATGCCGAGGCCCCACGACGCGATCAGCTCACCGTAACCGAACGGTCCGGCGTCGAACATCCGCGCCAGCGGTGCATCAGCAACGATGCCGAGGCCCCCGCCCGAGAAAGCGATCACCTCGGCGATCACCAGCGCACGCAGCACGCGATGGTGCAGGAGGAAGCGCACGCCCGCCATCACGCCGCCGTGCTCGTGCTGATCGTCGCCGCGCGCCTCCTGGAACTCGCCGCGCACGGTCGCGCACAGCACCGCCGATGCGACACACCCGACCGCCGCGATCAGCACGATCCCGCGCACGCCGAGCTCCTTGTACAGCCCACCACCGACGGCCGGTCCGATAACGATACAGAGGCTGAAGTAGCGCGCCATCATCGCGTTCGCCGCCGTCAACTGCGCCTCGCTGACGAGGTTCGGTAACGCCGCACGGGACGCCGGCCCGTACGCGGCGGCGACGACCGTCATCGTCAGCGCCAGCGCAACGGTGCCTCCCGGGCTCGTCACGAACGCCTGTACCACCAACAACACCGCGAGACCGAGATCAGACCCCACCATCAACCAGCGTCGGTCATAGCGGTCAGCGAGAATCCCCGCCGCCGGCTGAAACAGGCCGTACGCGGCGTACGCGACGAGGAAGTAGGCAGCCGTCCACGCCGTCGAACGTGTCCGGTCGTAGATGCCGTAGGAGAGCGCCGTGTTCGTCGCCACGCCACCGCCGGTCGCGAGCATCCGCGCGATGGCGATCTGGCGCACCGCGCCGAGGCCGCCCATCACGCGCGAGCGATGCGGTACGCGCAGATGTGACCGCCGCCGAGCATGTGCGCGACGCGCTCGATCGTCGCGTCCGGCAGCGCCTCCCGCAAGAAGTCGATCTCGCTCGCGCACGGCATGCTCGACAGCTGCGCAACGCCGAGGATCGCGCAGTTGTGCTCCTGGATCCGGTAGCTCCCGTCATCGAGCAGCTCGAAGCTCGCGAGGTAGCCCTCCTCGTTGAGGATCGCCGCGAGCTCGCGCACCCGGTCGTCAAAGGACATCCCCTCGATCCGCCCCAACGCCTTGCCGAGACGCACCATGCGCCGGCGCTCGAACACGCGCGCCAGCAGCGCCGGATCCTCATCGCCGACGAACTGCAGAAGCTCCGTCGCCAGCTCGTCGTACGCCTTCGGAAACAGCTCCTCGGCGGCATCGGTGAGGTGGTAGACGTGCTTCGGCCGGCCCGGGGTGCCTTTCTGCTCACGATGGTCGACGAGCCCCGCCGCCTCCAGAGCCGCGAGGTGCTGGCGCGCGGCTGACACCGTCACGGACAGCAGCTCGGCAAGCTCCTCCGCGCGGGCCTCGCCGCGGCGCTTCAACAGCTCGAGCAGCTGACGCCGCGTCCCCGGGGCGTTCGCGGCAGTCGTCACGACCTCCATCACCACCCCAGTCTACCCGCCGACGCTACGCTGGAGCGGTGCTGCGCTTCGCCCACCTCGCCTACCGGCGGCGCTGGCTCGTGCTCGCAGCGTGGATCGCGCTCCTGCTCGGCGCGCTCGCGTACATGGGGACGGTCGGCGGCAACCTGACGACGCGTCAGGAGCTACCCGGCTCCGAGTCGATCCGCGCCAGCGACCGGCTCGCGAGCGACTTCGGTGTCACGAAGGTCGAGCCGATCGAGGTCGTCTTCGCCACATCGACGCCGATCACGGCGCACAGGGCGGTGATCGAACGCGTCGTCCAGCAGCTCCGCGACGCCTACCCCCATCGGCGGATCGACTCGCCGTTCGCCGCCACCACCGGCGCCTCGGCGATCTCACCCGACGGCGTCCTCGCGTACGTGACGGTGCCGTTTGACGACGTCATCGCCGCCCAGCAAGCCGTGCCGCGGGTCAACGAGCTCCTCGGCACTCGGCTCGCCGGTGTCGTCACGGTCTACGTCGCGGGCGCAGCAGCGATCCAGGCGGAGACGGCGAGACCGCTGAACGATGATCTCGTACGGGCCGAGTCGATCGCCGGCGCCCTGTCGCTCGTCGTCCTCGTCGGCGTGCTCGGAACGGTGTTCGCCGGCCTCGTGCCCCTGGCGCTGAGCCTGTTCGTGATCCCGATCGTGCTCGCCCTCGTCGCCGCCCTGTCGCACCTGACCGACGTGACCGTGTACGCGACGAACGTGGTGACGCTGGTTGGCCTGGGGATCGCGGTCGACTACTCGCTGCTCGTCGTCTACCGGTTCCGGGAGGAGCTCGCGCGCGGCGGAAGCGTCGAGCAGGCGATCGCCGAGACGATGCGGACGGCGACCCGCTCGGTGATCTTCTCGGGCGTCACCGTTGGCATCGGTCTCGGCACGCTGCTTCTGATCCCCGTGCCGTTCGTCCGCTCGTTCGGGCTCGCCGGGATCCTCATCCCGATCATCACGATCGCCGCCGCGCTGACGCTGCTGCCCGCGATGCTCGCGATCCTCGGCCCGCGCATCAACCGCCTCGCCGTCGTGCCGCGACGCCTGATCGACCGCCCCGACTCGCGGCTCTGGACGGCGATCGCGCGGCGCATCACCCGCCGACCAGCAGCGTTCCTCGCCCTCGGCGTGGTGATCGCAGCCGGCCTCGCCGCTCCCGTGCGCGACCTCGCGCTCGGCGCGACGCCGATCGCCGCGATTCCCGACGTGTCGCGCGGCGTCGTCGGCTCGAAGCTGATCGACAGCCACTTCGGCGACGGCGGCTCCACGCCAGTGCGCGTCGTGATTGACCGACCCGCCGCCGACCTGGGCGGCGCCGCGGCGGCGCTCCGCCGCGTCCCCGGCGTGTTCCGCGTCGTCGTGACGCCGTCGCCCGTCCACCGAGCGGTGACGCTGATCAGCCTCACCGGCGCCGGTGCGCTCGGCTCCCCCGAGGCGAACCAGCTCGTCGCTGACCTGCGCTCGCGCTACCTGCCGGCGGCCCTGCCGCGCCACACCCCGTTCCTCGTCGGCGGTGGCCCAGCGGTGTTCGCCGACTTCCAGGAAGCGCTCTACGGCGACTGGCTGTGGATCTCGCTGTTCGTGCTCGTCGTCACCTACCTGGTGTTGTTCCGCGCGTTCCGCTCGGTGATCCTGCCGCTCAAGGCGGTCGTGATGAACGTCCTCTCGGTCGCCGGCGCGTACGGCCTTCTCGTGCTGTTCTTCCAGGACGACGCCGGCGGCCTCTCGCCATTTCCTCACGTCGCGGTGATCGCCGTGTGGATCCCGCTCTTCCTGTTCGCGTTCCTGTACGGCCTGTCGATGGACTACGAGGTGTTCCTGCTGGCGCGCATGCGCGAGGAGATCGACCTCGGCGCGACGAACAGCGTCGCCGTCGAGAACGGCCTGGCGCGCACCGGAAAGCTGATCACCTCAGCGGCGCTGATCATGGTGATCGCCTTCGGCGGGCTGGCATCGTCGCGGTTCGTGGAGATGCAGGAGTTCGGCTTCGGGCTCGCGGCGGCGATCCTGCTCGACGCGACAGTGATCCGCGCCCTCGTCGTGCCGAGCCTGATGCAGCTGATGGGAGCCGTTAACTGGTGGCTCCCCGAGCGGCTGCGTCGCCTCGCCGGCTGATCAGGCGGCCGGTAAAACGACCGGCGGGGTGACGACCGGCTTCTTCTTCTTCGGCCCGTACGTCACGATGATGTCCTCCGGGATGTACACCGACCGGTAGGAGTCGTGGACGATCACCTGTCCATCCTTGCGCACGACACGGAACACCGTGACGGTGAAGCCACCCTCGCCCGGGCCGCTGGCCCTCTCCTTGCCGGGCGGCAGCGTCGCGTCGTACACCCGCCGCGTGCGCTGCGACGTGAACGCGGACTGCGCGGAGATCGTGCGCGCGACGGTGATCCCCTCAGGGGTGCCGTACAGCTGGATCGAGAGCGTCGAGTCGGTGTAGGAGGTGCGGATCAGCACGGCGTGGGTTAGCGTGTTCGTGAACCGCAACTCGGGGCCGCCCCACGAGACCGTGGCGTCCATCCCCATCGGGTAGTGCGACAGGTAGAAGGCGTGGTTGATGCGCGAGGAGATGCGCATGCCGGAGTAGAAGGCGGAGTCGAACAGCGTCGTCGCGACCTGGCACACGCCACCGCCGACAGCGGGCACAAGGATGCCGTTCTCGATCTGCTGACCGACCTGGAAGCCGCGAGCGAGCGTGCGCTCACCGACGACCTTGTTGAAGTCAAACGTCTCGCCGGCCTTGATGATGTGCCCGTTGAGGATCCGCGCGAGCAGGTGCACGTTGTTGATCCGCGCCGCTGACGACGAGCCCATCTGGGTGGTGATGGGCTTCGCGAACAGCGCGGCGTGGATGCCGAGCGCCTCCGCGTCGGCCGCCGTGAACGACGCCGGCGTCTCCGTCACGGCGACCATCGCGGTGTGGGTGTCGCCACCTGCGAGGATCGCGGTGGCTGTGCCGGCGACGTCGAGCGAGCGGCCCGGCCGATCGGCAACGGTCCGCGCCGTGTGCCCGTGCGTCGCGAACCGCGCGTCGCGTGCGGGTCGGGCGACGCGCGCGAAGGTCGGCGCCAGCACGGTGCGCAGCCCCGCCGGGTCGAGCGTCAGCGCCAGCACGCCGCCGGTCGAGGCCGTCGACAGGAGCGGCGCGAGCCGGCGAGCGGCGACGGTCGCGACGGTGCGGCCGTCGAGCAGCAGGTGCGTCGGGGCGGCGAGCAGCGTGCCGGCGGCGCCAGCGACGGTGCGAGCGTCCCCGTCGCTGACAGCCGGCGGGGTGCGAACAACGTCGAGCCTGATCGCAGGTGCGCCGGAGAGGGCGGCGGTGTAGATCGCCTGAAGCGCTTCCCGCGCGTCAAACGAGGAGCCGACGACGCCCGGGACGACCGTCGCGGAGCCGTCCGCGGCGAACACCAGCGACGCGTTACGACTCATCTTCACAAGGGCCTTGATCGCGGGCGGCAGCACGGGCTGTGCGGGCGGCGTCATCGGCGCGGCAACGGACGCGGAGAAGGCGTAGGGAAGCAACCGCTCGTCCAGCCGACCGGTCGCGTACGCCTTCGCGACCGCTGCGTCGAGGTCGATCGAGATCCCCGCCTCGGCAGCGGTCACGGCCACCTTGCCGACCGGCGTGTCGACGGCGATCGAGCGCGCGAGCCGCGGGCCGAGGACCGCAGCAAGTCGCGCACGTGCCGCCGCCGGCTCGAGGCCGCCAACGTCAACGCCGGCAACGCTGACACCGGGAACGATGGCGTTGCGCGTCACGAACGCCTGCGCAGCGAGCGCGGCGGCGATGGTCGACGCGACAGCCAGGGCGACGATCGACACCCGTCGACCGGTTCGCCGCTGACGCCGGCCGTAGGTACGAAACTCGAACGAGTCAGTCCGCGCATTCACGGGACGTATGATAGCGAGGGAAGGCTCCCCCATTCGAGGGATGAGCAGGATCACCAGGACGGATGTAAGGTGGCAGGAGTGCCTCAATCGGGTGATACACGCGCAGGTCGGCAACGGCGCGCCGCAATCGGTCTGGCAATCGGCGCGCTGCTGCTGGTGCCGACGGCCGCGAGCGCGGTCGAGCTCGACCCTTGGTACGGCCGCATCGCGCTTGAGGACGGCATCACCTACACGGCTCCCGCCGGCGTCAGCGACGCGGCGATCGACGAGGCGGTGATGGTCGTGCGCCACGAGACGACACGTCCGGACATCCGCGCGCGCCTCGCCCGCGCCCATGCCCGCTTCACCGTGATGGCCGACAGCAACACCCTGACCGACGTCCCCGAGTACCGCGTACGGCTACCGATCGCGTGGGGGATGACGCCGGCCGAGATCGACGGCCGCGCCCGTGGCCTCGGCGGCTACGACTGGCTGCGACCAACGGTGGCAGCGGCCGACAACCTCACCTGCGCGTCAGGCGACCGCTGGACGGGCTACTCGGTCGCGACGCACGAGTTCGCCCATCAGGTGATGGCGGCCGGTCTGGCGCGTGCCGAACAAGCCTCGATCCGCCGTGCCTATCGCGCCGCGCACGTCGCCGGCACCTGGCGGCGCTACTACGCCGACAGGAGCGAGAAGGAGTACTTCGCCGAGGGCGCCGTCTGGTGGTTCGAGGCGTCGACGTGGGTCGGGCCGGACGGCGTCGTGATGACGCGGGCCGCGCTGCAACAACGCGACCCCGCCCTCTCCCGCATCCTCAAGGCGGCGTTCGGCGACGATGGGTGGCGCTTCCCGCGCCGTACCGACCGCGCGCTCTCCTGCACGCCCGAGGCCGGCACGCGCGCGTTCCCGACGATCTCGCGGATCTCACGCCGCGTGCCGTCGCACGGCACGAACCACCGGTAAGAGCGCGACCGCGAAGGCGGCTGCAGCGCCGATCGCCGCGGCGGCGCGCATCGTCGGCAGCGTCCCGCCGACGCTCGCGAGCGGCCCAACGAGCGCCATCCCCAGCGACATCGAGCCGACCGAGGCGAGGAAGTCGTACGAGCTGACGCGGCTGAGCGCGTCGGCCGGCACGCGCTGCTGCATCGCGGTGTCCCACACGCTCCACAGGAAGGTCACCGCGCAGCCCGCGATGCCGAGGCCGACGGCGATCAGCGGCACGCCGAGCCCGGAGGCGACGATCAGCGGTTGCGCCGAGCCGACGACGAGCATCGCGAACACGACGGAGATCGGCCGAGCCGGCAACCACCGCGTCGCGAGCAGCCCGCCGAAGATCTGGCCGACGCCGAACCCGACCTGGACCGTCGCCCAGGCCGACGCGCCGCCGAGCACGTCCTTCGCGAGCTTCGGGCCAAGGACCAGGAGGGCCGGTAGCGACACCATGTGGTACACCGCGAACGCAGCGAGCCCGACAAGGAGCCAGGTGTGCTGGCACAGCACCCGCCATCCGCCACGAAGATCGTGCAGCAGCGAGTGCCCCGGCGGGCTGCGTTCAACCGGACGGGGACGCAGCAGCGCGAGCGACACCGCGCTCGCGAGGAACGTACCAGCGTCGACGACGAGCGCCCAGGCGGGGCTCGTGAGAGCGACGAGGATCCCCGCGATCGTCGGGCCGGCAGTCATCCCGATGCTGAAGACGAACCCGTTCAGGCCGTTTGCCTGTTGCAGCTGCTCGGGCTCGACGATCTGTGGCACGAGACCGATCGACGCGGGCCGGAAGAACGCCTCGGCTGAGCCGTAGAGGAAGAACAGGACGACGAGGTGCCAGATCGGTGGACGGCTCACGAGCAGGTCAACGGCGGCGATCGCGACGACGACGCCACGAACGACGTCGGAGCCAAGCATCAGGATCTGGCGCGGCACACGGTCGGCGATCACGCCCGCTGGCAGCACGAACAACGCAAGGCCGACGGTCGTCGCAGCGAGCACCGATCCGAGCGCCGTCGTCGAATCGGTCAACCCGAGCACCGCGAACGCGAGCGCGAGCGTCGTGATCTGGTCGCCGACGACGCTGACGACCTGGCCAGCGAAGTAGATGCGAAACTGCGGATGGCGGAGAACGGCGAGCACACGCACACCGTATCCGGGTGCCGGCAACGACCGCCGCGTGTACCGTGAGTGGAGATGGTGTCCGCGGCGATCGAGCGCCTGTTCTGGCGCGTCGGGTTCGGGCCTTCACGGGCCGACCGCGCGCGGTACCGTCGACGGCCGATCGCCGACGCCACCCGCGCGTTGCTGCACCCTGGGACGCCGCGACTCGTCGGGCCGGAGCCGCACGTCGTCGAGGCTGACGGCTCGCGGTCGCCGCTCGCGCCGCTGGCGCGCTACGGGCACGACGCGCTGTGGTGGCTTGACCGGATGGTCCGGACGACGGCACCAGCGCAGGAACGGCTGACGCTCGCCTGGCACGACCACTTCGCGACGTCGAACCAGAAGGTCGGCAGCGTCGCGCTGATGCTCCACCAGAACGAGACGATCCGCCGCAACGCGCTCGGCAGCTTTCGCACGCTCTGCCTCGGCATGCTGAACGACCGCGCGATGCAGTGGTGGCTCGACCTGATCGGCAGCTACGCCTCGCGTCCGAACGAGAACTTCGCGCGCGAGCTGATGGAGCTGTTCACCCTCGGCGGTGGCTACACCGAGACGGACATCCGGGAGGCTGCGCGCGCGCTCACCGGGTACGCGTTCCACTACGACACCTTCACCTACTACTGGAACGACGGCGCACACGACGCGGGCCGGAAGACGATCTTCGGGCGAACGGGCAACTGGGGCCCGACGGACGTCGTGACGCTCTGCCTCGAGCACCCCGCACACGCGCCGTTCCTCTGCAGCAAGCTGTGGAGCTACGTCGCGCCCGGCAAGCCGCCTGCGAGCACGCTGCAGAGGATGGTCGCGGCCTACCGGACGAGCCACTACGGCATCGCGCCAGCACTCGAGGTAGCGGTCACGTCGCGGGCGTTCCTCGCGACCCTCGACGAGCCGAGCATGGTCAAGCCGCCGCTCGTGTACTGCGCCGGCGCGATGCGAGCGACGGGCACGACGATCACGAACGACCGGCTCGTGTGGTCGTTACAGGCGATGGGCCAGGTGCCGTTCAACCCACCGAGCGTCGCCGGGTGGGAGCAGGGTGAGCGCTGGCTCTCGACCTCGACGGTGCGCGCACGCCTCGAGACGGCCGCGACGCTGCTCGCAGAGCATCGGATCGAGCAGGGTTCGATCCCGCCGGACGAGCCGCCCGCGGCGTCGCTCGCAGACGCCGTCGCGTTCGCCGGCTCGCCGTGGCTCGCCCGGGCGTCACGTAGCGCGTTGCTCGCCTACGCACGCAGCGAGCCCGACCCGGCCGAGCGCCGACGCGTGCTGCGCCACCTGATCCTCGCCGGCCCGGACGCGCAGGTGCACTGATGGACGGCTGCCACGAGCACGGAGTCACCCGCGCGCGGCTGATACGCAAGGTCACCGGCGTCGTCGCGGTGCCCGCGGATGCGCTGCGCGACGGCGCGAGCGCGTATCTCGCCCAGGGACGGACGCGGCGTGAGGCGCTCGTCGGCGGCGTCGGACTCGCGGTGGGACTCGCGGCCGCGGCACGCCTCGACCCTTTGGCGCTCGTACAACGCGCCGCCGCTGCCGAGGCTGCCGCCGGGCCCCAGCCGATCCTCGTCAGCGTGTTTCTCGACGGCGGCAACGACGGACTGAACACGCTCGTCCCCCGCACGGCATCGAGCGACCGCGCGACGTACGAGGCGCTCCGGCCACTGCTCGGCATCGCCGACAGCCACCTGCTCGACGTCACAGGCCCCGACGCCGCGTTGAACCTGGGCTGGCATCCGAGCGCTGGCGGGCTGAAGGCGCTGCACGAGTCCGGGCGGCTCGCACTGTTTCCGGCGACCGACTACCCGAACCCCGACTACTCGCACTTCCGCTCCGGCCACTTCTGGCGCACGGGCCTGCTCGACCGTTCATACAGCGTGCAGACCGGGTGGCTCGGGCGCTACCTCGACGCTGTCGGTTCGGAGACGAGCCCGCTGCAGGGCGTCACGATCGACTGGGCGTCAGACGAGGTGCTCGTCAGCCGCCGCGCCGCCACGGCCGTCGTCCACGCTCCCGAGGACTTCGCCGTCACCTCGCCCGACGTGCGCGACCCGGCACGGCTGATGGCGGCGCTCGAGCGCCTCGGCGGCCCCGCCCGGACGAGCGCGTACCGCCACGCGAAGGCGCAGAACGAGCTGACGTACCGCACCTGGCGAGCGCTCGCCCCGCTGGCAACGACCGAGGCCGCGGCGCCGGCGATCCCCTACCCCGACGGCTCCGAGCTCGGCAGCGGCCTCCGTAACCTCGCGCGGCTGCTCGGGGCCGGGCTCGGCGTGCGCGTCGCCTCGATCAGCCAGCCCGGGTACGACACCCACGACGGCCAGGACACGCGCCACCCGCAACTCCTCTCCGACCTCGGCGGATCGCTCGTTGCCTGGCAGGCCGACCTCGAGGCGCGAGGGCTCGCCAGCCGCGTGCTCACGCTGATCTGGTCGGAGTTCGGTCGACGCGTTGCCGACAACGCGTCGTTCGGCACCGACCACGGCGCCGGCGGGCTCGTGATGCTCCTCGGCCCGAACCTGCGCGCCGGCATCCACGCAGACACGTGGCACCTCGACCAGATCGACAACCTCGACGGCAACATCCCGGTCCAGACCGACTTCCGCGACGTCTATGCCGGCGTGCTGCAGGAGCACCTTGCGATCGATGCCACCCGCATCCTGCCCGGCTACAACGGCACGCCCGTACGCGTTCGCGCGTAGGGGCTACAGGTGGTCGGTGGTGCTCACGGCACAGATGGTGCCGCGGACCAGGCCGAGGCGGCGGTCGGACCGCACCCAGACGCCGATCGCGCCGTCGGGCGGGTTGGCGGCAGCACGGCGCAGCACGACGCGCGGCGCCGTGACGCCGGTGAGGTGCAGACCGGCGAGCGCGGCAGCGGACGGCAGGCGGCGGCGGGCTCGCGCGACCGCTCCCGCAAGACGGTCGACCTGCCAGCCGAGGAGGGTCGACGCGTCATCGCGCGCCGTGTTCGCCTCGTGGACGAGCACGGGAAGATCGAGGCCCGCCCACTCGATGCGGTAGAGGCCGCCACCGGACAGACGCTGGTTGACGACGAACCGCCCAGGGCCGACCTCGTACGCCAACCCGTCGGTGAGCGGGACGGCGCTCGGGATCGTGCCCTCGTCTGTCGCGCTGACGCCGACGGCGATGAGCGCCGCGTCGACGTCTGCCCGCTCCGGCGACGGCCGTCCCGTCGCGAGCGCACGCGCCATCGCCTCATCGAACACGCGCCGCGCGAGACGACGCGCGGGCGTCGGCACGCGGACGTTCGCGGGACAGCGCGGCGCGCGCGCGGCGCGACGTTCGACGCCGAGCAGCACGTGGCCACCCTGGTCCTCCACCGTGACGATCTTCGAGCACGTCCGCCCGCGGACGACGAGGTGGGCGCCACCGTCGCCCGTCCACACGCCGACCGAGCCCTCGCGCGGACGATCGCCCGCCGCTGCGAGCGCGACGACGCGCCCCTCGTCGATCCCCCGCCGCCGCGCGTCCGCGACGATCGCAGCGGCGGACGGGTACGTGTGCCTGGCGGATCCCAGCACCCAGCCGCGTGCGACCCGCGCGACGGCCCGCGTATCGGCAAGGTCACCGCCTGTCCACCGGTACGTCGCCTCGTTGTCGGTCACCGTCGGCGGCGCATCAAGGGTGCGCTGCTCGATGACGTACCCCCACGTCTCGGCGGTGTAGTACGCGACGCGGAAGCCGGGGCGACCGCCAGGGTGCAGGGTGTACAGCAGCCGGTTCGGCACCGTGTAGGTGTCCGACTGCGGCGTCGCGTCAACGATCGCGAGCGCCGCCAGCTCGGCGTCGACGTCGGCCTGGACGGGCATCGTCCCGGCCGCGTCGGCGCGTCGCATCACGCCGAAGAACACCGCATCGACCTGCTGACGGCGGGTGTCACCGACGACAGGCACGGGAGCCGGGCAGCGGAACATCGCCTGCGCCGGCGTCACGACCGGCAGCGCGGCGGCGCCCACGAGGAGCGCAAGAACGGCTACCGCGATGCATCCACGACCACAGGGCCCCATGGACGTAGTATCGTCGCTTCGGCGTGCCCGGGCTGATCATCCACGCCACCTGTGTCTCCTGCGACGCTGAGCACGAGCTGCGGGTCGGGCACGGCCTCGGCTGGGCGTTCGAGCAGCACGCCTGCCATGCGTGCCGGAGGCTCGTGTCGGTCGCGGTCGCCGAGGAGCTCGTCAGCGGGCCCTGCGGCGCGTGCGGGACGCAGCTCGAGCCGTGGCCCGTCCGAGCCGAAACGGAGGTCATCCGGGCGCGGTGTCCCGCGTGCCTGGAGCTCACCCGCTGGCGGGTCGTCGACAGCGATCGGTGGGAGTAGGACCAAACGAACGATCGACGACCTTCGGCAGCGAGGACGCTGCAGTGGGAGCGGTTGGATTCGAACCAACGTAGCTCACGCAACGGGTTTACAGCCCGTCCCCATTAGCCGCTCGGGCACGCTCCCAGTTCGTCGAACGATACCGAACGCACCGCGATCAGGGTGCAGCGTCTCGCAACCCCTGCGAGTCTGGATGGTGCTCGAGGCGGCGCAGAAGCGAGATCTCCAGCTGACGGACACGCTCGCGGGTGACGCCGAAGTAGCGGCCAACCTCCTCGAGCGTCCGCGGCGGCTCGCCGTTCAGCCCGTAACGCAGCTCGATCAGGTGGCGATCGCGGACGGAGAGCTCGGCGAGCACGCGATCGATACAGCGGGTGCGGAGCGTCGACGTGGCGCTGCCGAACGGGTTCTCCGCGAACGGGTCAGGGACGAGGTCGGCGAGCGTGCCGGAGTCGTCGTCGCCCACCGGCCGTTCGAGACTGACCGGCTGCTGGGCGATCCGCTGCAGCGTCCGCACCTCGGCGAGGGAGACGCCAACCTCCCGCGCCACCTCGTCGAGCGTGGCGTCACGACCGAGGCGCTGCGCCAGCTTCCGCTCGGCACCCGTCATGCGGTTCAGCTTCTCCACCATGTGTACCGGGATCCTGATCGTTCGCGACTTGTCGGCGAGCGCCCGGCTGACGGACTGGCGAATCCACCACGTCGCGTAGGTCGAGAACTTGTAGCCCTTGCGGTAATCGAACTTCTCGACGGCGCGAATCAGGCCGAGCGAGCCCTCCTGGATCAGGTCGGAGAACCCCAGCCCGCGGTTCATGTAGCCCTTCGCGATCGAGACGACGAGCCGCAGGTTCGCCTCGACCATCCGGTCTTTCGCCTGCTGGTCGCCACGTTCGATGCGCCGCGCCAGATCGACCTCCTGCGCCGCCGTCAGCAGCGGCACGCGGCCGATCTCGCGCAGGTACAGCCGCAGCGAGTCGAGGCTCGGCTCGACCGTCAGGTTCAGCTCAACGTTCGTGGAGCCTGCGAGCACCGGCAGCGGTGCTGGCGTCTCACCATCCGCCTCGAGCAGCTCGACCGCGAGGTCGTGGAGCCGCGCGTAGAAGGCGTCGATCTCCTCCCGCGCAGGCTCATGGTCGTCGATCGCGCGCACGACCTCGTCGACCGTGACGAACCCACGCTGGTGGCCGAGATGCACGAGCGCGTGGAGACCGGACGGCTCGGAACCCTCCACCGAGACGGCCTCGTGATCGTCGATCCAGGGGACGCTCGCCACACCCACCACCCTCCGTACGCGAGTGGCAACCACTATAGGGCCAATCAGCGCAAATGGGAAACGCGGAGCTCGCCAACCACCTCGCCGCGGGCGTTCGTCACCGGCGGGAAGGCAAGACGGTCGATCACCACACCTCCCACCGTGACACCACAGACGACGCGTAGCACGGCGATCGCTGCCGGGTCGAGCGCGCGGAACCCCCCGTCGCGCACCTTCAACGCGACTCCGCGGCCATCGACGAGACCAACACCGAGAACGGCTTCCGCGCCGATCTTCGCGACGATGCCGGGAACAGCGCGCATCAGCTCGGTGTCGATCGCGCCGACCTCGCGGACGAGGTCAGGGTGCGCCCGCATCGCGTTGGCGCAACGCCCGGCGGCTCCGGCCGACACCGCCAGGCCGCCGAACATCGCCGCGAACCCGCCGAGCGAGACGCGGTAGGCACGCATCCCGCACCCGTCGAGGGCCTCGTCGACCCGCTCCCCTGCGGCCTCGCCCACGGCAACGCGCATCGCTTCCTGCAACGGGTGGTGCGCGTCCAGGTAGGTCGTCGTGTCCCAGCCCTCGTGCACGCAGAGCGCCAGGCCAAGGGCGTGGTTCCCTGAGCAGCTGTGCGACAGCCCGCCGCCACCGCCGTCGTCGCCGCACTGCAGCGCCGTCGTGTCGACACCGGCCGCGGCGAGGATTCCGGCGGCCGCGGCGACGTGCTCGGGACGGCCGGTGTGGGACGCGCAGGCGATCGCGAGCTCCCGCTCACCGAGCGCGAACCGTTCAAGCACCCCGGCAGCGACGGCCGGGATCGCCTGAAACGGCTTCGCGGCGGAGCGCAAGAAGACCGGGGCCGCCGAACCGGGCACCCCGGTCACGGCGTAGTCGACGACGTGCGTGCAGTCGACGTGACCACCCCGCACGACCTCGACGATGCACGAGCCGGACACGACGCGAAACAGTACAGTTGTCGGAGGATGCCGGAGCTGCCCGAGCTGGAGGCCCTCGTCCAAGCGATCGCTTCCGGCGTCGCCAGGGCACCGGTGCGCGACGTTCCGCGGGCCCACTTCGCCGTCCTGAAGGCCGCCGTCCCGCCGCTCGCGGCGCTCGCTGGACGCACGATCGACCGCACCGAGCGTCGCGGCAAGCACCTGCTGTTTCACGCCGGCGACATCGCCCTCGCGGTGCACCTGATGACGATGGGCCGCATCGGCTACTACCCGCCAAGCGTGACGAAACGCCCGCGCGGCGCCGTGCTCGACGTCGCGTTCGCGGACGGCGGCGCGCTGATCGGCACCGAGGGCGGCACGCGCAAGAGCATGCGCGTCGGCGTCTACGACGCACCGGGGCTCCAGGAGCTGATCGGCCACCTCGGCCCGGAGCCGCTCGCCGAGGCGTTCGATCCGGCGGCGCTCGACGCCGTCCTCGACCACGAGGGGCGCCAGCTGAACGCGTTGCTCCGCGACGGTCGGCGCCTCGCCGGCATCGGGCGGGCGTTCGCCGACGAGATCCTGCACGAGGCGCAGCTCTCGCCGTTCGCGCACTCGCAGCGGCTTCCGGCAGATGGCCGGGCGCGGCTCTACGCAGCCATCCGGGCAGTGCTCGGTCGCGGCGTCGCGGAGTGCAGCGAGCGCCAGGGGCTCGTGCTGCCCGCCCGCAACGACGGACGGCTTCTGCGCATCCACGGTCGCGACGGGACGCCGTGCCCGCGGTGCGCGACGACGCTCGCCTTCATCGACTTCGAGTCGAACCGGATCGTCTACTGCCCACCGTGCCAGACAGGCGGGCGCGTCCTCGCCGACCGCCGCATGTCGCGCCTTCTCAGGTAGCGGCGAACCGCACGACGATCTCCTCGCCCGCCGCGGCGATCGTCGCGCCGATGGCGTGCAGCACGATCCGTGCCGTCTCGACGGACACGTCACGCCCGGGAGCGACGAGGATCGCCCGCAGGTCGTCCCCGACAGGCCCGATCCGGACGCCGTCCGGGGCTGGCGCGATCCATGCCGCTGCGGTGGACGGCTCGAGGCGTAGCACTGCCTCGCCGAGCCGGGCGAGCGCGGCCGGCGAACGCTCGCGCTCCGCCTGCACGAGCCCACCGCCGGAGGTGTGGAGCGAGACGACCCGCTCACCGACCGGCCGGCACCGGGCCGCGGCGTCCCGCGCGAGCTCGTCCGATCCGATGCCCTCGATCGCCGGCACCCAGCGGCCCGACAGCACGTGGGAGATCGTTGACACGTTCTCGATCATCCGGTCCATGTCCTCAGCAGCGTCATAGATCAGGCCGAGGAACCGATCCTGACGCTCGTCGAGACCACCGGCGCGCTGAAGGGTCTTCGCGAACCCGGCGATCACCGTCAGCGGCGTCCGCAGGTCGTGCGCGACCGAGCCCATCAGCCGCGGCAGGTCGGGATCGTCGATCACGTTCCCCGCCCGAACCGGGAGATCTTCGGCTCGGTGCCGGCGCGCAGCCGGACGATGTTCGCCCTGTGCCGCGCGACGATGCCGGCCGCCGCGAGCGTGCCGAAGACCAGCACCGGCCACGGTTGGCCGGTCGCGAGGCAGGCGAGCGGGTAGGCGACGGCGCAGCACATCGAGGCCAGCGAGACGTAACGAAAGAGCCAGAGGAGCGCGACCATCAGCGCGATCATGCCGAGAGCGACGATCGGCGTGATCGCGATCACGACGCCCGCGGTCGTTGCGACGCCCTTGCCGCCGCTGAAGCCAAGGAACACCGGGAACGTGTGTCCGAGGACGGCTGCCGCGCCGGCGACGATCGCCACGCCAGAGCCGAACGCGTGCTGTCCGACGAGCACCGGCAGCGCGCCCTTGGCGACGTCGAGCACCATCACGGGGATGCCGTAGCGGCGCCCGAGCACGCGCCAGACGTTCGTCGCGCCGGTGTTCCCCGAGCCCTTCGTGCGGATGTCGACGCCGGCCGACCGGGCAGCGAGGAAGCCCCACGGCACCGAGCCAGCCAGGTAGGCGAGCACGACGAGGAGGGCGATCACCCGGGTCGTCCAGGTTTCAGGTGCGCGCGCGCAGCGACGAAGTAGGAGACGGCGCTCGCGATCGTCAGGAGAAGCGCGACGCCGACGAGGACGTCGTTCAACGCGGCGCTCGAGCGGTTCAGCATCAACGCCATGATCGCGACGTTCTGCGCGAACGTCTTCCACTTGCCGAGCTGTGACGCGCCGATCACCTGCGTCGACGCCGCGACCATCCGCAGTCCAGAGACGGCGAACTCGCGCGCGACGATCACCATCGCGACCCACGCCGCGAGGCGGCCCATCGCTACGAGCTGGATCAGGACGCAGGTGACCAGCAGCTTGTCGGCAAGCGGGTCGACGAACGTCCCAAACGGGGTCACCGAACCGCGCGAGCGGGCCAGGTAGCCGTCGAGCGAGTCGGTGGCGGCGGCGACGGCGAACACGACCGCCGCGTAGCGGGCCGCGTCAGGCCCGCCCGAGGCGAGCAGCGCAACGCAGACCGGCACGAGCGCGACGCGCAACAACGAGATCCAGTTCGGCGCGGTCACGGCGCTAACGTTCGCACATCGTGGAGATTGACGGAGCACGGATCCTGGTGACCGGCGGCGGCCGTCGTCTCGGGGCGGCGATCGCCGACGATCTCGCCGACGCCGGCGCGCGCGTCGCGATCACGCACCATACGGCTCCGGCGACGGGGCGCCACGTCGAGGTGCTGGCCGACCTTTCCGACCCCGAAGCGTGCGGACGGGCGGTGCGCGAGGCGCACGACCTGCTTGGCGGGCTCGACGCCGTCGTGCACGCCGCGGCGAGCGGGTTCGTGCGGGCAACGCTCACCGACGTCACGCCAGGGCTGTTCGAGGACGCGGTCAGCGTCACGCTGCGCGGCGCCCTGTTCATCGCCCAGGCCGCAGCGCCGCTGATATCGGACGGCGGCGTGATCATCCTCATCGGGGACGTCGCCGGCGTCGATGGCTGGGCGAGCTACCTGCCGCACTCGATCGCCAAGGGTGGTCTTCGCAGCCTCACCCGCGCGCTCGCGCGCTCGCTCGCGCCCGCGATCCGCGTCTCGCTGCTCCTGCCCGGCCCGGTCCTTCCCGGCCCGGACGACGACCCCGATCGGCTCGCCGCCACCGTCCCGCTCCAGCGCGTCGGAACGCCGGGCGACGCGTGCGGTGCGGTGCGCTTCCTGCTCGCTGCTGACTACGTGACGGGGATCGAGCTCCCGGTCGACGGTGGCCGCCTGCTCTGACGAGGGCGCCGCCGTGCTCGCGGCAAGGGCGCGATACGCTGCAGGCGGGAGCGCAGGCGAGCAGCGCTTGACACCGGGCGACTGGTGCGCGAGAATACGCCACTTGGATCGTTCCAATCAGGGAGAGCTCGTCACGTGACCCGTCGCCTGCGCACCGCGCTGATCGGTGCTGGCCTCGTCGGCCAGGCCGAGCACGCCTTCTACCTGTGGGAGGAGCGCGAGCGCTTCGCCTTCGACGCCGTCGTCGACGCGTCCGCCACGGTGCGGGCGGGCGTCGCGGCGCGCTACGGCGTCGCCGAGACGTACGCAGCGGTCGATGAGCTCGCCGGCCGCGGCTACGACGCCGTGGTCTGTGCGACGCCCGACCCGATCCACCCGCAGGTCGTGACGCGAGCGCTCGCGCTCGGTCTGCACGTCATGTGCGAGAAGCCGCTCGCGCTGACGACGGCGCTCTGTGACGAGATCACCGCCGCGCGCGACCGCGCCGAGCGCGTCGTCCAGGTTGCCTACATGAAACGCTTCGACCCTGCCACTCGCAGGCTCGTCGAGCTCCTCCCCGACGACCCGGCCGACGTGCGCTTGATCTCGGTCGAGTGCAACGACCCGGACGAGACACCGTTCGTCGCACACCTGCCGATGGTCAGCGGCGGGGACGTCGCGGCGGCGGTGATCGCCGAGGGACGGCTGCTCGGCGCCGAGCAGCTGGCAGCGTCGGCCGGCGCAACGCCGGCACCGCACGTCGCCCGAGCGCTCGGTGGCGGCTTCCTCTCCTCGCTGGTGCACGACATGGCGGTGGTGGCGGCGATCCTCGACCGCTATGCGCAGCCGATGCCCGAGACCGCCACGAGCGGGGCGATCTTCGACGAAGGCCGGGGCGTCGCGCTCGCCTTCACGCTCCCGAGCGGTGGGCGCTGCGCGATGACGCACCTGAACCTGCCGGGCGTCGCCGACTACACCGAGCGGATCACGGTGTACTGCACCGACCGCATCCTCGAGCTCGTGTTTCCATCCCCGTACCTGCGCCACCTGCCAACGACGCTGACGGCACGACGCACCGCGGGAGAGATCGGGCTCGAGACGACGACCTACCGCGCGTCATACGAGGAGGCGTTCCGCAACGAGCTGCGCGCGTTCCACGCCGCGGTCGTCGACGGCGTTGCCGTCGAGACGCCGCCGGAGAAGGCGCGCCGCGACGTTGCCCTGCTCGTCGACGCGTGCCGGAAGGCGGCGTCATGAGGATCGGCGTCTACACCGACGCGTTTCCGCACCTCACGCGACGGGAGACGCTCGCGTGGTGCGCGGAGCGCGGCGTCGTTGACGTCGAGATGGGCGTCGGCACGTGGGGGCCCTCGCCGCGTCCGCACCTCGACCTTGACCGGTTGCTGCGCGAGCGATCGGCGCGCGACGAGCTCGCCGCCGACCTGAACGAGCACGGTGCGACGCTGACCTGCGTGAACGCCGCCGGCAACGTTTTGCACCCAGACCCGTCCGAGCGCGCAGACGCGCAGGCGCGACTGCACGGAGCGATCCAGCTCGCGTCGCAGGTGGGCGTGGACACCGTCGTCACGATGAGCGGGTGTCCCGGCGGCCGAGGCGGCGGCCCGCTCGGCGTGTTCGCCGTCTGGTCGACCTGCGCCGACGACGAGGCGCTCTGGGAGCACCAGTTCGCGACGGAGCTCGTGCCGTACTGGCAGGGCGTGGCGAAGGTCGCCAAGACGGCCGGCGTGCGGGTCTGTCTCGAGCTGCACCCAGGCGTGACGATCTTCAACGCCGCCGGCTACGAGCGCCTCGTCGCCGAGGTCGGCCCACAGATCGCCGTCAACCTCGACCCGAGCCACTTCTGGTGGCAGGGCATCGACCCAGCGCTGGTGTGCGAGGCCATCAGCGGGCACATCGGCTTCGCGCACGGCAAGGACACGCTGGTGCACGCCGACCGCGTCGCGCGCCACGGCGTGCTCGACTGGCGCTTCCCTGTCGACCCGGCAACGCAGGCCTGGCACTTCGCCGCCGTCGGCGAGGGCCATGACGACGCGACGTGGGTCGCGCTGCTCGCCGCGATCCGCGCAGCAGGGCACGATGGCGTCGTGTCGATCGAGCACGAGGACCCGCGCTACACGCCTGAGGAGGGCGTCGAGCGGTCGATCGCCGGCCTGCGAAGGGCGCTCGCAGGCTGATGTCGACGCTGCGCGACGTGGCGCTGCGCGCCGGCGTGTCGAAGTCGACGGTGTCGAACGTCATCTCTGACGTCGTCCCCGTCTCAGCTGGCACCCGCAAGCGAGTCGAGGCCGCGATCGCCGAGCTCGGCTACGCGCCAAACATCGTCGCGCGCTCGTTGCGCTCCCGCACCACGTTCGCGCTCGGGCTGATCGTTCCCGAGCCGACCAACCCGTTCTACGCGATGGTGGCGCTCGGTGCCGAGCGTGCCGCCCACGAGCGCGGCTACGCGGTGCTGGTCGCGAACACCGAGTGCGAGCCGAAGACCGAGGCCGAGGCGGTCGCCGCGCTGATCGGTCGGCGCGTCGACGGCGTGATCATCGCCGGCGTCTCGCAAGGGTCGCGGATCCACGAGCTGCTGCTCGAGCGCGGCACGCCGGTGGTGCTCGCGGGCTTTGGCGCCGCCGGCGACGAGCGTCTCGGCGTGATCGACACCGACGACGAGGGAGCGATGGAGCAGGTCGTCGCGCACCTCGCGGCGCTCGGTCACCGTCGCCTCGCGTTCGTGCGCCACCACCTCGACGAGACGGCTGGCGAGCGCCGCGCCGCCGAGTTCGCAGCGGCAGTCGCACGCCGGAACCTCCAGCTCGTCGACGCCGCGGACGAGCCGACGGCGATCGCGGCGCACAACGACGCCTTGGCGATCGCGACGATCGACCGGCTCGAACGGGATGGCGCGACCGTGCCGGGGGACGTCTCGGTCGTCGGCTTCGATGACGTGCCGCTCGCCTGTCACCACCGCATCGAGCTGACGACGGTGCGCTCCGACGGGCGCGAGATCGGGCGGCGTGCCTCCCAGCTGCTGATCGACGCCGTTCGGGCAGGCGGCTTCGTCGCGCACCGCGAGGTGCACGCGGCCGAGCTGGTCGTCCGCTCGTCGACAGGTCGGTGCGCGGCGTGAGCGCGGTGCGGTTCGCTGGCGTCTCGAAGCGGTTCGGCGACGTCGAGGCGCTCCGCGGGCTCGATCTCGACGTGCCCGACGGCGTGTTCCTGGCGCTGCTCGGCCCGTCTGGTTGCGGCAAGACGACCGCGCTGCGGATCCTCGCCGGCCTCGAGACGCCGACCACCGGCCAGGTCGTGATCGGCGACCGCGACGTGACCGGCGTGCAGCCGCGTGACCGCGACATCGCGATGGTCTTCCAGAGCTACGCGCTGTACCCCCACATGACCGTCGCGGAGAACATCGCGTACCCGTTGAAGGCCCGCGGCGTCGGCAAGAAGGAGCGCGAGGCGGCGGCAGCCCGGGTCGCCGAGTCGCTCGAGGTCTCCCACCTGCTTACCCGGCGACCACGCGCGCTCTCCGGCGGCCAGCGCCAGCGGATCGCCCTGGCACGAGCGATCGTCCGCGAGCCGGTCGTGTTCCTGATGGACGAGCCGCTCTCGAACCTCGACGCGAAGCTGCGGACGACGATGCGGGGCGAGATCAAACGCCTGCAGGTGCGCCTGGCGACGACGACGCTGTACGTCACGCACGACCAGGCAGAGGCGATGACGATGGCCGACCTCGTCGCGGTGATGCGGGACGGCGAGCTGCAGCAGCTCGCGCCGCCGACCGAGCTGTACGACCGCCCAGCGAACCGCTTCGTCGCGACCTTCGTCGGCAACCCCGCAGCGAACGTGCTCGCGGGTGAGCTCGACCCCGACACGCGTTCGTTCACCGTCGCCGGCTCGCGCCTGGCGCTCGGCGACCGCTACGACGCGTGTGCGGCGAGCGGGGCGATACAGATCGCCCTGCGCCCCGAGGACCTCCGTCTCGTCGCGCCCGAATCGGGCCTTCAAGGCGAGGTGTACGTGGTCGAACCGACGGGCGCGGAGACGCTCGTCGACGTGCTCGTCGGTGACACGCGCGTCACCGTCCGGGCAGAGCGCGGCTTCACCGCCGCCATCGGCTCGCCGATCGCGATCGCGATCGACCCGTCGTGCGCGTGCTTCTTTGATCGGGACGGCACGACGGTCGTCCACCGAGCCACGGCGACACCCGAACGAGAACGAGGAGGAGGAGCATGAACGACAACTACCTGCCCGAGGAGCACGCGCTCTCGAGGCGCACGATCCTGCAGCGCGCGCTCGCGATCGGCGGCCTGGCGGTCGCCGCGCCGCTGCTCGCAGCATGCGGCAGCTCGGGCGACAGCTCGACGCCGACGTCGACACCGTCCACCGGCACGCCGGTGGGGTCCGGTCCGACCGGCAGCGGCAAGGTGATCATCGGCGGCTTCGAGGACGGCGCGATGGCGCCGTTCAAGGACAAGATCGTGCCGCTGTTCAAGGAGAAGACCGGCATCGACATCGAGCTCCTACTCGAGCCGTACGACAGCTTCAAGGCGAAGGCGCTGCAGGACGGCCAGTCGAAGGCCGGGCAGTTCGACGTCTACATCATGGACGACCCGTGGGTGCCGGAGTTCGCTGCCGCCGGCTACCTCGCTGATCTCGGCGCTGCTGGCATCACCGCCGACCCTGACTTCTCCGCACCGTTCATCGAGCTCGGCTACTGGCCGCCGCAGAACGGTCCGCGCGTGAAGGGCTTCGAGTCTGCGACTCCAGCGCTCGTCGCGCTGCCGACGATCGGCGACCTGCAGACGCTGACGTACCGCAACGACGTGTTCACGAACGGCGCCCCAAAGACGTGGGACGACCTCGTGACGACGGCGACCGCGGCACAGAAGGCCGGCAAGATCAAGTACGGCTACGTCTTCCGCGGCGTCAAGGGCAACCCGATCGTCACGTCGTGGTACCCGATCTTCCTCAGCTTCGGCGGCGTGTTCTTCGACGACAAGTGGAACCCGACCTTCAACTCGGCCGAGGGCAAGGCGTCGGCCGACTTCTTCGTGTCGAACCTGAAGGCGATCGCGCCGGCCGGTGTCGCCGAGTTCGACTCAGACCAGGAGGGCGCAGCGATCCTCGGTGGCGAGGCGGCGGCGATCATCCAGTACTCCGGCAACGCGATCAAGTCGGACGATCCGGCGCAGTCGAAGGAGGTCGGTAAGCTCGACTTCGGCGTCGTCCCGGCGAAGACGAAGGCGCTGGCGCAGATCGGCATCTTCATCCACGGCGTGTCCTCGAACGCGCCGAACAAGGACAACGCGATGACCTTCATGAGGTGGTTCGCCACGCTGGAGGCCCAGGTCGCGCTCGCCCAGGCCGGCGACCTGCCGGTGCTGAACGCCGCGTTCACCGATCCGACTGCCGTCGCCGCGCACCGGCTCCTGCCCGTCGCCCTCGACCAGATCAAGTCCGGCGCCCAGGCCCGGCCGCGCATGCCCGACTGGGGCAAGGTCGAGGACATCATCGGCACCGAGCTGAACAAGGCTCTCGTCGCCGGCAAGGGTGGCGGCGCCGCGCTCGACGCCGCGGCCGTGCAGGTGAAGGCCGCCCTCACAGACCTGAAGTACTACTAGGCGCCGATGACGGCGAGCACCCGCAACGGCGTCACACGGCTACGGCGGCAGGGGGAGGGGCTCGACAGGGCCCTTCCCTACCTGCTCCTGGCCCCCGCGCTGTTGCTCGTGCTCGCCGTCGTCGTGTACCCGTTGTACGACGGCTTCCGTACCAGCACCCAGTTCTGGCGGTTCGGTCGAGCGCTCGAGGACGTCGGCCTCGACAACTACCGCCAGGCGTGGAACGACCCGCAGTTTCGCTCGTCGCTGTGGGTGACGCTGCGCTTCGTCTTCTTCTCCGTCGCGTGCGAGACGGTGCTTGGCCTCGGGCTCGCTCTGCTGTGCGCTCGCGAGCTGCGCTTCATCCGTTGGGCACGCACCGCGCTGATCGTGCCGATGGTGATCACCCCGGTCGTCGTCGGGATCGTCTTTCGTCTGCTGTACGCGTCCGACACCGGGCTTCTGTCGACGGTGTCGCAGAGCCTCGGCGGCGGGCAGGTGCAGGTGCTGTCTGACCCCTCGCGGGCGTTCGTCGGGCTGGTCGCGCTCGACGTGTGGGAGTGGACGCCGCTGATGTTCCTCATCCTCCTGGCGGGGATCCAGTCGCTGCCGGTGGAGCCGTTTGAGGCCGCACGCGTTGACGGTGCCGGCGCATGGCGAACGTTTCTCGACCACACCTTGCCGATGCTGCGCCCCGTGCTGATCGTCGCGATCGTGTTGCGCACGATCGACGCGTTCACGACGTTTGACCAGGTGTACGTGCTCACCCATGGCGGGCCGGGAACGTCGACGGAGCTGATCTCGATCTACGGCTTCGACACGTTCTTCAAGTTCCAGCAGTTCGGCTATGCCGCGGCGATGCTGCTGATGGTCGCGCTCGTGGTGATGGCCGTCTCGTTCCTCGCGGCGCGCCTGATCCGTCGACAGGCAACGGCGTGAGGTCGGTCCTGCACCGGCTCGCGATCGTTCTCGCTGTCGTCTGGTCGTTGGTGCCGATCGGCTGGATGATCGCGACGTCGTTGAAGTCGAACCGCGAGATCACCCAGGACGGCACGCTCCTGCCGGCAACCGCGACGTTCGAGAACTACCGCAGCCTGTTCACGTACCGCGCGTTTGGCTCGTACCTGACGAACTCGCTCGTCGTAACGGTGCTCAGCGTCGGCGTCTCCCTGGTCGTCGGCACGCTCGGCGCGTACGCGATCGCTCGGTTCCGTCTGGTGTGGGGCGTCGAGCGGCGTGTCGCGGTGTTCCTCCTGCTCGCACGGATCCTGCCGCCGGTGGTGATCGTCGTTCCAGCGTTCCTGATCGTCGAGCAGGCGGGACTCCTCGACACGTGGTGGTCGCTCGTGCTGCTCTACTCGGCGTTCAACGTGTCGTTCGTCGTGTGGATGATGGAGAGCTTCTTCCGCGAGATCCCCGTCGATCTGGAGGAGGCGGCGATGGTCGATGGCGACTCCCGCTTGACGGCGTTTCGCCGCATCGTGTTGCCGCTCGCGGCGCCAGGGCTGGTCGCCTCGGCGATCTTCGCGGTGATCGTCACCTACAACGAGTTCCTCTTCGCGCTCGTCCTGACTACCACGCCGCGCGCGCAGACGATGCCCGTCGGCGCCGCAACGCTGATCGGACGCATCGACATCGACTGGGGCGCGATGAGCGCCGCCGGCGTCATCGGCGCCGCGCCGATCGTGCTGTTCGCGCTGCTGGTGCAGCGCCACCTCGTGCGCGGCCTCACCCTCGGCGCGGTCAAGTAGCGGTCAGATGGCGGCGTTCGGGCCTCTGTTCGATCACCATTGGAACGATCCATCAGTTGGAAGGAGCTTCCCATGAACGTTCAGATCGCCGGCGCGCCGGTCTCCTACGGCGTCTTTGAGCTGACCGTCGGCGACGACCGGGGCCTGCCGACCGCTGAGCGGGTCGCGGCGGAGATCGCCGCAGCCGGTTGTGTTGGCAGCGAGCTCGGCCCACCCGGCTTCTACGGTCGCGGACGCGACACGCATGACGCCCTCGCCGCACACGGTCTTGCGCTGGTCGCCGCGTTTCTGCCGCTGCGCCTCTCCGACGACGGCGCGTTCGCCGCCGACCTCGATCAGCTAGCCGCGACCCTGCGCGACCTGACGCGTGGCGAGCACCCTGCGCCGCCGATGATCCTGTTGTCCGACGCGTTCTGCGAGCCGGCGCGGATGCACTACGCCGGGTGCATCGAGGCACACCGCGAGGCGTGGCTGTCGACCGCCGGGTGGGGTCGGCTCGTGCACAACGCGCACCGCGCCGCCGAGGCGTGCAACGCCGCCGGGTTCAGCGTGGCCTTCCACCACCACGCAGGGACGTACGTTGAGACGCCGCGCGAGATCGACCGGCTCATGTTGGCGATCGACACCGACCTGTTGGGGCTGTGCTTCGACTCCGGCCACGCCGCGTTCGGCGGCGCGGAACCGCTCGCGCTGCTCGCCGAGTACGGCGAGATCGTCCGCCACGTCCACGTGAAGGACGTCGACCTCGACCTGCTGCAAGCGATCCACCGACGAGGCGGGGGCCTCGAGGCGGCGTGGGCCGAGGGGGTGTTCTGCCGGCTCGGCACCGGCGGAGCGCAGGTCGAAGCGTGCCTCGAACGCCTGCGCAAGGTGGCCTACGACGGCTGGATCGTCGTCGAGCAGGACACCATGCTCTCCACGCGATTCCCCCTCGCACGCTGCATCGACGACGCCCAGGCGAACGTCGCATACGTGCACGAACACCTGTCAACTGCAGGATAACCGCTTCCTCGCGCTGGTGGTGTGCAGTGGTTTGCGCTACACGTTGGTGCCAGGCACAACCTGTTGCGCGGGACCGAAGTTTGGCTCCAGTGCCCGAATCGGCGGGCCGCGCTACACCGTGTGCCAGGCACCAACGTGTAGCGCAAACCAC
>JANYCN010000060.1 GCA_025360225.1 Actinomycetes bacterium | reverse complement strand
CTCACGGGAGGCGCTCCTGGAGGACGTCTGGAGCTACATCTGGTCGGGCGACACCCGCCTCGTTGACATCCACGTGCAGCGGCTGCGGGTGAAGATCGGCGCCGACGCCATCGAGACGGTCCGTGGCGTCGGCTACAAGCTCGTGCGTCGGTGAGCGTGTGAGCCTTCGCTCGCGCCTCGCCGTCAGCTTCGCCCTCGTCGCAGCGATCGTGACGGCGATCACCGGCGTCGTCGTCTACGAGCTCTCGGCGCGCGACCTCGTCGAGCGGGCGCGGGCGGCGGTCGGGCAGGAGGCTGAGACGGCGCGCGCCTACCAGGAGCAGAACGGCCTGCCGCGCGCCGGCGACCTCGCGACGGCCGCACCTGTGGTGCCGTCGCCGCTCGCGGCGGCGATCGCCGCCGGCAAGGTCGCGACGTACGTCGATGTCACCACGCAGACGGCCTGGGCCGGGCTACCGCCAACTGCGGCGATCGCGACGCCCCTGTTCGTGCACCGATCGTTCGCCGACGACGCCGCAGCGCTCTCCTACCTCGGGCGCATCCTCGTCGGCGTCGGCGTCGCCTCCGCCGCCGGCGGCGCGCTGCTCGGGATCCTCCTCGCGAACCAGCTCTCACGGCGGATCCGCCAGGCGGCCTCGGTCGCGACCCTGGTTGCAGCCGGCGACCTCGACGCACGCGTCGGCTCGATCGGACGCGACGAGGTCGGTGAGCTCGGCCGCGCCGTCGACGACATGGCTGCCTCCCTCCAGCGACGGCTCGAGCACGAACGACGGTTCGTCGCCGACGTCGCCCACGACCTGCGCACGCCCCTCACCGGCCTTGTCACCGCCGCCGAGCTCCTCGAGCGGGACCAGGTCGGCCTGGCGATCCGCGGACGCGTCAGGCACCTGCGCGACCTCGTCGAGGACCTGCTCGAGATCGCGCGGCTCGACGCAGGGGCGGCCACCCCCGACCTGCGTCGCGTGGAGCTCGCCCGGTTCTTGGAGCCGATCATCGACCGACATCCCGGGACGACGCTCGTCGTACCACCGACGCCGGTGACGGCGATCGTCGACCCGCGCCGGCTTGAGCGGATCGTCGAGAACCTCCTGCAGAACGCGACACGCCACGGCGCACCGCCGGTGTCGGTGACCGTCAGCTCGACCTCGTTTGCCGTCCGCGACCACGGGCCCGGCTTCTCGGCGGCGATGCTCGCCGGAGCGACCGACCGCTTCCGCTCGGGCGACGCGTCACGACGCGGCGGCGTCGGCCTCGGGCTCTCGATCGTCGCCGCGCAGACGACCGTGCTCGGCGGAACGCTGCGGGTCGAGAACGCGCCGGACGGCGGGGGCCTTGTGACCGTCACGCTCCCGGACGTGGTTGCATGAGAGGGGTCGCGGCGGCATGCTCGTTGCTCGCGCTGACCTCCTGCGGAATGGCAGGCGGTCTCCGCGTCGAACCCGCCCCGACGACCCCGGCCCTACCCGTGCCGTTCGCCGAGGCGCCGGCCATGACCGAGTCGGTGGGCGTCGCTGGCGCACAGGTGGCGAAGGGCTTGTCAGTCCGGACGGCACCGGTAGCGATCGCGTTCTCCCCCGAGGCGGTGTGGGCGCTCTTCACCGGGGCGCAGACGCGCGAGCTCGCGCGGCTTGACCCCACGACCGGGGTTGAGACGGCGCCCCGTCAGCCGCTCCCGGTCGATGCACGTGGCCTCGCCGTCTC
Organism: Actinomycetes bacterium; assembly: GCA_025360225.1. GTDB lineage: Bacteria > Actinomycetota > Thermoleophilia > Gaiellales > F1-60-MAGs149 > JANYCN01. The sequence goes on along the minus strand of JANYCN010000060.1, from coordinate 20,351 downwards.
GTCGGCCGACGGCGTCTGGCTGTCCGGCCACGACCGTGTCTTCCGGATCGATCCAACGACCGGCGTGGCGACGACGTCGATCGCGCTCGACGGGTCGCCAGGGCGGATCCTCCTCGCGCACGGCGCGCTGCTGGTCCTGGTGCACGCCGGCACCGGCGGAGAGCTTGAGGCGTTCGACCCGACGAGCGGTCACCGGCGTTGGCACGCACCCGTCGGGCCCGGCCCCGTGGCGCTGACAACCTGGCGCGGGCAGGTCTGGGTCGCCGATCACATCGCCCATGACCTGCGCAGCTTCGACCAGGACACCGGGCGCACCATCAGCGTGCGACAGCTCCCTGGCGCGCGAGCAAGGGCTGAACCCGTCGAGCTCAGCGCGCGGCGCGACGCGCTGCTCGTGTGTCTGACTGACCAGCTGATGGTGCTCCCTGACTCCGTCAGTCAGCCGGTGGTCACCCTCGGCCACCTCCGTGCGCTCGCCTTCGCTGCCTCGCCGCACGGGCTGTGGGTCCTGGCGACGACGCCATCCGACCCGACGCCCGCGCTGTACCGGGTCGACAGCGCACTCCAACCGATTCGCCTCGGCGGCGACGCGGTCGCGATCGCGACCGGCGGCGGCCAGGTCTGGGTCGCAAACCGCGGGCTGAACGTCGTCACGCACGCGCCCGACCTCCCCTGACCCCGCAGCCGGGGGATGCCGACACGACGGACAGGGGTCGATGGAGACGACATGACGCTCCCTGCGCCCACGCTGTCCTGTCATCGCATCGACGACCTTCTCGGGCGGATCGCTGTCGGCCACAACGCCGCGCACGTGCTCCGTGGCTCGCTCGTCGCGCAGACCGTGGTGCTGCGCGGCGTTGACGCCGCCACCTACACCGCGCTCGCGCTCTCCCTCCGTTCATGCGGCGCCGAGGCAACGGCGGACGTGGCCGCGCCGGACGCCCGGGCGGTCCTGTTCGGCCCTCGCGCGACCCGTCGCGATCGCGCCGCGGCGACCACACGGCGCATCCCCGAGATCACCCTCGAGAGCCTGGCGGCGATCTGCTCGGTGAGGGCAGGGCTCGGCGACGCGGCCGTCGCGCCACCGCTCGCGCTCGGCACGTCCGGGCTCACGCTGGTCGCCGGGTGAGGCGTCCGCCGCTCAGGGCGAAGATGGAGGATGCCGATATCGGCATCATGTCGGTTCCGGCGCTCACCTCTGACATCCCCCAGAGCGACACGTACGTGTCGGCGATCGCGCGCATCCACGCCGGCTACGAGGCCGAGCAGGCGCTTGCCGGAAGCCTCGACGGGCGCATGGTCGCCGTCCGAGGCTGCACGATCGAGGAGTGGGTCGAGCTGAAACCGCTGCTCGAGGTCTGTGGAGCGAACACCGTTCGCGTCATGCTTCCGGAGGTCTCGGCGCTCGTCATCGGCACGCGGGTGATGCCGGCAGACGTGACGACCGCGCAGGAGCGTGGCATCGCGCTGCTGCGTCGTCACGACATCGCGGTGATCGCGACCGTCTGTGGCCGGGTGCGCGAGCGGAGCGAGAAGGCCTCTCGCGAGGCTGTCGACCGCGCGCTCGACCACGCGCGGCGCTCGGCGATCGTGACCGAGGCACGCCGGGTCGAGCTCGCCGAGAAAGACCGCAGCACCGGGCTCCACGTGCGCATGCGCGACCGGTAGGCGCGACCGGCCGATCGGCGATGATGCCGGGATGGACGAGGTCCTCTCCCGCTGCTACCGCCACCCCGACCGCGAGACCGGGCTCGAGTGCTCGAGTTGCTCGCGGCCGATCTGCCCGGAGTGCATGACGCCGACCCCGGTCGGGCAGCGCTGCCCCGACTGCCGCGGGACGCAGCAGGTGATTCGACCACGCGCAGCTGGCGGCTCGATGATGCCGGTGACGGGGGCGCTGATCGTGCTGAACATCGCCGCCTACCTGCTCGGCGGCAGTGGCGACGCCGGCTTCAACCGGTGGGGCTTCTGGCCGGGATACCTCACCGACGGCGACCACTCGGGCTTCTACCGGATGTTCACGAGCATGTTCGTGCACGGCAGCCTGATCCACATCTCCTTCAACATGTACTTCCTCTACGTCCTCGGACCATCGATCGAGAAGCGTCTCGGCACGATCCGCTACCTGCTCCTCTACGGTGCCGCGGGCCTGTGGGGCGCCGTAGGAATCGTCGTGTTCCAACATCAGACCCTCGCCGCGGGCGCGTCCGGTGCGCTCTTTGGCCTGATGGGCGCCCTCGCGGTGCTCGTCCACCACTCGGCAGCACGCGACTTCTCCCGCGTAGGCACGATGATCGTGATCAACCTCGGACTTGGCTTCGTGATCGCGAACGTCGGTTGGGGCGCCCACGTTGGTGGTCTTGTCGGCGGTGCGCTTCTGATGGAGGTCTACCTGCGCCTCGAGCAGCGCCGCGCGTCGCTGACGGCCGCCTACGGCGCCGCGCTCGCGGTCGCTGTCGCCGCGGTCGCCATCACCTACACGATCGCGCAAACGATCACGTGGACATGAACTACGACCTCCCGGCGGAGCACCAGGCGCTCCGTGAGACGGTTCGCGACCTCGCCGAGAACGTCATTGGCCCGGTCGCGGAGGAGCTAGACCGCACCAGCACGTTCCCGCTCGCGATCGTCGGGCAGCTCGGTGCGATGGGGCTGATGGGCGTGCCGTTCCCGGCCGAGCTCGGCGGCGGTGGCGCGGACATCCTCAGCTACGCGATCGCCGTCGAGGAGCTCGCCCGGATCGACTCATCGGTCGCGATCACCGTCGCCGCGCACACGTCGCTCGGCACCAGCCCGATCGTCCTGTTCGGCAGCGCCGAGCAGAAGGAGCGCTACCTCCCGGAGCTGTGCTCCGGCCGGCGCCTCGCGGCGTTCGGGCTGACGGAGCCTGGCTCCGGGTCGGACGCCGCGGCGATCCGCACGCGCGCCGCCGAGCAGCCCGACGGCGCGTGGGTCATCGATGGCGAGAAGATGTTCATCACGAACGCCGGCACCGCGATCTCGGGACTCGTCACGATCACCGCCCTGACGGCGGAGGGCGAGACGTCAAACCTGATCGTCGAGAACGGCACCGCCGGCTACGAGCCCGGCCCGCCGCTGCACAAGATGGGCTGGCACGCGTCCGACACGCGCCCGCTGGCGTTCCAGTCCTGCCGCGTCCCCGCCGGGAACCTGCTCGGCCCGCGCGGGAACGGCTTCCGGCAGTTCCTCGAGATCCTGGACGGCGGTCGGATCTCCGTCGCCGCAATCGGCCTCGGCCTCGCGCAGGGCGCGTTCGAGCAGGCGCTCGCCTACGCGCAGCAGCGCAACGCGTTCGGACGGCCGATCGCGAAGCTGCAGGCGATCCAGTTCAAGCTCGCCGACATGGAGACCGAGATCGCCGCCGCGCGGCACCTGCTCTACCACGCGGCGTGGCTGAAGGACCGCGGGCGCCCGTTCGCGCACGCCGCGTCGCTGGCGAAGCTCTACACCGCCGAGCTCTCCCACCGCGTCGTGAACGAGGCCGTACAGATCCATGGCGGTTACGGCTACATGGACGAGTTCCCGATCTCACGCTTCTACCGCGACCAGAAGATCCTCGAGATCGGCGAGGGCACCAACGAGGTGCAGCGGCTCGTCATCGCGCGCGGGCTCGGCGTCTGAGGCCTACCGGATCCGCTGGACGTCATAGCCCCGGCGCGTCAGGAGCGCGAGCACGTCGCGGGCGTGCGTCGCGTCACGCGTCTCGACCGTGAGCTGCACCTCGGTGTCGGTGACGACGATGTCGAGCCCCTCGCGGTGGTGGAGGATGTCGACGATGTTGACCCGGTTCTCGGCGAGGATCTGCAGGAGCGCCATCAGCGCGCCAGGACGGTCGAGGATGCGCGTCTTCAACACGAGGTTGCGCCCGGAGACGGTTAGGCCACGACGGATCACGGACTGGATCAGCGGCAGATCGATGTTGCCACCGGACAGCACGACGGCCACGCGCTTGCCCTCGAGCCCGCGAACCTGACCACCGACGAGGGCTGCGGCGGCGGCAGCTCCTGCTCCTTCGACGAGCAGCTTGTGGCGCTCCAGCAGGAGCAGGATCGTCTCGACGATCTCCTCGTCGGTGACGGCGATCATCTCGTCCACGAGGGCCGCGATGAGCGGGAACGTCAGGTCGCCGGGGCGCTTCACGGCAATGCCGTCGGCGATCGTCGCGGCGCGCACGGCCGCCTCGATCGCGCCCTGCTCGACGGAGCGCACCATCGCCGCGCAACCGGAGGCCTGCACGCCGATGATGCGGACGCCGGGGCGGAGGGCGCGAATCGCGACGGCGACGCCCGACAGGAGGCCGCCACCGCCGCATGGGACGAGCACGACGTCAACGTCCGGAGCCTGCTCGAGGAGCTCGAGCCCCAGCGTCCCCGCGCCGGCGATGATCAGCTCGTCGTCGAACGCAGAGACGAACGTCGATCCGTCGCGGACGGCGTGCTCTCTTGCGGCCGCCTGCGCATCGTCGAAGGTGACGCCGGTGAACTCGACGGCCGCGCCGTACCCCCGCGTCGCCTCGACCTTCGCCATCGACGCGTCAAGCGGCATGTAGATCGTCGCCGGCACCCCGACCATCTGTGCCGCGAGAGCAACGCCCTGGGCGTGGTTTCCCGCGCTTGCGGCGACGACGCCACGTGGTCGGTCCGCGAGCGGCAGCGCGGCGATCCGGTTGTAGCCGCCGCGGATCTTGAACGACCCTGTGCGTTGGAGGTTCTCGGCCTTCACGACGACGTCGGCTCCGACGAGCGCGCCGAGGTGGCGCGAGTCGAAGACCGGCGTGCGAACGGCGACCCTGGCGACGACCTCACGAGCGGCGCGAATGTCCTCGATGCTCGGCATGGACGGGGATGCTACTCGCCAAAGGCGGCGCGGTAGAGCACCTCGACGGCGGCGAGCGGGTCGAGGGCACGCGCGTCGAGCCGGGCGAGCGCCTCACCCACGACGGCGTCACCGTCGAGCATGACGCCGATCCGCGCCGCGGCACGGGCGATCGCGACGGTGCGTAGCTCCCGCGCGAGGCTCTGACGCCGCCGCTCCGCGAGCCCGTCGGCGCCGAGCGCGTCGCGCCTCCGGACGATCGTCGCCCACAGCTCCTCCACCCCGCTGCCGTCACGGGCATCCGTCTCAACGACCGGCGGCCGCGAGGTCGCCAGCGAGAGCGAGAGGGCGCGGGTCAGCTCAGCACGCATCGCGTGCGCATCCGGGTGGTCGCGCTTGTTGACGCAGATCACGTCCGGGATCTCCATCACCCCGGCCTTCAACGCCTGCACCGCGTCACCCGACCCTGGCTGCAACACGAGAACGACGACGTCGACGACGCTCGCAACCTCGATCTCGGACTGGCCGACGCCGACCGTCTCGATCAACACGGCGTCCTTCCCAGCGGCGTCGAGCACCCGCATGGCGAGGAACGTCGCCTCGGCGAGGCCGCCGAGATGCCCTCTCGTCCCCATCGAGCGGATGTACACGCCGGGGTCGAGGAAGTGGTCGGAGAGGCGGATGCGATCGCCGAGCAGCGCTCCTTTCGTGAACGGGCTCGACGGGTCGACCGATAGCACTCCGACGGTTTCACCGGTCGCGCGAAGGAACGTCACGAGCGCGGCGGAGAGGGTCGACTTGCCGACACCAGGCGGCCCGGTGAGCCCGACCGTGAGCGCGCGACCGGTGTGCGGCCAGAGGTCGCGGATCACCGAACGTCCGTCCGCAGCGCCGTCCTCGAGCAGCGAGATCACGCGCGCCACGGCGCGTCGATCGCCACCGAGGACGCCGGCAACGAGCTCGTCAGGCGTTCGCGGTCGGCGGTTCTCGGCGTTCACGGGCGCTCAGGCTACCAGCGTCACCCTCCACCGGGCGGTGCGTGACCCTACGCGTCGCGCCGGCGGGCGCCGAGGGCGGCGCCGCTGATGAGCACCGCGCCACCGAGGCCGGCCGTGGCGATCGAGCCACCAAGCAGCCCGACGCCGGTGACGGCGAGCCCGCCAAGCCCGATCCGTGGCCCGACTAGCCGGCGCCCCGCGCCGGTCCGCGCACCGACGATCGTCGCCGCAACGACGCCGCCGACCCCGGTCGTGATCGCGAGCCATCCGCGCCACGGGGAGACGAGGGCGGCTGCGCCACCAGGCAGGTGGATCGCTCCGACGAGCGTCGCTCCCAGCATCGCGGCGCCGACGGCGAGCGAGAAGAAGACGACGAGGCCGGAGAGGACGATCGCCTTCGCACGATCTGCCGCGACCGGAGCCGGCGATGCCTCGCGTACCGGCGCACGCGCCGTCGCCGGCGGCGAGACGGCGGGGGCAGGAGGCGCCGCCGGCCGTCGCTGGTTGAGGATCGCGAACTCGAGCTCGATCACGCTGCGAGCGACCGACACGGGCAGCTCGAGGAGACCGAGCGACGAGCGCTCTGCGAGGAACCGTTCCGAGTCGACGACGGCTCCCGCAGCGTTGCGCACTCCCGCGTAGCGCCACCACGCGGCAAGCAGCTGCTTCACACGCCGGACGTCGTCTGCCCCTGGGATGGTGCGCGCGATCTCCGCGAGCAGCGACTCCTCTGCATCAGGGTCGGGAATCGCCATGAAGCCGCTATCGGCGTCCGGGAGGCGAGGGTTGAGCGTCGTCTAGGAGCCCGTCAAAACAGGGTCGGCGATGGCGCGTGGGTTGGATCGTGCAGGGGTGGCGTGTCTCCCCCATCCGATGCGACAGCACCGAGCTCTTTTGACGGTCTCCTGGAGCGCGCTCTCGCGAACACGCGCCAGCCGAGAAACGCTCCTCTCGTGGTCTGATTGTGAGATGGCGTGATCATCCGACTGCCTGGATCGTCCTGCGCTTGGTGGCTCCGCCACCCGTCGGGTGGCTCTGCCAGCGAGCTGCGCCGACCACGCCCCGGCCCGCTCTGCGTGCCGGATCGTGGGCTTCGCGGGACGCCGCGCGCCGCTTGCACGTGCCCCGGCAAGCCCTGCGCGACGCGCAACGCTCCCGCTCGCTCCAGACACCCGATGACCACGCCATTTGCCAATCACACCACTAGCCGATCGAGCTGCAGAACGCGCGAGCGACCTGCTCGAGCACCAGCGCACACGTCTCCACGGAGGCGAGGTCGACCCACTCGCAGTCGGTGTGCTCGCCGGCGCCGGTCGGTCCAAAGACGACGCATGGGATGCCCGCGTCAACGAGGACGCCTGAGTCCTGCCAGCCGATCTCGCCGCGGACGACGGGCGGGCCGCCCATCGCCGCAGTCGCGGCGGCGACGAGCAGCGCCACGACGGGCTCGTCGGCGCCAAGCTCGACGGGGTCGCGGCCAACGATCGTCGTGAGCTCGAAGCTCGCCTGCGGGTCCCCGGCGACCGTCGCGGCGATCATCGCGAGCAGCTCGTCCTCGGCGCCCCGCCACGTCTCGCCGGGGATCAGGCAACGCTCGATGCCAACAACGCAGCGGCTCGGATAGACGGGGAGCTGCTCACCACCGGTGATCGTCGAGGCGTGGATCGACCCGCGCCCGTAGCTCGCTGCCGGCCGGCGCTCGAGCTCGCGGTCGAGGTCGCGGATCGCCGTGAGGATCGGCCCGAGCTTGCCGATCGCGTCCCGCCCGCGATCCTGTTCGACCCCAGCGGCCTGCACACCGTGGCTCGTGATCTCGTGCCAGGAGAAGCCGCCGTGCGCGGTGATCACCTCGAGGTTCGACGGCTCGGGCAGGATCGCGGCGTCGGCGCCGGTCCGTCGAACGAGCTCCTCTGCACCGATCGAGCGCCACTCCTCGTCGCACAGCGCCGCGACGATCACGTCGCCAAGGAGCGGCTCGCCGGATGCGGCAAGGCGCTCGACGGCGACGATCGCCGCGGCAAGCCCACCCTTCATGTCGTGAGCGCCACGCCCGTAGAGCCGGCCGTCGCGTACCTCGGGGCGGAACTGCTCCGGCAGCGCACCGACGACGTCCATGTGTCCACAGAGCATGAGCCGCCGACCGCCGCCCACGCCACGCAGCGTGGCGACGACGTTCGGCCGTCCGGGCGCGACGTCGTAGCGATCGACCTCGAGCCCGGCGGCGGCGAGCCTGGTCGCGATGATCGTCGCGATCCCCGCCTCGCCGACGCCGCCAGGCGTGATGTCGGGGTTCGTCGAGTCGCACGCGACGAGGTCGGACAGAAGGCGCTCGATCATCAAGGCCGCTCCCCGCAGGAATGTCGGACGACGAGGCTCGTCCGTAGCCGTACCCGCCGTGGCGGCTTGGTGTCCCCCGTGAGACGCTCGAGCAGGAGCTCCGCGGCGACCCGCCCGACCTCGGCGACCGGCTGCGCGACGACCGTCAGCGGCGGATCGACGAGCGTCGTCCAGTCGAGATCGTCGAAGCCGATCAGCGCGACGTCCGCCGGGATCGCCAGCGCCGCCTCGCGGATCGCCCGCATCGCGCCGAGCGTCATGAGGTTCGAGGCCGTGAAGAGGGCGGTCGGCCGGGCAGCAAGCGCGTGCCGCGACGCGGCGAGGCCGGCGTGCTGCGTCACGCCTGCGGCCTCGAAGATGAACGGCTCGAGCCCGTGGGCGGCGATCGCCGTCCGGTAGCCGGCGACCCGCTCGCGCGAGGAGCCAAGGCCGACCGGGTCGGTGACGCAGGCGATCCGTTGATGTCCGAGCGCCGCGAGGTGGCTGACCGCGACCTCCGCACCGTGGGCGTTGTCGACCAGCACCACGTCGGCTGCCAGGCCGCGCACCGCGCGATCGACCTGGACGAGCGCGACGCCGCCGGCAACCGCGGCAGCGAGATGGCGCCCGGCGCCCGCACTCGGAGCGACGATCAGGCCGTCCACCTGGCGCCCGAGCAGCGCGTCGACGAGCCGGCCCTCACGGGTCGGATCCTCGTCCGAGTTCGTCAGCAGGAGCGTGTAGCCGCGCTCCTCGAGCGCGTCCGCGATCACCCGGGCGAGCGTCGCGAAGAACGGGTTCTCGACGTCCCCGACGACGAGGCCGACCGTCCGCGTTGCGCCCTGCACGAGGGCTCGCGCGATCGTGTTTGGCCGGTAGCCGAGCTCGTCCGCCGCCCGCCGCACTGCCTCGCGAGCCTCACCGCTCGAGTAGCCAGCTCCCGAGAGCACGCGTGAGGCGGTCATCGGCGATACGCCTGCTCGCGTCGCCACGTCGCGGATCGTCGTCACCACCTCGATGGTAGCGCTAACACAGGCGGAGGACGCGGTACGCTTGTCGGCGGATCCAGACGACGGAGGTGCGACATGGCCCTGAACATGTTCGTCAAGGCGGTCGGCCAGAAGAGCGGCACGCTTGCCGGTAGCGTGATGACGGGGAAGTACAAGGGCTGGGTCCGTGTCCAGTCGTTCTCCTGGGGCATGGACACGCCGATCGACGCCGCCTCCGGCGTCCCCACCGGCCGCCACGCCCACCGGCGGCTGTCCCTCGTGTTCGCCGACGCGCCGGCGGCGGCGCTGCTTGCCGGCGTCGAGGCGACGAACGGGACACTGAACACGGTGACGCTCGCTGTCGACGGCCCAGCACCCAACGGCACCGGCAAGGTCGTCCGCGCCCTGACGATCACGCTCACGAACGCGGTCGTCACGGGCTTCTCGATCAGCGGCGCCGAACCGGACGGCGCCCCGCACCAGCAGGTCACCTTCGCGTACCAGAAGATCCGCTACGAGGCGAGCCCGAACACGTTCGCCGACGCCTGGGAGGGTCGCATCTGACGTCGCTGTCGCGCTCCCGGAGGCGGTGTGGTAGCGTTCCCACATTCACCCGGGAAAGGACGCGATGAGCCACCTCGAGACCCTCGTCGAGCGCGCGAAGACCTCCGAGCTGTTCACGTCACCGCGCCTCGCGGATGACCTGCAGCGGTTCCTCGCGACGAGCGGCGATCGTATCCGCGAGCTGGCCCGCGACGCCCACGCGCGCGGCGTCCGCACCGTCTACTTCGCCGGTGGCGGCGGGTCGTGGTCGGCGATGTACCTCGGCAAGTACCTCGCCGATCGCTTCACGACGCTCACGACGGACGCGATCCTGTCCTACGACCTGATCTGGCGCTCGCCACGTCGGCTCGGACCGGACGCGCTCGTCTTCTGTGCCTCCTACTCGGGTGGCACCGAGGACACGCTGCTCGCGCTGCGCCACGCGAAGGCCGCCGGCGCACGTACGGTCGCCGTCGTGAACCGCGCGGACACCGTGATCGGTCGCGAGGCGGACGAGACGATCGCCTACGGCGCGACTGCGCTCTACGCGCTCCCGATGGCTGCCGTCTCGCTGTTCGCGCTCGAGTGGGCGCGAATCGAAGGTAACGGTGAGGCAGACGCGGTGCTCGACGGCTTCGACGCACTCCCCGAGCTGATCGCGAGCGCGTACCGCGACAGCCAGGCCCGGGGCGAGGAGATGGCAGCCGAGATGCTGCCTGCACAGCTCCTCTACTGCCTCGGCTCTGGCCCGCTCTACGGCCTCGCCTACAAGTTCGCGCTCACCGTCTTCATGGAGAACATCCGCACGAACGGGGCGTTCATCGAGGCCGCCGAGTTCCGTCACGGCCCCGCGGAGGCGCTCGAGCGCCAGCGCCCCGAGATGGCGTTCCTGCTCGGCACCGACGAGTCCCGACCGATGGTCGAGCGCTCCCTCGCGGTGGCCCGCAGCCGCGGCGCACGGGTGATCACATTCGACGCCGCCGACCACGCCGGGCTGCACCCGCTGCTGGCACCGTTCGTGCTGAAGGTGCCGCTGCAGTGGTTCGTCGTCTACTCCGCGCTGATGCGGGGGATCGACGACCTCGACGCACGGGTGCTGATGGGCAAGCGGATCCTCGCGACCGGGGAGGCGACCTGGCCGTGAGCGTGGCCTGTGTCGGCGACAACTGCATCGACCGCTACCTCGGGCCGCCGGAGCGCCTGTTCCCGGGCGGAAACGCGCTGAACGTCGCCGTCCACCTCGCGCACGCCGGCATCGACACGGCCTACGTCGGCGTGATGGCGAACGACGAGGAGGGCGAGCTGTTGCTGATCGCCGGCCGCGCCGCAGGCGTCGACATGTCGCTCGTCGAGGTCCGGGCGACCGGCCAGACCGGGGTGACGGTCGTCGGACACGACGGCGCCGACCGCACCTTCGTGCACGAGAGCTACGGCGTAGCCGCCGACGTGCGCCTCGACGGGACGACCGCAGAGGCGCTCCGCGACCGTGTCTGGGTGCACGCGACGCGCGTTTCCACCCCTGCTGCCGGCCTCGCCGCGCTCCGCGCCGGTGGCACGACGACGTCCTACGACCTCGGTGAGGCCCCCGACGTGGACGTCGTGGCCGCGATCGCACCGCACCTCGACGTCGCCTTCGTCTCCTCGCCGGCCGGCGATGCCGAGCAGCTGGCGGCGTGGCTCCGCACCGCCGGGGCGCGCACCGTGGTCGTCACCCGCGGCGCAGCCGGCGCGCTCGTCGTCGACGACGACGGCGCTCACGAGGTCCCCGCCGCCGACGTCGAGGTCGTCGACACCCTCGGCGCCGGTGATGCGCTGATCGGAGCATTCATCGCCGCTCGCCTCGCGGGAGCGGACAGCCAGGCGGCGCTTGCAGCCGGCTCCGCCGCCGCGGCCCGTACCTGTACCCACGTTGGAGGGTGGCCGACATGACCCGACCGATGGAGCGCTCCGCAGCGCTCTTCGAGCGCGCACAGCAGCACATGGCGGGCGGCGTCGGCTCGGGGACCCGCTCTCCCCGGTCAGGCTGGAGGCCGTGCCCGATCTTCGTCGCCTCTGCGAGCGGGTCGCGCATCACGGACGCGGACGGCAACACGTACGTCGACTACCAGATGGGCCAGGGCCCGCTGATCCTCGGACACCGTCACCCGGCGCTCGTCGAGGCCGTCTCGACGACCTTCGCGACGCGCGGGTCGCACTTCGCGCTCTGCCACGACCTCGAGGAGGAGGCGGCCGCAGCGGTCTGCGCCCGGATGCCCTCGATCGAGCAGCTGCGCTTCGGCAGCTCCGGCACCGAGTGTGCCCAGTACGCGCTGCGCTTCGCGCGGGCGACGACCGGGCGCCAGAAGGTGCTGCGCTTCGAGGGCCAGTACCACGGCTGGTCGGACGCCATCCACTGGTCGGCGCACCCCTCGGCGGACACCTACGGGTCGCTCGCGAGCCCCTCCGTGGCGCCCTCCTCGACCGGCATCCCGCTCGCCGTCGGCGACACGCTCGTCGTCGCGACGTGGAACGACGTCGGGCTGCTCGAGGCGGCCTTCGCCGAGCACGGCGACGAGCTCGCGGCGGTGATCTGCGAGCCGATTGCGGGAAACGCCGGCGGGCTGCTTCCCGCTCCGGGCTACCTCGAGCGGATGCGGGAGCTCGCAACACGCCACGGCGCGCTCCTGATCCTGGACGAGGTGCTGACCGGGTTCCGCGTCCACCCGGGCGGCGCGCAGGGGCTCCTCGGCGTTCGCGCCGACCTGACGATCCTCGCGAAGGCGATCGCCGGCGGCCTCCCCGTTGCGGCGGTCGGCGGCAGCCGCGAGGCGATGGCCGTCGTCACCGAGGGCCGCACGATGCACGGGGGCACCTACAACGCCAACCCGCTGGCCTGCGCCGCCGTGATCGCGACGATGCGCGAGACGGGCAAGCCCGGCTTCTACGACGACCTGCTCGCGCGCGGCCGTCGCCTCGGCGACGGGCTCGTCGCGGCCGCGAAGGACGCCGGGCTCGAGGCGTGCGTGAGCGGCGTCGGCTCGATGTTCCAGCTCTGGTTCACGACGAGCCCGCCGACGAGCTACCGGGACGCCCTCGACCGCGTCGCGGAGAGCCCGTTCCCGACGTTCCACGGCGAGCTGCTGGAGCGGATGGTTCTCACCCAGCCGCCGCAGCAGGGCCTGTTCCTACCCTCCGCCGCCCACACGGAGGAGGACGTCGACCACACGCTCGACGTGGCCCGTGCGATCATGCCTCGCGTCGCCGAGGCCCGCGCCGCCGGCATCGTCGGCGCAACCGGGAGGGTCCGATGAAGCGGCTCACGATTTTCGGGGCGGTCCTGCTTGGCGCGGCGGCCGCGGCGTGCGGCGACTCCTCGACGGCTTCGACCTCGGCTCCATCGACGGTGGCAGCGACGACGGCGACCGCGACGACGCCCGTGATCCAGGACGGCGGGACGCTACGCGGTGCGATGCCCGACAACCCGGACTACCTCGACACCGGCCTCTCGTACGCGACGAGCGGGTGGGAGATCCTCGAGGCGACCGGCGACGGCCTCCTCCGCTTCAAGGCCGCGGCTGGCGCCGCCGGTGGCACGATCGTCCCCGACCTCGCGACCGACATGCCGATCGTCTCCGCCGACGGCCTCACCTACGCCTTCACGATGCACTCCGGCGTGCGCTTCTCGCCGCCGATCAGCCGCGAGGTGCTGCCGAGCGACATCAAGTTCGCGATCGAGCGCCTCTTCCGGATCGATTCCGGCGGCGTCGGCTTCTACAGCGGGATCGTCGGCGCGGACGCCTACGCGACGAGCCGGAAGGGCGGTATCAGCGGGATCGTCGCGGACGACACCGCGCGAACCATCACCTTCAAGCTAACGGTCAAGGATGGGACGTTCCTGGACTACCTCGCGATCCCGTTCGCCTTCGCCGTCCCGGTCGGCACGCCTGACAAGGACGTCTCGACGATCGACGCGTGGCGCGTCGCTACCGGGCCGTACATGATCACGACCTACACGCCGAAGCGCCAGATCGTGCTCGTGCGCAACCCGAGCTTCGTGCAGTGGACGCCGGAGACGCCGAACGGTCATCTCGACCGGATCGAGCTTCAGATCGGGGTCGACCCGGAGCGCGCCGTTGACCTCACGTCCGCCGGCCAGCTCGACTGGTACATGGAGGCGGTCGCGACCGATCGCCTGGCGCAGCTGAAGGCGACGGAGGGCTCGCGGGTTCACGTCTACCCGCGCAACAACATCACCTACTTCGCGCTCAACCACCGTAAGCCGCCGTTCGACAAGCTCGCCGTGCGCCAGGCCCTGAACCTCGCCGTCGACCGGAGCGCGCTGGTGAAGCTCTTCGGCGGACAGGGAACCGCGACCGAGAACCTCCTGCCGCCGAGCATCGGGGCGTCGTACGTCGCGCACACGCTCTACCCCTACGACCTCGCGAGGGCGAAGGCGCTCGTCGCCTCCTCCGGCACGGCCGGGATGACGGTGCAGGTCTGGAGCCACAACGTCGACCCGGCCCCGAAGGCCGCCGAGTACGTGGCGAGCGTGCTCACCTCCCTCGGCTACCACGCCGTCGTGAAGACCCTCGACGAGTCGGTCTACTGGGACACGATCTCGACCCAGAAGGGCGACCCGCAGGTGGCGTTCGTCCAGTTCGACCAGGACTACCCCGAGGCCCAGGACTTCCTCGACATCCAGTTGAACGGCGAGCGGATCGCCGACGTCGGCAACCAGGTGCACTCGAACGTGAACGTGAAGGCCCTGAACGCGCAGATCGATGCCGCCCGCGCGCTGGAGCCCGGCCCGACGCGCGATGCCGCGTGGGCCGCGATCGACCTCGCGATGATGCGCGACGACGCGCCCTGGGTGCCGTTCATGAACCGCACGCTGCCGAAGTTCACGTCCGAGCAGCTCCAGGGACTCGTGTTCAACGGCACGTACTACGAGCTATTCCCGTCCATGTACCTCGCGCGGTAGGAGCCGACAATGAGGATCCCGAGAGCGCTCGCCCTTGCCCTGACCGTGGCGCTGGCCGCCATCGCAGCGGCCTGCGGAGACTCGAGCACGGTGACCGCGCCGACGACGACCGGCCCGACGTCGACCGGGTCGAGCGCGCCGGCGCCGTCGACGCCCGTCGAGGGCGGGACGCTGAAGGCGGCGATCCAGGAGAACCCTGACCACCTCGACGCTGGCCTCTCCTACACGAACCAGGGCTGGGAGATCCTCCTCGCGACGAACAACGGTCTCCTCACGGTGAAGAAGGAGGCTGGCGCAGCCGGCGGCGAGCTCGTTCCCGACCTAGCGACCGCGATGCCGACCGTCTCCGCAGACGGCTTGACCTACACGTTCACGCTGCGCGCCGGCGTGATGTTCTCCGCCCCCGTGAGCCGCGAGGTTCGACCGAGCGACCTCAAGTTCTCGATCGAGCGGCTGTTCCGGATCGACTCGCCCGGCGTCGGCTTCTACAGCGAAATCAAGGGCGCAGACGCGTACGCGAGCTCGAAGAAGAACGGGATCAGCGGGATCCTCGCCGATGACACGGCACGGACGATCACGTTCACCCTCGCCCATCCGGACGGAACGTTTCTCTACTACCTCTCGCTCGCGTTTGCCTTTGCCTATCCGGTTGGGACGCCCGACAGGGACGTCTCGACGATCGACGCAGCCCGCGTCGCGACGGGGCCGTACATGATCTCCCGGTACGTGCCGAAGCAGCAGATCGTGATCGTCCGAAACCCCGCCTTCAAGGCGTGGACGCCGGACACGCCGAACGGCCACCTCAACGAGATCGACGTCCAGATCGGCGTTGACCCGGAGCGCGCGGCGGATCTCACAGCTGCCGGCCAGCTCGACTTCTCCTTCGAGCCAGTGGCGCCTGACCGCTTCACGCAGCTGAAAGGGTCGTTCCCCGACCAGGTACACGAGTTCGCGCGCAACAACACGACGTTCTGGGCGATGAACGAGCGCAAGGCGCCGTTCAACCGGCTCGCGGTACGGCAGGCCGTGAACTACGCCATCGACAGGCACGCGCTGGTGAAGATCTTCGGCGGACAGGGCACCGTGACGGAGAACGTCCTCCCTCCCGGGTTCGGCGAGGCCTTCAAGCTCCACGCCCTCTACCCGTACGACGTCGCCAAGGCGAAGGCGCTCGTCCGTTCCTCGGGCACCGTCGGGATGAAGGTGACCGTGTGGAGCCACACGACCGAGCCAGCACCGAAGGCCGCGCAGTACCTCGCCTCCGTCCTCGCCGACCTCGGCTATCGAACGTCCGTCAAGGTGCTTGACGAGTCGGTCTACTGGGACACGATCTCGTCGCAGAAGACCGACCCGCAGATCATGTTTAACGACTTCAACCAGGACTTCGCCGACGGCCAGGACTTCATCGACGTCGAGCTGAACGGCGAGGGGATCGTCGATGTCGGGAACAACAACACCTCGAACTCGAACGTCCCCGCGCTGAACCGCCTGATCGATGCAGCAAAGGCGCTGCCGGTCGGCCCGGAGCGTTCCGCAGCCTGGGCGGCGCTCGATCAGCGTTTCATGACGGATGACGTCGGGTGGGCACCGTTCATGAACCGGCTGTTCGTGAAGTACAACTCTGCCCGCCTGCGCGGCGTCGTCTTCAACACCTCCTACTACGAGCTGTTCACATCGATGTGGCTGGCGCCGAGCTGACCGGCCAGGCGACGATCGCAGGGCCGTGGCGTCTCGCCCTCCGACGCCTACGTCGCAACCGGGTAGCGCTCGCTGCTGGCGCGTCGTTCGCCGTCCTCGTGGCGATCTGCACGGTCGGGGCGCCGATCTGGGTGGCGCTCGTCGCGCACCACGGTCCGGAGTACGAGAACCTGTCGGGATCGATCAGCGACGGCGGACGCGTCGTTCCGGTCGTCGCCGACGACGGCACGCCGATCGGGCCCGGCTGGCGCGGCGCGTACCTGCTCGGTGCCG
The DNA here is from genome assembly GCA_025360225.1 of Actinomycetes bacterium. GTDB lineage: Bacteria > Actinomycetota > Thermoleophilia > Gaiellales > F1-60-MAGs149 > JANYCN01. Next base: position 3,738 of record JANYCN010000060.1, on the reverse strand, counting down.
ACGCGAACGGACGCGACCTCCTCGTCCGCGTCCTGTACGGAGGACGCACCTCGCTCGTGATCGGCCTCGGCTCTGCCGCGCTCTGCCTGACGCTCGCGCTCTCCCTTGCCCTGCTGGCCGGCTACCGACGCGGCATCACCGACACGGTGATCGCCCGTGGGCTCGACCTGATCTGGTCGTTTCCCGTGTACCTCCTGGCAGTGGCGATCGCCACCGTTCTCGCCGTGAACGGGGTGCACCTCGGGCCGATCGAGATCCCTTCTGACTCGACGTTGATCCCGATCGTCGTGATCGCCGTCGTCTACGTGCCGTACGCCGCGCGACCACTCCGCGGCGAGGTGCTCGCCCTGCGCGAACGCGAGTTCGTCGAGGCGGCGATCGCGCACGGCGCTGGCGCCTGGCGCACGATGACGCGCGAGCTGCTGCCGAACGTCCTCAACACCGCGCTCGTCCTCCTCGCGCTGATCGTCGCGAACAACATCCTCACCGAGGCCGCCCTCTCCTACCTCGGTGTCGGGGTCGCGTTGACGACGCCGTCGTGGGGCAACATCATCGAGGCCGGCGCGTCCTCGATCGTCACGGCGCCCATGCTGACGATCGCGCCAGGCGTGATGATCGTCGTCGCAGCGGTGTCACTCAACGTCCTCGGCGACGGGCTCCGTGACGCCCTCGACCCGCATGGCGTGGTGCGGGTCGACCGATGATCCGTTTCGTCGTTCGCCGCCTCGCTGGCCTCGTCCTCGTCCTCTTCGCCGTGAGCCTCGCGGTGTTCGCCCTGTTCAACGTGATCCCCGGTGGCGATCCGGCCCTACGGCTCGCCGGACGCCACCCGACCCAGCAGAACATCGCGCAGATCCGCCACGACTGGGGGTTCGACCGGCCGCTTCCCGTGCAGTACCTCGACATGATGGATCACCTCGTGATCCGGCGAGACATCATCTCCTACCAGGACCAGACGCCGGTCATGCCAACGATCGAGACAGGTGTTCCGCGCACGCTGTCGCTCGCTGTCGGTGCCGCGATCCTCTGGCTTGTCTTCGGCGTCACCATCGGCGTGCTGTCGGGCCTGAACGCTGGCCGGTGGCTTGACCGCGTGCTCACCGTGGTCGCGCTCACCGGCATCTCGATCCCGATCTTCTGGCTCGGGATGGTCCTCCTCTACCTGTTCACCTACCGCTACCGCGACGTCGGCGTGTTCTCCTGGATCCCGATCGGCGGCTACGCCTCGTGGAGCGACCCGATCGAGTGGGCGAAGCACCTCATCGTCCCATGGTGCGTGCTCGCCGTCGTCTCGATCGGGTTCTACGCCCGCGTCGTCCGCGCGTCGCTGCTGGACGCCCGAGGAGCCGATCACGTGCGCACCGCGCGCGCGATGGGCCTCTCCCGCTCACGAGTGCTGTTTCGCCACGCGTTGCGCACCAGCCTGATCCCGGTCGTCACGCTCTTCGGGCTCGACTTCGGCGCGACGGTCGGCGGCACCGTGATCCTCATCGAGAAGGTGTTCGGCATCGGCGGCGTCGGCCAGTACGCGCAGGAGTCCGTCGCGCACCTTGACCTGCCGCCGCTGATGGCAATCACGCTGTACGGCGCCGCGATCGTCGTCGTCGCGAACGCCGCTGTCGACATCGCCTACGCGTGGCTCGATCCGCGGATCCGCGTTGCCTGAGAACGTCCTCGACGTGCACGACCTCGACGTGCGTTTCGCCACCGAGGCGGGAACGATCCACGCAGTGCGCGACGTGTCGTTCTCGCTCACCCGCGGCGAGGTGCTCGCGCTTGTCGGCGAGTCAGGGAGCGGCAAGTCGGCGACCGCGATGTCGCTCACAGCCCTCAACCGAGCGGCCGGCAACACGCGCGTCACCGGATCCGTCCGGCTGCACGGCCGCGAGCTGATGACCCTCTCCGAGCGCGAGCTCCGCGACGTCCGCGGCGCCCAGGTCGCGATGGTCTTCCAGGATCCAATGACCTCGCTGAACCCCGTGCGCCGGGTCGGCGACCTCATCGCCGAGGTGATCCGTGCGCACGATCCGGTGCCGCGGCGAGCGGCCGCGAGGCGGGCCGTCGAGCTGCTGCACGAGGTCGGGATCGCCGAGCCAGGCCGACGCGCCGAGCTGTTCCCCCACCAGCTGTCCGGTGGCATGAGACAGCGGGTCCTGATCGCGATGGCCCTCGCCCTTCGACCCGCCGTCCTCGTCGCCGATGAGCCCACGACCGCGCTCGACGTGACGATCCAGGCCCAGATCCTGCGACTGATCCGCGTGCTTCGCGCCGAGCACGGCACCAGCGTGCTTCTGATCACCCACGACCTCGGCGTCGTCGCAGGGCTCGCCGATCGCGTTGCCGTGATGTACGCCGGACGGATCGTCGAGACGGCGCCGACATCGGCAATCCTCGCGAGCCCGCGCCACCCGTACACGGCGGGCCTGCTCGAGTCGATCCCGCGCATCGACCACCCGCGGAGCGCACGGCTCCCCTCGATTGCCGGCCAGCCACCGACGTTGCAAGACGACGACCCTGGTTGCTCGTTCGCGCCACGCTGCCGGTCGGCGCACGAGGCCTGCGCCCGGCGTCCGGTTCTCAGCGACGGCATCGCCTGTCACCTCCCCGGAGGGCGGCGATGAGCGGACAGACGCTGCTGGAGCTCGAGGCCGTGACCAAGCAGTTCGCGCTCGGCCGACGTGAGGCAGTGCACGCCGTCACCGACGTCAGCCTCCGCGTCGAACGCGGCGAGACGCTCGGGCTCGTCGGAGAGTCCGGCTGCGGTAAATCGACGCTCGCCCGCCTGATCATGCGCCTGTACACGCCAACGTCCGGACGTGTCCGGTTCGATGGCGTCGACGTTGGTGCCTCACGCGGGGCGGCCTTGAAGGCGCTACGCCGCGACATGGCGATGGTGTTTCAGGATCCATACGCATCGCTGAACCCGCGGCGAACCGTGTTCGACATCGTCGCCGAGCCGCTCCGCGTCCACCGCCTCGCCCACGGCAGCGCGCTAAGGGCACGGGTCACGGAGCAGCTCGACCGCGTCGGGCTCAGCGCCGAGCACGCACGAAGGTATCCACACGAGTTCTCGGGCGGACAACGACAGCGCATCGGCATCGCGCGGGCGCTCGCGACGGCACCGCGCCTGTTGATCTGTGACGAGCCCGTCTCGGCGCTCGACGTCTCGATCCAAGCTCAGGTGTTGAACCTCCTGCGAGACCTCCAGGCCGAGCTCGGCCTGACGATCGTCTTCATCGCGCACGACCTCGGCGTCGTTCGCCACGTCGCCGACCGGGTGGCGGTGATGTACCTCGGTCGCATCGTCGAGGTGGCGACCGTCGACGAGCTTTTCGCCGCTCCGTCGCACCCGTACACCGCAGCACTGCTCGCCGCCGTCCCGGTGCCTGATCAGGCGATCGCGAGAGCGCGACTCGCGGATGAGACCGTGCTGGAGGGCGACGTCCCAAGCCCGATCAACCCGCCGCCGGGATGCCACTTCCACCCACGCTGTCGGTACCGGTCGACGGACTGCGAGACGCTGACGCCGGCGATGCGCGTGGTCGGACGAGCCGTCGCCTGCCACCACCCGCTGACGCAACCGGCGACGCCGCCCGTCTAGTGGTCTGATTGTGAAATGGCGTGGTCATCCGACTGCCTGGATCGTCCTGCGCTTGTCGGCTCTGCCACCCGTCGGGTGGCTGCGCCGCTCAGCTCCGGCGACCGCGTCCCGGCCCGCTCTGCGTGCCGGATCGTGGG
>JANYCN010000059.1 GCA_025360225.1 Actinomycetes bacterium | reverse complement strand
GGTCTGATTGTCAAATGACATGGTCATTGGGTGTCTGGAGCGAGCGGGAGCGTTGCGCGTCGCGCAGGGCTTGCTGAGGCAAGCGCAAGCGGCGCGCGACGTTCCCGCGAAGCCCACGATCCGGCACGCAGAGCGGGCCGGGGCGCGGTCGCCGAAGCTGAGCGGCGTAGCCACCCGACGGGTGGCAGAGCCGACAAGCGCAGGACGATCCAGGCAGTCGGATGACCACGCCATTTCACAATCAGACCACTAGCGCGCTCCGACGGGAACCCGTACACTGACCGCGTGATCCGGGGGGCGGTCATCGTGCTGTTCGCCCTCGCCCTGGCGGCACCGGCGCACGCAGCGGCACCGCGAGCGGTCGTGATCCGCGAGGGCGCGAGCATCGGCCGGATCGCGCTCGGGGCCACCGAGGGCTCCCTCACGGCGTCCGGCGGCCGGTGCGCCGGCACCGGCCAAGCCCGGCGCTGCGACCTCGACGGTGCGCACGCGACCTTTGGTCCGGCCGGCGCCGTCTTCGTCACCTGGACGACCAGCGCCCGCGCGCGCACCCGCCGCGGCGTCGGCGTCGGGTCGCGCCTCGCCCTCCTGCGCGCCCGCTACGGCCGATCACTGATCCGTCACGGGGCCGACTGGGCCCTCGCTCAGCCCGCGGCGACGACGACGTTCACCGTCCGCCGCGGCGTCGTCAGCATCGTGACGATCCGACGCAGCGTGGCGCCGAAGATCGCCTACGCGGGGCTGCGGCTCACCGACACCACCCCCGGCCTCGTGTCCGTCACGGGCGCAGCGACCGGCGACACCCTGCACGCCCGCCTCGCCCTCGGTGCACACGTCGTCGATCTCCCATCCAGCACGGTCGCCGCCGATGGGACGGGGCGTGTCACGCTGCCGCGCACCACCGTCGCCGAGCTGCTGACGACCGATGGCCTGGTGGGCGACCAGCAAGCCACGGTCGAGGCCACCGTCTCGTTCCCGCAGGTCGTGACCCGCCGGTTCGCGATCACCATCGAAGGGCTCGCTGCGGACCCGCTCGTCCTCACAGGCCCGCCGCGCGGGCTCGTGCGCCCCGGCCAGTTGCTGGTGCCGCTGACGATCGAGGGCATCCGGCCGGCCGGACCGCCGATCGCGGTGCGCTACACGGACTGCCTCGAGGTCGAGCACTCGGTCCTGGTGCCTCGCACGACACCCACGGCGACGGTCGCGCTCGACCCGACGAGCACGATCCGGATGACGCTCGAGGCCGCCTGCACCGCCGACGCGCTGTCGCCAACGGTCGTCTTCGAGGTCGGACTGGTGCTCGCCGGACGCTTCTCACCGGCCGCCACGACCGTCGAGCTGTCCTTCCTTCCGTAGTTTCTGCGTCGGGGTGCGATACTCCCAGAGACGCACGTCTTGGAGGACGGTTGACGAAGGAAGACAAGATCGAGATGGAAGGCGAGGTCCAGGAGGCCCTGCCGAACACCATGTTCCGCGTAAAGCTGGACAACAACCACGAGGTGCTCGGCCACATCTCTGGCCGCATGCGCCGCCACTACATCCGCATCCTGCCCGGCGATCGGGTCAAGGTCGAGCTCTCGCCATACGACCTGACGCGCGGCCGCATCACGTACCGCTACAAGTAGCGGCTACTCCGCAGCAGGCGGCACAGCCTTCCGGCGCCGCGGCCGCTTCGGCGGCTCCGCGGCTTCCGGGGACACGACCTCTTCCGGCTCGGGAAGGGGCGCTTCAGGCGTCGCGACGACAACGGTGCGCCGGCGCGCGCGCGCCGGCTTGACCGGAGCGGCGGGAGCCGGGTCCAGCTGCGGCACGGCGGTCGTTGCAGGCTCGGCGGCCTCGCCGATCGCGGTGGGATCTGACGCGGTCGCGGCCCCTCGGCGACGCCGGCGGCGGCGGGTCGGGGATGGCGACGCGCCCGTGCTCGGACCGTCGGCGTCAAGCGACGGCGTGGCGCCGGTCACCTCGCTGCCCGGAAGCGCGTCCTCGTTCGCCGAGCCATCCTCAACGCTTTCCCCGGCCCCAGCACGTCGCCGTCGACGCCGCTTGCGCTTGCGGCGCGACGGCGACTCGCCATCCTCGACGGCGGCGGCGTCATCCTCCTCATCGACCGATCGATCGACGTCGGAGCGCGGCGTAGCCGACGGCGCCGCAACGACCTTGCGCGTCGGCGCGCGCCGCGGCGGCGGGCCGGCGGGTCGGCGCGGCGCGCGCGGCAGCGGCACGTTCGTCCCGAGAGCCGCGGCGAGCGCGGGACCGTCCACCGACAGGCGCACACGCACCTCCTCGATGATGCGTGCTGCCGTCGGGTCTGAGGTCTGCACGACGGCGAGCAGCGCGACGCCAAGGTCGAGCGGCGAAGCAAGCGCGCTCGCGGCGATCCTCTTCGCCTGCCGGAACAGCTCGTCGCCCGTCTTCCCCGCAAGGCTGCGCGCAAGATCACGACCAGCGTCGGTCGTCGCGAGCTTGCGGAACTGTGCGTCGCGCGACGCGCGCGCAAGGCGCCACGCCCACGCCACGTACTGGTGCTCGGACGCCTCGACGCGATGATCGCCGATCGCCAACAGCAACGTCCGCGACCCCTGCGCCCGGTCAAGGCGCCAGGTTGGCGCAGCCTCAACGAGGCGGACGGCCCGCTCGAACACGTTCGCGGTCGGACGGTTCTGAGCCAGGTCGCCAAGCGCGATCAGGCGCAGCGCGCGATTCTTGTTCTCCGCCGCACACGTCGCGAAGAACAGCATCCGCGTCTCGATGCGGATGCCAGACAGCACCTTCGCGAGCCGCGGCAGGTCCTTCTGACCGACCTTCCGCCCTGCGTTCTCCGCCCACATGTCCTGCTCGTCATCCGGCAGGCGGTCGATCGCGACGTGCTTCCAGTCGCGCAGGATGATCTCGCGGCGCGCTTCCGGGTCGTTCGTCACCGGGACGAGCCAGCCCGCCTCGCGCAGAAGCGGCTTCGCGAGCCGCCGCCACCGCTGGCGCCGACGCGGCGAGCGCGGCGTCACGAGCGCCCCCGGGTGGTAGGTCTCGACGCCGAGCAGCGAGTGGACGGTCACCGTGCGATCGTTGTGGGGCGCGGTCGCCTCGGCAAAGTCGACGACAACGCCAGCCTCCTTCCGGCGGTGCAGACGCATGATCCGACCGATGCGCTGCTGGTAGACGCGTTTCGAGGCCGTCGGCGCCAGGTGCATGCACACCGTCGCACGCGGTGCGTTCCAGCCCTCGGCAAGCAGCTGAGCGTTCACGAGCACGTTGATCTCGCCGCGCTCGTACGCCGCCAACGTGTTCGCGAGCTCCCGCGGCGGCGTCCGGCCACTCACCGCCGCCGCCTTCAGTCCAACCGCGCGCATCGCCGCCGCGACGCGCACCGCATGGTCGACCCCTGCGGAGTAGACGATGCCCGGTCGGTGCCCGAACATGTCGCTGTAGTACATCGCCGCCGCCATGTTCAACGCGTCGTGGTCGAGCGCCAGCGCGAGCTCCTGCTGGTCAAAGTCGCCGCCGACGATCCGCACCCGCTTCACGCTCGCGCCAGGGCGCACGCGGATCGCCCGCAACGGCGCGACGACGCCGCGCTTCACCGCCTCGGCGAGCGGGAAGTCGGCGATCTCCGCCGGGAAGACGTCACCGACGTGCTTCTGCAACAGCTCGTCCGTCGCCGTCATGCCGATGTAGGTCGGGGTATCGAGCGCGCGGATCGCGAGCGCGGTCTTCTCCCCGAGCGCCGTGTGTGCCTCGTCGCACAGCACGACGCCGTACACGTCACGGTTGAGCAGGTGCGCGTTGCGGATGAACCAGGCGTACGTCTCGACCGTGACCGGAGCGATCGCCGGCACGCGCTTGCCGACGAGGATCGCCTCCTTCAGCCGGTGTCCGTAGCCGTGCTCGCGCAGGTCGCGGTGGAACTGGTCAACGAGCAACCGACGATGGGTGAGGATCAGCACGCCGGTGATGCGTGCCGCCTCGACGAACCCGGCGGCGGCGACCGTCTTGCCGCTCGCCGTCGGGTGCTTGAAGCGGTAGCGGCGCACGGCACCCGGGTCGTGGATCGGCTCGGGCTCGAGCCCGGGATCATCCTCGTCGTCCGCGCCGGCCGCCTCCTCGACCCCGTCGAGGTCTGCCTCCACGTCTGGCTCGGAACCCTCCTCCTCCTCGAGGCCCAGCTCCGCGATCGCGTCAGCCAGCCGCGCCTCGGCCTCGGCCGTCGCCCGCGCCTCGGCCTCGATGCTCGCATCGTCGATGGGATCATCCGGGGTCGAAGGCGTGTCCTCCGTCGCGGCGCTCTGATCCTCCCAGCCGCGCTGCGCGTCGCCGAGCAGCGCCGCGAGCATGCCGGCCAGCGCGTCGACCTGGTGCTCGCGCAGCTCCAGCCCGTCCGTCAGGTGCGGCTTGTCGTCCGACAGGATCCGCTGCAGCCCGAGCAGCAACGCGTAGTCGCGCCGCCACGCCGGTGACGGCGAGCGGCTCCCGGCAGCGATCTCCGCGCGCGCCGCAACGTAGGCGTTGGAGAACGCCGTGCCCGGCGCCAGCGCCGCCCGCGCATCGTCGCCTGGCTGCACGATCCGCTCGCCAGCCCACGCCTCGATCGCCGCAAGCTCGGCTACGAGTTCCTGGTCATCCGCCACGACGGAGCCCTCTCTGGGCGTCTGCGCGATAGTCCCCTCCGGTAGGAAGCCGCACGGCTCAATGGTCAGTCGCCTTCGTCGGCGAGCGTGCGGCGGTCGTACATCACGGCGCGGATCGATTCCTCCGCGAGAGCCGACCAGCCAGGCCGACACGCCGAACGGTAGCGCAGGAACGCCGCTACCGTACCCAGCCCTTGCAGACCGCCTCAACAGCCTCCTGGGGATCGTCAGTAACGGTCAGCAACGCCAGGTCGTGCTCGTTGATCCGCCCGTCCGCGAGCGCGTCGGTGCGCAACCAGTCGAGAAGGCCCGACCACACCTTCGTGCCCATCAGCACCACCGGGAAGCGGTCGACCTTTCCGGTCTGGATCAGCACGAGCGCCTCGAACAGCTCGTCGAGGGTGCCGTAGCCGCCGGGAAAGACGACGAACCCTTCGGCGTATTTCATGAACATCGTCTTGCGCACGAAGAAGTAACGGAAATCGATCACCAGGTCGAGGTACGGGTTCGCGACCTGCTCCTCCGGCAGCTCGATCGTACACCCAACCGAGAACCCACCAGCCTCCTTCGCGCCGCGGTTCGCCGCCTCCATGATGCCGGGACCGCCACCGGTGATCACGGTCAGGCCACGCGCAGCAAGGGCGCCGCCGACCACACGCGCAAGCGCGTAGTCGGGGTGCGCCGGATCGGTGCGCGCCGAGCCAAACACGGTCACCGCCGGCCCGCAGCGCGACAGCGCATCGAACCCGTCGACGAACTCGCTGAGGATCCGCAGCGCCCTCCACGGGTCGGTGTGCAGGAACGTCTGATCGCGGCTCGTCGCGAGCAGACCGCGATCGGCGATGCCAAGCTTCTCGCGCGCCGCCGACGTCGTGGCACGTACGCGGCCTGCCTGAAAAGAGGGCTCGTCCATCTCGTCTCCGTCTACTGGAGTATCCTCCTCGGTGAACCTCAGGAGGTGGTATCGGTGGAGTTCGCGTTCAACGGCACCGTCCCTCCGGTGCTCGCCACGTTCCGCGAGGAGCTGGCGGCAGCGCTCGTCGCCCGGGGGTATCGAGAGCTCGCGTCGCCGGACGACGCGCGGCTCGTGCTCAACTTCGTCGATGCGGACGCGCCACGCCCGTATCGACGGCACAACAAGTGGACGTTCGTCGCCTCGTTCTGGCACGCCGAGGTGCAGCCGGAGGACTTCATCCGCCGCGGCTATCCGGTGCTCGTCCGCGCGCTCTCGAACCTCTCCGTCTGCGTCGTGCCTGGCGTCAGCGCGCGTTTCCTGACCCTCGAGCAGGGCAACTACGAGGTGCGGGTCGCGGACGATCCCACAACCTTCTCCGAGCGCGTCGTCGAGCGGCTCTCGCCGCTCGCCGAGTCGAACCTGGTCATCGAGAACGTCTTCGAGCCGACGCTCGAGCCGAGCCTGTGGGACGGCGACAAGATCACGCGGTCGCTGACGTGGGCGGGAGAGCAGATGGCGGCGCTCGACCTGCTGCCGGCGCCGTTCCCGATCGAGAAGATCCTCTCCGAGCGCGACTTCGCCCACGTCAAGCGCCTCTACTCGATCGGCGGCATGTCCTACGGCAACCTGTCGGCGCGGCTCGACGCCACGCGCTTCTGGATGAGCGCGTCGGGCGTTGACAAGAGCAAGCTGCGCGACGTCGGCCGGGACATGCTCCTCGTCACCGGCTACCTGCCGCAGGAGCGCGCGATGGTGCTCTCGGTTCCACCAGGGATCGAGCCGCGTCGCGTGTCGGTCGACGCGATCGAGCACTGGAAAATCTACCAGGAGCACCCGACCGTTGGCGCGATCGTGCACGTCCACGCGTGGGTCGCCGGCGTCGAGGCGACGGAGATCAACTACCCGTGCGGCACCGCCGAGCTGGCGGAAGCGGTGGCCGACATCGTCCGTCGTCAACCCGATCCCGGGCACGCGATCGTCGGCTTGAAGAACCACGGGCTGACGATCACCGGTGAGAGCCTCGAGGAGATCTTCGCGCGCGTCGGACCGCACGTGCTGCGCGAGATCCCGATGGGCTGAGCCTCGCGCGTGGACACGTTCGCGAACCATCTTCCCGTGCAGATCCGCTTCGGCGACGGGGTGATCGCCGATCTCGCGCGGGTGTTGGCGACGCTCGGTGCTCGACGGCCGTTCGTGCTCGTCGACGCCGGGGTGCGCAACGTCGCACCGGTGCGCGCCGCGCTGGCCGCCCTCGACGTCGACGACGTCGCGGTGGTGATCGCGCCGCCCGGCGAGCCGACGCTCGCAATGGTTGACGAGCTCGGCGCGCAGGTCGTCGCCGTCAAGGCCGACAGCGTCGTCGCGATCGGCGGTGGCGCCGTCCTCGACGCGGCGAAGGGGGCACGGCTCGTCGCCGCGTACGGCGCGCCCGTTCGCCGCTTCACCTGGCCGGGCGACCCCTTGCCGATCGGGCCGATCACCCTCCCGCTCGTCGCGATCCCCACGACCGCCGGCACCGGATCGGAGGTGACCGGCGGCGTGGTCCTCCTCGACCGGGAGAGGCGCCGAAAGGTTGCGGCGCCGAGCCCACACAACCGGGCGACCTGGGCGCTCGTCGACCCCGAGCTGACTCACGCCCTGCCGCCGGCGCCGACGCTCTACGGCGGTGTCGACGCGCTCGCGCAGTGCCTGTCGCCGACCGTCACCGTTGCCCGGACGCCCGTCGGCGACGGTCTCGGGCTCGAGGGGCTCCGGCTCGCCGCAACGGCCCTGCCCGCCGTCGTCACCGAGCCGACCAACGCGGCCGCGCGCAGCGCGATGGCGTGCGCCAGCCTGCTCGGCGGGCTCGCGATGAACGTCTCGGAGGCAGGCAGCGAGCACTCGCTCGCGCACCCGCTCGGCAGCATCCTCGGCCTCCCCCACGGCCTCACGGTCGGCCTCGTCCTCGCGGAGTCGATCGACCACGACCGGCAGTTCGCCGCCGGCCGCTTCGAGCGCGTCGCCGACGCCCTTGGCGAGCCGCCAGACGCGACCGCCGACGGCGGGCGCGCAGCACGGGCCGTTCGGCGGATCCTCGCCGCGATCCAGCTCCCAACGATGCGCGAGCTCGGCATCGACGCCGCCGACCTGCCGGCACTCGCCACCGCCGCGATCGCGGGCTGGATCCCCGTCTCCCCCGGCCCGTGGACGCACGCCGATGCTCTCGCCGCCTACCGCCGCGCGCACGCCCTGGAGGCGCGGTAGAGGCATCTCCCTACCGCGGCTCCACGGCGTTTACGAGCCCGTCAAGAGGAGGGCGGCCGCCATCCCCGCGAGGACCGCTGATGCGACAGCACCGGGCGTTCTTGACTGCGCTTACTCGTAGTGCAGGGCCTCGAGGACGTTCAGCCGCGCCGCGCGGTGCGCGGGCAGGATCGCTGCCAGCACGCCTGCAACGAAGGCGATGATGAACAGCAGAGCGAGCTGCACGACGGGGACCGTGAACGGGATGTCGCCGAGGCGCGTGATGATCAGCGCGCCGAAACCGATCCCGACGAGCACGCCGAGCGCGGCACCGATCAGGGAGGTGATGACGCTCTCGTAGCGCACCATGCGCCTCACCTGCCGACGGGTCGTGCCGACCGCGCGCAGCAGGCCGATCTCGCGCGTGCGCTCGAACACCGACAGCAGAAGCGTGTTGACGATGCCGACGATCGCGATCAGGAAGATCACCGCGACGAGCGCGTAGAGCGGGATCGTGATCTGGTTGATCTGCGTGGTCGCCTGGTCGATGACGTCCTGGTTCGACTGCACCTGGAGCAACGGGTCTGCCTTCGCCGCGGCCGACTCGAGCCCCGAACGTACGGCTGCCTCGTTCGCGCCTGGCTTGGTGACGACGAACATGAACGCCACGCCGGATCGCTCCTGCAGCGGCACAGCTGCCTCCGGTGAGATGAGCAGCCCCTGCACGAGCGAGGAGGTCTTGGCGATGCCGCGCACCGTGAACGTCGCGCTCACGCCGGCGCGGTTGTGGATCGTCAGGGACGAGCCGACGGCGAGGTGATCGCTCTTCGCCGAGTCCGCATCGATGATCGCATCGGTGCGTCCGAGCCCGCGCACGAGCGCGTCGGAGCCTGAGACCCACTGCAGGCGGTAGGCGTCCGGGAAGGCGGGCGCCGCGGTCGACACGACGAGGTCGGTCGTCGTCCCGGCGATCTGCGCCGCGATGAACGTCGTCGGCGAGACCGACGCGACGCCCGGCACGACGCGCAGCTCGTCGGCAACGGCGGGGGAGAACCCGCTCGCGCCGCCGCCGCCGACGACCCCGCCGGACGCAACGAAGAACGACGCCTTGATGTCGGATCCGAGCACGTCGGAGATGTTCTTCTGCAGCCCGGCGGCGAACACCGCGACGAAGGTGATCATGAAGATGCCGATCATCAGCGCGGCCGAGGTGATCGCCGTGCGCGACGGGTTGCGCTCGGCGTTCTCCCGCGCGATGCGGCCCGGGATGCCTCCCCACCAGACGCCCGGTGCGCCGATGATCCGTGCGAGGCGGGGGATCACGAGCTGCGCCGTCAACGCGACGCCGACGAGCGAGACGAGCGCGCCGAAGCCAATCGAGGAGAGGATCGCCGACGTGCCGCTGGCTCCGAAGATCCCGAAGACGACGAGTCCGACACCGAGCGTGAAGACGATCACTGAGAGCACCTTCGCGTGGCGCGACACCCAGCCGGGCGGAAGCGTGGCGCCAGCACGGATCGCCGCCACCGGCGGGATCCGCGTCGAGCGAAGCGCCGGCGCGAGCGACGCGCCGAGCGTGACGCCGGTGCCGATCAGGAACGCGACGACGACGGTGCCTCCGGAGAGGTGCATCGCGCCGACGGGCAGACCGAAGCCGAGCGCATCGAAGAGCGCGGCGATCGCCTTCGCGATGCCAAGCCCGGCGACGATGCCGGCCGCGGACGAGATGACACCGACGAGGAGGGCCTCGGCGAGCACGGAGGCAAGGATCTGGCGGCGGGAGGCGCCAAGCGTGCGCAGGAGCGCGAGCTCGCGGATTCGCTGTCCGACGGTGATCCAGAACGTGATGAAGATGATGAACGCGCCGGCAAAGGCCGACGCAAAGCCGATCGCGAGCAGCGCGTAGCCGAGCACGTCAACGAAGCTGCCGACGTCTGCAGACTCCTGCTTCGCCTGCTCCACTCCGGTGCGCACGGTCATGTCGGGCAACGCCGCCCTGATCCGATCGCGGAGCTCCGACGCCGACACGCCAGACGCCGCCTGAACGTCGATCTCATCGAACTTTCCGGTCCGGTCAAACCACGCCTGACCGTCCGCGAGCGTGACGATCGTCGTCGTCGCACCGCCAACGGTAGCGGCGAAGTGGAAGAGGCCGACGACCGTCACGGGTCGTACCCCGCTCGACGTCGCGAGCTCAAGATGCGCGCCGACCCGGACGTCCTTCTTTGCGGCGGTGCGCTCCTCCAGCGCAACCTCGCCGTTCTGGCGCGGAGCGCGCCCCGCGGTGATCGTGCCCGTGTCGAACGGCGCTCCCTTCAGCGAGAACCCGAGTGCCGGAGCGCCGCCAGCCGACTTCAGCGGCTCCGGCTTGCCCTTGGTGATGACGATCGGCACTGCCGCGATCGACGTGACGCTGCCGACGGCCTTCTGCACCCCCGCGACGGCCTGCACCTTCGCGAGCACGTCCTGGGCGAAAGGCACGGTCGCCTGTCCCTGGTTGTCCTTGAACCTCGTGGCCTGCGTCAACACCACGTCGGTGGTCTTGCGCGACTCGAGGAAGATGCCGTCGAACGCACCCTTGATCTGGCCCGTCAGCACGGAAGAGCCGACGATCATCGAGACTCCGAGCACGATCGCGAGCGCCGTGAGGCTTGATCGCAGCTTCCGCGAGAGGAAGCCGCGAATGATCACGTGACGCATCGGCTACTCCAGGCCCTTCATCACGTCGAGGATCGCCGACGACGTCATCCGACCCTCGTCGCGTGCGATGTCGCCGTCCTGCAGGAAGATGATCCGGTCGGCGTAGCTCGCGGCGCGCGGGTCGTGGGTGACGACCGCCACCGTCTGGCCGAACGTGTCAACCGCGTGGCGCAGGAGCTCCATCACCTCGGCGCTGGTCTTCGAGTCGAGGTTGCCGGTCGGCTCGTCGCCGAAGATGATCGCTGGTCGAGTGAGCAGCGCGCGGCCGACGGCGACGCGCTGCTGCTGACCGCCGGAGAGCTCGGCGGGACGGTGATGGAGCCGGTTGCCAAGCCCGATCGCCGCGATCAGCTCGTCCTTCCACGCCTGGTCGATCGGACGACCCGCAAGGCGCAGCGGCAGCTCGAGGTTCTCCTCGGCGGTCAGCATGGGCAGCAGGTTGAAGAACTGGAAGATGAAGCCAACCTTCTCACGACGGATCAACGTCAGCTCGGTGTCCGACGCCGTGGTGATCTCCCGCCCGTCGATCTGCACGGATCCGGCGGTCGGCGTGTCGAGACCCGCGAGGATGTGCATGAGCGTCGACTTGCCCGAGCCGGATGGGCCCATCACGGCGAGAAACTGGCCACGAGCGATCTCGAGATCGACGCCGCGAAGGGCATCGACCGCAGAGTCGCCGGCGCCGTAGCGCTTCGCTACGCCACGGCCAGCAACCACGGCATCTGTGGTGATCGTGCTCATGGTGCTTGCTCCTTCATGGTGATCGCCGTCACGGCAGGGCGGCGGGTGGGTCAACGTCAGACTGGGCAACGGTGGTGGAGGCGCTGAGCGCGATGAGCGCCGTCGAGCCGGCGTGCATCTCGGTGATGAAGCCGTCGCGGGACACGCAGAGGCGACGGTCCTCGCCCTGCACCGTCCCGGCAAGACAGGACACGTCCGTCCCCGCCTGGCTGTCCACGCCAACGCCGCTGCCCGCAGCGCCGACGAGCGGGGCGAAGGTCGCGGCAACCTCGTCGTTTCCGAGCAGGCGGGTGATCGCCGCCGTCGCACGCGCCGCCGACCCATCAGGGTCATCGCGATGGCACGAGGGCGCGGCGCCGGCGGCGGCGACGCACTCCCACGCGATCCGACGCTCTGGCACGTCGAACCCGATCCACAGGTCGCCGGTCGCCTGCGACTGATGCAGGCGCGAGGCGCGGTCGTTCGACGCGATCTCGAGGTCGAAGGTGACGGCGGCGGATCCCGTCGTCGCGCCGACCTGCACCTTGTACGTCACGCGCCCTGTCGGTCGACGCGCGGCGAGCGCGAGAACGCCGGCGCCGTCCTTCGCGGGAAACGCCACGTCAGGTCGCGTCGCGGGCGGTGCGACACCACCGACCAGACCGCCAACAGGGACGGTGTTGTTGCCCGTGTTCGTCGGCGCCGTCGCGCTGCCGCCGCCACACCCAGCAACGAGCAGGGCGATCGATGCAGGCACGACGCGACGCACACGCGGAAGGGTAGCCGCGGCGCTCCGTCGGTAGAGTGCGATCAGGTGCCACGGAACGCTCCAGCCGACCTCGTCGCTGACCTCTCAGCGCTGGTGCCACGGGCTGACGCCGGCGCCCGGGTCTGGCGCCACCCGGCACTCGCGCTGCGACTCTACGGCCCCGCAGCCGCGCACGCGCTCGCCGCTACCGAGGGCCGGAACCGGGTGCTCGATGTCGGCTGCGGCTACGGCTCCGTCGCCCTCGAGCTCGCCCGTGGCGGGCGCGTGGTGACGGCGCTCGACCCCTCCGCCGATGCCTGCTCCGTCGCCCGTCGCACGCTCGCAGGCGTCCAGGCCGCGGTTCTGCACGCCGCGTTCGACACCGACGAGCTACGACCCGGATCGTTCGACGCCGTGCGGTTCGGCCGCTCGTTGCACCACGTGAGCGATGTCGGAGCAGCCGCGGAGCGTGCGGCGATGCTCCTCGCCCCTGGCGGGATCGTGATCGTCGACGAGTTCTGCGCGGAACGGATCGACCGCCCGACGGCACGATGGATCGCTTCCCTCAGCGCCTCGTTGCGCGCCGCCGGCGTCGAGATCGGCACCGATCTGGCCGACGCCGACACCATCTTCGCCCACTGGGCGGGCCGCCGCGAGCGACTCGGGCTGGCAACGGGGCCGGAGATGTGGCGGGCGCTGGAGGCGCGCTTCGTGCTACGCGAGCCCGAGTGGTACCCGTACCTCTGGCAGTTCGTCGCGCGAGAGGTGGCGGACGGCGCACGCGCTGACCTCGTCGCTCGCCAGGTCGAGGACGCAGAGGCGGCGCTGATCGCCGCCGAGACGATCCCCGGCGTCGCGTTCCGCACGACCGGCACCGTCCGGTAACGCGCCTGGCTGGCATCATCCGGACGATGGGCTACGAACCGGTGACGGTCGTCGCGCTCGCCCGGCGCCTCGTGGTCTGATTGTGAGATGGCGTGGTCATCCGGCTGCCTGATGACCATGCCATCTGACGATCACACCACGAGCCACTTCACCGCCGACCGGGTCTACCGAACGCGTCGAGCACGCCCGAGACCGGCTCGAGCAGCGCGTCGGCAAGATCAGCCGCACGCGCGCCGGACTCGCGGACGGCGCGGATCGTCGCGGCGCCATCACGTTTCGCGAGGCGCGCGCCAGCCCCGTCGAGCAACAGCGGCACGTGGGCGTAGCGCACCGGTTGCAGCCCCAGAAGTTGCTGGAGGAGGATCTGGCGCGGCGTTGAACCGAGCAGGTCGTCGCCGCGCGCCACGTCGGTGACGCCGAGCGCCGCGTCGTCGACGACGACCGCCAGCTGGTAAGCGTGGAGACCGTCAGAGCGGCGAACGATGAAGTCGCCGACCGTCGCGGCGACGTCCTGTGCGACGACGCCGTGCAGGACATCGTCGAACGCGATCACGCCAGGCTCGACACGCAGCCGCAGCGCGGGCCGCCGGCCCTCGGCACGGCGGCGCTCGCGGTCGCCCACCGTCAACGTTCGACAGGTGCCGGGGTAGATCGGTCCGTCGTCGGACGGACCGTGCGGCGCGCTCGCGGCACGCACCTCGGCACGGCTGCAGTAGCACTCGTAGAGATGACCGTCGCGCGCCAGCTGCGCGAGCGCCGCCTCGTACGCCGCACCACGCTCCGACTGTCGCGGCCCCTCCACGTCCCAGGTCAACCCGAGCCAGGCGAGGTCCTCGCGGAGCGCTAGCTCCCACTCCGGACGGCAGCGGTCGCGGTCGAGATCCTCGATGCGGAGCGCGAAGCGGCCGCCAGCCCGTCGAACCTGCTGCCACGCCAGCAGCGCCGTCCGCGCGTTTCCGAGGTGCATCAGGCCGCTCGGGCTCGGCGCGTACCTTCCCAGCATCAGGCGTAGACTATTCGCGTGGCGCCCGTGTACTCGACCGACGGCGGCGACCTCCGCAAGACCGGGGAGCGCCGCCTTCCCCCCAAGCCGTCGACCGGCGGACGCCCCGGCGTGCCGCTTGACGGCGTGATCCGCATCTTCCGCGACCGCCGAAGCGGCGGCAAGGTCGTCACCGCGATCGTCTGCCTTCCGCCAGCCGAGATCAAGGCGATCGCCGCCGACCTGAAGAAGCTCTGCGGCTCGGGTGGAGCGATCAAGGACGGCGTCGTCGAGATCCAGGGCGACCATCGTGACAAGATCGCCGCCCGCCTCGAGGACCTGGGATATCGCTGCAAGCTGGCGGGCGGTTGACGAGAGGAGTATCCTCGTGGCAGCACACGTTCGCCCATCACCAGCAAGGAGGTCATGATGGCCGTCAAGCTCCACCGCTGCAGCGCCCAATGGGTGCGGTTCGGCGGACATCCGTGCTGGCGCGTCGAGAAGGCCCTGATCGATCAGGGCATCGCGTACGAGCGCGTGCCCGGGCCAGCGCTTCCGTGGCAGCACAAGCAGCGCACCCGGCTCCACGAGCTCACCGGCGCGTACCTGTACCCCGCAATCGAGCGGGAGGACGGGACCGTGTACCGCGAGCAGTCGGCGGAGATGGCCCGGACGATCCGTGCTGGCAACCTCTAGTAGTGGTGTGATTGTCAGATAGCGGCGTCATCGGGTGTCTGGAGCGAGCGGGAGCGTTGCGCGTCGCGCAGGGCTTGCCGATCGCGGGCGTGCTGGATAGCACGCCCGCTCGCACGCGTGTCAAGGCGAAGGCCTTGACACGCTAAGTGCAAGCGGCGCGCG
>JANYCN010000058.1 GCA_025360225.1 Actinomycetes bacterium | reverse complement strand
CCCACGATCCGGCACGCAGAGCGGGCCGGGGCGCGGTCGCCGGAGCTGAGCGGCGTAGCCACCCGACGGGTGGCAGAGCCGACAAGCGCAGGACGATCCAGGCAGTCGGATGACCACGCCATTTCACAATCAGACCACTAGAGCAATTCCATCAACCAGACGAAGAAGCGCAGACCGGTGCGATCCTGACCCTTCTTGTCCAACGCGGGCCTCCTGTCCGGTTCGAACGCTGCGCCTGGGGTTCCGCGGCCTCCCGGGTTGCGCAAGCATCCACCTCGTCAAGGAGCGCCACAGGACGCTCCTCCGCAACCTCTCCCCGGGTCGTTCACAGGTCGTTCATACCGGGCCTCTATGGTGGGAGCCATGACCGCACCCGTACGCCTCCACCGTGACCGGATCCCGATCAGGTCCGACGTCCACCCCTGCTGGCGCGTCGAGAAGGCGCTGATCGACGCGCAGATCCCGTACGAGGTCGTCTACGAGCCGGCGCTGCCGCGCTCGCGCCGGACACGGCTCGTCGCCGCCTCCGGGCAGGACCGCCTGCCCGCGCTCGAGCTCCCCGACGGTCGCTGGCTCTTCGGCGACTCCGTTGGCCTCGCCGCACGCATCCGCGCCGGCGAGCTGTTCACCCAGACCCCCTGATCGAGAGGACTCCGATGCATCACCACCACCGTCACGGCGACCCTGACGGCGCTCGCCCGAACCTCGTCGTGCGTCTCCTTCGCCGGGTGGTCCTGATCGCGCTGATGCCCGCGATGCTGCTCGCCGGGCTGATCATGCTCCCGGTCGCGATGATCGCGCGGCTCGCGGGGATCGGGCCGCGCGGCGGCTGCTGCGAGCGGCGTGCGGTACCTGACCCCTCCTGAGTCGACAACGGTGCGCCGGCCCCCGGTCGGCGCACCGAGCGACTACCGTTGCGTGCGATGCGCACGATCCTGATCGTCGACGACGAGCCACAGATCGTCGCCCTCTGCAGCGACTACCTGCGCGCGGCGGGCTACTCGACGGTGACGGCGAGCGACGGCCCGGCTGCGCTTGCGGCCGTTCGCGCCAGCCTGCCTGACCTGATCGTGCTCGACCTCGGGCTGCCCACGCTCGACGGCCTCGACGTGACGCGGGCGATCCGGCGCGACTCGGCGGTGCCGATCGTGATCCTGACGGCGCGCGCCGACGAGTCGGACACGCTCGTGGGGCTCGAGCTCGGCGCGGACGACTACATCACCAAGCCGTTCTCGCCGAAGGAGCTCGTCGCGCGGGTGCGGGCGGTGCTGCGACGCAGCGACGGCGCGATGACGCCGAGCGAGATCGTCCGCGCCGGCGATCTCTCGCTCGACACCGTCCGGCTGACCACCACCGTTGCCGGCCGTCCGGTCGAGCTGACCGCGACGGAGTTCCGTCTCCTTCTCGTGCTCGCGCAGCAGCCAGGGCGCGTGTTCACGCGCGCGCAGCTGCTGTCGGCCGTCCAGGGCGTCACGTTCGAGTCCTACGAGCGCGCGATCGACGCGCACGTGAAGAACCTGCGCCGCAAGATCGAGGATGACCCGCGTGCGCCACGACGCCTCCGCACGGTCTTCGGCGTCGGCTACCGCCTCTCCGAGACGCGCGAGGGCTAGCGGCGTTGCGACGCACGCCGGAACAGCGCCCGGACTGGTGGCCCGACGGCGAGCCGTGGCCCCACCAGGCGTCGCAGCGCCCGTCGCACCGCTTCTTGCTGCGGTCGCTGGCGATGATGGCGGCCTTCCTGATCACCGTCGCTTCGCTGATCGCGACCGGCGCCTACGCCGCGCTGGTCGCGCTCGGCGTCGTCGTCGCCTCGTCGGCGATCCGGATCCTCGCCGTCGCGGTGCTCGCGGCCGGCATCGGCTGCGTGACGATGCTGGCGCGCACGATGCGGCGGCGGATCGCGCCCTTCACGGCGCTGATCGAGGCGGCGGCGTGCATCGAGCGAGGCGACTACACCGGCCGGGTGCCCGAGGATGGTGGCCGGGAACTGCGCGCGCTTGCGCGCTCCTTCAACGCGATGAGCGAGCGTCTCGCGACGATCGACGGCCGTCGACGCGCCTTCCTCGCCGACGTCGCGCACGAGCTGCGCACGCCTCTGTCGTTGATCCGCGGGCGCGTCGAGGCGATGGTCGACGGCGTCCACCCGCGCGACGACGCG
Source organism: Actinomycetes bacterium (assembly GCA_025360225.1). Taxonomy (GTDB): domain Bacteria; phylum Actinomycetota; class Thermoleophilia; order Gaiellales; family F1-60-MAGs149; genus JANYCN01. The sequence goes on along the minus strand of JANYCN010000058.1, from coordinate 16,315 downwards.
CACCTGCTCGCCGTGCTCGACCAGGCGGAGGCGCTCGAGCGCCTCGTCGGCGACGTCGCGACGGTGGCGCTGGCCGAGACCGGGAGCCTCTCGCTGCGGCTCGAGCCGGTCGACCTCGCACTCCTCGCCGACGCGGTCGCCGACGACTTCGGCGAGCGCGCGCGAGCTGCCGGGATCATCGTCGAGAGCGCGGCGGCGCCCGTACCGGTGCAGGCGATCGCCGATCCGGCCCGGCTGCGCCAGGCGCTCGCCAACCTCGTGGCGAACGCGATCCGCCACACGCCGTCGGGCGGGAAGGTCGAGATCCTGGCCACCAGCAGCCCGGGAACGGCCTCCCTTGCCGTCGCCGACAGCGGGAGCGGGATCCCCAAGGAGCTGCTAGAGCGCGTCCAGGATCGGTTCGTGCGCGACCCGGAGTCGCCCGGGTCCGGGCTCGGCCTCGCGATCGTCTCCGAGATCGCCGGCGCACACGGCGGCACGGTCTCGGTGGAGAGCAGCGCCGGACGCGGCACGACCGTCACGATCGCCCTACCGCAGCCATCCTGACGTCCCGGTCAGGCGATGTGAAACGTCTCCGTGTGCCCGTCGCCGGCGATCGCCTGGCCGTTCACCATCCGCGCGCCATCCGGGGCGAGGTAGAGGCACACGTCCGTCGTAGCGAGCGCGCCAGCGGCGCGACGCCGATCCCCCGCTACAGCTCGAGCTCCATCCAGCACTCGAACGAGTAGTCGTGCGCGAGGCTCTGCACGCCGATCGTCGCAGGACCCCGCGCGCAAGGGCGTCGCGGCGCTGATCGGTGTCACGAGCGTCCGCGGTTCGGCGCCCAGGGCTTCTTCCAGCTCGGCTAGCCGAGCGCGGCGGCCAGCCGGTCGAGGAACGGGGCCTGCGTCGGTCGGATGCGCCGCACCGCCTCCGCGGAGGCGAACCACGCGACGCGATCGATCTCGGCGAACTCGCGCATCTCGCCCGAGCGCGGCGGCCACTCGATCAGGAAGGTGTTGCTGGACGCTCTGGCGGGGTCGAGCTGGCCCTCGACGGCCCAGGCGTGCACGACCTTGCCGCCCGTCTGCACGATCGAGCCGAGCTCGGTCAGCGGTCCGGCGGGAACGGCGTGCCCGGTCTCCTCCGCGAACTCACGGTGCGCGACGGCGATCAGCTCCTCACCGGGCTCGACCTGGCCCTTGGGGACCCCCCAGTGCCCGAGATCCTTCGCCGCGAACAGCGGACCACCGGGATGTGCGAGGAGCACCTCGAGCTCGCCTGCCGTGCGGCGCCAGAGCAGGATCCCGGCGCTCGTGCGTGTCATCGGCCGCCCGGCATCCGGCCAGCGTACTGCGACGCGCGGTAAGGTGGCGCCGTGCCGGATCGGGACCTTCGATGCTGAGCCTTCGCCTGCTGCTGGTCGTTGAGGCGGGCGCGCTGGTTGGTGCGTCGACGATCTCGGACCCGATCGTCGCCGGCGTCGCGAGCGCGCCCACGCTCCTGGTCGGCGTGCTCGTCGCGCTCGCCTGCCTCGCCGCCGACCTCGTTCCGCCGCGCCGACGCATCGCGGTCGCCTGCTCCGCGCTCACGATCGTGGCCCCGCTGCCGTTTCTGCTCGTGCCAGGATCTGGCGGGCTGCGTGGCGCCGCGATCGCGATCACCGTGCTGCAGGTCGCGCCGCTGCTCGCCGATCGTGGTGCGCGCCGCGCAACCGATCCCGTCGCACGGGGCCTTCGACGGATCCTGGCCGGCCTGATCCTCACCACCAGCGTGCTGCTGCTCGTGGTCGTCGCGCTCGCCTGGTACGGGACGCGGTACCTCGCGCGACCGTCGACGACACCGTTCGCACGCGGCCCGTACCTGACGCGTGTGACCACGTCCGAGGCGGTGCTCGCGTGGAAGCTCGGCCCTGGCCGTCACGTCGTGGCGGTCAGCGCACTGGCGCCGGACGGGACGACGATTACCGCAACCGCGGGGCGTCTTGGTGGACTCCAACCCGGCACGCGTTACGTGTGGACAGCCACCGTCGACGGGCGCGCTGCGGCGTCCGCGGCGTTTCACACCGCTCCGACGGGCACGGCGACGCCGATCACGCTCGTCTCGTTTGGCGACTCCGGGTCGGGGAGCGACGACGAGTACGCGGTCGGTCGGCTCGCTGCGGCGGTCGCTCCTGACGTGGTGCTGTCGAGCGGTGACAGCTCCTACCTCGTCGCCGCGCCGCCGCTGCTCGACCGCGCGATCTTCGCGCCGCTCCACGACCTCCTCGCGCAGGCGCCGATGGTCGCGGCGCTCGGCGAGCACGACCTGGCGTGGAACGACGGATCGGCCGTGATCGCGGCCCTGCGGCTGCCGGGACACCACTACGCCGTCCAGTACGGGCCGGTCCAGGTCGTCGTCCTCGGGCTCCAGGCCGACCCCTCCGCCGTCGCCTACGCGGCGGCGACGCTCGGTCGCTGCCTGACGCCGTGCCCGCTCCGGTTCGTCCTCACCCACCGTGCGATCCCCGCCAACGACGCGATCCTGCCGCTGCTGCGGGAACGCCACGTGACCGCGATCCTGGCCGGCCACCTTCACCGGTACGAGCGCCTGATGCGGGACGGGATCCCGGCCTTCACGGTTGGAACCGGCGGCGAGGGCCCGGGTCCGGCGGTCTACACCCCGGCCTCGGCCGACGCGCAGGCCTCGCTGATCGCGAACGGGTTCCTCCGCATCGACATCGTCGGAAGCCACGTCACCTACCTGTTCCTGGACGACCACGGTCTCGTCCGTGACCGGTTCGAACAGAGAATCCCCGGTTGAGGATCGTCAGTTGACGAGGAGCGTGCGCAGCGTTCGACCGGCCTCGAGGTCGGCGAGGGCGGCGACGGCCTCCGCGAGCGGACGACGACCGGAGACCAGCTCGTCGAGGTCGAGCGAGCCGTCCATGTAGAGGTCGACGAGGAGCGGGATGTCGGTGCGCGGGTCGACCGAGCCGTAGTTCGAGCCGAGGATTCGCTGGTTCGCCTCGGCGAGGACGAGCGGCTCGAAGCTGGCGCGCGCACCCGTCGGTGGGAGCCCGACGATCACCGCCGCACCGCCCGGCCCGAGCGCGCGGATCGCCTGCTCCGTCGTCTCGATCCGCCCAATCGCGTCGAAGATGTAGTCGAGCCCTTCGGGGACGGCGTCGCGCAGCTGCTCGACCGGGTCGGCGAGCGATGCGTCGATGGTGTCGGTCGCTCCGAGGCGGATGGCGACGGCGAGCTTCGCCGGGTTCACGTCGACGGCAACGATCCGCGAGGCTCCGGCCAGGCGTGCGCCCTGCACGCACGAGAGCCCTACGCCGCCGAGCCCGATCACCGCCACCGTCGCGCCGGCCTCGACCGCGGCCGTGTTCCGCACGGCGCCGACGCCGGTTGCAACGGCGCAGCCGACGATCGCGATCACGTCGAGCGGGGCGTCGGAGCGCACCTTGACCGCGCCCGAGGCGGGGATCACCACCCGCTCTGCGAACGACGAGACGCCCAGGTAGTGGTGCAGCATCGTGCCGTTGCGCGAGAACCGGCTCGTGCCGTCGTAGAGCACGCCGGTGGCGGCGACGCGCGCGGCGGTCTCGCACTGCCACGGTCGACCGAGGCCGCACTGCCGGCACGTCCCGCACTGCGGCACCCACGAGAGCACGACGTGGTCGCCGACGGCGAGGCCGGTGACGCCGGCGCCGAGCGCGGTGACGGTGCCGGCGCCCTCGTGCCCGAGCACGACCGGCAGCGGGATCACCCACTCACCGCGGATCACGTGCAGGTCGGAGTGACAGACCCCGGCGGCCACGATCGCGACCTCGACCTCACCGGGTCGCGGCGCGGCGAGCTCGACGTCGGCAACCTCGATCCCGCCGGGCGTGCCGTCGTAGATCACCGCTCGGACGGTCGTCATGGCGTGCACGGCGCGGCCGCGGTGACCTCGATCTCGACGACGAGCTCGGGGACGACGAGCGCCGCCACGATCACGAGCGTCGAGGCCGGTCGCGCCGCGCCGAGGGCGCGGTCACGGGCCTCCCGGAAGCGCGGCACCTCGGCCGGAGCCGTCACGAACGCGTTCACGCGAACGATGTGCTCGACCCCCATCCCGGCAGCTGCCAGCAGGCGGATCACGTTCGCCCACGCCTCGGCGTGCTGCCCCGCCTCGTCGGCGGGGAGCGAGCCGTCGGGCCGGTAGCCGATCTGACCGGACGTCGCCAGCCACCGCAACCCCGGCGCCACCTCGACGGCCTGGCTGTAGCGCGACGCCGACGGCACGCCGTCGGCGGGGTCGAGCAGGGAGTGGATCGTCGGCGCAGTCACACCGAGGAAGGTACTACGCGAGCTACCACCCCGCGACGCGCCCGGCGAGAGGTCGCCCGGGCGCGTCGGGACGTCCTACAACTTCGATGTAGCGACGGTGCCGATCGTGAGCGTCTCGCCGGTTGCCGGCCAGGTCGTGATCGCCGTGGTCGTGCGGGTCGCCGTGACGGTCGTCCCCGACTTCGTGACCTTCAGCGAGGTGAGCATCGCGGACTTCGTGCCGGCCACGTCGAGGGTGTACGTGCCCTTCGAGAGACCCTTGACCTTGATCACGATCGTCAGCGTGTGCGTCGCCTTGACGAACGTCACCTTCGCGGTGCCGCTGATCTTCGCCGTCGCCTTGACGGGCTTGATCGCGTACGTGGTGGAGGCCGCGAGCGCGACCGGAGCGCCGATCGCGGCAGCCGCCGCGACAGCGAGGAACGCGCGGGTGGTTCGAGTGGTCATTGCTTCAGCTCCCGTTTCACGCGCCGGGCCCGACGCGACACCACCAGCCTGCCGCGGCACCGCCGGCGAGACACTCCTTCGGACGGATGACGTCACGGATGATCCGCAGGTCATCCGACCGCACGAGGGGCGCTCGCCGCGCCGAGGCCGCACCCGTCAAAGCCGCTCGAAGGAGGCAACGACCGCCGACGGCGAAACACCGAGGTCGCCTACGGCGTCCGGCCTCCGATCGAGGCGTTCGAAGTCAGAACTCGCCGCGAACAGCGGCAGACCCAACGACGCGAAACGATCACGCTGACGGTCGTCCGCGAACGCGTACTCGACGTCGTCGAGGACCTTCTGTAGCCCCGTTGTCGAGCCGTGCCGGATACGCGGCACCGGGGCTGCGCCGTTTCGCCGTACACTCACGCGCGGTGCTTGAAGACGGTCCACCGCCAGGTCTGTACGAGACGCTGATCACGCGCCGACTCGCGCGAGCGCTCGCCGGGGTGTCGCCGGATCTCGTCGAGGACGGTACGGCTGACGCGGGTGAGGTGGAGACGCCGCTTGGCCGTCATGTCGCGCGGCTCGTCGCTCGGACGATCGCGGGGATGGGTGAGGGTGACCGGGTCGAGCGGGGGGTCGAGCTTGCGAACGCGATCGTCGCGCTCTGCGCGGGTGCTGGCGCTGGCGCGGCGACGGCCGACGACGAGGTCGCGCCCGGCGCACGGCAGCTACGAGAGGTTCGCGGGAGCATCGTGGCGCCGAGTCGGCGCCGGCCGGATGTGCCGTTGTCGGTGAACGCGCTGCTCGTGAACGGGCGTGGTGAGCCGCGGATCGGCCACGAGCTTGCACGAGAGATCGCCTCCGCCGACCGCGTCGACATCATCGTGGCGTTCCTGTTCTGGCGCGGCGTCCGCCTCGTCGAACACGACCTCGCGGAGCTCGTCGCGCGCGGCGGAGAGGTGCGCGTGTTGACGACGACGTATGCGGCGGCGACGGAGCAGCGCGCGATCGACGCCCTCGTCGACCTCGGCGCGACGGTGAAGGTGTCCTATGACACTGGCCTCACGCGCCTGCACGCGAAGGCCTGGCTGTTCGAGCGCGCGACGGGGTTGACGACCGCGTACGTTGGGTCGTCGAATCTCTCCCGGAGCGCGCAGATCGACGGGATGGAGTGGAACGTTCGGCTCGCGGACGCCGACTCGCCGCTCTTGGTGCAGCGGTTCCGGGCGGTGTTTGAGAGCTACTGGGAGTCGGACGGGTTCGAGCCGTACGACGCGACGGCGTTCGCGACGGCGATCCGCAGCGCCCACGCCGGCACGGCCGCGAGCGAGGTGACCTCGCTGGACGTTCACCCCTATCCGCATCAGCGGCGGATCCTGGACGACCTCGACGTCGAACGGAAGCGTCACAACCGCTGGCACAACCTCGTGGTCGCGGCGACGGGAACGGGGAAGACGGTCGTTGCGGCCTTCGACTACCAGCGCCTGCGCGACCAGCTCGCCGTGGAGGGGCGCCGTGACGCGTCGCTGTTGTTTGTCGCGCATCGCCGTGAGATCCTGCAGCAGAGCATCTCGACGTTCCGGCAGGTGCTCCGGCGCGGCGACTTCGCGGAGCTGTTTGTCGACGGCGTGCGGCCCGACCAGTGGCGTCACGTGTTCGCGTCCGTGCAGTCGCTCGCGAACGTCGACCTGGAACGCGTCCCGCCGGGGCACTTCGATGTCGTGATCGTGGACGAGTTCCACCACGCCGCGGCGTCGACCTACCAGCGGCTGCTGGAGCACCTGCGCCCGCGGGTGCTGCTCGGGTTGACGGCGACGCCGGAACGCACTGATGGTCAATCGATCCTCGGCTGGTTTGATGATCGGATCGCGAGCGAGCTGCGTCTCTGGGACGCGATCGAGGGCGGCATGCTCTGCCCGTTCCAGTACTTCGGCGTCCACGACGACGTCGACCTCGAAAGCCTCGAGTGGCGCCGCGGCGGCTACGACACGGCCGAACTTGACCGGGTCTACACCGGTAACGATGCGCGCGCGTCGATGGTTGTCGCGAAGGTCAGGGGGCTCGTCCATGATCCACGGCGGATGCGGGCGCTCGGGTTCTGCGTCAGCATCGACCACGCGCACTTCATGGCGCGCTTCTTCACCGATCGCGGCATCACCGCGCGCGCCCTCAACGCGTCGACGCCGTCAGCCGAGCGCCGCGCCGCGCTTGCTGATCTCGAGGCGGGCGAGATCCAGGCACTGTTTGCCGTCGACCTCCTGAACGAGGGAGTCGACCTGCCACGCGTCGACACGGTCCTGTTCCTGCGTCCGACGGAGTCCTCGACGGTGTTCCTGCAGCAGCTCGGCCGAGGCCTGCGCCGCGCGGACGACAAGCCGTGCCTGACGGTGATCGACTTCATCGGCAACCAGCACCGCCGGTTCCGGTTCGACGAGCGCTACCGAGCACTGACGGGCGCGACGCGCGAGGAGATCGCGCGCTTCGCCGAAGACGGCTTCCCGTACCTGCCATCGGGGTGTCATATCGAGCTTGACCGTGTCGCGTCGGGGATCGTGCTCGAGAACATCCGCCAGCAGCTGCGGGTGGCGAGGTCAGAGCTCGTGCAGGAGCTCGAACGGATCGGCGACGTCCCGCTCGCACGGTTCCTGACGGAGACGCGGTTCGAGCCCGCCGACCTCTACCGCGACAACAAGAAGCCCGGCTGGCTGGCGTTGCGACGCGGAGCCGGTCTGCCGGCGCAGTCGGAGGGGCCGAACGAGGTCGTGATCGCGCGCGCGATCGGGCGGCTCCTGCACGTCTCCGACAGCGAGCGGATCACGACCTGGCGCGGATGGCTCCAGCTCCCCGTGCCACCTGACCCCGACGCGCTCGGCGAGCGTGAGCGTCGGCTGCTCGGGATGCTCGCCTCGACGCTCGCCGACAGCCTCCCGACGACCGACGCCGACGCGACGCTCGCCCGGATCTGGCAGCACCACGGCCTCTGCGGCGAGCTCGACGAGCTCCTCCAATGGCTCGACGACCAGGCCGCCGACCTCACGACCCCGCTACGACTGCCGCACGGCCCGGATGTCCCGCTTCACGTCCATGGCCGTTATACCCGTAACGAGATTCTCGCGGCGTTCGGGCATAGCATCCTCAGCGAACCGCGGGAGTGGCGAGAGGGCGTCCGCTACGAAGCGAAGGCGCAGACCGACCTGCTTGCGATCACGCTCAAGAAGGCCGAGCGCGACTTCTCACCGACGACGATGTACCGCGACTACGCGATCAGCCGCCAGCTCGTGCATTGGGAGTCCCAGAGCACCCTCGCGCCCGGCATGCCGACCGCTGAGCGCTACCTCCACCACGCCGAGCGCGGCACAGGCGTGCTCCTGTTCGTCCGTCAGACGAAGGCTGACCGCGCGTTCACGTGTCTCGGGACGGCGCGCTACGTCCGCCACGAAGGGGAGCGCCCGATCTCGTTCGTCTGGCGCCTCGACCAACCGATGCCAGAAGCGTTGTACGCCACCGCCCGCACCGAAGTCGCCTAACCCCAAAATGCGCCGGAGCGGTCATGCTCGATCGCGCTGATCAGCGTCTGGATGTCGAGCGATGGCGTCGACGGCGGGTAGGCGAGCCAGCGACCATTCCGGTCAGCCCACCACAACGACCAGCACCCACCGGGCGGGTCGTAGAGAATCCGGGCAATCTTCCGGCGCGTCCACTCCCTGTTGTCGTCTGGCCGCCACGGAGCGCGGCGCTCGAAGATCGTGATCGCATCGCCGCGCAGGGCGGTCTCGGTGGTGCAGCGGGCCGGGGTACCGGCGCCGGTCAGCCCGCGCCGTTGTCACGGCACCGGCGTGATCGTGATGTCGAACGTGTGGTGGACGACGACGCCGAACAGGCCGCCGCTCCAGTCGACGTGGTCGGTGAAGGGGAGGTCTGCCACCGCCCGCACGCTGTTCGGCGGGTCGCCGCTCGAGAGCGAGCCGGGGAACGGGACGGTAGAGGTGCCGTCGAGGCACCCGAGCGGCCCGGAGCCGACGAGGACCTGCGTCCCGTCGGCGAACCAGCCGCCGACCAGCTCGTAGCGTCGCGTGCCGCCGGGCACGGCAGGGTACAGATCGAGCCCCGCCCCGGTCGTCGTCGACGGGTCGACACGGCCGCCCGCGAAGATCACCGTGCTCGTGCAGCCCGGCTCGACGTCGACGAGCTTCGCCGAGGCGATCTGGTAGTGGTCGAGCGTATAGGAGTCGACGGTCTCGGCGCCGACCGTCGCCGACCCGGCGAGCGTCAGGTCGACCGTCCCTTGCCAGTCGGTGGTCGGGCCGGGCGTCGTCACCTCGTGCGCCGTCACCGTCAGCAGCAGGTGCCGCAGGCGCCCCGGCGCGGGTTTGAACGAGATCTCGGTCTCGGCGATGCCCGCCGGCGAGACCGCCCGCAGGTGGACGACCGCGGTCGGGTCGGCGTTCGCTCCGGTGAGGGTGAACGCGACGTCGCCGCCGGCGGCCGTGGCCGGCGCAATCGAGCCGGTCGTCGCCGACAGCGCCCAGGAGGCGACCTTGACGGCGCCGCCGGAAGCCGCGTGCAGCGACGCCGAGCGCTCGCTCACCTCGTCGACCTCGAGCGGGCCACGGTCGCCGGCAGAGACGTAGATGCTCGCGCAACCGCCGGAGCGGGCCTTCTCCTCGACCGAGCGAAGCGACGCGGCGACGCGACCGAGCTCTTCGCGCAGCTCGTTCGACGCCCGGGTCGCGAGCGTGGCGCGGACGCTCGCCATGTCCGCCGCGCTGCCACCGGTCGCGGTCGTCATGACGTCGAACCGACCGCCGCCGAGCGGAGCGCCGGAGACCGGGTCGAGTGTCCCGCTCGCCGTCGCGACGATCGACGTCGTCCAGCCGCGGCTGCCGAACACCACGAGCCCGGTGGTCGTCGAGCGCGATCGCTCCGTGACGCGGATCGTGAACGGACGGGCTGGAGGCGCGCGGCGGCGCTCATCTGGGCATCGGCTGTCCAGGTCGCGGCGTGGGCGACGGTGGTGCGCACCACCACCACGTCCGCCCCGCCGACGGCGACGCCCGCGGCGCTCGAGCTCGACCACGCCGCCCTGCCGTGGGCCGGGATCGCGCCGGCGGCGGTCGGGCAGGAGGGCACCACTGCCGACCACTCCGCGGTCACCCGCGACGCCGACTCGGCACCGCCACCCGTCCGCACCGTGGTCACCGCGGCGGCCTGCACCACGTCGTTGCCGTCCGTGCGAGTCTCACCGACCTGGATGTCCTGCGTGAACGTGCCGTCCGTCGCCGATAGGCCCATCGACAGCGTCAGGGCACCACGCACGCCGACCTCGATGACCGGTGACCGGAGCGTGATCGCGGGCGTTGCGCGTCGGACATGCGATCGCGGGTGGGGCCGGTGCGTGGCGGTGGCGATCGCCACCGTCGCCTGGTCGCCGAGGGTGGCACTGGCAGCGACGACGGCCCGGGCGAACGCCGGGGGGATCGCCGCCGGCACCGTCCGGTGCCGGCGTGTTCGAGCGGCGACCGGGTCGCCGAGGACGTGGCCGAGGATGACGGGAAGGTCGGTGCGGCGAGGGACGATCGCGCCGAGCGCGGCGGCCGCACGGCAACGCACGACGTGATCGACCGTGACGCGGACAGCGGTCCGCGGGCAGCGCTTCGCGGCGGCGAACCGCGGCGGCGTCGCCGCAGCGGTTGAGGGGTGCCAAGACCTCGGATTCCGGGTTAGGCGGCGGTTCGGTGGTACTCGTGGATGAGTCCGCCGAGGCGGTCGTGGCGTTTGATCGTGCCGGTGGTTGGCCGGTCTATAGGGTCGGGTGGGCGCAGACCGAGACCGCGGTGCGGAACGCTCGGTGTGGTAGTGGTCGAGGTACTCGAGGAGCACGCGGCGCAGATGCCGTTTGATGCCGATTAGCAGCCAGTCGAGGCATTCACGGCGAACGGTCATCACGAATCACTCGGCGTACGCGTTCGCGACCGGTGTACGAACCGGCGTCCGGATCACCCGGATCTCCTCGCTCGCGAACACGGTGTCGAAGGCGTTTGTGAACTTCGCGTCGCGATCACGGATCAGGAACCGCGAGTCTCCACAGCGTGCCGGCGATCGCGAGGTTGCGGGCTTGCCGGGTGGCCGACGCTCCGGTCGGGTGCTGGGTGATCCCGGCAAGGTGCACGCGGCGGGTGGCGACCTCGATGAAGAACAGGACGTAGAGGCGCCGCAGCATGATCGTGTCGACACAGAAGACGTCGCACGCCACGAGCCTGCTCGCCTGGGCGGTGAGGAACTCGCGCCAGGTCGGCCCGTCACGCCGAGATGCCGGCTCCAGACCAGCCCGGCGAAGGACACGGCGGATCGTGTCCGGCGACGCGATCACCACAAGCTTCGCGAGCTCGCCGCTGATCCGCGGGTACCCCAAGCGCGGGTTCCCGCGCGCGAGGCGCAGGATCAGATCACGCGTCTCAGCGCTGATCGGTGGTCGGCCGGGCCGGCGATGCGGGTGACGCCAACGGTTCCTCGCCAAATGCTGGTGCCAGCGAAGCCGGGGCCGGGGGGCACCACGACGGAGCACCGGCCGCTCGTGGCGCAGCACCAAAAGCTCGGCGTCGCGGGCGACGTCGCTGCGACAACGAGCGCGGAGCCGGAGCATCGCGCAGAAGGCGAGGTAGAGGAACCGAAGCAGCATCCTCGGATCCTGCCGACCCGCGACGGTCCGTGCTCCAGAACCGAATCCGAGGTTTTGGCACCCCTCAGGCGGCTCGCGTTCGCGGGCGGTGACCTCTCGCTGACCACGCCGGGAACGTTGAACGGGGCGGTCGAGACCGGACGAGCGGCGGCGCGCGACGTCACGGCGATGCTCGGGTAGGCATCGCCGTGAGCCGTCTCTCGACCTTTATCGCGATGGGGCGCCGGCGCGCTCGGCGGGGGCTCCCACGAGCGGCCCAACGCAGAACTGCTCCATGTGTCGCTCGGCGAGCCGGCTGTGGTAGTCGCCGAACTCCGAAGTGGCGTCCTTGCCGCCGTACATGCGCGCCACGAACGGCCCGCCCGGATGGTGGTCCTTCCACTCCGTGAAGTCGTAGACCTTGCCGCGGATGACCACCCAGCAGTCGTCGAACGACGTGTGCTGCGCGAGCTCCTCGCGCGTGACGGGCCGGTCGCCGGTCGACGGCTTCGCCGGCTTCCAGAGGCTGCGGGCGATCTCCTGGCGCGCGCTGAGCGCCTCGGTCCGCGAGCGAAAGTCCCAAGGCCCGAGCTTCCTGAGCGGCAGCTTGTCGCCGATCTCGCGCGCGTCGAACGCGTAGATCCACGAGTCGTCGCTGCCCGCACGCTCCGTGTGATCGAAGACGGGGTAGTCTCGCTCGTTGACCGCCGCGAGGATCTGCTGGCGCTCGGGCGAGTCCGCTGGCTCGAGGTGCTTGAAAAGGAACTTCGACGCGAACTGGAAGCGCGTCGCGCGGTAGTAGCGCACGCGCTCGTAGTGCAACAGCGCGCGGTAGATGTCGCTGCCGTGGAGCTCGAAGCACTTCCCCAGTGCCGCGGCGTCCTCGAGGGCCTGCGCGGCGCCCTGGCCGAAGGTCGGCAGCATCGGGTGAGCGGCGTCACCCACCAGGCCCACGCGACCCTCCGTCCAGTTCTCGAGCGCGTCCCGATCGTAGAGCCCCCACTTCGTCGGGTTCTCCATCAGGCTCGTGAGTGCGACGACGTCGTCGTGACGAGGGTCACCCGCGAACGCTGCGCTCATGTTGCCGACCATCTCCTCGCGGTCGGCGGGGAACGAGTCGCCCTCCTCGCGCTCGAACTCGTCGGCGTTCGGCTCGTAGTAGGCGAGCCACACGTTGAGCAGCTCGCCGCCGCGGACCCAGTACGTGAGCGTCTGCGCCGTCGGGGTCTCGCGGCTATCCATCGACATCGTCTCGATCGGGTTGTGGTCGAGCGGGCTGCCATCGGGCTTGCGTGCCGCGGCGACCCTGACCCTCTTGACCAGACCGCGGTAGACGACGACCTCGGTCCAGCGCCTGGTCGACGTGCCTGGCCAGACGGCATCCAGCACCCGGGAGTTGACGCCGTCGGCGCCGATCAGCAGGTCGCCGGTCTCGATCGTGCCGTCGGAGAACGTCGCGGTCACGGACTCGTCGTCCTGGCTCACGGCCTCCAGGCGTCTGGCCATGTGGATCTGGATCGGGCAGCTGACGCCCGTCGCCGGCGCGAAATCGAGGACCCGCTTGTGGAGGGCCATCAGCAGGTCGAGGCGGTGCATGTGGTGGAAGCCAGCGTTGTCGCCGGCCGAGGTGTTGTGGTCGAGCGGCTTCCGCGTGATCGAGCCGTCCTCCCAGACCATCCGCGTCTCGTGGAGGATCGCCGCCCGGCCGCCGTCGACTGCCCCGTCAGGGCCCTTGGGGTCGCCGCCGTCGAGGTCGACGCCGAGCCACCGGCACAGCCTTGCGCCGTTCGGGGGGATGTTCAGGCCCGCTCCCGCAGTGCTCGGCGTGCGCGTCTGCTCGAAGACGTCGATCGTCGAGAAGGCGCCCGACTCTCGCAGCGCCAGAGCCGCCATCAGCCCCGCCATGCCGCCACCTGCGATCAGTGCCCGCAAGATCAGCCCTCCAGTTCCTCTCCGTGCGTGGCGTCCGACCGCGCGAGCGACGCACGCCGCAGGACCTTAGCTCGGAACCATCGGTAGTGCAAGGTGCCCGCCTGACCGTCCGATCGTGCGTCGTCGTCGGTCGTGATCCGGCGCGGAAAGCGCCGGCGTTACCGTACGGGGCAGGCACCGCCTACGCTGTCGGCGCGGCTCAAGCCGTCTCACCGAGTAGGATCCCGTGCCACGCTTCCTACCGCGTCCGTCGAGCCAGACCCTCGCCGTCGTGTTCAGCGCCACCGCGCTCGCGGTGGCGGTCCTCGGCGCGACACCGCTCGGCGCGGCGGTTGCAGCGATCGTCCTCCCCAAGGGGAGCGTTGGCACGGCGCAGCTGCGCGATGGCGCGGTGACGCCGGGCAAGATCAAGGCACACAGCCTCACGCGTGCGCAGTTCGCCAGCGGCGCGCTGCTGATCGGCCCGGCGGGCGCCCCAGGCACAGCCGGCGTGAAGGGCGATCCCGGCGCGAAGGGACGACCCGGAGGATCTCGAGCATCGAGTTCGGGAAGTCCGAGTCCCAGCCGCCGGTGCCGAATCCGACCATCCCGAAGACCTCGCGGTGGCGAAACGACAGCGACGAGAGCGCGTCCGAGGTGGCGATGAAGTCGTAGAAGGTGCGGTCGTCCCACTCCGTCACGAGCCGGTTCCAGATCCGCTTCAGCGTCGGCACGTCGCGGGCGCGGATGGCGTCCTGCAGCGACGAGAACGACGCGCGCGCCTCGAGCGCCCTCGCCCACGCGTCGGCGACCTCGTGGAAGATCGTCGGCAGGGCGTGATCTGATCCTGCGTCTCAGCGCTGATCGGTGGTCGGCCGGGCCGGCGATGCGGGTGACGCCAACGGTTCCTCGCCAAATGCTGGTGCCAGCGAAGCCGGGGCTGGGGGCACCACGACGGAGCACCGCCAGCTCGTGGCGCAGCACCAAAAGCTCGGCGTCGCGGGCGATGTCGCAGCGACAACGAGCGAGAAGCCGGAGCATCGCGCAGAAGGCGAGGTAGAGGAACCGAAGCAGCATCCTCGCATCCTGCCGACCCGCGACGGTCCGTGCTCCAGAACCGAATCCGAGGTTTTGGCACCCCTCAGTGCGGCGTCGAGGCGGACGGTGAACCGTTCGACTTCGACGACGCAGGCCATGTCGTCGCTGGTGTGGGTCGCGATCAGGTCGAAGTCGACGATTGCGCCGTCGCGGTAGTTCCTTGCGACGCGCGCGCCAGCGGCGCGGGCACCGTCGCGGCCGGTGACGAACGGCCCGAACGGGTTCCCAAGCGAGGTGCCGTCGCCGTCGGACTAGGCGGTGGCGGTGGCGGTGAACTCGCAGTCGCCGCCCTGGTTGGGCATCGCCGTCGCGGAGGAGACGGTACCGGTGATGGTCGCCCCATCCGGGGTGACGGCCACGAAGGTGCGGGCGTTGACCGCTCCCTGGCCGACGACGGCAAGCACCTCGAGGGAGCCAGGGCCGAACGACGCGGACCGAGCGAGCGCGCCGTCGCTGCCGCTGCCGAACGAATCGATGAGCGTGTTCGCGGCGCTCGTGCGCACCCAGATCTCGGACTGCAGCGTGCCGATGTTGTTGCGCTCGCAGATCCCCGCGATCGAGATCGGGCCGGCCGCCACCAGCGGCACCTCGATGTGCGAGCTAAGGTTCGGTTCGTTCGCGACGACCCTCCCACTACGGTGGACCCGATCCGCCCGCGCCAGGCTCCGCTGAACAGCGCTCGCGAGGTTCGCGAGCGAGATCACCCCGGGCTTCACCTGGTGTGACGACGTGATCAGGTACTTCGTCGCCGCCACCGCCCCTACCGTCGACGACGCGACCGCTGTCGCCAGGACGAGACCGACTAGCGCCGGAGCCTTCACCTGTTGCCTCCTACCGCTCGCGGATCACCCGGTAAGCGCCCGGTCATGCTAGCACTCCCTTTGACGTGTCTAGCGGCGGCGCTGGCGCGCAGGATCGGTTTCTCGGCCCGACGGACGGCGTTGCCGACGTTTCCGGCTCCGTTCCTCGTTCAGCGCCCAGGCGGAACTGGCCCGCGTACGGGCCGCGGGCGAATGCCTCCGCTCCCTCGCCCCGCGCTGGAGCATCGAACAAGACCAAGCCTCGCCGTCGCAGCAGCCTCGGTGAAGGCCGACGTTCACGCCACCCGCCGCGCGTTCCGTGCACGCTACTGGGCATCGTCGCCCCCTCGCGTCACGGCGTCAGGCGTCCTTTCCCTGACGAAACGGACCTAGAGGGATCCGCGAGCGAGGCAGTCGACCCTGTGTCGCCTGGGCAGAAGACGAACCCATAACTATCCCCGCCTGGAGCGGATGCGAGGACACTCCACCAATCGAACGGACGCCCATCTGTCGTCGCGGCGTGACGTTTCGCCCGCACCCGCGCTAGCACCCTGCAGGAACGTTTGGAGCTTTCGGTTGGACTTACGTTCCCTGGAACTAGAAGGAGTAGGTCGCAGAGCGCGCGATCCGAATGTTGAATGTCGGGAAAGCAGTAAATGTGGACTTGGTCACTGGCAAAGTCAGGGGCCGCCGTCCGCGCGGCTACGTCAACTGGATCGCCTGGTTGGTCGACATTCAGACCACATGATGAGAGCATGGCCATCGCGATGAGTCCGGAGGCGCAGACCGTAGGACGGATACGCGCGCGCGGTCGCGCACCGGCGCGAGGGGCATGCTGACGGGTTACGGAGAACATTGGATCACCTGAGCCACTAGGAGGGAGCCTGGCGTCCCTTCGTGTCCCGCCAGCTCTCGTAGTAAAGGTACCAGCCGAAAGCCCTGACGGCCCCGTAGTATGTCGAGGATATTGTTACGCAGAAGCCCGGAAACAGACTCCCACCCCAATCACTGAGGCACGATCTGAGAATCGAAGCTCCGAGGCGGATGTCGCAGGTCGCCCTCGGGTACGCGTTCAGGGGGTCGGGGAGGAGTTCGGGTTCGGGCGTTGAAGATGTTCG
>JANYCN010000057.1 GCA_025360225.1 Actinomycetes bacterium | reverse complement strand
CCACGATCCGGCACGCAGAGCGGGCCGGGGCGCGGTCGCCGAAGCTGAGCGGCGTAGCCACCCGACGGGTGGCAGAGCCGACAAGCGCAGGACGATCCAGGCAGTCGGATGACCACGCCATTTCACAATCAGACCACTAGGCGACGGCGCAACGGGGTGGGGTCAGCCGACCTTTCGGCTGAGCTCATCCCAGGTTGCCGTCTCCCACTGCGCGGCGGGAACACCGGTGACGTCGAACGCGCGCTCGCTCACGGCGATGGAGCGATACCCGAGCATCAGAGACTCCGCCGGCCGGTCGCCGCCTGAGCTCTGTGACCAGGAGTTGACCGTCGCGCCTTTGAGGTAGAACTTCAGGTACGCGACCTGGCCGTCCTTGAGCATGCGGGTGACGAGAATCGTCGCCGCGCTCTCCTTGCCGTTCAGGGCGAGCCGGAACAGGGAGGGCGAGTAGGTGCCGTTCTGGATCGTGATCGCGATCGGAGTCGCGTCGGGCTTCGCACCACCGCTGAGGCCGGCTCGGGTGAGTGGCGCCGGGTTGAGGTTCGCGCCGAACGAGTACGACGTGACATCGATGTGCTTCTCGAAGCCCTTGACGAGCGATTCGCCGGCGACGCTGCCAAGCTTGAGGAAGATCATCGGGTGGCCTCGTGTGTCGAGAGGATTAGGTCGAGCATGGCGGTGCCGTCGCCCCACTCGTGCCCGTGCGGGCTCTGCTGGATGCGGTACGTGCCGGTCGTGTGGGCGTAGTGGCCGGTGCCGCCGACGACGGTGAACTCGGCGTCGGCGAGCGTGCTCGGACCGACCGCGGTGATGGTGCCATCGCTGAGGCGGATGCGGTGCAGGTGTGTGCCGGTGCCGCTCGTCGCCAGGTCGCTCGTCTCGATGTGCCCGACCGCTCGACCTGTCTCGTCAACGAGCGAGCCGGTGGGGAGGCGCTGTCCGCCGACCGGGCCGACCAACCGCCAGTCCACGCTAGTCAGGCGACGGCTGGCGGACGCGGTCGCTGGGGCGTCCGGTGTAACGACCCCGCGCACGGCGGCAACGGCGCCGCCTGCGGCGATCGCTCCGATCCCTCCGACGAGCAGATCACGACGGCTTGCACGAGTGGCCACGGGGCACCCCTTTCCTACGGTATGTGTACCACACCCTCGGCGACGACGACAACCGCGCCGGTGACGCGGACGCGGTCACCCTCGACCTCGGCCTGGAGGATGCTTGGCCGGCCGAGCTCGACGCCCTGGATCACGCGCACCCGCTCCCGCCGCTCGTGCAGACGCAGGTACGCGCAGAGCGCGCCGGCAGCGGATCCGGTCGCCGGGTCCTCGGGCTCGGCGCTGGATGCCGGGAACGAGCGCGCGCGGGTCGACTCCTCCTCGGCGTCGAGCACCACGGCGTACAGGTTCGTGTGCACCGTCGAACCGCGCAGCGCGAGGATCGCCGAAGCGTTGTGCCGCGCCCGGCCGAGGGCGTACAGCGTGCGCAGCGGGACGATCAGGGCGGGGAGGCCCGTCGAGAGGTGCTGCGGCAGAAGCGTCGGGTGCGCGTCCTCGGCCGTCAGCCCCAACGCTGCCATCGCCGCGGCCGGCTGCACCGTCGGACCGACCCTGATCGGTCCCTGCAGCACGGACGCGGCCCAGACGGCACCGCCGCTGCGCACGTCGACCTCCTGGAGCCCGTCGCCCGTCTCCTGCACGTAGCGTGCGGACGTCTCGCCGCGACGTACGGCGACGGCGACCGCGGTGCCGAGCGACGGGTGGCCAGCGAACGGCACCTCGCCGGTGAGCGTGAAGATCCGGTTGCGGTACGTCGCGTTCGGGTCGGTCGAGGAGTGGACGAAGGTCGTCTCGGAGAGGCGCGTCTCGCGGGCGAACGCGAGCATCGTATCCTCGTCGAGCCCGTCTGCGTCGTGCACGACGGCGAGGGCGTTCCCCGTCAGCGGCCGGCGCGTGAAGACGTCAAGCAGCGTGTATGGGCGCGGGGCGATCAGCGCCACCCGTCCCGCAGCGACTGCCAGGTGTCGTCGAGGTGCTGTGCCATCACGCGCACGTCGGCGAGCACCGGCATGAAGTTCGTGTCACCCGACCAGCGCGGCACGACGTGCAGGTGCAGGTGGCCCTCGACGCCGGCGCCGGCCGCCCGGCCAAGGTTCAACCCGGCGTTGTGGCCGTGGGGTCGCATCGTCCGGTCGAGCACCTCGATCGACCGATCGAGCAGGTCCCACAGCTCGCTGCGCTCGGCTGCGTCGAGCTCGCCGGGGCGTGCGACGTGACGGTACGGCGCAACCATCAGGTGGCCGTTGGTGTACGGATAGAGGTTGAGCATGACGAAGCACGTCACGCCACCGTGCACGACCAGCGCCTCGCGCTCGACGGCCTGCTGCTTCGCGCAGAACACGCACGCAGGGTCATTCTCGGAGGCGTCCTTCACGTAGGCGAGTCGCCAGGGTGCCCAGAGCCGTTCCATCCTCGGTAGCGTACCGGCATCGCATGCTTCCCAACCATCGTGCGCCTGGCAGCGGCGCTGGACGCCCGTCTCCCGCCAGCATCGACAGGGGCGGTCGCGGCGGTGATGCTGTGCCTGCGCGACGGAGAGCACGGCGTGGAGGTGTTGCTCGCTCGCCGCGCCGAGCGTGCCGACGACCCGTGGTCGGGGCACATCGGGCTGCCGGGAGGGCGGATCGATGCCGCTGACCGGTCACCGCTTGCGGCTGCCGTCCGAGAGACGGTCGAGGAGGTCGGGTTCGACCCGGCGCGTTGCGGCACGCTGCTCGGTGCGCTCGACCCGCTGTACGGGCGGATGAACGCGGTGCTCGTCGCACCGTTCGTTGCGAGGATCGAGCAGCCCGTCGCCGTGCGCGTCTCGCACGAGCTGGCGTCCGCCTGGTGGGCGCCGTTCTCCCTGATGCGCGCGCGCAGCGTGGCCGTCGCGGAGGTCCCCTACGACGTCCCGGCCCTCGTCACCGACGATCCTTCGGGTCAGGAAGCCGTCGTCTGGGGCATGACCTACCGGGTGGTTCAGTCGGCGGTGGAGCTGGCCGGGTAGGCCGAGCCGAGCGCCTTCACGAACGCGGTGGTGGCGCCCTGCACCCGCGTCACGGCGAGGTCGAGGGCGCCGTCCGTCGTCGCGGCGTGCGCCGCCGCCTCGAGGAACGCGAGGTTCTCCATCGAGGCCTCGATGACGCTCCGCAGCCCGTCGCTGGCAGCGCGTAGCGCGGCGTCGGCGGCCGTTAAGGAGTCGCCGGACTGCGCCATCGTCGTCGTCACCGCGCGGGCGTGCTCGCGCAGGCGTTCGGCGATCGACGTCACGCTGCGTCCGGCCTCGCGCATTCGCTCGGCAAGGCTGCGCAGCTCGTCCGCGAACACGGCGACGCTCGAGTCCTTCCTGCCCGATCGTGCCACCTCGATCGTCGCGTTCAACGAGACGAGCTTCGCCTGGTCAGCGAGCTCGATCAGCGTGGTCGAGAACGCGTCGACGGTCTCCGACACGGTGAGCATCTCCGCGCCGCGGCGCGAGGCCTCCTCGACGACGGTGACGCTCGCGCCGAGCCGGCCGACCGCCTCACCGATCCCTTGGGCGGCGCCGACGGAGTGCTCGCCGTTCGCCCGTGCGCGCACCGCTGCCGCGCTCGCGCGCTCCGCGGCCTCGCGCCTGGTGGCAGCCGCGGCTGACCGCTCGTGGTCGAACGTGGCGCGCAGCGCCGCTGTCGCGTCCTCGAGCTGGACGCGCTCGAGCCGGAGCCCGCCGGCGAACCCATCGAGGCTCGCCTGCACCGCCGTGCCCACCGCCGCGCTCGCCGTCTCCCGCTCACGACGCACCGACGCGTTCGGCTCGACGAGGAGCGCGAGGCACCCGGCGCCAGCCGCGGCCCCAAGCGCGACGCCAAGGCCGATGCCAGCGTGCAGCGAGCCCGCGAGGATCGGCACGCCCGCGGTGACGATCGCGGCGACGCCTGTTCGAATCGGCATCACGACCCGCTGTTTCGCACGCCCGCCCGAAGTCCTGCCGCTCTGCGGGTTCCCGCACCCGAGACGCGGCGTTCGCCGCAGCCGTTCATGCGTGGGCCGCGTAGCGTCAGCCCTGTGCGATCGTCGTCTTCAACCTGATCTACCTCGGCCTCTGCGTGGTCGGGCTCGGCGTGTTCGCCGTGATCTTCCTCTCCACCCGCGCCCGCCGACGGGAACGACCGATGAGCGTCGCGGCCGGGAAGCGGCGAGAGAACGTCGGGTTCCGGGTCGTCCTCGTCGCCCTCGTCGGCGCGCTCGGCGCGACGATCTCGAAGGCACCGTGGCGGGCAGATGCCATGGCGAACCGGCAGGTCGTCGCCGTCGAGGCAGCGCAGTTCGGCTTCGTCGTCTCACGGGTGAAGATCCACACCGGACAGGTCGAGCTCCGTCTACCGTCGCGAGACGTCAACCACGCCTTCGGGCTCCACGGCCCCGATGGCGTGTTCATGGCCGCCGCGGGCGGCATCTGTCGCGCTGCCGTCGCTCTGGTCATCACCGTTCCTCTGGGCGCCGCTCGGCGTGCTTGCCGGCTACATCGCGGTGACGATGGGCGCCCGACGCCAGAGAGCCTGGGCGATGGTGGTCGCGGTCGCCCTGCTCGCGGTCGGACTCGTCGTGTAGCTCCGTCCGGCTCCCGGGCTACCCGACCGTGACGATGCGGTTCTCGAGCGCGTAGCGCACCAGGTCGGCGCGCGTCTCGAGGCGCAGCTTGTCGAGGATGTGGCGCCGGTGCGCCTCAACGGTGCGGACGCTCAGGAACAGCCGCTTCGCGATCTCCTGGTTCGTGTAGCCGAGGGCGATGTGACGGAGGATCTCGCGCTCCCGGTTGGACAGATCATCGATCGGATCACGCAACACGAGCCGTGCCGCGAGCGCTCCGTGGACGTAGATGCGATCTTCCAGGACGCTCCGGATCGCGTTCGCTAGATCCTCGTCGGCGCCGTCCTTCAACACGTAGCCCTGCGCTCCACGCTCGAACGCCTGCCGGGCGTACGCCGGCTCATCCTGCATCGAGAGGATCACGACCCGGCTGCCGAGGGCCCGGATCTCGGCGATCACGTCGAGGCCCGAGCGTCCCTTCATCCCGATGTCGAGGACGACGACGTCAGGCGTCAGCCGTCGAGCCAGACGCACTGCCTCGTCGGCCGTCGCCGCCTCGCCGACGACGTCGAACGCGTTGTCCTCGGTCAGTATCCGGCGCACGCCTGAGCGGACGATCGCGTGGTCGTCGACGAGGAGCACGGTCGTCACAGGGGGACCTCCAAGGTGATTCGGGTGCCGCCACCGGTCGGGCGTTCGATCCTCAGGTCGCCGTCGACGAGTGCGGCACGCTCGTGCATCCCCTCGAGGCCGTAGCCGCCGCCGTCGTTCACCGAAGGCAACCGTTCGGCGATGCCGACCCCGTCGTCCTCGACGACCACGACGAGGCCGCCGCCCGTCACCGCTGCCGAGACGCCGACGCTGTTGGCGTGTGCGTGGCGGACGACGTTTGTCAACGCCTCCTGAACGACGCGGTATGCGGCCGTCGCGATCGTCGCCGGGAGCGCGTCCACCGAATGGTCAGCGGCGACGTGGATGACGATGCCCTGCGTCCGGCTGGTCGCATCGGCGAGACGCTCCAGTGCTGGGCCGAGCCCGAGGTCGTCGAGCACCCGCGGTCGAAGGTCGACGATCAGGTCACGTAGGTCCTCGATCGTCGCCGTCACGTCAACGCTCGCCGCGGCGAGTCCCTCCGCGAGCCGCGTCGCGTCGCGTTCACGCTCGAGATGGCGCAGCGTCATCTGCAACGCGGCGAGCGATCCGCCGGTACGATCGTGCAGCTCCTGGGCGAGGCGTCGACGCTCGCGTTCCTGTGCCTCGACGGTGCGGCGAAGGGTCACCCGCTGTGCCTTCGTGCGCTCCTCAGCCTGCCGCAGGCGAGCGACCGCCTCGCTCCGTGCACGCTCGCGACCGAAGGCGCGAGCGGTCTGGAGCGCGACCGCTCCGAGAGCCGCGAGCCCTTCGAGCAGGTCCTGGTCCTCCTCGGTCAGCTGCTCCCCGGAGCGCGCGTCGTACACGCCGATCACGGCGACGGCGTCGTCGCCAGCGATCATCGGCACCGCCAGCACCGTCCGCGCCCCGACCGCCGCGCTGATCGGGTCGGCGCCGATCGCCGCCCCGTCCTCCGCGCGCACTGACTCGCCGGCGAGGATCGCGGTGCCCGTGATCGCCGAGTCGAGCGGCGACTCGACGCCGCGCACGAGGTCTGCGTCCGCGCCGACCGCGACGGGGAAGCGGATCGTCGCCGACACCTCGTCTGGCACTCCGATCACGACGAGCCGAGCCTCGAGGAGCGCGGCAGCCTCGCGCGCCAGCGCCCCCATCAGCTTGCCCGCGTCGCGTTCGTGCAGGATCGACGCGGCCATCGCGTTCACGCTCGCGCGCGCCTCTGCAGAGCGTTGCGCCAGCGTCGCCGCCTGCTGCGCTTCGGCGTACAGCCGAGCGTTCTCGATCGCGATCCCAGCCTTCACGGCGAGGAGGGTGATCACGTTCTCGTCCTCGGAGGTGAACGAGCCGCCAACCGCCTCGGTCAGGTAGAGGTTCCCGAACACCTCGCCCCGCGCGCGTACCGGAACGCCGAGGAACGAGCGCATCGGTGGATGGCCGTCGGGGAAACCAACGCTGCGCGGATCGTCGGCGATCTTCGCCAACCTGATAGCCCGGGCGTCGTCGATCAGCGCGCCGAGCAGTCCCCGGCCCGTCGGCGCCCGCCCGATCGTGGTGACCTCCGACGCGGTCAGGCCGGACGTGATGAACCGAGCGATCCGTTTGTCGGGCCCGAGGACGCCGAGGGCGGCGTACCGGGCTCCAGTCACCTCTCGGGCGACGTCGGCGATCGCCTGCAGCGTCGCGTCCAGGTCGAGCCCTCGCTCGACGCTCTCCGCCGCCCGGAGCAGCAGGGCGAGCCGTTCAGACGCCGCTATGGAGACGTTCACCCTCCGAGCATACCGCCTCGGCTTCGCGGGTTTCCCGCACTCACACTCGGCGCTCGCGCCGATTGAGTGCGGGCTCGGACGCGCGATGCTCTGATCGTCCCGGGAACGCGCCGGATGAGCTAGTGCACCGTCTCGAAATACCAAACGGCACACGAGAGAGAGGAGCGCCACCATGGCACGGAAGGTTCTGATCGGGTACGACGGCACGGAGTCGGCACGTCGCGCGATGGAGCGCGCCGTGGAGATGCGCGGGGACGGAGACTCGTTCGCGGTGATCAGCGTCGCGCCGGTCGTCGCTGGCGGTCCGCGCGGCGCAGGTCCGTTCATGCCTGGTGATACCCCGGCTGATCATCGGGAAGAGCTGGCCGAAGCGAAGGCCTGGCTTGCCGACCGAGGCATCGCGGCCGCCACCATCGCCGCCGTCGGTGATCCGGGAACGGCGATCTGCGAGGTCGCGGCGCGTGACGGCTTTGACACGATCGTCGTCGGCAGCCGAAACCTTCGCGGCGTCAAGCGCCTCCTGCTCGGTTCCGTCTCGGACCGCGTCGTCCACCACGCTCCCTGTGACGTGTTGATCGCGCGCTAGTGGTCTGATTGTGAAATGGCGTGGTCATCCGACTGCCTGGATCGTCCTGCGCTTGTCGGCTCTGCCACCCGTCGGGTGGCTACGCCGCTCAGCTCCGGCGACCACGCCCCGGCCCGCTCTGCGTGCCGGATCGTGGG
>JANYCN010000048.1 GCA_025360225.1 Actinomycetes bacterium | reverse complement strand
TTCGCCTTGACACGCGTGCGAGCGGGCGTGCTATCCAGCACGCCCGCGATCAGCAAGCCCTGCGCGACGCGCAACGCTCCCGCTCGCTCCAGACACCCAATGACCATGCCATTTGACAATCAGACCACTAGCTAGATGAGGCGGTCGCGCCTACATCGCGTGGGTGAACGCGGTGATCGCGCCGTACATCACCGCGAATGCCGTCACCGCTACGGCCGAGGACCGCCACCCCCCCGTCCGCCGACGTAACCGGAGGGCGATCGGGACGACGGCGATCAGCCCGAGAGCGGCGAAGACGAGGCCCCCGGTGACGCTAGAGAGGAAGGCCGCTCCGGCGATCAGCCCGGCGTGATGGAGGAGGTGGGGAAGGAACGCTGCGACGGTGCCCGTGACCCCCGGTATGGCCGTCGTGCTGGCCGCGTTCGTTGGTTCCTCCTTGAGTGTCGGAGGCGTCACCGGCGCGGTGTGTGCAGGGCCGTGGAGGCGGTTCCAGGCGTTCATGATCGCGACGGTGAAGACGAGGGCGGTGATCTCGGTCTCGTCGAAGACGTTGCGGGCATCCTCGATCGCGGCGTCGACGGTCGTGCCCTGCGCGATCAGCGTGAGCGCTTCGGTGACGGCGAGCGCGGCGCGCTCGCGCTCGTCGAAGACGTCCGCCTCGTGCCAGGCGCCGAGCACGTCGAGCTTCGTCTCGCTCACCTCATGCTTGCGGGCGGCCTGCATGTGGGTCCGCAGGCAGTAGGCGCAGCCGTTCAGCTGGGAGGCGCGGAGCTTCACGAGCTCGCGCAGGCCGGGCTCGAGCGTGCTGGTGGCGAGCGCGCGCTCGACGCCGGCGAGGGCGCGGTAGGCCTCGGGTGCCTGTCCTCGCAGGTCGATCGTTGGTGGTGTGGTGGTCGTCATGGTGGTGCTCCTGGCGGTGGGTTAGGAGTGGCCGTGCCCGAACGACACGGCGGGGAGGAGGCGGCTGACGAGCCTCGGGCTCCACCATGCGAGCGGGCCGAGCAGGCGCAGCGCGACGGGGATCAGCAGGAGGCGGACGAGGAACGCGTCGAGGGCGACGGCGACGCCGAGGATGATCCCCATCTCCTTTGGCGGGAGCGGGCCGGAGAGCGCGAACGTGAGGAACACGGCGACCATCACGGCGGCGGCGGCGAGGATCACGCGGCCGGAGTGGGCGAGGCCGCCGACCATGGCGTCGCGTGCATCGCCGCGGGAGTGCTCGAGGTGCTCCTTCGCGGAGGCGAGCAGGAACACGGTGTAGTCCATCGAGATCGCGAAGATCATCGCGAAGAAGAACACCGGCCCCCAGGCGTCGAGGAACCCCTGCGGCTCGAACCCGAGGAGCGACGAGAGAGTGCCGTCCTGGAACACGAGCCGCGCGACGCCGAACGCGGCGCCGGTCGCGAGCAGGTTGGTGACGACGCCGACGAGCGCGATGATCGGCGCCTGGAGCGCGACGAGCAGCAGCAGGAAGCCGAGCGTGAGGACGACGCCGATCACGACCGGCGTCGCGCCTGCGAGCGCCGTCTCGAGGTCGTGGTTCTCGGCTGCTGCCCCGCCGACGAGGGTGCCGGCCGGGAGCGAGGAGCGCAGGCGATCGATCGTCTGGCCGACGGCGGGGTCGGACGGGTTCTCGCGCGGGATCGCCTGAACGAGCACGTAGCTGCCGTTCGCCGACTGCTGGGCGGGCATCACGTTCGCGATCCCGGGGTCGGCCGTGGCGGTGCTCTCCAGCGCCGCCGCGTCGGCGGCGGGCGCGACGAGCTGGAGCGCTCCGGGGGCGCCGGCGCCGAACGCGGCCTGTACCTGCGTGTAGCCGATGCGGGACGGGTCGCTGGCGGGCACGACCTTGATCGATGGCATGCCGGTCTTCAGGCCCATCACCGGCGCGGCGAGCGCGAGCAGCACCAGCAGGGCCGGGACGCCATAGAGGAGCGGCTTTGCCCAGATCCGCTCGGCCAGGCGGGCGAAGCGTGGCGAGCGGTGCTCGCCGTTGTGCACCCAGCGCAGGGCGAGGCTGTCGACGCGCGAGCCGAGCGCGCCGAGCACGGCGGGGAGCAGCGTGAGGGTGGCGGCGAGGATGAAGGTGACGGCGACCATGATCCCGAGCGCCATCGATCGGAAGGCGGGAGATGGCACGAGCATCACCGCCGACAGCGAGATCAGCACGGTGACGCCGCTGAAGAGGACGGCCTTGCCGGCCGTGTCCATCGCGACGCCTGCGGCGTCGGTGGGCGTCATGCCGTGGCCGAAGTGGGCGGCGCGGTAGCGCACGACGATGAACAGGGCGTAGTCGATGCCGAGCGCGAGCGCGAACATCAGCGCGAAGTTCATCGACCAGATCGAGATGTCGGCCGCGAGCGTGCCGAGGTAGAGGACGCCGGCGGATGCGACGAGGCCGATGATCGTCAGCATCAGCGGAAGGCTCGCGGCGACGAGTGACCCGAACGCGAGCGCGAGGATCGCGAGCGTCACCGGCCAGCTGAAGAGCTCCGAGCGCATCATCGCGGACCGGTTCGCGGCGTTGAAGTCCGACCACATCCCCGACGCACCGGTCAGGCTCACCGTCACCTGGTCGGCGCCGAGCGCGGCCAGCCGGCCCTTCAGGCGATCGGCGGCCAGCACCATCTCCTTCGGCGAGCGCGCGGCTCCGCCGAGCACGATCGCGGTGTGGCCGTCGGCGGAGATCGACCCGCCGGGTGCCGGCATCGTCACGCTCGCGACGGCCGGGTCGGCCTTCACGAGCGCGGCGACGCGGTCCGTGATCGCGGCGAAGGCGGGATCGCTCGCGGTGCGGGTCGGCGAGTGCAGCACGACCATCAGCCCGCTCGAGGCGTTCCCGGCGAAGCGCTGCTGGATCAGCGTGCGCGCGGCGACGGAGTCTGACCCGGTCGCCTCCCAGCCCGCGCCCGAGAGCGCCGTCTCGACGCGCGGCGCGAGAAACCCGAGCACGACCGCGAGAACGGCCCATGAGATCACGACGACCCGCACGTGCGTTGCCGCGTACCGGCCGAGGCGTCCGACCGGGCCGAGCTGCAGGGGCACCGGGCTCATCGCGTGCACCCGCGCTCGACGCCGAACACCCTGCGCAGCACGAGCGAGGAGAGGCAGTCGCCAAACGCGACGAACGCGAGCTGGTTCACGGCAACGAACACGACCAGCAACAGCCACCACGGGCTGATGAGCGCCGTCAGCAGCGCGCCGACGAGCGTGACGGTGCCCGCCATCGCGAACAGGATCCGCTCCAGCGGCCAGGCGGCTGGCGCTCGATGCGACACGCTCGGAAGCTGGACGGTGCTCATCGCGTCAGCTCGCTTGCTGCCAGCTCGAGCTCTCGCCGACGCGCCTTCGCGGCCTTCGTGCGGTGCGCCAGGGCACCTTCCGGCCCGGGGACATGCGCATCGAGCCAGGCCCCGATCGCAACCTCGTCGATCACCGCGGACCCACCCTCGAGCACGAGCGCCGGGATCGTATCGGCGGCGGTCGCAGCGATGAGCGTGCCGCGCGCGGCACGCTCGACCGGGACCTGGCGTGCGATGTAGCTGACGTCGAGCTCGGTCAGGCGCTCACGAATCCGACGTGACGCGGGGCACCACTCGGTCTGCCACAGCTCGATCATCGCTCCGACCTCGCCGTCTCGACGGTGCCCTCGAGGATCTGTGCGAGCTCCGCGACCTGCTGCTGGAGACCGCCGCACACCATCTCGCAGAGCGCGAACACCGACTGGTCACTGATCGCGTAGACGACGCGGTTGCCGACCTTGCGGCGCGAGACGATCCCGGCCTGGTGGAGCGCGCCGAGGTGCTTGGAGACGTTCTGCTGGGACGCGCCTAGCGCGTCGGTGAGCTCGCCGACGCTCTGCTCGCTGTCGCGAAGGCGATCCAGCAGGCGGATCCGCATCGGCTCGCCGATCAGCCGGAAGCGGCTGGCGACGAGCTCGACGAGCGGCTCGGGAAGCGGGTGGGGAATCGGCATCTCAGTCCTCCAACTTGGAATACACTACACGTCTACGTAGTTGTATAGCATAGTATTCCCGATAGGAGCATCGCCATGAACACCCTCACCGTCACCACCGACCGCTTCGAGGCCGACCTCCTCGACGCCGACCTGCCCGTCCTCGTCGACTTCTGGGCACCGTGGTGTGGCCCCTGCCGCGCCGTCGCGCCCGTCCTCGAGGAGATCGCCGGCGAGTACGCCGGACGGCTCGTCGTCGCGAAGGTGAACGTCGACGAGGAGCCGGCCGTCGCGAGCGCGTTCGCCGTCCGCTCGATCCCGACGTTCGTCGTCGTCAAGGACCGCGCCGTCGTCGCCGCCGTCACCGGCGCCGCACCGAAGGCGACGCTCGTTACGAAGCTCGCGCTCGACACCCACACCACCCCGAAAGGAAGCTGACATGAACATCACCGCCTACGCGATCACCCGCACGATCGACGCGTCGTTCGAGGACGCGATCGAGCACGTCACCGCGGCGCTCGCCGCGGAGGGCTTCGGGATCCTCACGACGATCGACGTCCAGGCCACGATGAAGAAGAAGCTCGACCTCGACGTCGCGCCCTACACGATCCTCGGCGCCTGCAACCCGCAGCTCGCAAGCCGCGGCCTCGCGATCGAGCCCGACCTCGGCGTCCTGCTGCCCTGCAACGTGATCGTCCGACGCGACGGCGACACGACGATCGTCTCGGCAATGGAGCCGCTCGCCGCGATGCGCCTCGCCGAAAACACCGACCTGGAGCCACTCGCAAGCGAGGCCCGCGAGCGGATCGAACGCGCGCTTGGCGCCCTCTGATGCCGCGCGGGCTCTTCCGGCGCCGCGACTCGATCGACGTCGAGCTCCGCGCCACGCCAAAGGGGCCTGGCCCCTTTGGCGTGGCGTGAGGCTGGGTTGGTCAGTCTCGACGGTGACCGGTGTCGGGCCGAGCGGTACGCTGGGGTGTCGTGCAGCTCGAGTCCCGCTACCGCGCCCGGAGCCTGTGGCTCGACGGTCTCACGGGCACGCTGGCACCGCGCGACCCGCTCCCCGGCGACCGGTCATGCGACGTCGTGATCGTCGGCGCCGGGTTCGGAGGGCTCTGGGCCGCGTACAGCCTCGCGATGCTCGCACCGCACCTCGAGATCGTGGTGCTCGAGGCCGAGATCGCCGGCTACGGCGCCGCGGGGCGCAACGCCGGCTTCGTCTCCGCCGGGATGGCGGGCGAGCCGAGGGTCGTCGCGCGCGCCCAGGGGTTCGATGGCGTCCGTCGCACGGAGCGTGCGGTGATCGAGTCGATCGACCACGTGGAGTCGGTGATCGTCGCCGAGTCGATCGACTGCGGCGACACGAAGGGCGGCTCGTTCCGGATCGCGACGAACGCCGCGCAGCTCGCGCGCGCCCGCGCTGCGCTCGCCGCCCGCCGGAAACGGGGGTTCCGCGCGAGGACGTCGACCTCGTGTCGGCGGAGGAGATCCGCGAGCACGTGCGGATCGCCGGCGTGATCGGTGGCACGTACACGCGCCACTGCGCCCGCGTCGACCCGGCGCGGCTCGCTCGCGGGCTCGCCGAGGCCTGCGAGGGCCG
Source organism: Actinomycetes bacterium (assembly GCA_025360225.1). Classification (GTDB taxonomy): domain Bacteria; phylum Actinomycetota; class Thermoleophilia; order Gaiellales; family F1-60-MAGs149; genus JANYCN01. The sequence goes on along the minus strand of JANYCN010000048.1, from coordinate 5,611 downwards.
CGGCGTGACGATCTACGAGCGTACACGCGCGACAGCGATCGGTCCCGCGCGGGTCGTCACGGAGCACGGCACGGTGACGGCTCCCTGGATCGTTCAGAGCACCGAGTCCGACACGACGCGTCTCCCGGGCGAGCGGCGGCGCTACCTCCCGATCTACTCCCACATGATCGCGACGGAGCCGCTGCCGGCGGCCATGTGGGACGAGATCGGCTGGGCGCGCTGCGAGACCGTCGCCGACCAGGCGCACCTGTTCGTCTACGCGCAGCGCACGCCCGACGACCGGATCGCGATCAGCGGCCGCGGCGCCGCGTCGGCGTTTCGCTCGCGCATCCGCGAGGCCGACGAGCAGCGTCCCGTGATCCACGATCGGGTGCACGTGGCGCTCCGTCGGCTGTTCCCGGCGGCGGCCGACGCGGAGATCACCCATCGCTGGGGCGGGCCGTTCGCGAGCCCGCGCGACTGGACGATGGCGATCGAGGTCGACCGGCCGGCCGGCTTCATCCGCACGGGCGGGTTCGCGGGCCACGGGGTCGTTGCATCGAGCCTCTCCGGTCGCGCCGTCGCCGACCTCGTGCTCGGTCGCGACACGGACATCGCGTCGCTCCCGCTGGTCGGCCGGCACAGCCCGCGGTGGGAGCCGGAGCCGTTGCGCACGCTCGGCGCGCGCGTGATCCCGGCGATCTTCTGGAGCGCCGATCGCTACGAGGACCGCACCGACCGCGCCGCGCCCGCCTCGTCGAGCGCTGGACGCCAGGGCGCTAGACGCGTACTCTCTCCTGCGTGCCGAACCTGCCGTTCCCCACCACGGAGTACCGGGCGCGTGCCGCCCGCGTTCGCGAGGAGATGGCACGTCGTGGGATCGACGTCCTCTTCGTGATGAGCCCGCCGAACCTGACGTACCTGACGGGGTTCGAGTCGATCTGGTACCCGCCGAGAGCGCCCGTCGGCGTCGCCCTCTCGCTCGCGGACGACCGGCTCGTGTTCCTGGACTACGAGCGGCACGAGAACCACGCGCGAAACCTCGCGCTGTTCGACGACGCGGTCTTCTACCGCTACGACAACGCCGTCTCGGCGATCGGCGACGCGTTCCGCGACCGGGGGTGGAACCGCGGGACGGTCGGCATCGAGTGGTGGACGACGTCGCCGGGCGCACCGCTCGTGCGGCAGGTCGCCGACGAGATCGGCGCGGGCGGGGCAACGATCGTCGAGGGCAGCTGGACGGTCGATCGCGTTCGCGCCGTGAAGTCTCCGCTCGAGCTGGAGTCCGTCCGTCAGGCCTCGGCGATCGTCGACGCCGCGGTGCTCGAGGTGCAGGCGATGATCGTGCCCGGCGTGACGGAGATCGAGGTTGCCTCGGAGCTTGATCGGCTGATGGCGCGGCGCGGTGGCGAGACGCCCGCGGTGCGAACGATGGTCTCCGCCGGCCCCGACGTCTGGTGTCGCACCCACGGCGCGCCCGGACGCCGACCGGTCGAGCACGGCGACGTGATGTACGTCGATGTCTGCGGGGTCTACAACCGCTACCACGTCGACGTCTGTCGGACGTTCGCGGTCGGCGAGGATCACCCGGAGGCGCGCGCGATCCTCGACTACACGGCCCGCAGCGTCGACGCCGTGCAGGCGGCCGTGCGCGTCGGCGACCCGCTTGACGTCGCGCAGAAGGCCGCCGAGGACCACGTGTTCGCGCGCTACTCCCGCGACGAGGTCTGGTGGGTCGGCGGGTACGCGCTCGGGATCGCGTTACCGCCGAGCTGGGTCGGACACACGTACCTCTCAAACGACGCGTTCGAGCCGTTCACGTGGGAGCCCGGGTACGTCACGAACTACGAGAACATCGTCTTCAACCGGGAACGGGGGTTCACGGCCAGCTACATGGAGACGCTCCTGATGACGACGTCAGGGGTCGAGGTGATGTCGCAGGTGCCGCGAACGCTCACGGTCGTCGGTGCCTGACCGATCAGCGGGTCGCGGCGAGCCGCGGTAGGGCGAGGAGCCGTCCGCGACCCTTGAGCTGCTCGTCGTCGCCCGCGAGGCGCAGCATGTCCCAGGCGAGCGACTGGTTCGAGCTGAGCACGGGGATCCCGATCCGCCGCTCGAGCGGGTCGATCACCTGCCGGGTGCGGACCCCCGTGCAGCTGATGAACAGCGCGTCGACGTCGGCGCCTGCGACGAGCCTCGTCCCCTCCTCGATCAGGAAGCCCGGCGCGAGGCGGTTCATCTCGCGGTCGCCGTCGAGCCCGAGGTTGCGCGCCACGACGACGTCGATCCGGGCGTTCGCGAAGAAATCGAGCACGAGCGCGTGTGCGGCGTCGAGGTACGGCGTCAGCAACGCGATCCGCGCGGCGCCGACCGCGGCGAGGCCGCGCGCAGCGGCGCCGATCGCGGTCGTGGCGGGAACGCCGGCCCTGCCAGCGGCGATCCGCGCGATCACGTTGTCCAGTCCGATCGCGGCGCCGGCCGACGTGCAGCCGAAGCCGATCGCGTCGAGATGGCTGCCCGGCACGAGCTCGCCCGCCGCGCGTGTCAGGTGCGCCTCCTGCGCCCGCAGCGACGCCGGCGTCGCCACCAGCTCCATCGGGATCCGCGTCTCGAACAGCTCGATCGCCGGATCATCGGGCAGGAAGCCCCGCACGTCGCCAGCACACGCCCGGTCGGTCGCGAGCGCGATCAGTCCGAACGCGGCCCGGCCACCAGGACCCTCGTCGTAGGTCTCCACCGTGCGATCCTACTACGGATCAAGGTGACTCAGGGGAGACGTGATGGTTGACATCGGCATGATGTTCGGCGCGGCCGCGGTGACGACGTTCCTCGGCTTCCCGTCTCCGGAAGCGGTCGATCGACCGCCAGCGATCGCGATCGTCGGCGCCGACACGGCGACCCCCTACGCGTCTGTCGGCCCCTACTGCGCTGGCGCGCCGGCGGCGATCCGTCGCGCGATGGCGCCCTACGCGGCAAACGTCGCCCACTACGACTTCGACCTGGACGGGCCGCTGCTGCCCGAGGGCGTGCGCGTCGTCGATCACGGCGACCTCGTCGTCGGGGAGGACGCGTCGGCGAACCGGGCGACGATCAGGGCCGCGATCGACGCGATCCTCGACGATGGCGCCGTCCCGATCCTGCTCGGCGGCGACGACTCGGTGCAAACGCCCATGATCGCGGCGCTCGCCGCGCATGGCCCGCTCGCGATCCTCCAGGTCGATGCCCACATCGACTGGCGCGACGAGGTCGATGGCGAGCGGCTTGGCCTCTCGAGCACGATGCGCCGGGCGTCGGAGCTGGCCGGGGTCGGCCCGATCGTGCAGGTCGGCCAGCGCGCGATCGGCTCGGCTCGGCCGGCCGATCGCGACGACGCGGTCGCCGCCGCCGTCACGCTCGTGTCGGCCCGAGAGGTGCATCGCGATGGGATCGCGCGCGCCGTCGCGGCGATCCCGGCGGGCGCACGGGTGCTCGTGGCACTCGACGTTGATGTACTCGACCCGGCGGTCCTGCCTGCTGTGATCGGCCCGGCCCCGGGCGGGCTCACCTACTGGCAGGTCGTCGAGCTGATCACCGCGGTCGCGGAGCGCGCAACGATCGTCGCGATGGGATGTGTCGAGCTCGTTCCCACGCGTGATCGCGACGGCCTCTCTGCCCTCACGGCCGGACGGATCGTCGCGACCACGATCGGCGCGATCGCGCGCCAGCGATGACCCTGAGGTTCAGGCCGCGAGTCGCGCGCGGAGCTCGTCGTAGGTCGCGACGTCGATCTCCCCGCGCGCGAGCCGGCGGTCGAGGATGTCGATCGGCGTCTCGAGCGTCGGCTCGACAGCGCCTGCGTGGTTCGGGGTGAGGCGCATCGCGATCCACACGACCAGCGCCGCGGCGAGGACCCAGAACACGATCATCACCGTCCAGTCGGCCGCACCCATGTCGTAGCCGTCAACCATGGCTCCTCCTCGTGATCTCTCTGGTTCGAACGTACCGCCGTGCCGCCCGTTCGACGTCGGGGGATCGTGTCGAGCGATGTGCGGGAAACCCGGTGTCCGGCCCCTCGCGCCGCGTGAGGATCACCTCGGAAGCATCCGATCGGACGATTGGGCAAGCGGGTTCGTGACCACGCCAGGGATCCGCGCGTACGCCTGTGCAGATCGCGGGTCGCGCGCGCCGTGGCGGCCGACAGATTGGTTCACGTTGGTTCACAGCGGCACTTACCGGCCGCGGCCTCGACGATGCGAACGATCGCGTCATTCTCGGGTCCAGCGACGACGCCGCGATCGTGTGCTTTGCCTCGACCCGGCGGCTGCGGACGAAGACGGCCAAACGGATCAGCCGCCGTTACGACGACCGATTCGGTCGTCGCACCAATGGGCACAGCGTCCGCTACCGTCGAATCTCGTTGGCTGATCGCCTCGGCGCGCTACCTGACGGTGAACGTAAGGACGGTCGCGAACACGGATACGGCGATGAACGCGGCGGCGCCGAGCACCCGCACCAGCCGCGTTGAGACGCGTCTCGGAGGGAGCGCGCCAGCGGCGATGATCACCGTCGCGCCGACGGCGCAGGGGATCCCGACGCTCTCGAGCGGCCAGAGCGGCCACGTCGTGGAGGGATGCCCGAACAGCAGCACCGACACACCCAGGAGCGGGAAGACCGCGACGGCGCATGCCGCCGTGACGAACAGCCAGCCGACCGCGACCCCGAGCGCGCCGACCCGGCGCTCGCGCACATCGCTCGACCGCAGCTGGTCAGACAAGTCCCTGAACAGCTCCGCGGTGGTCGAGGTGCCGACAACTCGGGCGAGCCGGCCTCGCCCGATCAGGAACGGCAGACGCCATTCGAACGGGACCACAGCGTCAGCTCACGCGCCAACGCCGAGCGACTGCCCACCCGACGATCCCGACGAGCGCAGCAGCGACCGCAACGATCACGAGCGCCCCTGCCGACCAGCCTCCGCACGCACTCGTATAGGTCTGCCCCGGCAGCACCGTCACCGAGCCGCTGCTGACGCCGTCGATACCGCAGGCCGAAACTCCGCGCTGCCGAAAGGCGTACACTGCGACCACGGCGCTGAGCCAGAACGGCGTCACAAACCACGGTGTCGACGTGATGACCGTGCGCCTCAACATAACGATAACCAGGACCGCGCCCACCGGTGCAGCAACGATCGTAAGCGACGTAACAGACAAGGCCGCCAGCCCGCCGATCACGAACCAGATGGCTCCCGACTTGACGCGTCCGCCATCGGCGGACGCCTCCCGAACGACGCCGGCCGCGCCCCACATGTCGTGCCCGCCGTTCACCACGCCGCTTCCGATGCGAGAGTGACACGGTGGGCGCCGTTCGACGACACCACAACTCGATTGAAGCTGCGATTGGTATCTGAACCGTAGTTCGTCCAAACGTATGGGTCGTCCGTCAAACAGAATGGGGAGAAGAAGACCTCCGCCTTCCACCGACCAGATTGGGCTGACACGCTGGTATTGCATACCGAGCTAGTGGTCTGATTGTGAAATGGCGTGGTCATCCGACTGCCTGGATCGTCCTGCGCTTGTCGGCTCTGCCACCCGTCGGGTGGCTACGCCGCTCAGCTCCGGCGACCGCGCCCCGGCCCGCTCTGCGTGCCGGATCGTGG
>JANYCN010000013.1 GCA_025360225.1 Actinomycetes bacterium | reverse complement strand
AGCGTCGCGAGCGCGCCGTCCGTGATCGCACCGTCGAGGCCAAGGCGAGCGGCGCCGGTGCCGGCCCAGGTGCCGGGGCTCTCGCCGCGGCCGGCGTAGTAGTCCTCGAGGCCGGTCGCGACGGACTTCTCGTAGTAGCGTTCCTGGCCGGGGGAGAGCTTCGCGACGCTCAACACCACGCCCACCCCGACGATCGTCCGACGTGGTCTTGATGCGTCATAGAGGTAGACTAGCACCTTGGGTGCATTTGTGTCTCTTTTACATGTAGCTTGAACTCCGACCGTCATGCGGGTCGCTGAGGGCTTCGATTTCGGCTTGCGTGTAGTCCTGGAGGGCGTCGAGGGCGACGAGCTGGGATCGTCGTCGGGTGATCAGTTTGCGGGCCTCCTGGTCGGGGAAGTCGTCGGCGTTGATCACGCCGAGGATCTGGAGCGTGCGCACGACGGCGGGCGCGAGCACGCCGCACGCCGCCCGCTCGTGTGCGATCCAGCCGAGCCGCGCTTCCGCGTCGGCGATCTCCGCCTCAAGCCGGGTGTGGGTGCGCGCGAGCCGGTCGGCGTAGCTCACCAGCGCGTCGTAGCTCGTCTCGTCCTCGTCGGTGGCGTCGTCGCCGAACACCCAGTCGACTGCCGCGGCCACTGCTCAGGCCTCCTGGAGCAGGGCGAGGGCGTGGTCCTTGATACTGGCTGGCTCGGTCGCGCGCTCGAAGCGTGCTTCGCTTGTTGCCCGGCCACGGCTTGGGCGGGTGCGGGCGTGGTGGTCGTGGTAGGCGGTGACGGCCTGTAGAACGCCCCAGCGGGTGCCGCGGATCGCGTCGAGGTCGCTGGTGGCGCGGTAGACGTCGAGCAGGCGTAGCCGCGTCTCCTGGGCGCTTCGCCGCCGGCGCTCGGTCGCGTCCGGGCCGGTCGGGTCGGGGAGCAGGCGCTGGAGGAACCGCTCGACCTCGGGCAGGCTGATCGGCTGGCCGAGAAGGTCGGCGCCGATCCGCTCCAGCTGGTCGTAGTAGGCCCAGGCGATCTGGAGCGTGCGCCGCGCGTCCTGGAGGCGCTCGCCGATCGTCGCGGTGTGCCGGGCCTTCCACGTCCGCGTGGCGCCCTCGACCGGCAGCAGCATGCCGTTTCGGCAGACGAGCCGGAACGGTGCGACGCTGACGGTGACCGCGAGCCCGCCCTCGTGGCCGTTGCGGATGATCAGAAGCGGCAACACCTCCTCTCCGGTCGCCTCGCCGATCCTGATCTCCCGGTCGAGGCGCATCACGGCGTGGACGCGCGCACCGCCCCGGGTCGCGCCCGCTGCGAGCCAGTGCGCCGCGCCCGAGTCCGTGAGGTCGTCGGCGAGCGCAAGCGCGTCGGTGTTCTGCAGGGGCCGGTAGCCGTCGCCGACGACGCCGAGCACCGCGCCGGTATCCGATCGCACGTTCGCGACGAGGCGCGGCACACGAACGTGGATCGTCTCGCCCGACGCTGCCGGGATCGCGGCGTCGATCGGGTGCTGCTCGACGCGCCAGCCAAGCCCGCAGGCCTCGACGATCTCCCTCGTCGTCTGGCCGTCCCGACCGGGCTGGACAGTCGTCAAGACTTCGCCCCAGCCGGACGGGCCGGCGCCGAACCAGAGCGGCGGCGTCGCGTCGTCGATCGCGTAGGTCGTGGTCATCGCTTCCTCTCCTCTGCTTCTCAGGCGCTCACGGTGCTACGGGTGGTGTGCTCGATGAAGCGCTCCGGCGGCTCGAGCAGCGCGAGCCCGATCTGCGTTGCCAGCCCGGCACCGAGCCAGACCGCGCCGAGCTCGTCCGCCGTCAGATCGTCGGCCTGCTCGGGCAGCACGTCGTGGAGGTCGCCCGGCATCGGCGTCGACTCCACGAGCGTGACCTGGTCAGAGATGAAGCGGTCGAGGGCGGGGTGGTTGATCGTGTATGGCATCTCGTCGTTCTCCTCTTGTCGATCGTCTAGTCGTGTCAACTGTAGCTGAATAATTGTCGATAGTCAAGTACTGCATGGCATGCATCTGTGTCCAGGAACCCGAATCGCGAACGTCGATCGACGCTCGCACGACCGGTCGGGGCCACGCACCGCGGCTTCCGCGCAGCTCCTGGACGAGGACGCGTTGCGTCCGTCAGAACCGGTCGGCGTCGATCAGGCGGGAGGGGTGAGGCGGCCGGTCTCGATCGCCCACGCCTCGACCGTCGCCCAGCGCCAGACGTTCGACAACGCGAGCCGACCGATCGGCTTCGGGAACCCCGGCTGGGACTGCAGCTGGTTGATCCTCTGGCGCGACAGGTCAAGGCGCCGCGCGATATCCGACGCCACCACCAGCTCCGTCCCCGCATCGACCTTCACACCCGGAGCATACCGCATCCGTTTGTCGATTGTGAAGAGCATCGAGCGACGCTGACGAGCCGGCCGGACGGTGTCTGCGTCAGGTAGCGGCCCAGCGAGCGGTGCGCGACGAGCCGGCACTCCTGCTTGTGGTGCGGCTCGCCGCTCATAGTGACTTTAGGTCGGCGAGCGCGGTCGTGAACCGCTCGATCGTGTGGTCGCGGCGCGTCTTCGTGAGCGCTGCCTCGAGCGGGTTGTGGCAGATCACGTAGCGCCGCGCGGCGTCGCCGTCACCGACGAGGACACCCTTCACGCGCAGGTTCTCGGAGACGGTCTGGTAGCGGCCGGGGCGCTCGAGCGCCGCCTCGACGTCCGGGACGCCGGAACGCATCCGGATCCCGCAGATGGAGTGACCACCACCACGGACGCAAGGTGCGGAGGTTCTCGCGGCTTGAGAAGCCGGCGTCGGCGACAACGACGACACGGCCCAGCTGCCACGTCTGCAGGTCACGCTTCACCTCGCCGATCACGCACTGATCCGACGTGATACCAGGCCACACCCAGCAGCGCACCGGCACCCCCTTCGCGTCACCGCCAGCCCGATCACGACCTGCGGCAGATCCGGGCGGTGATCCTTGGAGTGGCCGCAGCGGCGAAACCCACCGGGCAGCGGCGTCTCGGGCGCTTCGCCGTCGGCGACCGGCACAGCGTCGCGCTCGTCGTCGCTTGCGTCCGGCTCGTCGACCTCGAAGGAGGTGGACGTCGTGTCGAAGAACACGACATCAACCTCGAGGTTCAACAAGTGGGGCTGGCGTGCCGAGTGGTAGCCCGGCCGTTGTCGCAACGTAGCGCACCGTCGTCGGACGGTACGACCGTCAGGTCAGACACGCCGCTGATGGATCCGACGCCGACCCGCGCGGCGCTCGCTGCTAGCCCGGTCGCCGTCGGTACACTCAGCCGGTGGAGGATCTCGTGCCGACCCGCTCCCAGGTCAGGAAGGCCGGGACGATCCTGCGCGAGTACGGTGCCGGACACGCGTTGTTCGACCAGGACGAGGTGCAGGACGCGCTCGCCGTGCTCGTCGCGTACCGCGCCGCGCTCTCACGCCCGCCGTTCGCGCTGACCCGGGCAAGCATGGGTCTGCGCAGCATGGCGAGCACCGTTGGTGTCGGCGCGAAGGTCTCCCAACGCCTCAAGCGAGTCGACCGGATCATCGAGAAGCTCGGACGCTTCCCGCAGATGCAGCTCGAGACGATGGAGGACATCGGCGGCTGCCGCGCGGTCGTCGCGTCACTCGACGACCTCGCCGCGCTCCGCGACCGGATCCACACCGTCTGGGGCGCAGCGATCACGCGCGAGCGCGACTACATCGCCAAGCCCAAGCTGACCGGGTACCGCGCCGTCCACATCGTCGTCGCGTTCGACGGTCCAACGGTCGAGGTGCAGCTACGGACACGCCGCCAACAAGCCTGGGCGCGGACCGTCGAGGCCGCCGAGACCTCGTCGCGGACACACCTGAAGGACGGCATCGGCGACCCCGCGACGCTCCGCTTCCTCCGCGACCTCGGCGACGCCGCGAGCATGCTCGACCGCGGCGAACCGCTCCCCGAGCGCCTCCGCGAGATCGTGCAGGCCGGCGCAGACCCGACCAGTGGGATACCATCAGAGAAGCCGTGAAGCACTTCCTCCTCACCTACGACGTGACCGACGAGCACCTGCGCGACCTCCGGGTATTCGATCGCCCCGCGGAAGCCTCGAAGGCTTTCGAGCGCCTTGAGATGGAACATCTCGGCGACGAGACGGTCCAGATCGTCCTGATCGCCGCCGACTCGCTCGAGACGGTCCAGGCGACGCACGGCAACTACTTCGCGCCCTCCCCGATCAGCGAACTCGTCGACGCCGTCCTCGCCGGAGACTGACAGACCGACCGCAGACTGGTTCACAACTGGTTCACAGATCAACCCGAACGACACGCAAACCCTGTAGCCAAGCCAAAGCAGCGGCATCGTCGTCCTAGCTCGTAATGATCGCGTCGGGGGTTCGAGTCCCCCCGTCGGCTCTTAGATTCGGCACCAAAATCGCGGTATGCAGGGATCCTGCGAAATTTCGCACAGGTGCACAGAGTGTCAATGAACGTGGTCAGACCGCGCAGATCTGGCCACAATCTGGCCACAGGATCGCGGCGTGAACGCCGCCTTGGATGCGCTCCGGGCGGCCCTTCCCGGGGTCGCGGGCGAGGCGTTCCTGGCCGCTGCGCAGCTGCGCTCCGACGCTAGCGGCGCGACCGTGCTGGCGGTGCCGGACGCGTTCGCGCGGACGTGGTTGGCGTCGCGGCATTTGGACACGTTGGACACATGGGCCCGATCGGCCGGTCTCGGCCCGGTCGCGCTCGTCGTCGACGAGCACCTCGTCTGTCCCAGCTCGGAGGAGGCGGAGCGTGATGCGGGCGTCGCGGAGCGGCTGGCCTACCAGCGCTCGTTCCCGCCCGGCGTCGTGCCGAAGCTGCTCGCCGAACGCGGCCTCTTCTCGCTCTCGCCGAGCATTGAGCCGGTCGTTGTCCGCGACCTGGTTGGGTCGATCACGATCGAGCCCGGCCGGCACGGCACCCCCGGGAGCTGCGAGGCGTCCGTGCTCACCGGGCTCGTGTCGCTCTGGGCCAGCGGCGACCGCACCAGCCCCGTCGTCGAGACAAGCCTCTCGCGCCTTGCTGGGCAGCTTGGCCTGGCGTGGAGCGGGCAGACCGCGCGGCAGCTCCGCGACGCGATCGAGTGCCTGAAGACCACCACCTACCGCGCCACCCTCTACCAGTGGTCGTTCCCGCCCGGCGTCGTGCCGAAGCTCCTGGCCGAGCGCGGCCTCTTCTCCCTCACGCCCACGACGGAGCCGGTCGTCGTGCACGACCTGGCCGGGTCGATCACGATCGAGCCCGGCCGCCACGGCATCCCCGGCGTCTACGAGGCATCCGTCTTCACCCGGCGGCGTCGAGCTCGATCGTCGACAGCGATGCGTCCTCGAGCAGCCACGACTCGACGACCGTCCAACGCGCCGGTCGGCGCTCCACCAGCTCCGTCCCGGTCGCGATAAGCCGCTCGCGCGTCAGGTCATCGACCGCCTGCACGAGAGCATCGGCGGCCGCGCGGTGCCCCTCCTCGGTCGCCTCCGCGAGGAGGGTCGCGACCATCTCCCGGTCGGTGGCCGCAGGTAGCGGCCACCAGCACGACCGGCCGCGTCCCTCGTCGTCCACCACGAGCGCCGGCACGACGCGTCCCGCGTCGACGAGGTGGCGGGCGACGGCAACGACTCGCTCGGGGTCCGGAGCGATGGCGATCGTGGACATCGTTCGGGTTCATGACGGACGCGGCGGGCGGCCGGCCTGCGCCGCTGCCATCATCCACGTGTCCATCCGTGGGCGCCTGATCGGTCTCAAGGAGGAACCCACGACACGGAGGCCGCCATGCGGTACATGTTGCTGATCCACCAGGGCACGACGTCGACCCCGGACGACCCGGACGCCTGGTGTCGGCCGTGCGGCAGCGAGAAGGGGGCCGTCTACGCCGCCGACGGCGCGATCAAGGCGACGCCGGGCATGACCTCTGGCGAGCAGATGCAGCCTCCCGAGCGGACGTCCCTGGAACGGCGGCTGGCGGCCCTCGCCGCCAGCGGAGGAGACTGGGCGTCGGGCGCGTAGCCGGACACGATGCCCAACCACCCGCTCTTCCCGAACGTCCGCCGCTCGCCGTACTTCGAGCGTACCGAGGCCGCCGGCGCCGTCTCCTACATGGCGTACAACCACATGTACATGCCGATGTCGTACGGCCGAGCGCCCGGCGTGGACTACGCAGCGCTCGCCGCGGGTGCGGTGATCTGGGACGTCGGCGGCGAGCGACAGGTCGAGCTGCGAGGCCCCGACGCGCTCGCGCTCGCGGACCGGCTCGTGACGCGGGACGTGTCGGCGAGCGAGCCGGGTCGCTGCCGGTACGTCCTCGTGTGCGACCAGGACGGGGTCGTCCTGTGTGATCCGGTGCTGTTCCACGTCGCCGAGGCCCGGATCTGGCTATCCCACGGCAACGCCGACCTGCTCCTCTGGGCGAAGGCGATCGCGTACGGCAGCGGTCTCGACGCCCGGGTGACAGAGGCGGACGTCGCGCCGATCCAGGTCCAGGGGCCGCTGAGCCGCGACGTGCTGCGCCCCCTCGTCGGCTCCGTCGTCGACGAGCTCGCCTACTACCGTCTCTTGTGGACGGAGATCGCCGGGCTGCCGGTCGTGCTCTCGCGTACTGGCTGGAGCGGCGAGCTCGGCTTCGAGGTGCTGCCGCTCACGAGCACGACCGCCGTCCGCGTCTGGGACGCGATCGCCGCCGCCGGTGAGCCGTCCGGGCTGCTCGTGACGGGCCCGAACGTGCAGCGCGCCGTCGAGTGTGGAATCCGCGACACGACCTGGGCAACGGGAATGGGAATCACCGGCATGGAGCTGGACGACGGGCGGCTGGTGGACCTCGGGAAGCGCCGGTTCGTCGGACGCGAGGCGCTGCTCGCCGAGCACCAGCGCGGCCCTTCCCGGCGGAGCGTCGGCCTGCGTGGGATCGACCCGCCCGGCCCGCAGTGTCCCCCGCTCGACCGCGAGTGGGCCGTGTCGCAGGGCGGACGGCGGGTTGGAGCGACGCGCTGGGCGGTGCACTCCCCGCGCCTCGATCGCACGATCGCTCTGGCGCTCGTCGAGCGGTCGCTCGGCGAGCTCGGAGCACGGCTCGACCTCCACCGGAGCGACCTCGTCGAGGCAGTCGAGGTCGTGCCGCTGCCGTTCCTCGCGCCGAGCCCGGGAGCCCGTCCCTGACGGTGCCGAACCGTGTAGCCTGTCCTCTCCCTGAGGAGGGTGCATGAAGCGGAGAGCAGCTCGGATCGGCATCGTCACGCTTGGAGCAGCAGTGCTCGGCGTGATCGCGGCCGCGTGTGGTGGAGGGGCGACCTCGACCCCGTCGAGCACGCCGACGGGCAGCACCGCAACGACAGGAGGCACCGACCGCGCGTCGCTGATGGCAAAGCACCGCGGCGGCACCCTGAACCTGCTGGCGAAGTCCGCAGGCGGAACGCTCGACCCACAGGTCAACTACACCCTCCAGTACTGGAACCTCTACCAGGCGACCTACGACAGCCTCGTGGCCTTCAAGAAGTCTGGCGGGCAGGACGCCTTCACCGTCGTCCCTGACCTTGCGGAGGCAATCCCGACGCCGACGAACGGCGGCAAGACGTGGACGTTCACGCTCCGCAAGGGGATCAAGTTCTCCGATGGACGCGACCTGACCGTCGCCGACGTCGTCGCCTCTTTCCAGCGCATCTTCAAGGTCAAGAGCCCGACGGCCGGCGGGTTCTACGCCGGCATCGTCGGCGCCGACAAGTGCCTGACGACGCCCGCGACGTGCACCCTCGACGGAGGGATCAGCGCCGACACCACCGCGGGCACCGTCACGATCAACCTGAAGGCTCCGGACGCCGAGTTCCTCTACAAGATCTCCGTCCCGCACGCCTCGATCCTGCCGGCGAACGCGCCGTCATCGGATGCCGGATCGGTGCCGATCCCCGGCACGGGCGCGTACATGTTCACCACCTACGATCCGAACAAGGAGCTCGTGCTGGCGCGCAACCCGAGCTTCAAGGAGTGGTCGGTAGACGCGCAGCCGGACGGCTATCCGGACACCATCCACTACGGCTTCGGGCTCACTGACGAGGCCGAGGTGACGGCGATCGAGAACGGCCAGGCTGACTGGACGCTCGACCAGCCGCCGGCCGATCGACTGAACGAGATCGGCACGAAGTTCGCCAACCAGACACACCTGAACCCCCTCACGGCGATGTGGTACGCGCCCCTGAACATGAACCTCCCGCCGTTCAACAACCTGAAGGCCCGTCAGGCGATCAACTTCGCCGTCGACCGCAACGCCGCGATCCAGATCTTCGGTGGCCCGAACCTCGCCACCGCGTCCTGTCAGGTGCTGCCTGCCGGTTTCCCGGGACACGCCGACTACTGCCCGTACTCCGCCAACCCGGGCACCACCTGGAGCGCGCCTGACCTCGCTAAGGCGAAGCAGCTCGTGCAGGAATCCGGCACCGCCGGCCAGTCGGTTGCGGTCGTCGTTGCCGACGACGAGGTCGCGAAGGGGATGGGGACATACCTCCAGAGCGTCCTGACGTCGATCGGCTACAAGGCATCGGTCAAGGCGATCTCCGGGAACATCCAGTTCACGTACATCCAGAACACCAAGAACAAGGTGCAGATCTCCGTTAGCCAGTGGTACCAGGACTACCCGGCGGCGTCGGACTTTCTGAACGTGCTCCTCGGCTGCGCCTCGTTCACGCCCGGGTCGGACTCCAGCATCAACATCTCGGGCTTCTGCGACAAGGGCATCCAGGCACGGATGGATGCGGCGCTCGCTCTTGGTGTGACCGACCAGAACGCGGCGAACGCGGAGTGGGCGAAGATCGACGCGGCGGTCACCGACCTCGCGCCCCAGGTGACGCTGTTCAACCCGAAGCACGTCGACTTCGTCTCGAAGAACGTCGGCAACTTCACGTTCTCGGTGCAGTTCTACTGGCTCGTTGACCAGTCCTGGGTGCGGTAGGTCGTGAGCTCGTCGCGCGCGTCGGGCGGGAGCCCCTGGGTTCTCGCCCGACGCCGGCTGCAGCGAAACCGCGTTGCCCTCTCGATGCTCGCGGTGCTGTTCGTGATCGTGGCAGCGTGCCTCGCGGCACCGCTGTACGCGAGCCGGATCGCGCACACCGACCCGTTCTCCTCGAACATCCGAGGCACGACGCTCGTCGACGGCAAGCAGGTGCCGGTGATGCAGTCCCAGACGGGCGGGCTCGGGCTGGGCGTGACGCCGATCGGGCCGACGTGGGATCCCGGCCACTACCTTCTTGGCGCCGACGAGCAGGGGCGTGACGTCGCGGCGCGGTTGCTCTACGGCGGCCGCAACTCGCTCCTCATCGGGGTCAGTTCCGCGGCGATCTGCTGCTTCCTCGCCACGTTGATCGGGCTCGTCGCCGGGTTCTTCGGCGGTCTCCTCGACGGCGTGCTCTCCCGGCTTCTGGACATCGTCTGGGCGTTCCCCGTCTACCTTCTCGCGATCTCACTCTCGGTCGTGCTGATCTCCCAGGGGATCGACCTCGGGTTCATGACGATCACCGCCGGCAGCCCCTGGTTGCCGGTGTTCATCATCGGCCTCGTGTTTGTCCCGTACGTCGCCCGTCCGATCCGTGGGCAGGTGCAGTCGTTGCGTGAGAAGGAGTTCGTCGAGGCCGCGATCGGGCTTGGCGCGTCGAACGTGCGCCTGATCTTCTCGGAGGTGTTGCCGAACGTCGTCACGAGCGTGATCGTGTTCCTGCCGCTGATGGTCGCCGTGAACATGCTCACGGAGTCAGCCCTCTCGTTCCTCTCGATCGGCGTGCAACCGCCCGACGCGTCGTGGGGCACGATCATCCTCGACGGCCAGCAGTTGATCTACACTCGACCCTGGGTGGCGATCGCGCCGGGCGTCGCGATCGCGCTCACCGTGCTCGCGCTCAACGTGTTCGGCGACGGCGTTCGCGACGCCCTCGATCCACGGGCAAAGCTGCGCTGATGGTGTCGTTCCTGGCGCGTCGGATCGCGTCCATGGTCTTCGTGCTGTTCTCGATCAGCGTGCTCGTGTTCGTGATCTTCTTCGCCACGCCGGGCGTTGATCCGGCGGCGCGGATCGCCGGTCGTAACGCCTCTCAGGAGACGCTCGCGGCCGTCCGCCACGACTTCGGGTTCGACCGTCCGCTGCCCGTGCAGTACGGGATCATGATGCGCAAGCTGTTCATCTCGCGCGATCTCACGAGCTTCGTGAACCGGGGCGTCGCGGTGATCCCGCAGGTCACGGAGGCGGCGCCGGTGACCTTCTCGCTGGTGCTTGGGGCGGCGGTGATCTGGGTGATCGCCGCGATCGTCGTCGGCGTCGCCGCGGCCGTGTTCCGCGGGACGATCATCGACCCGGTGTTGATGATCCTCGGTCTGATCGGGATCTCGATGCCGGTCTTCTGGCTCGGCGAGGTCGTGAACCTCGTGACCCAGAACCGTCTTCACGACTCGGTCTTTTCCTGGGTGCCGCCGCTCGGATACGTGCCGTTCACGAGCGACCCGTGGATGTGGTTCAAGGCGATGGTCGTGCCGTGGTTCGTGCTCGCGACGACCTACGCCGGGCTCTACGGCCGGGTGCTCCGCTCGGCGCTGCTCGAGACGCAGGGGGAGGACTACGTCCGAACCGCCCGCGCGAAGGGCCTCTCGGAGCGTCGCGTCCTGATCCGCCATACCCTGCGGACGTCGCTGATCGTCGTCGTCTCGCTGTTCGGGCTCGACTTCGGCGCGCTCGTCGGCGGCAGCGCCCTTCTCGCCGAGGTCGTGTTCGGGCTGCAGGGCGTCGGCAAGCTCACGTACGACTCTCTGCAAAACCTTGATCTGCCCGTCATCATGGCCTGCGTGATGTACGCGGCGTTCTTCGTCGTCGTCGCGAACGCCCTCGTCGACCTCGTGTACGCCTGGCTCGACCCCCGGGTGCGACATGCCTGAGCCAGTCCTCGACGTCCGCGACCTGCGCGTCTCCTTCCGCACCGAGACAGGCATCGTGCGCGCCGTTGACGGCCTCTCGTTCCAGGTCGCCAAGGGCGAGGTCGTCGGCATCGTCGGCGAGTCCGGCTCCGGCAAGAGCGTGACGGTGATGACGATCATGCGCCTGATCCGCGATCCGAACGCGATCCTCGAAGGGCAGGTGCTGTTCGGCGGGCGCGACCTGATGGCCCTCTCCCAACGCGAGATGCGGTCGGTACGCGGCCGCGAGGTCGGGATGATCTTCCAGGATCCGATGACCGCGTTGACGCCGGTCTACACCGTTGGCTGGCAGATCGCCGAGCAGCTGCGCGCCCACCAGTCGATCTCGCGGCGCGCCGCGCGCGTCCGCGCCGCCGAGCTTCTCACGGAGGTCGGAATCCCGAACGCCGCGCAGCGGAGCGATGACTACCCACACCAGTTCTCCGGCGGCATGCGCCAGCGCGTGATGATCGCGATGGCGTTGTCCTGCAACCCGTCGGTCCTGATCGCTGACGAGCCGACGACCGCGCTCGACGTGACGATCCAGGCGCAGATCCTCGACCTGATGCGTCGCCTGCAGCGCGACCACGGCTCGTCGATCGTCCTGATCACGCACGACATGGGCGTGATCGCCGACATCGCCGACCGGGTCGTCGTGATGTACGCCGGTCGGGCCGTCGAGGTCGGCACGAAGGCGGAGCTGTTCACCGACCCCCAACACCCATACACGTGGGGCCTGCAGGGCTCGATCCCGCGCATCGACAGGCCGCGCGTACGACGCCTCGCGGCGATCCCGGGGCAGCCGCCGCAGCTGCTCGACCTGCCGCCCGGCTGCGGCTTCGCTCCGCGCTGCCCGCACCGGTTCGGAGCCTGTGATACGCGTCCGGAGCTGGTCGACCGCGTCGGCGGCGCCCACCTCGACGCCTGCCATCTCGCGCTCGCGGAGCGGGCGGTGCTGCGGTGAGCGATGTCCTGCTGGAGGCCGTCGACGTCGTCAAGCACTTCCCGGTGCGCCGAGGGAGCCTCGCGCGCGGCGCCCGTCAGGTCGTGCACGCGGTCGACGGTGTCTCGCTCGAGGTTCGCGCCGGGGAGACGCTGGGAGTGGTCGGCGAGTCGGGCTGTGGCAAGTCGACGCTCGGCCGGGCGCTCGTCCGCCTCCACGAGCTGACCTCCGGGACTGTGCGGTTCGACGGTCGCGACATCTCGACGCTCTCCCGGCGCGAGCTGCGCCCGCTCCGGCGCGAGATGCAGATGGTGTTTCAGGACCCGTACGCGTCCCTGAACCCGCGCAAGCGGGTCGGTCAGATCCTTCGTGAGCCGTTCCGGATCCACCGTCAGCCCGGCGGAGCGGCGCGCGTGCAGGAGCTGCTCGAGGTCGTGGGCCTGAACCCCGACCACGCGGACCGCTACCCGCACGAGTTCTCCGGCGGCCAGCGCCAACGCATCGGCGTCGCCCGGGCGCTCGCGCTGCGGCCTCGGCTGATCGTTGCGGACGAGCCCGTCTCGGCGCTCGACGTCTCGATCCAGGCGCAGGTGATCAACCTGCTCGACGACCTGCAGGACGACTTCCAGCTGACCTACGTGTTCATCGCGCACGATCTCGGCGTCGTCCGACACGTCTCGGACAGGATCGCCGTGATGTACCTCGGCGCGATCGTTGAGCTCTCCCCGGCAGACGAGCTGTACGCACAGCCGATCCACCCGTACACCGAGGCGCTCCTCTCGGCGGTGCCGGTGATCGAGGTCGATCCCGCCCAGCGGCGGGAGCGGATCGTGCTACAAGGCGACGTCCCGAGCCCGATCGAGCCGCCGACCGGGTGTCGCTTTCACCCGCGCTGCCGCCTCGCGACGGAGATCTGCGCCGTCGAGCGCCCGATCCTCCGCGACCACGGCCAGGGCCACCTCGCAGCCTGTCACCATCCATTGTCGAGGCCAGCCGTGACCGCGCCGTAGGACTAAACGGGTCGACTAGGCGCGCATCGCTCTCGCGAGGGCGGCGAGGTGTCGCGCGTCGGTGCCGCAGCAGCCACCAAGGAGCGTCAGGCGGTGTCGCCGCGCAACGGCGACGAGCTCGTTCGCGAACGTCGTCGGCTCAGCGCCAACCAGCGTGGCGGCACCGTCGAGCTCCTCCGGCGACAGCGCCGCGGTGTTCGCCTGAAGCCCGACGAGGCGCCCGACGGCGGTGGGAGCGGCCCGCAGCGCGGCGTCGAGGATCGACGGGTGCACGCAGTTGGCCATCAGCATCGCCGGCGGCTCGTCGAGGTCGTCGAGCGCGGCAACGACGTCGCCGAGCGGCGTCCCGTCGAGGATCGTGCCGTCCGGTCGAACGACGAACGAGACGACGTACGGGAGGAAGGTCGCTGCCATCGCATCCGCGAGCCCGAGCGCCTCGCCGAGCGCTGGCAGCGTCTGCGTGACCAGCAGGTCGACGCCGGCTGCCGCGAGGGCGTCGGCCTGCGGCGCGTGCAGCCGACGGGCCTCCTCGCGCGCCGGGGCGGCTGCAGCGTCGTAGGCGTCGCCGTCCGGGCCGAGGAGGCCGCCCAGGAGCACGGGCGAGCCTGGCCGCTCGGCGATCACCGCTCGCAGGAGCGCGACGTTCGCCCCGTTCACCGGCTCGCCGGCCCACCTGCTTGCCGCGATGCGCCGCGCGCTCGCCCGCCACGTGTCCGTCAGCGCGAGCGCCGGCAACCCGGCGTCGGCGGCGACGGCGAGGTAGCCACGGTGGAGATCGGCGAGGGCGTCGCGGCCACCGGCCTCGTCGTAGACGAGCGCCCCCGTGCCGACGAGCGGGTCGAACGGTGTCTCCGGCCGGCGTCGTAGCTGCTCGTAGATCGACCCTTCACCGATCATCGGCCCGAGCGCCCCGCCCACGATCTCTCGCGCCTCCACCCTGGCCTGAGTCGCCTACTGCTCGAGCGGTGCCATCGTCAGCCCGAACCCGGCGAGCTGCTCGTGGTACAGCTCCGCGAGCTCGAGGTGTCCGCTCCAGACGACCGCGAGGCCGTGGTTGTGGATCGTCGTCGCGAGCTTCAATCCCGCGTCTGGCGTGACGCCGGGCAGCGTCGTCGCGAGCGCGTAGGTGACGCCCTCGAAGGTGTTGTGGTCGTCGTTTCGGACGATCACGCGCCACGGCGCACCGAGGTCCGTGCCACCGCGGCTGCGCTGGGCCTCGCGGTTCGGCGTCTCGATCCGTGCCATGGACGAAAGCGTAGCGCCCGTCAGGTGCCGAAGGTCGCGATCAGCGCCTCCGCGATCACCCTCATCGGCCGGCCCGAGATCTGGCTCGCCTTGCGAAGGCGGTCGAACGCTGCCTGCTCGTCGAGGCCCTCGCGCGCCATCAGCATCCCCTTCGCCCGCTCGAGCACCTTGCGCGTCTCGAGAGCCTCGGCGAGCGAGGCGGCCTCCGACCGAGCCGCCTGCAGCTCGGCGAAGCGGGCCCGCGCAGTCGCGATCGCCGGCAGCAGGTCGGGCTCACGGAACGGCTTCACGAGAAATCCGAAGACCCCCGCCCCTGCGGCCCGCTCGATCAGCTCCGGCTGAGCGTACGCCGTCAGCATCACGATCGGCACCGGGCGCTCGGCCATGATCCGGCGGGCCGCCTCGATCCCGTCGAGCTGCGGCATCTTCACGTCCATCACGACGATGTCCGGCCGGAGCCGCTCGGCCAACGCGACGGCCTCGGCGCCATCCCGCGCCTCGGCGACGACCTCGTGCCCCGCGCGCTCCAGCAGCAGGCGCAGGTCGAGCCGGATGATCGTCTCATCCTCGGCGATCAGCACTCTCACCGCGCCCTCCTCCAGGTGACGGTAGCCAGCACGCCCGGGTTGGCGTTCTCGATCTCCAGCCTGCCAGCAAGGTCGTCGCGGGCGAGCGCGGTGGCGATCTTCAGACCGAGGCTGGCACCGGGGTCGAACGCCGATGGCAACCCGGGCCCGTGGTCGCGCACCGCGAGCTCAGCATCCTCGCCCAGGCTCGTCAGGGTGACGTGCACGTCGCCGCCGCCGTGCTCGAGCGCGTTCGCGTAGAGCTCGCAGAAGATCAGCGCAACGGCGGTAGCGGTGTCTCCGGGCACCTCGATCGGGGCCAGCTCGGACGACGCTGGGGTCGTCCCGAGACCGTGTCCGAGCATCGCTGCGAGACGTCGCACGAGGTCGGCGACGTCGACCTCACCCTCCCGGCTCGCCGTCAGCAGGTCGTGCACCTCGGCGATCGACAGCACCCGGTCAACGGAGTCCGCGAGGGCGCGCGCTGGATCGGCGCTCGCGCTGCGCAGCCGCAACAGCGAGGCGACGGTCTGCAGGTTGTTCTTCACCCGGTGGTGGATCTCCTGAGCGACGAGCTCGCGCATCACCCCGCGGCCCGACTCGACGGCCGTCGCAACCTGGTGGGCGACCGATCCGAGGAGCGTGCGTTCCTCGCTCGAGAACGGACGTCCGCCGGAGCGGGTACACACCAGCGCGCCGATCGTTCGCGTCTTCCACACGAGCGGGACGGCAACGAGCGATCCTTCGTCGACCGGCGCGCGAGCGGCCGCTGCCAACAACGTCGCGTCGTCTAGCGTGCGGTCGCCAGCCCGGTGCGCGACGCGCGATCCCTTCGGGCTGTCGATCACGAGCGCGCAACAGGAAGCGAGCGCGGCGTCGGCGGTCGTCGCGACGATCTTCGTCAGCGTCTCCTCCTGGTAGAGCGACTGGGAGACGGCCTCGGAGATGCGTGCGAGCGCCTCGAGCTCGGTCACCCGACGCCGGCTGCGGTCGTACAGCCGCGCGTTCTCAACGGCCTGCGCGACCTGGGAGGCGATCGTCTCGATCAGCTCGATCTCGTCGTCCGCCCACGCGCGACGACCGACCGTGCGCACGTTCATGGCGCCAGCCAGACGGTCGCGGCGGTCGAGGATCGGCACGGCAAGCAGCGAGTCGAAGCGTTCCTCGTCGAGCGTTGTGAAGGCCACGAACCGTGGGTCGGCGCGCGCGTGCTCGGCGACGGCGACGGGGGCTCTGATCAGCGCAGCGTGCCCGGTCAGCCCGACCCCCGGGCGCATCCGCGGGCGCGCCGCTGCCAGGTCGAGGCTCGTTCCGTAGACGCCCTGCAGGACCAGCTCATCGCTTGGCTCGTCATACGTGTAGACGAAACACCCATCTGCCTCGAGAGCGCGAGCGACCGCCCGGGCAACGCTTGCGGTGACCTCGTCGAGGTCGAGCGACGACGTTACCGCGGCGATCGTCTCGGAGAGGAGACGAAGGTGTCGCGCTGCGCGGTCCATCGTGCCAGAATAGACGTGGCCGGTGGATGCGCTCCCCCCCGCACATCCACCGGCCAGCTCACAGCCCGGCCGAGCTGCTCACGCCATGGCGTTCCGTACGACGGCGCGGGCGGCGCAGCACGCGCTCGCCAGGCCGATCGCGATCAGCGAGGTTGCGATCAACCAGTCGATCCAGCCGAGCTCGTTCTCAAGCATTTCGTGCCTCCGGGGTCGTTGACACCCGGTAGACGGTTCGGCGAGCTTCGGTGACCTCCGGAACATCTGTTCGCGTCGCCGGCAGCTACCCGAACAGGCGTAGCGGCAGGTAGATCGCCGCTGCGATCAGCCCAGCCGCGGGGAGCGTCAGCACCCAGCCGAGCCCGATCTCGAGCGCCAGCCGCCACGAGATGTGGCGCGCACGCGCGCCGGCACCGGCGCCGAACACGGAGCCGGTGATCACGCCGGTCGTGGAGACGGGCAACCCCGCGCGGGCGGTCAACAGGAGAAGACCCGTCGCTGCTGCCTGCGCGGCGAACCCGTGCGCCGGCTCGATGCGAAAGACGCGGTAGCCGAGCGTGCGCATGATCCGCCAGCCGCCCGAGTACGTCCCCGCGGCGAGCGCCGTCGCGGACGCGATGATCACCCACGTCGGCACGGAGAAGCGCGTCTCGCCGAGCGACGTGGTCACGGCCAGGGCGATCACACCCATCGTCTTCTGCGCGTCGTTCGCGCCGTGCGCGAACGCCATCAACCCACCGACTCCGATCTGGGCCAGCCGCAGCTGACGGTTGACGACGCTCGCGTGTGCGTTCCGCAGCGCCCAGAGGAGCGCGACCAGCAGCACGTAGGCGCCGACGAAGCCGAGCAGCGGCGCGGTCGTGGCGGGGATCAGGACGCGGCGGAGAACCTCGCTCCACCGTACTCCGTCCGTGCCGACCGCCACAAGCTGGGCGCCCACGAGCCCGCCGATCAACGCGTAGGATGACGACGACGGCAGTGCCAGATACCAGGTGATCAGGTTCCACGTCGTCGCGCCGACGACCGCCATCAGCAGCACCTCAAGGCGCAGGTGTCCGCCGATCGCGACGATTCCCGTGCCGATCGTTGTCGCAACGGCCGTCGAGGTGAACGCGCCGGCAAAGTTCATCAGGGAGGCGATCGTGACGGCCGCCCGCGGGCCGAGGGCGCGGGTCGACACCGATGTCGCGACGGCGTTCGCGGTGTCGTGGAACCCGTTCGTGAAGTCGAAGATCAGCGCCGCGATGACAACGCTTATGAGGAGGGGGTCGCCCGTCACCGGCTCTTCAGGTAGATCGTTCCGACGATCTGCCCGGCGCGGTCACAGGCGTTGATCGCCGCCTCGATCTCCTCGTGGATGTCCTTCCAGCGGATCACCATCAGCGGGTCGGCGTCGCCGGCGAACAGGCTCGAGATCGCTGCGCGCTCGACGCGGTCGCCAGCGTGCTCGAGCTCCTCGATCCGGGCGATCAGGTCGTGGGCGTCGCGGAAGCCGTCGAGCCGGGCAACGGCCTCCTGGAGCAGCGCGCAGGCGTCCCGGGCGACGGCGGCCTGCTCGATCGCCGCTGGGACGACCGTCCGGACGCCGTAGAGCGTGATCTCATCCAGGGCCTCGTCGAGATGGTCGACGACGTCGTCGAGCGCGGATGCGAGTGAGAACGCGTCCTCACGGTCGATCGGCGACACCAGCGTCGACTCAAGAAGCACGTAGAGCTCGCGCGTCAGCCTGTCGCCGTTGCGCTCGATCTCGCGAAGACGTTCCGGGGCACCGTCCGGCGACGGGAACCCGACGAGGGCGTCGTGCATCGTCGCCCCTGCGGCGGCGACGTTCGTTCCCGCCTCGGCGAGCAGCTCGAGGACGCGACGGTTCGACGGGAGGACGCGCAGGCGCACGGTGGCAGGAGCTCAGTTCGCCCAGGCGAGGTAGGTGCCCCACGACTCGGGCACGCTCGGCGTGCCGAGCGTCAGGAACAGCTGTGGCGGCGGCACGTTCGGCGTCGTCCGCATCGGCATCCCGATCTCCTGTGGTAGCCGGTCGCCCTTACGCAGGTTGCACGGCGCGCACGCCGTGACCATGTTCTCCCAGCCCGACGACCCGCCGCGCGAACGCGGCACGACGTGATCAACCGTCAGCCGCGACGTGTCACCGCAGTACTGGCAGCGCCACCCGTCACGCGCGAACAGTGCCCGTCGGGTGATCCGGCGCGTGCCGAAGCGCGGCACACGGACGTAGCGCAGGAGCCGGATCACCAGCGGATGGGCAAGGAGGCGCGACGGTGAGCGGATCATCGACTCGGGGTGGGCCTCAAGGATCTCCGCCTTGTCCGCCATGACGAGCGACAGCGCGCGGTAGACCGACGTGACGTTCAGTGGCTCGTACGTCGCGTTCAGCACTAGCACGCTCTGCGCCATCGCCAGCTCCTCCTGGCGGCCATCCTACCAGGCGACCGGCCGCTGCCCGGGCCGGCTGAGGCTCACGCGCCGAATTCAAGGTCAGGCAACCGCGCGGAGGTCGGTGTCGAGCATCGCCTCGAGCGCGTCTGCGGCGACGGGGGGCGAGAAGAGGTAGCCCTGGCCGTAATCGCAGCCGAGGACGTCGAGGTGGGCGGCCTGCTCTCTGACCTCGATCCCTTCCGCGATCGTACGGATTCCGAGCGTCCGTGCGAGGGACAGGATCGCCGCGACGATGCCCGAGTCCTTGCCGTCTGTACCGAACCCGGTGATGAAGGTGCGATCGATCTTCAACGCCTCGCACGGGAACGAGCGCAGGTAGCCGAGGGAGGAGTAGCCGGTGCCGAAGTCGTCGAGGAACATCGCGACGCCCTCCTCGCGCAGCCGCGCGAGCGACCTGGTCAGACGGTCGGCGTGGGTCACGATGGTCGTCTCGGTGAGCTCGAGCCGCAGCCACGCCGGCTGGCAGCCCGTGGTTGCGAGCGCGAGAAGCACGGTCTCGGCGAGGTCGCGCTGCTCCGCCTGCGCTGGCGTGACGTTGACCGATACGGCGATCGGGTTGTCGGGGCGTGCGGCGTTGATGCGCACGATCTCCCGACAGGCCTCGAACAGCGCCCACTCGCCGAGCCGGACGATCAGTCCGCTGCGCTCGGCCTCGGCGACGAAGTCGGCTGGCGACAGCAGCCCGCGTGTTGGGTGTTGCCAGCGGATCAACGCCTCGGCGTGGCTGATCCGCCCGTCCTTGAGACGCACGATCGGCTGGTAGTGGAGGACGAATGCGGCGTCTTCGAGCGCCGTTCGCAGCTCGTCGTCGAGCCGCGCTCGGTGGGCCTCGCTCTCGCGCAGGTCTTCGCCAGACACCTCGACCGACAGGCCGTCGCTGCGAGCCCGGCGAACGGCCGCCTCGGCGTCGCGCAACGCGGCATCGGGAAGGCTGTGAGGTTCTGCGATCGCTACGCCAACGACGAACTCGGCGCGCCCGGCGCCGGTCGCGAGCTCGGCGGATGCGATGGTGTCGGCGAGCTGTCGTACGGGTTCTGGATCGGCGAAGGGAACCAGCACCGCGAACTGGTCACCGCTCGCGCGGCACACCTCGACGCCCTCGCCGACGATCGACGTCAGGTGCGCCGCGACGGCGCGCAGCATCCGATCACCCGCCGAGCTCCCCCCGCGCTGGTTCGCGTGTCCGACGCCGCGCACGTCGACCAGCAGCACGGCCACTCGCGCCTCGTTGGCGGTGTACAGCGCGAGGTGGTCGATCAGCCCGCGGCGGTTGAGGAGACCCGTCACCTCGTCGCGCAGGCGGCGCAGGTCGGAGAGCGCGCCGTGCTCAACCCGTGCGGCATCCTCGGCGCGGTCGACCGCAGAGACGCGTGCGAGCCTGAAGGCGACGGCCGTCGCCCAGGCGGTCGATGCGACGATCGGCAGCGACAGGGCGGACGTGTAGCCGAGCAGCACGGTGGACGCCGGCCAGCTCCGCTGTGCCTCGAGCGCGAGTCCGATCCCCGTCGTCGTTGTCACGACGGTGACGCCGCGCCCGCTCAGGTTGGCACCTGACCACGCTACGAGGCCCGCGAGAAGCGGTGCGAGCAGGTAGCCACGATCCCCCATCGCCTCCATCGCGACGAGGAGCTCGAGCACGGCTGCGAGACCGGCGTAGAGGAAGCCGACCGTCGCCGTTGCAGATCGCCGGACGAGCCAGGTCAGGTTCGCGTTCGCCAACGCGAGCGCGACCCCAAAGAGCGGCCAGCTAAAGGTCGAGTCGTGAGCGAGAAGGATCGTTGGCAGGGCGATTGCCATGCCGAACACGCGCAGCGCGATCGTCGTCGAACGACGCGTGGCCTTCGGGTCGCCCAGGTAGCGCTGCAGGCGCCCGTGATCCACGACCGAGGTATCGGCCGATGAGGCTGGTTACGTTACTCCGCCATTGCCCGTTCGATCGCCTGACGTTCCTCGGGCGTTAGGTCGATCGAGCCCGGCTCACGCAACACGACGTCCTTCACGTAGATCCGCGCGTAGTCGCGGCCCTGGATCGCGGATACGACGATCCCGCTGCCGTGATCATCCAGCAACGCGACGGACGTCGACTGGTGCCCGCCGACGTCCTTGATCGCGTCGTAGCGCACCAGGGCGCGTCGTTGGTAGCAACGACCGACGCGCGTCGCCGTTGCCGTCGTGCTCTCCTCGATCCGGGTAGCGAGGGCCTCGACCGACTCCATGCGCGTCTGCATGCCGACGGCGAACTCGACCAGGTCAACGTTCTTTCCGGCCAGCAAGGCCTGCTGGGCTCGGCGGACGCGCCGCATCCAACGCAGGAACCAGGCGGCGAGGAGGAGGTCGACGACGGCAAGGCCTACGGCGCCCAACGCGACCTGCGTCGTGGCGTCGTTCACGTTCAACGGCGCCTATCCGCCGATCTTGAACGACACCGTGTACGTCGCGACGTTGTTCGCCGAGTTCGTCTCACCGGGCACCGGATCGACGGTCACCTTGATCGTCTGGTTCGACCCGTAGAGCGGTGTGAAGGGGAAGGTCAGGGTCTGCGTTGTACCCGGGTCGAACACGAGCACCGACTGGCCCGTGCCCTGCGCCTTGCCGTCGAGGAACACCTGCACGCCAACCTGTGTCTCCTGGTAAGCGCCGCCGTTGTTCACCTTGACGACGACCTTGTTCGTGCCGGCGGCTCCGGCCGTGACCTCGTTCACCTGTCCCGCCACCATCGTCGCTCCGTCGATCGTCACCGACGTGATGCCGGTGCCGCGTCGCTTACCCCCCGTGCCGCTTCCGGGCTTCGTCGGGAGCGCCCCTGCCATGATCGCGCTCAGGCGATCGGCGAGCCTGTCAGGCAGCACGTACGGCAGGATCGGTGGCGTGACGAACTGCGACGGTGCGATCGCCACGCCGGTAACGCCGCGGGCGTCGAGCACGCGCCGGGCCGGCTCTGCGAACGCGTCGGAGAAGACGACGTCGCCAGCGAGCACGCGATGCAGGAGCTGTGAGACGCGGGCGACGCGGTCGGGCGCGATCGTGAGCGCCTTCGCGTCGAACGCGGCGAACGATGCGGGGAGGCTCTGCGCCATCCCGGCAACGCCGTTCAGGCGCAACTGCTCTGCTTCGAGCAACTGCGCCTGGAGCAGGCCGAGCTGGTCAGGGCCGCTCAGGTTCGCGGCATCCGCGACCACCCGTCGCTGCGCGGTCGCGGCGGCCTCGAACGCGGCGACCAGCCCTTCCTTCGTCTGCGTCGGCTTCAACAGCGCCGCTCGGAGCGTGTCGGCGATGGCGTTCGTGCGTTTCGTCAGCGTGTTCACGCTGGTGACGTAGCTCCGATACCCGTCAACCTCCTGCGAGCGCTGGCAGCGCTGCACGTACCAGTACCCGAAGATCAGCAGGACGACGAGCGCAGCCGCGAGCACCGCGATGCGCCGGAACTCGATGCGGGCGCGCCTCGGCGGGTCATCGTAGAAGTCGCCTGTGCCGCCTCCGCCGCCGCCTCCGCCGTGGTGCGTGTCCTCCTCCGCCGCATCGCGGCGCCCGAAGCGCGGCCCTCGACGCTCGCGAGCTGGCGGCTCGTCGTCAAAGTCGAGCTCTTCAAAGAAGGATCCAAACGGGAGCATCGCGAATCGGGGAAACGTGTCGACCCCCGCCTCCAGCGCCGAGAACATAGCACGGCTGCCCACCGCCGTGTCGGGCGCCTCCGGAACGGATCACCAGCCAGCGAGGTTTCCAGAGGGCCTCGTCGCTGGCCGGTTCCGCATGGTCGGCGTCCTCGGCGTCGGTGGTACGAGCACCGTCTTCGAGGCGATCGACGAGACGACCGGCACGGCCGTTGCCGTGAAGGCGATCCCGCGCGACGAGCGGCTCGTGAAGCGCGCGCGGCGCGAGCTGCGGGTTGCCGCGACCCTCGACCACCCGGGAATCGTCCGGCTGCTCGACTCCGTCGCAGACGACGACTACATCTACGTGGTGTTCGAGCTCGTGCGTGGGGACGACCTTGCGCGCGCCTTTCACGAGGGGCTCCTTGACGACGCGGGGACGCTCCGCGCCGTCGCCGCTGTCTGTGATGCCCTCGCACACGCGCACGCCCACGGCGTCGTCCACAGGGACGTCAAGCCGGGCAACGTGCTGCTACGCGACGACGGGATCCTCAAGCTCACGGACTTCGGCATCGCTCTCGTCGATCAGCCAGATGCAACGCTCGACGACCGGTTGCTCGGGACGCTGTCCTACATGGCGCCGGAGCAGGCGCTCGGGCGTGACTCGGGTGGAGCCGCCGACGTCTGGTCGGCTGCGCTGATCGTCTACGAGGCGCTCGCCGGCTCGAACCCGTTTCGGGCGAGGACGCCGCGAGAGCTTGCCGACCGCCACGAGCGCGTCCAGCTGTCGCTCTCGACCGCGCGGCGCGACCTCCCGCCCGTCGTCCAGCGCTACATCGACCGTGCGCTCTCGCGTGACCCGAAGCGACGGCCGTCTGCTGCCGAGCTGCGCGACGTGCTGCTGCACGGAGCGCGGGCGATCGAACGCGGGTTGATGAGCGACCCGACGTACGATCCGCTCGAGCCGGTCGTGCGTGACCGACGCGCCGAGCTACGGGCGCTCGCCGCTCGTGTTCGCGTGATCGCTCCACGGGTCGTTGGCCGCTCTCACCTGCGGGCCGTGCCGGCGCTGGGCGCCCCGCCGGCGGGGATCGTCGGCAGAACGGTTCTGCTCGCTGAGCGAGTCGAGGAGCGTGTTCGTGCGACGGGTGAGACGCCCCGCCGGGCCGCGCGAGCGCTCGTCGCCTCGGCAGCAGCAGCGGTCGTGCTGAACAGCCTGCCCTTCTACCCCGTTGGCTGGCCGTACGCGCTGGCCCTGGTCGTCGGCGCCGTTGCGATCGTCCGGCCATCGTTGGCCCTCGTGCTCTCCGCGTTGCTCGCGGTGCCGCTTGCCGGCAACGTCGCCGCGGGGCTGGTGCCGGTCGCGGTTGGCGCTGGCGTCCTCCTCGTGCTGGCAACCTTCTCCGACCGTTCGCGGGCCTTTCAACCGTTCCTCGCACCGGCGCTCGGTGCCCTCGGCCTCCTTCCGTTGTACCTCGTCGGCGCCGCCGGCGTGCGGCGCGCTCACGTCCGTTTCTCCCTCGGCGCGCTCGCGCCCGTGCTGACGACCGTCGCCTTCGGGCTGGCGGGAGCCGCCTCGCCGCTCACCGGCACGTCGCCCTTCGCCGGGCTCGGTGCCCGGCTCGCCGGGGAGGAGTCGATCGGTGTCGTTGCCAGCGCCATCGTCCATGGCTCCGCGGCGCTGATGGCGCAGAGCGTCGGCTGGGGGCTTCTGGCGCTCGGTGCGCGTCCCGTTGCCTTGCTTCGCGGGCGAGCTCTGCGGGTGTTCGGCTGTGGCTACGCCGCGGCGATCCTCGGTGTCTCATCGCTCGCGCCGGTCGCCGTCGGCGCGGCGCCGACACCCGTATCGGGGCTCCTCGTCGGCGTCGTCGCGACGGCTATACTGCTCGCGTTCCGCTCGGTGATGCGGGCGCCGGACGTGGTCACCGCGCCCGCCGCGTCGGCGGGCTGAGACGAGTCGCAGATGGGGATCTTTCGCCGCATAGAGTCGGGCCTTGAGAAGGCCTTCGAGGGCAGACTTGGCCGCTCGTTCACCTCGCACGTCGCTCCGGCTGAGATCGCGCGCAAGCTCCGCAAGGAGATGGACGATCACCGGACGATCTCCGTCTCCCAGGTCTACGTCCCGAACATCTTCACCGTTTACCTGACGAGCGGCGACCGAGAGCAGTTCGCGACCTTCGAGGCGTCGCTGCGCACCGAGCTCGCCTCGTACCTGACGGAGTACGCGAGGCGTCAGGCCTACACCACGCCGGGACGGGTTCGAGTCGCTTTCGAGGTGACCGACGAGCTCGACCCCGGGATGTTTGGGATCGCCGTGCAGACCGAGGAGGAGCCGCGCATGCCGGACATGCCGCCGCACTCCTCAAGCGCGCGGGCGCTCGATGACGAGCTGCCGATCGAGTTCCTTGAAGCGCCAGATCTAGGGGACGTCCTGCCGTTGGCGGTGTCGACGCCGATCGTTTCGCCGTCCCTGCCGTCCCTGCCGTCCCTGCCGTCCCTCGATGGCGACCTGCCGCTCGCGTCGGAGACCGCGGTGATCTCGGCGCACGAGGCGCGAAGCGCCGGGCTCACGCGCGAGGAGTGGGTGCTGCGCTGGAGCGGCGGCAGCCAGGTGATCGACCAGCGCTCCGTCGTCATCGGGCGCAGCAAGGACTGTGACGTCGTGATCGACGACCGCAACATCTCACGCCGCCACGCCGAGCTCGTCCGCGAGGGAACCGGGTTTCTCGTCCGAGACCTCGGCTCGACGAACGGCACCGCCGTGAACGGTCGCCGCGTGCGGGAGACGCCGGTGGAGAGCGGCGACGAGATCAGCCTCGGCACGGTTGCTCTCACCCTCGAGCACGGCCGGACGTGACCGGCGCGTGGTCGAGCAATCGCTCCTGATCGCGCGGGCTGCCTTCGTCGTCCTGCTCTATCTGTTCATCTGGCGCGTCGTCCGCCTGTCGGTGCGTGACGTCCGCGCTCCGCAGGAGTCCCTCGTGCTGTCTGCCGCCGCTGCTCGCGCGGTCGGGCTCGGCTCGGCGCTTGCAGAACCGACGCGCCCGCGCGGCGGCGCGTCTCTGTCCGTCGTTGCGAGCGCGGTGTTTCCCGTCGGCACTCGCGTGCTGCTCGACGGCGACCTCCTGATCGGTCGCGCGACCGATTGCGACGTCGTGCTGGAGGGCGACGAGACGGCCTCTGGCCACCACGCTCGCACGCGGCGCACCGCGGACGGGGTCGTGCTCGTCGATCTCGCCTCGACGAACGGGACGCTCGTGAACGGCGTCAGGGTCGACTCCGAGCGGCTGCTCGCCGACGGTGACACCGTCCGCATCGGCACGACCGACCTGACGTTCGAAGCGGATGGTTCGCGGTGAACGTCGTCGACTACTGGGCGGAGAGCCACACCGGGCTCGTGCGGCGCGCGAACGAGGACGCGTTGCTGGCGACGCCGCCGTTGTTCGTCGTCGCCGACGGGATGGGTGGGGCACGCGCGGGCGAGACCGCCGCGCGGATCGCCGTCGAGACCTTCGCGGACACGACGAGCGACCCGGACAGCCCCGACTCGTTCGTTCGAGCGACGATCGAGCTCGCGAACCGCCGGATCTTCGAGCGCGGCGCGACCGACATCGCGACGGCGGGCATGGGAACGACCGTCACCGTCGCCTTCGTCGCCGAGGATCGCGTCGTGCTCGGGCACGTCGGCGACTCGCGCGCCTACCGTCTGCGTGACGGGGTGCTCGAGCAGGTGACCGAGGACCACTCGCTTGTCGGCGAGCTCGTCCGCCGGGGCGCGATCACCCCCCGGGAGGCGGAGGTTCACCCGCAGCGCTCGGTGATCACCCGCGCGCTCGGAACCGAGCAGTCCGTCGACGTCGACACGATCGTCGCGGAGACGGTCGCCGATGACGTGTACCTGCTCTGCTCCGACGGGCTCACGGGGATGGTGGGTGATGCACAGATTGGCCGAATCCTGCGCGCGGTGCCCTCGCTCGAGGTCGCTGCTCGCGAGCTCGTGCGGGCCGCGAACGCGGCTGGCGGTGAGGACAACATCTCGGTCGTGCTCTTCCGCCTCGGCGGTGGCGAGCGAGCGCCCGCGGCGGCTCGACCGGCGATGGTGGCGGCGCCGCCTCGCCGGCTGATCCTCGTCGACGCCGCGGAGCCAGAGCGTCGGCGCTCGCCGTTGCGGCGTGCCGTCACGGTCGTCGCGGCGCTCGCCGGCGCCGTTGCGCTGGTGCTTGCCGGGTCGGCGTACCTCGGGTGGGCGCACTTCGTCGGTGCGACGTCGCAGGGCCAGGTGGCCGTCTACCAGGGGCTACCGATCGACCTCGTCGGCGGCGTACGCCTGTACCGCGCCGAGCGTGTGTCGCCGATCCCGGTGCGCGCTCTGACGGCCGCCGAGCGCGCCAGGCTCTTCGACCATGCGATCCTGAGCGCTGGCGACGCCTCTGCCCGCGTCCGCCGTCTCGCGGCGAGCGCGTACTGGCGATGATCGGCCGGCTCCGCACGCCGCGGAACCGTGAGCTGGTGAACCTGCTGCTCGTGGCAGCGATCACCGTCAGCGGGTTCCTCGCCGTCTTCGTCGCGCGCGACAACGCCGTCTCGACGGTCTCGCTCACCTATGCCGGCCTGTTTCTTGCACCGTACGCCGCCGCACACCTGTTCTTACGGGTGGTGCTGCCAGCGGCCGACCCGTATCTGCTGCCTTGCGCGGCGCTCCTCAGCGCGATCGGCGAGATCGAGATCTACCGCATCGACCCGGTGCTCGCACGCACCCAGAGCCTGTGGGTCGGCGTTGGGATCGTCGTGCTCGTCGTCGTCGTCCGGCTCTTCGACGACCCACGGCGGCTCGAGGCGCTGCGCTACACGGCGGGCGTCGCGGCGGTGCTGCTGCTGCTCGCCACGGTCGTTCTCGGCACGAGCGTCAACGGGGCACGCTTGTGGATTCGCGTCGGCTCGTTCCAGATCCAACCGGGCGAGTTCGCGAAGGTGCTGCTGGTGGTGTTCATGGCTGGCTACCTGCGCGTCAACGGCGAGGTGTTGACCCACCCCACGCGGCGGGTGCTGCGGGTCGGGATCCCGGCGCTCCGCCACGTGGTGCCGCTCGTCGCGCTGTGGGGCGCTGCGCTCGTGCTCCTCGTTGCCGTCAATGACTTCGGCTCGTCGCTCCTGTACTACGCCGTGTTCCTCGCCATGCTGTACGTCGCGACCGGTCGTCCGCTCTACGTGGGTGGTGGGATCGCTGCGGCGACGGTTGGCGGCGCCGCCGCGGTGCGCGGCGCGGCTCATGTCCGCGAGCGAATTGACACCTGGATCGACCCGTGGCGAACGGCGCGGGGAAGCGGGTACCAGATCATCCAGTCGCTGTACTCGATCGCCGACGGCGGCGTCTTCGGCTCGGGCTTCGGCCGCGGCTTCGTGCTGATCGGGCACGACACCGTGATCCCTGCGGCATCGACGGACTTCATCTACTCGGTGATCGCAACCGAGACCGGGCTCGCCGGCGCTGCGGGGCTGTTGCTGGTGTACCTCGTCGTCGTCTTCCGTGGCCTGAAGATCGCCTCGGTCGCCGACGACACCTTCACCAAGCTCCTGGCCGCTGGGCTGGCGTTCGCGCTCGGCTTCCAGGCGTTCGTGATCGTCGCCGGCGTCACGAAGCTCCTCCCGCTCACCGGGATCACGCTTCCCTTCGTGTCGTATGGCGGCTCGTCGGTCGTTGCCAACTTCGGCCTTCTCGGCTTGCTGCTCTGCGCCTCTGCGCGCGCCAACCGTCTCGAGGGGCGCGGGTGAACGCGCGGATCGGCCGCCTCCTGCTGGCGCTCGCCCTCGCCTACGTCGTGCTGATCGCGACGACGAGCTACTGGCAGCTGTGGGCAGCACCGTCGCTCGATGCCCGGCGCGACAACCCGCGGCTCGTGTTCCGTCAGCTCGCTATCGATCGCGGGCGGATCCTCTCATCTGACGGTCGAATCCTCGCGGAAAGCGTCGGGCACACCGCGAACGGCCGGACGATCTACCGTCGCCGCTATCCGTCTGGCTCCCTTGCCTCCGCCGTCGTTGGTTACGCGTCGATCGGGGCGAGCGAGGCCGGCGTCGAGCGTGCCCAGGACGACGTTCTCAGCGGCGCGAGCCTGAACCTTGGCGACGGACCTGGTCTGATCGGGACGCTTGCCGGGCGCACGGTGCGCGGCGACGACGTCGTCCTGACGCTGTCGGCGCGGCTTCAGGAGGCAGCAACGCGCGCGCTGCGCAGAACACACCACCGCGGAGCTGTCGTCGCCATCGAGCCGTCGACAGGCCGCGTGCTCGCGATGGTGACGTTGCCGACCTTCGACCCGAACCTCGTCGATAACGGCTTCGCAACGCTGCTCTCCCGGCGCGACGGCGTGTTGCTGAACCGCGCGACGCAGGGGCTGTACCCGCCTGGCTCGACGTTCAAGGTCGTGACGGCGGCCGCGGCGCTCGACGGGGGGACGATCACGGCCGACACGACGTTCCCCGGCGGGTCATGCATCACGGTGTTCCGTCCGCTGTGCAACGCGTCGGGAGAGGTGGCGCCCAACCCGAACAGCCTCGCCGACGCGTTGGTGCAGTCCTACAACACGACCTTCGCGCGCGTCGGTCAACAGGTTGGGCGATCGGCGTTGTACGACGAGCTGCTCCGGTTCGGGTTCGGCTCGCTCCCGCCGTTCGACTACCCGACCGCTCAGATGACCTCCTCCGGCGTCTACACCGCGCCCGGCCGGCTCGCAGGTCGCGGCACGCAGCTTGACGTCGCTCGCGTCGCGATCGGACAGGGCGGGCTGCTCGTCACGCCGCTGCAGATGGCCGAGGTCGTTGCGGCGATCGCGAACGGCGGAACGATGATGGCGCCGCACATCGTCGACCGGATCCGCGACCGCTCCGGCCGGCTCGTGGTAGCGACGGTACCGCAGTCGCTCGGGCGAGCGGTGTCAGCGACGACCGCCGCGACGCTGACCGCGATCATGCGCCGCGTCGTCGATGAGGGCACGGGCCAGGCCGCGCAGCTCGGCGGACTCGAGGTCGCCGGTAAGACGGGAACGGCGCAGACCGCGCGCCGTGGCCTGAACGACGCGTGGTTCATCGCCTTCGCGCCAGCGTCCGCGCCACGCATCGCCGTGGCTGTCGTCGTGGAGGACACGACCGACTACGGTGGGGTGATTGCGGCGCCGGTCGCGCGGGACGTCATCCGCGAACTGCTGGGAGGCGGGTAACCTCCGGTGAACGGGTGACCGCACACGACGACACCAGCACGACCTCTGGCCTGTTCGACGGGCGCTACCGCATCATCCGCCGGCTCGGCTCGGGTGGGATGGCGCGGGTGTTCCTCGCTGAGGACGTCGACCTGCACCGGCAGGTTGCGATCAAGGTGCTCTCCGACCGGTACTCCGATGACGCGACGTTCGTAGAGCGGTTCGCCCGGGAGGCGCGGGCCGCGGCTGGTCTGAGCCAGCAGAACATCGTCGCCATCTACGACCGCGGCAGGGCCGACGGCTCGTACTACATCGCGATGGAGTTCCTCGACGGCGACACGTTGAAGGACGTGATCGGACGCGAGGGGCCGCTGCCGCCGAGGCGCGCGATCGAGGTGACGCTGCAGTTGCTCGCCGCGCTGCGTTTCGCTCACCGCCGCGACGTGATCCACCGCGACGTGAAGCCGCACAACGTGATGGTGCTGCGCGACGGGCGCGTGAAGGTGACCGATTTCGGCATCGCGCGCGCCGGCGACTCGGACATGACGGAGGCGGGCTCGATCGTCGGCACCGCCCAGTACCTGTCGCCGGAGCAGGCGCGTGGACAGGAGGTCGGGCCTGAGAGTGACCTGTACTCGGTTGGCGTGGTCCTGTACGAGATGCTCACCGGCCGCGTGCCGTTCGCCGGTGACTCGGCCGTTGCGGTGGCGATGAAGCACGTGCAGGAGCGGCCGATGCCGCCCCGCCAGGTCCTCCCGTCGATCCCACCCGGGCTTGAGCAGATCGTCCTGCGGGCGATGGAGAAGGATCCAGCCCGCCGGTACCAGAGCGCCGACGAGATGGGGATCGACCTCGACCGCGTCCGCAAGGGGCTCGACCCAGCCAGCCCGCCGCTGCCGACCGCGCTTCCGGCCGATGAGGATCATCACGTGGGACGCACGATCGTCTCCTCGGGGGGTGCTCTGCCGTCGGCATCGCCGCGGTCGTCGGCACGGCCCGCTGCTCGTGCTGACCGGGCACGGCCGGCGTGGCCGTGGATCGTTGCGCTCGTGCTTGTCGCCGCCGTCGCCGCCGGAGCAGCGTACGTCTTGAACGGCTCGGGCGGTGGCGCGACGCCGACGACGCAGCCCACAGGCTCGACGGCGACCTCGGGCGTCCCGAATGTCGTGGGCATGCAGATCGCTGACGCGCAGGCCGCGCTCGGCCTCAAGGGATTCACGAACCTGCTGGCGCCGATCGAGGCGTTCTCCGACCGCCCCGTCGGCGAGGTGCTGCAACAGGATCCGCCCGGCACGAGCCTCGCAGCCTCCGACGCACCGATCCAGCTGACCGTCTCGAAGGGCGCGGAGCTCGTCGACCTGCCAACGGTTGCCGGCAAGACGTATGAGATCGCCTCGGGGTTGTTGCGGACCGCCGGGTTCCTCCCCCGTCGGGTTGACAAGGCTGACCCGACGATCGCCACCGGTGATGTGATCTCCCAGGATCCGTCGACGCCGCAGGCGGCAAAGGGCTCGGAGGTCGTGCTCACGGTGTCGTCCGGGCCTGGGAAGGTGGCCGTGCCGAACGTCGTCAACACCAAGGAAGGTGACGCGCTGAGCGCGCTCGCCGACCTCGGTCTCGTTGCCGTCCTTCCCTCGCTCCAGGTCCCCTCCGCTTCGATCGCGGCGGGCACGGTGATCTCCGTCTCGCCGGCTCCCGGCAAGCAGGTCGCCCGCGGCACCAAGGTGACGTTGACCGTGTCGAGCGGTCCAGCACAGATCACCGTGCCCACGCTCGTCGGCCTCTCGGAAGGCGACGCCACGGCGGCGTTGAAGAAGCTTGGCCTGGGTGTCAAGGTGAAGCCGGTGGTGATCACGGACGTGTCGCAGGACGGCTCCGTGATCAGCTCCGATCCGCCGTCCGACACGCCCGTTGGGCCTGGCTCCACGGTCACGATCACCGTCGGCCACGTCGCCTGATGGCAGGCGAGCGCGTGCGTGTCGCCGTGCTCGCCGGCGGGAGGTCCTCGGAGCACGACATCTCCCTCGCGTCTGCAGCTTCGGTTGCGATGGCGCTTGATCCGAGCCAGTTCGAGGTCACCCAGGTGACGATTCCCCGGGTCGGCGGGTGGCCCGATCTGGTCGCCCACGGGGCGTTCGACGTCGACGTCGTTCTGCCGATCCTGCACGGCGCCTTCGGCGAGGACGGGACGGTGCAGGGATTGCTGGAGCTGCTCGACGTGCCGTACGTCGGCGCTGGCGTGCTCGGATCGGCGCTCGCGATGGACAAGGACCGCACGAAGGCCGTGTTGCGCGACGCCGGGATCGCCGTCGCGCCGTCGATCACGTTGCGGGTGTTCCGCGACCACCCGGATGATCCTGCCGTCGGTCGATCGGTTGCCGAGCGGCTCGGGTTCCCCGTGTTCGTGAAGCCGGTGCGCCTTGGCTCGAGCGTCGGCATCTCGCGCGTCGAGGGCCTTGACGATCTGCCAGCGGCCTTGACGCTGGCGTTCCGCCACGACGACAAGGTCCTGGTCGAACGAGCGATCGTCGGTCGCGAGGTCGAGTGCGGCGTGCTCGGCAACGACGCTCCGGTCGCCTCCGCAGTTGGAGAGATCGTGCCACGGTCAGGCTGGTATGACTTCGAGGCGAAGTACGCCGCTGAGGGCTCGGAGATCATCATCCCTGCCGATCTTCCGAGCGGCGCTGCGGCGCGCATCCAGGCGATCGCCATTCAGGCGTTCGAGGTCTGCGACCTGGCCGGCATGGCCCGCATCGACTTCTTCCTCGAGCACAGCGGTCGTGTGGTGTTGAACGAGGTCAACACGATCCCGGGCTTCACCGCTACGAGCGTCTACGCGCGCCTGTTCGACGCGGCCGGCACGCCATACCCGGCGCTTCTCGAACGGCTCATCGATCTAGCGTTGGAACGTCACGCGCGCCGGTCAACGTTGCTCTGGTAGGCCGGCTGCCCCGGTGAAGGGTGCTACGCGAGGGCGCTGATGAGGGTGCCGGCGGCGCGGTGGTTGGCGGCGGCTTGTTGGTAGTGCGCGGCGGCGGCGGTGCGGGGGGTGATCGGGGCCTGGTAGGCGATGGCGCCGAAGCGGAAGGGCTCGGTGGTTGCGGTCGTCTCGGCGTCCTCCCAGATGACGTCGACGTCGATGACGTCGGCGGCGGGGGCGGCTGGCAGGTTCTCGACGCGGGCGGTGCGGGTGACCGGGTGCCACGCGGGGGCGGCGGTGCGGGTGGTTGTGATTGCCATGCTGCTCACGGCACGAAGGTACGCCGGTGGTGGCGGCGGACGGATCCCCCGTTATGGGGAACCTCGCGGGAGTGCCCGTCGGGCCGCGCGAAGCGGCCTCGCCCGCCTCAGGCGAAGATGTCGACGCGTTGGTGGGGTTGGTCGCGCGTCGTGGAGGACGAGCGGTAGGCGGCGATCGCCGCTCCGGGGCTCGCGAGCCTCAGCGGCGGCACGTGTGCCCTGCCGGCTCGGGGTGCCATTGGACGCGTCGCGAGGTCCTCGGCCTCCTCCCAGATCACCTCGACGTCGATCACGTCGCCTCGGCCACCGCCCGCCGGCGTGCCCGGCAGGACCGGTCGTGGCATGCGTGGTCGGCCCGCGAGCTCCACGGGCTGGAGCGGTCGCGCGACGCCAGCCGCGCGAGGCTCGACCGATACTGCTACCGGCGCCACGCTCTCACTCTACCCGTTGAAAGCGGGAAATGCCAGCCTTGCGGCGGTGGTCGCTACGCGTCGTCCTGCAGCAGGACCAGCTGATCGCGATGGATCGCTGGCTCCTGTCCGCGGCTGCCGAGCGCGCTACGAAGCTCGTTCGCCCCACGATCGGTGAGGCCCTTTGCGAACGTCACGCCGTCGGGCCCCACGATCTCGACTGCATCACCGGCCTGGAAACGGCCGTGCACCGCGGTCATGCCAACGGGCAACAGCGAGGCGCCGTCGCGCTCAACCGCTCGTCGCGCCCCGGCGTCGACGTCGATCTGCCCGGCGCTCGGGCGGCCGTAGCGGATCCACAGCTTGTACGACGACAGGCCGTGGGCGTTGGCAAGGAAGCGTGTGCCGACCCGATCGTCGCGTACCGCTGCGGCCACCGTGCCGGGTGTGCCGCCGTTCGCGATCACCGTGGCGACGCCGCCGGCGCTCGCCATCGCTGCCGCTACGACCTTCGAGCGCATGCCCCCCGAGCCCCACGACGATCCGCTCCCGCCGACCTCGAGGGTACGGAGCAGCGTCTGGTCGGCGACCTCGGAGACCAGCTCGGCACCGGGCAGACGCGGGTCGCGGGTGTACAGCCCGTCCTGGTCGGTGAGCAGCACGAGCAGCCGAGCGTCGAGCAGCACCGCCACCTGGGCTGCAAGCGCATCGTTGTCGCCGAACGTGATCTCGTCCGTCGCCGTCGAGTCGTTCTCGTTCACGACCGGCGTCACGCCCCAGCGCAGAAGCGTGTCGAGCGTCGCGCGCACGTTCACGTAGCTCGCGCGCTGGCGCACCTCCGCCGCCGTCAGGAGGACCTGCGCGGCCGGCAATCGGTGTCGCTCGAGGGCCCGCTGCCATGCGCGCATCAACACGCCTTGGCCGATCGCCGCTGCCGCTTGGAGCTCGGCGACCCGTGTTGGTCGCTCTGAGCGAGACAGCGTTCCGAGGCCCAGCGCGATCGCACCACTTGAGACGACGCAGACCCGCGCACCGCCCTCGACCGCGCCCGCGACGTCGGCGGCGATCCCGTCGAGGCGGGCTCGGCGCAGGCGGCCGCGGGGGTCGACGAGCGTCGACGACCCGACCTTCACGACCACGGCGCGACGCGGCATTGGCGCAGACTACAGCGATCCTCCCGGTCGAACCTGCGTCGATCTGGCACGCTAAGCGTGTGAGGATCCTTCTTGTGGAGGACGAGGAACGCATTGCCTCGTTCGTCGTCAAAGGCCTGCAGGCCGAGGGCCACGTGGTCGAGGTCGAGCCACGAGGCGACCTCGCGGTCGAGCGGTTCGTCTTCTCGTCGCCTGACCTCGTCCTGCTCGACGTGATGCTTCCTGGCGCCGACGGGTTTGAGGTGCTCGGGGCGATCCGGGCGATCGACCCGTCGCTGCCGGTGATCATGCTCACGGCGCGCGGCGACGTCGAGGACCGCGTACGTGGCCTCGACCTCGGCGCCACCGACTACGTCGTCAAGCCGTTCGCCTTCGCTGAGCTCGCCGCCAGGGTGCGGGCGCACCTGCGTTCGGTCGGCGGTGCGCGCGAGCCGCGGGCGGACGCGCTCGAGGTCGGGCGCGTTCATCTCGACCTGCTCGCACGTGAGGCGACCGTTGACGAGACGCCGCTGACGCTCTCGACGCGGGAGTTCGCGTTGCTCGGCTACCTCATGCGTCACCCGCGACAGGTGCTCTCACGCCAGCAGATACTCGATGCGGTCTGGGGATACACCTTTGATCCACGCTCGAACGTCGTCGACGTGTACATCGGCTACCTCCGCGGCAAGCTCGACATCACCGAAGGCTCGTCGATGATCGAGACCGCCCGGGGAATGGGCTACCGCTTCGTCGGATGAGGCCGCGGGGCTCGATCAGGACCCGTGTCGCGGGCCTCTACGCTCTCCTCGCCGGTGGGCTGATCGTCGTGTGCATGGGCGCCGTGTACCTGATCGAGCAGCGAGACGTCGGCGCACGGCTCAGTGAGGAGGCTCGGCAGTCCGCCACCGGCGTGCTCGACGCGGCGCGCAAGCCTGCCACGGACGGCTCCGCGCTCGGGCCGGACGTCGAGCGCTACCTGGCCGCGCGGTCGGAGTCATCGAACCTGCTCCTGATCGTCCCAAGGGACGGGCGCGCTCTGATCAACCGTGAGCGCGCGCGCCGCCTCGCCGTCGTCGACACGACCCATGCCGGTGTGCGAGAGGTCGAGCTCGCAGGCGGCGAGTACTCCGTCGCGGTCATCCGCTCGTCCGACGGCAGGCTCGTCGCCGTCGCCGCCGTGCCGACCGACAAGGCCAAGGCCGAGCTGCGCAGCCTGCTCGTGCGGATGTTCGAGATCGGCAGCGCCGGCCTCGTCCTCACCCTACTCGTCGCATGGTTCGCCGTTCATCGGGCGTTGCGGCCGCTCGTGCAGATCGCGCGGCGGGCGGCTGATGTCACCGCCGGCGATCTCGACCAGCGCATCGGTCATGACATCAAGGGCGCGGAGATCGCTGTCGTCGCCGACGCCATCGATGCAATGCTGGAGCGGCTTCAGGAGGCGTTCGTCGCGCAGCGCCGCTTCGTGCAGGACGCGTCGCACGAGCTTCGGACGCCACTGACGATCGCCCGCGGTCACCTCGAGGTCCTGCAGCTGCAGCGGGACGCGACGCCTGATGAGACCCGTGCCGCGATCAGCCTTGCCGTCGAGGAGCTGGGGCGCATGGGCAAGGTCGTCACGTCGCTGCTCCGGCTCGCCCGGCTCGACAGCGCCGGCCTGACGGACGTGCGGCCGATGCGGCTCGGAGAGCTGCTGCACGAGGCGGCGGATCGCGCCTCCCACCTGGGCGACCGGCGGTTTTCCGTCGTCATCGACCCTGAGGCGGACGTGGTGTTGCATGCCGACCGAGACGCCCTCGACCAGGTCCTCCTGAACCTCCTCGCCAACGCCGTGCGTCACACGCGGGCCGGTGGGCGCGTCGTGCTGGGCGCGTCCCGTCGACCGGGGGAGGTCGCGATCGTCGTCGCCGACAACGGCGAAGGCATCCCGGCCGCCGTGTTACCGACGCTGTTTGACCGGTTCACACGGGCGGATGCCGCGCGCCGGCGCGACACGGGCGGCGCCGGGCTCGGCCTGGCAATCTGCCGGTCGATCGTCGAGGCTCACGGCGGCGTGATCTCCGCTGCGAGCGTTCCGGGTGAAGGGGCGACGTTCACCATCTGGCTGCCGCTGGGCGAAGCCTAAGCGCTGTCTCATCGAACGCTTACGCGGTTGTCACGTGCGCTGCCTACGGTGCCGTGTGCATGCCAACCACCCCTACACGGCCCTCGCGTGACCTTGACGCTGAGCTGGCATTCCACTTCACGCCGCCGCCGCCCCGGCGCGCGTCGGCTCCCTCCGGCGCGCGTCGCTCAACGAACCACCCGCTGCGCGTGGCGATCGTCGTCGCGGCGCTGCTCTCAGGCGGCTCGCTCGCCTACACGTTCAACGCCGGAGCCTCCGCCGACGCTGGGGCGAGACGTCAGACCCGGATCGAGCTGCAGCTTGCCCAGATGCAGGCAGCGCTCAACCAGACGGCGGCCCGCGATGCTGCGCTGGCCGCCGAGAACGCCCGCCTCGTCCGACGCTACAACCAGCTCGTGAAGTCGACGAAGGCCCAGCTACACGCCGCGGCCTTGCGCAAGGCGCGGGTGGCTGCGGCGGCGCTCCAGCTCGCGTCCGTCCAGCAGGCCACCGCTGCCCCGGCGGCGGCGCGCGTGATCGCCGTCGCGTCGAGCGCCGGGCCCGTGACGCAGACCAGCTGATGCTTCTCTGGTCGATCGCCCGCGCCAGCGCGTTCGTCGCGTTCGGCTCCTACACCGTCGTCGTGGCGTGGGGCATCATGCTTGCCGGGCGCGCGTTCCGCCCTGCCGCGCCACAGGTGCAGCTGCACCGGTTCGTCGCGATCGTCGGCATGGTCGCGCTCGTGACGCACATCACAGCGCTGCTCTTCGACCACTACTCGCGCGTCCACCTCGCCACCCTGGCGGGGATCGGGGCGCGTCCTGCCGTGCTCGCCGGCGTGATTGCGCTCTGGCTGGTCGTCGCGCTGCCGCTCTCGTTTCGGCTTCGTCGCGCGAAGGTCATCCCGCAGGGCGTGTGGCGGCGATTCCACTACACGGGCTACGCCGCCTGGATCCTCATGCTCGGACACGGGGTGGCAAATGGACACGACACCGCCTCGCCGTATGGCCTGGCGATGTACGCGGGCTCGGCGGCGATCGTCGCCGGCTGCGCGGTGTGGCGCTGGTCTGACCGCGCTGAGCCGGCGACCAGCCGCACGTAGGAGCCCGTCAGACCGGCGCTACTGCTGGACGCGCTCGACGCCGAGGTACTCGCGGATCGTCTCGGCGTCGCGACCGACGGCGATCAGCTCGTACAGCGGCTTCGGGCTCTTCAGGGTCTTACGCAGCTCGAGCTTGCCGACGGTGATCGCGTGGCGCCGGCAGAACGTCAGCAGGCGGTCGCGGTCGGTCGAGAGCAGCCGCCAGACCTCCTCCTGCCGCTTCTGGTCGAAGTCGGGGTAGAAGCCAACGCGTCCATCGATCGCCTTCGTCACGGCGTCGTTGTAGTCGCCGCGGTAGTCGTCCGTCGTCACCGTCTCAGCGTAGCGGACGTCACAGCGCGCGCGAGACGTTCGAGGATCTCATCGACGTCGTCCTCGCTGACGACCAGCGGCGGGGCGAGCAGCACCGACTCGACAACGATGTCGTTGAGCGGTGTCGGGCAGCTGTAGATCAACAAGCCCTGCTCTCGCGCGAGGCGCGTCAGGTACGCCGATCCGTCCGGTAGCGGCGTGAGGGTGTCCCGGTCAGTAACGAGCTCCATCCCCACCAGTAGTCCCCTCCCGCGTACCTGACCGATCATCTCGGAGTCGGCCGCGATCGCCTCGACGCCTTCGCGGAGTCGCGCACCGAGCTCGCGGCTGCGGTAGATCAGGCCCTCCTCCCCGATCGTCCGGATCGTCTCCGCCGCGACCGCGCAGCCGAGCGGGTTTCCCGAGAACGTGTGGCCCCAGGCGAACCCGTCGCGGGCCTGAAAGACGGTCGCGATCTCATCGGACACGGCGATCCCGGAGAACGGCACGACGCCGCTCGTCACGCCTTTCGCGAACGTCAGGATGTCGGGCCTGAGACCCCAGTGATCCGCGCCCCACCACTCACCCGTACGCCCGAACCCGGTGATCGTCTCGTCGCAGATCAGCAGCACATCGTGGCGGTCGCAGATCGCTCGGACGCCCTGCAGGTAGCCCTCTGGCGGCACGATCGCCGCGCCGCTCGCTCCGGAGATCGGCTCGATGAACACCGCGGCGACGCGGTCGGCGCCGCGTGTGAGGATCGCTTG
This sequence comes from Actinomycetes bacterium, assembly GCA_025360225.1. GTDB lineage: Bacteria > Actinomycetota > Thermoleophilia > Gaiellales > F1-60-MAGs149 > JANYCN01. The sequence continues at coordinate 90,558 of JANYCN010000013.1, read as the reverse complement.
CTCGATCTGCGTGAGCCCGAACGCGAGCTCCTCGGCTTGCGTGCGCCGAGCGCGGATGTCCGAGCACGGCGCCTGCGCCACGGCGTGGTTGGCGATCACCGGCTCGAACGGCGCGCGCCACCGGGAGCCCGATAGCCCGAGCGCGCCGAGCGTTGAGCCGTGAAAGCTGGGGAAGCGTGAGACGAGCCCGGTCTTCTCCGGTCGGCCGAGGTGCTGCCAGTACAGGATGGCGAGGTGAATCGCCGACTCGATCGACTCCGACCCGGACGAGTTGAAGAAGCTCCACGCGCGGTCCATCGGTGCGATCTCGCGCACGAGCGCCGCGAGCTCCACCAGCGGCTCGTTGGCGAACGAGAAGCGGTAGGTGAAGGTCAGCTGGTCGAGCTGACGGCGTGCCGCCTCGATCAGGCGGGGATGGCAATGACCGAGGCTCATCACCATCGCCCCACCACAAGCGTCGATGTGCTCGTTGCCGTCGCGATCCCAGATGCGGCAACCGCTCGCACGCACCGCCATCGGCAGGCGGGCGTGCGGCGTGGCGCTCAGCGAGTAGTCGTGGTTGTCGGCGGACATGTCCGTAGTATCTGCGTACCATCCCGGAACCGTGAGCGCGACAAGCCGCCGGGTCCGCCTCCCCTCCGACGTCTTCGACCTGCCGGTCGAGAAGATCCGGGCTGGGTACTACACGGACCAGTACTTCAACAGCACCAAGGCGGTGCTGGAGAGCGACGGGCATCGTCCGCACGTGTTGATGCAGGTGTTCCAACGGCGAACTGCCGTGCTCGGCGGGCTCGATGAGGCGATCGCGATCCTGCGCGAGTGCTCCGGGCGCTCGCGGGCCGACGGTTCGTGGGAGCCAGGGTTCGCGCAGCTCGAGGTTTGCGCGCTTCACGATGGCGACGAGATCGCTCCGTGGGAGACCGTGCTGACGATCGAGGGTGACTACAGCCTCTTCTGCCACCTGGAGACGACGTACCTCGGTGGCCTCGCGCGCCGCACCCTGATCGCGACGAACGTACACCAGGTCGTACAGGCGGCGCGCGGCAAGCCGATCCTCTACTTCCCAGCCCGGCACGACCACTACCGCGTGCAGACCGGCGACGGCTACGCTGCTCACATCGCGGGCGCGATCGGTGTCTCGACCGACGCCCAGGCCTCGTGGTGGGGAGGTCGCGGCATCGGGACGGTGCCGCACGGGCTGATCGCCGCGTACCACGGCGACACGGTGAAGGCCGCCAGGGCGTTCGCTGACCTCGTTGGGGCGGAGGTGAACATCGTCGTGCTCGTCGACTTCGAGAACGACTGCGTCGGCACGGCGCTCGCGGTCGCGGAGGCGCTCGGGTCGCGGTTGTGGGGCGTACGGCTCGACACGTCGAACACCATGGTCGACTCGTCGTTGTGGCCGCAGATGGGCGCGTTCGATCCGCGTGGAGTCAACCCGCAGCTCGTATGGAACGTGCGCAACGCGCTGGACGAGGCCGGCCGCGCCGACGTGCGCATCGTCGCGTCAGGCGGGTTCACCGTCGAGAAGATCCGCGCATTCGAGGACGCCGGGGTGCCGGTCGATAGCTACGGCGTCGGCTCTGGCCTGATCCGTGGCGAGAACGACTTCACCGCCGATGTCGTGCTCGTTGACGGCGTTGCGTGTGGCAAGGCGGGGCGTCCCGTGATGCCGAACCCGCGCCTCGAGCGGGTCGACTGACGCTCTACGTTGCGTCGCCGAGCTCCTCCAAGCGAGCAAGGCAGGCGTTGAAGTCGGCACGCCCGAACCCGATGCGGAAGTGCTCGCCTGGCCAGTCAAACGTCGTCCCTGGTAGGAGCAACAGGCCGTGGTCTCGCATGAGACGCGAGCAGAAGGTGCCAACCGGCTCGCCCGTCGTGAGGGCCGGGAAGGCGACCGTGCCGCCAACCGGTGGGGTGAGCGAGTAGCGACCGCCGGAGCGGGCGACGAACGCGATGAGCTCGTCTGCGTGGTGTCGTGCGAGCTCGGCGTTGCGGGCGATCAACCGGTCGCCGATGCGAAGCGCCATGATCGCCAGCACCTCGCTCGGCGCGGACGCGCAGATCGTCGCGTAGTGCTTGAAGCCGGCGAGCGCGTCGAGGGCCTTGCGGTCCTTCGACGCGACCCAGCCGATCCGCAGGCCGGGCAGCCCGTGCGCCTTCGACAGCACGCCGATCGAGAGAGCGCGTGGGGAGCACTCGACGGCGGCTTGGAGACGCTTCGCGTCGCCAAGCTCGATGCCGCGGTAGACCTCGTCCGCCACCAACCGCGCCCCGCACTCGTTCGCGATCGCTACGATCGCGGCCCACTCGACGGGATCCGGCAGCCAGCCGGTCGGGTTGTTCGGCACGTTCACGACGATCATCCGCGTCTCTCCCGACCGGACGCCGTCGCGGAGCGCGTCGAGGTCGAGGTGCCAGCGTCCGCCGGTGGTGGAGAGCGGCACGAGCGTCACGTCGGCGCCCGCGTGCCGGGCGACCTCGTGCAGCGACTGGTAGCAGGGCGTGATGCAGACGATGTGATCGTCCGGCTCGACGAGCGCCATCCCGATCGCGAGGATCGGCTCCTCGGCGCCGGAGAACACCACCACCTCATCCGGCTCGACCCCGTCGTAGGTCGCCGCGATGGCGGCGCGGAGCATGGGGTGTCCCGTGACCTCGGTGTAGCCGAGCCGAAGGGTCCGCCACATCTCGGCGGTCTCGGCATCGGCGCTCGCGACCAGCTCGGCCATCGTGATCGTCTCGGCGTCTGACGAGGACAGAAGGTGTCGAGCGGTGAACTCGTGCTGCTGGAAGTAGCGCTCGATCGTGAAGACGGGAATGGGCATCTGAGGAATTGTCGCCGACCCACCCCGTTCGGGGGGTTTCGCCACGGCTAGCACGGAGTAGGCTCGTGCTGTGGAAATCCTTGCCCTCCTGCGCGAGGCTGCGCTCACGTGGCTCCCGATCCTCCTCCTGCTCGCCCTCGTCTACCTGATGTGGCGCGCCGCTGCGGCGATCCCGCGCACGCGGGCCGAGGCAGTGCGACCCGACGCGGCGTCCTCGGTGCCGTGGGACAAGGTCGCCGGTCTTGATGAGGCGAAGGAGGAGCTGCGCGAGGTCGTCGACTTCCTGCGCGACCCTGAACGCTTTGAGCGGCTCGGTGCACGCGGCCCGAAGGGCGTGCTGCTCTACGGCCCGCCCGGAACGGGGAAGACCCTGCTCGCGAAGGCCGTCGCACACGAGGCTGGCGCGGCGTTCTACGCGCAGTCAGCGTCGTCGTTCGTGGAGATCTTCGGTGGCGCCGGAGCGGCGCGGATCCGTCAGCTGTTCAAGGCGGCGCGGAAGAACGCCCCGGCGATCGTGTTCCTCGACGAGCTTGACGCGGTCGGCGGACAGCGCGGCACCGGGTTGAACAACGAGCGCGACCAGACGTTGAACCAGCTGCTGGTCGAGATGGACGGGTTCGTTGCCTCCGGGCGCGTCGTCGTCATCGCGGCCTCAAACCGGATCGACGTCCTCGACCGCGCGTTGCTCCGCCCGGGCCGCTTTGACCGGCAGATCTTCGTCGCTCCGCCCGATCTTGCCGGACGCAAGGCGATCCTCGCAGTCCACACGAGGACGAAGCCGCTGGCGGCCGATGCCGACCTTGAGCTGATCGCGCGCCAGACCGCTGGCCTCGCGGGAGCTGACCTCGAGAACATCTGCAACGAGGCGGCGATCTACGCCGGGCGGCGCCACGCCGAGCGGATCGAGCACCGCGACCTTGACTGGGCCCTCGAACGGGTGCTCACCGGACTCGCGTCCCGCATCGCCATGGGCGACAGCGAGAAGCGGGTTGTGGCATACCACGAGGCCGGCCACGCCCTCGTCGCGCACCTGAACGGTCGTTCGGACGGCCTGCATCGCATCACCATCGTGCCGCGCGGTGAGGCGCTTGGCTACGTGCTCGACCTGCCTGAGATCGACCGCCACATCTCCACCCGCGACGAGCTCGTCGCGGAGGTGATGATGCTGCTTGGCGGTCGCGCAGCGGAGGAGGTCGTGTTCGGCTCGGTCTCGAACGCAGCCGGGAGCGACCTCGAGCGGGTCACCGAGCTGACGCGGCTGATGGTGTTCGACTGGGGGATGGGCGAGACGGTGACCTCCCGTACGATCCGCGCCACCGACTACGCGCTGTCGGAGGAGACGAAGAGGATGCGCGACGCCGAGCAGGCTCGGATCGCCGACCGAGCATACGCGCGAGCCGTTGACCACGTCGCGGAGAACCGCGACGCGCTCGATCGGATCGTCACGGCGCTTCTCGCGTCAGAGACCCTCGACCGCGCCGAGATCGTCGAGCTCCTCCGCGACGTCCCGATGGGCACCGCGGCGTCGGGTGCGATCGGAGCGGTTCGGGCTCGCCGCGGTAACCCGGCATCGGGTCGCAGCGCTCATCGCCCCCGCGCATCGTGGTAGCGCCATCTCGCAATCACGCCGCTCGTGGTCTGACTGTGAAAATGGCGTGGTCATCCGACTGCCTGGATCGTCCTGCGCTTGCCTGCTGCGCCACCCTGCGGGTGGCTACGCCGCCCAGCTCCGGCGACCACGCCCCGCTCTGCGTGCCGGATCGTGGGCTTCGCGGGAGCGTCGCGCGCCGCTTGCGCTTAGCGTGTCAAGGCCTTCGCCTTGACACGCGTGCGAGCGGGCGTGCTATCCAGCACGCCCGCGATCAGCAAGCCCTGCGCGACGCGCAACGCTCCCGCTCGCTCCAGACACCCAATGACGATGCCATCTGACAATCACACCACGAGCGTCGCCCGCACGATCGACCGCGGGCGAGAGTAGTGTTGGACGGAGATGGGGGAGATCACACCGATCGGGCTGCCAAACCTCCTGTCGCAGGGCGACCTGCTCGCCCGCGTTCGGTCAGCGCAGAGCGGGACGGACGCGGCGAGCCGCGACGCGGTCGCGCGCGAGCTGCAACGCCTGACCGATCTGCGTGCCGAGCAGGTGCAGCGCACCGACCGCGCCGACCCAAAACAGCACCACAAACGCAAACACGAGCGTCCGCGTCATCATCACGACGATCCGGACGCCCGCTACGACGAGGGTGACGACGACGAGGAGCCCCGGCGGCTGGACGTCAGCGCGTGATCGGCTACCTCGACGTCATGCTGGCGCAGCCGCTCGGGTACGTCGGCGGCGTGCTCGTTGCCGATCACTTCGGGCTCCCGGTCGAGTTCCGCCACACGCTGCCCGTGCAACCGACGAAGCTGCAGCGAGCGCTCTACGGCAACGCGCTCGACCGCTACCTGCGCACCGCGGTGATCGCGCAGCGGTTGCTGGCAGGGCTCGAGCACGATCCGCCGCTCGTGCTCGTCGGCGACCCGTTGCTCGTCGCTGAGGCCGCGATACCGCTCGTACACCTGACCGACAGCGGGCTCGATCCCGTCGGCGCGCGTGGGGCGGTCGAGCCCTTTGACGGCGCCTCACGCGGGTTCCTGCTCCAGGCTCGCGCAGACGAGGCGCCGCTTCGCGTGATCACAGAGGCGCCCGCGCACCTCTACGCAGAGATGGCAGAGGCGCTCGCCCGAACGAGCGCGACGATGGACATCCACGAGCCGATGGCGCGCGTCCGTGCCGGGCTCGCGTTGATCGCCGCCGGCGACGTCGCGGCGTAACGATCCGATGCTCCGACGGGCGCACGCGCGGCGAGCGGGGGAGACCGTCCCGATCGAGATCGTCGCCCTCGACGTCGACGCCGAGACGACGTCGATCGAACGCCCCCAGCCGACGCTCACGACGATGACGCTGGCGCCAACCGTCATCGTCGAGATCGCCGCTGCGGAGATCGATGTGGAGACGGTCGAGCCGGACGTGTTCGCGGGCGTCGACGTCGTGGCGCTGCGCCTCGCCGCGAACCTCGTCGCGGTGCGTGCGCCGACGATGCGGATCCGTCGGCCTGTAGAGCGGACGGTCATGCCGCCAACCGCGGAGACACGGACGGCGAGCCCCGTGGCGCTCCAGCTGCCAACCTCGCGCGCAGCGACTCCAGCACCGCTCGAGCTGGTGCGTCGCCGACCGACGCCGGCGAAGGCGTTCGACGAAGGCTGGCTGAGCGCCGCGCTGCTCCATCTCTTCCGCGCGTCTCGGTTGAGGTCGTCAGGCGACCTCGAGCTAGTCGGCGTCTACGAGCGGGTGCCGGGCGGCGCGATCGCCTCGATCGCTCTCGACGCGACCGACGCGGTGCTGCGGATCAACCCACGGCTTCGTCCACGACCCGCGACGCTGCTGGTCGGACGGGCCCGTGGCACGGACGAGCTGTTCCCCGTCGAGGTCGAACCCCCTGCATTCGACGAGGTTTGACGACCTTCGCAGAGATTCACCACAAGGTCGCGCAGAACTCCTACTCAGGATCTGCGAAATGTCAAGAGCAAACACTCAAGGTTTCTTGCCAACCGCCGATGCGACTAGCACGATGAGCGTTGCAGAGACGATCCAGCCCACCGAGACCACCGAGGAGGAGCTCGCGCGCCCGCGCCTCTCCCTCGTCGCCGCCCCCGCCGCGCTCGACGAGCCGGTCGAGGTCGAGGAGGTCGACGAGACGGACGTCGTCCCGGCAAGCGAGGAGGTCGACCTGCTGCGCACCTACGTGCGCCAGATCGGCAACGGCCGCCTGCTGACAGCCGCCGAGGAGTCGCTCCTCGCGCGCCGCAAGGACGCGGGCGACATGGCTGCGAAAGCGCGGCTGATCGAGTGCAACCTGCGCCTCGTGATCTCGATCGCGAAGGCCTACTCGGCGTCCGGCGTTCCGCTGCTCGACCTGATCCAGGAGGGCAACCTCGGGCTGATCAGGGCCGTCGAGAAGTTCGACTACAAGAAGGGCTTCAAGCTCTCGACGTACGCGACCTGGTGGATCCGCCAGGCGATCTCCCGGGCGATCGCCGACCAGGGCCGCACGATCCGCCTGCCGGTACACATCGTCGACGTGCTGAAGAAGCTCCACCGAACAGATCGTCAGCTCGTGCAGCAGCTCGGGCGCGACGCGACGCCGGACGAGCTCGCGGCGGCGCTCGAGATGCCGGTCGCGCGCGTGATCCAGCTGCGCCAGCTGCTCGACGACCCGGTGTCGCTCGAGACGCCCGTCGGCGAGGGCGACTCGCAGTTCTCTGATCTCGTCGAGGATCGAAACGCTGCGCGGCCCGAGGTCGAGGTCGCGGAGCAGATGAAGCTCGAGGAGCTGCGCGAGGCGCTCGAAGGCTTGCAGGAACGGGGACGCGATGTGATCGAGCTGCGCTACGGCCTCGATGGCTCGAAGCCGTGCACCCTCGAGGAGGTCGGTGCTCGGCTCGGTGTGACGCGCGAGCGCGTCCGCCAGGTCGAGGGACGGGCACTGCGCGAGATGGAGCAGATGAAGCCGGGCCTTCGCGAGTACCTGCGGAGCGAGGGCTAGATGCACCGACGGGGCCACGAGCGGCGACGCTTCGTCCGCGTCGACGACATGCTGGTTGCCAGCGTCGAGCAGACCGGGGAGCCAGCGCGTGACGCGACGACCCTCAACTTCTCCGCCGGCGGCGTGCTCCTGCTGCTCGAGGACTACCTCCCCGCTGGCTCGGAGCTCGACGTCGCGATCCGGCTCAAGGCGCCGGACGAGCTCGTACGGTTCACGGCGCGCGTCGTACGCACCCGCTCGCTCTCCGACCACCAGCACGAGGTCGCAGCGGAGTTCGTCGGCGGGTCGGCCGAGGCGCAGCGCACGCTCCAGGAGCGCATCGCCCAGCACGCACCGGCGCCCGTTGGCGGGCCGCCGAAGCTGACGGCGTAGCCCTCGCACCACCTTCCTACCATACGACGGTGGAGCCAGATGCGGCGCGCAGGGTTGCGCGCGAGCGAGCACGACGACGGCGTGGGCTGCGGCGGATCACCCGCCGTGGCTGGACGCTGTTCGCGCTTGCTCTGGTCGCCGTTGTCGTCCACCTGACGCTCGGTCGCAGCTACGACGGAGCGCTCGCGCCGGGAACGCGGATCGGCGGCATCGACGTCGGCGGCCGCACGGCGCCCCAGGCCGAGCAGGCGCTTGGTCGCCTCGTCCGATCGGAGGTTCGGCGAACCCTGACCCTGCGGTCTGGTTCGCACACGCTTCCCCTGCGCCTTGACGGCCTGTTGGCGCTCGACGCCGTACGCCGCGCCGCTGCCCGCTCGAGCGAGGAGCCCGAGTGGCGGCGGATCGCGCGGCGCCTGTCGCTCGGCCCACGCCTCACGCTGTCGACGACGTACGCCGTCGACCGGCTCCGGCTGCACGCGGCACTCGCCGCTGCGCGGGACGTTCTCGAGATACCGGCGACGCCCGCCGGTGTGCTGGTCACGGCCTCCGGCACCTTTCGCGCATCCACGGGGAGGGGCGGCATCGCGATCGACGAGAGCGCTCTCGCCCGCCTGATCGCTGACCCCGTCAGGATCAACGGCCCGGTCAACCTCGAGCTCCACGCGACCGATCCGCTGACAAGCTCGGCCGCTGCCCGTGCGGCGATCCGCGCAGCGACGGCGCTGCTCGCTGTTCCGCATGCCGTCGTCGTCGCCGGCCACCCGTACCCGCTCCGGGCCTCCGCCCTAAGAGCCGCATTGACCTTCGTCGGCGACGACGGTTCCGTGCGCATGGCGCTCGCTCGCGCGCCAATCCGCGCCGAGCTCGCGCGGCTCTTCGGCGCCGCAGAGGCCGATCCGCAGGGTGCTCGCTTCGTGCTCGGAGCGGACGGCGGCCTGACGATCGAGCCATCCCGAACCGGTACCGAGGTCGACGCCGACGCGCTTCGCCATGCGCTCGAGGCAGATCCGAGCAGACGGGAGGTCGCCGTCGGGATCCGACAGGTCGAGCCGGCGTTGACGACCGCGAAGGCGACGGCCCTCGGCATCACCGATCTCGTGAGCGAGTTCACCACCCCGTTCCTGCCAGGCTACCCCCGGGTCACGAACATCCGGCGCGCCGCGGAGCTGCTCGACGGCCACATCCTCAACGCCGGCGCGACGTTTAGCCTGAACGACGTGCTCGGCCGGCGCACGCTCGACCGGGGCTTCGTCGTTGCGCCACAGATCGAGACCGGCAAGCTGAGGGACGCGGTCGGTGGCGGCGTCAGCCAGGTGGCGACGACGCTGTTCAACGCCGCCTTCTTCGCGGGGCTCCGTCTCGACCAGCACACGCCGCACGAGTTCTACATCTCGCGCTACCCGCCGGGACGCGAGGCCACCGTGTCCTGGGGCGGTCCGGAGCTGGTGTTCACGAACGACTGGTCGGCGCCGCTCGTGATGCTCCTCGACGTTGGCGACGCCAGCATCACGGTCCGCTTCTACTCGCGCTCGCTTGGCCGCCGCGTCGAGTCTGGCACCGGCGAGCGCACGAACGAGACGAGGAGCCGTGAGCTGCGGGTGAAGAACAAGAAGCTCAAGCCTGGAACGCGACACGTGCTGCAGGAGGCTGGCTCGGGCGGGTTCGACGTCAGCTACTGGCGGAAGGTGTACCGCAACGACGTGCTCATCCGCGACGAGACGTTCAAGGCGCACTACAAGCCCGAGGATCGCATCGTCGAGGTGGGGCCGCCAAGACCGAAAGTGAGGCCGCCGACAGCGACGACGCCCGCTGCCAGCACCGCCTCGTCGGGAGAGACGACGACCACACCAGGATGATCGCAGCGTCGTCCGCTACGCGCGCAGTCGCGCAGTCGCTGCCTTCTCGGCGGCGCGCTGCAACGACTCGGACATCGACGGCGTGACGGTTCCGGCGTCGCCAAGCGCGTCGACCGTCAGACGAGCCTTCACGGCGAGCGCGAGCGTCGCGATCAGCTCTGACGCGCGATAGCCGACGATCGATCCGCCGAGCACGACGCCACTGTCGGTGTCCGCGACAAGCTTGATCATGCCCGCCTGGTTGCCAGAGATGACGCTGCGCGGGTTGGCGCCAAGGTAGTGCTTCGTGACGGCAACGTCGATCCCGCGAGAGGCTGCCGAGCCAGCCGTGAGGCCGACGCTCGCGACCTCTGGGTGGCAGAAGATCGTCCACGGCACCGTGTGCAGATCAAGCGGCGTCGTCATCCTCCCGAGCGCGTGCAACGCTGCGTGCCGGCCCTGCATCGCCGCGGTGGAGGCGAGCATCATCCCCCCGGCGACGTCCCCGGCGGCGTAGACGCCGGCGGCTGTCGTGCACTGGTTGCCGTCGACCGCGATCGCCCCGCGGTCGGAGATCCTCACGCCGACGACGTCGAGCCCGAGCGCCGCCGTTGCCGCGCGCATCCCCATGCACACGACGGCGTGGGTGCCTCGGAACAGACGTCCGTCCTCGGACACCACGACGACCTCGTCACCTTCCGGCCGAACCTCGGAGACGCGGCAGCCGAACTGCAGCTCGCAGCCGCGAGCGAGGAACGCCTCCTCGACGATCTCAGCGACATCGCGATCCTCGGCCGGCAGCACCTGCCCGCGAGCGGAGATCAGCGTCACGCGCGATCCGCACGAGAGGAAGAACTCGGCGTACTCGCAGCCGGTCGCGCCGGCACCGACGACGAGCAGGTGCTGAGGAAGCTCGCGCAGGGCAAGCGGATCGCGCGGCGTGAAGATGCGCGTGTGGTCGACCTGGGCGAATGGCGGCTCCCACGGGGCCGCGCCCGTGGCGATCAGGAGGCGGTCGTATGGCAGCTCGATCTCGCCAAGCTCGCCGCCCACTGCAAGCAACCCCGGCGCGACGATCCGCGCCCGGCCGTGCACGTAACGCGCCGCCGTCGCCTCGAGCCGGTCCCGAATGCCACGGGACTGGTGGGCGGCGACGTAGCGCGCGTGGGCGATCGTCCGCAGCAGGTCGACGCGCGGACGACCGTGCTCGAAGGCGATGCCGAGCGCCTCGGCACGGTCGACGACGCCCATCACGTTTGCCGTCTCGAGCAGGGTCTTTGACGGGATCGCGTCCCAGATCGTCGCGTTCCCGCCGAGGCCGAGGTCCTCGACGACGGTCGTCTCGGCTCCCAGCGCTGAGGCCGCGGCAGCAGCGGCATAGCCGGCCGGACCGCCGCCGATGATCACGAACCGCATGTCCCGCAGTCTACGCCCGGAGGAGTGCGGCGACCGTGGCACCGGCGCCGGTGTGCCCCGCAACGTCGAACGCACGGGAGCGCACGATGATCTCTCCCGCGTGCAGACCGACCAGCGTGAGCGCGAAACGCGAACGCGCGATCGGCACCTCGAAGTAGAACGGTCGGGCGGCACAGGAGGCGGAGACGAACGTGCGACCGGTATAGCGCGCGCAGGTACGGCCCCGTCGCAGCGAGACGCTCAGCTCGACGTGGGCAAGACCCCAGGAGGCCCCCGGATCGATCGCCGTGCCGTGCAGCGTCGTCCAGGCGCGGACGCTGCGCTGGCGGGGCACGGCGACGCGCACCACCGGCGGACGGGTGTCGGCGGCGCGCGTCGTGAAGGTCGTCGACACGGGCGTCGAAGCCCCTCGGTCGCCGTGGACGACGAGGGTCACCATGTACCGCGTGCTCTCCGCGAGCCCGTTCAGGCGCTGTCCGACCGGCGTCTCCGCGAACCCTGATACCGGCACATCGACCGAACGGACGAGCGTTCCGGTGCCGGCAACCCGTACCGTGAGGGTCGCGTTCACCGCCGTGTCGCCGTTTGCGATCGCCATGGCGGAGACGAACGCGCCCGCGTCAGAGATCGATCCGACCGCGCCGAACGACCCATTGCCGATGCCGCGGAACGCAACCTGCGCGCGCATCGACTGCGGGTGCAGCGTGCAGATGAACGTGTAGAGCCCCGGCGAGAAGGCGACGTTCGGGAGCGTTCTGGTGAGGCCGGGAGAGACGGTTACCGGCCCGGCGACCGACACGCCGGCGGGCGACTGGATCGCGAACACGTGGGTCACCGCACCGGCGTTGTGCGCGGCGAACGTCCAGGTGCCCGCTTCGTAGCCGCCGCTCGGCGGTGCCAGCTGGAAGTCGGTGAGCGTGACGGTCTCGACGGCCGTGCCAGCCGCCGCGGGCGCCGCCAGCAGGAAGAGCGTCAGAAGCAGGCCGACCCTGACCGCGGTTTGAGGCGCCATACCCGAAGTACGCCGCGCGCACCACTTCGGATTGGCTGCCGCGCGACGGCGGCCGCTTACTCGACGCGCAGGTACTGCGCTCGGCCGACCGCGCACGGTCGCGCCAGGTCGTCCCACGGCGCGATCGCGACGTCGGCGACGGCGAGCGTGCGTCCGGCACGCAGGCAGGTAGCGGTGACGCGGTACGGGCCGGGTCCGGCCGCGCGGAGGAAGTCGGCACGAAGGTCGACAGCGACGTAGGCGCCGGGACGTTGCTCGACCACTGCGTACCAGCCAGCGGTGTCGACGCAGGTCGCCAAGGTACCGCCGTGCAGGAACGTTCGTGCGTCGTCGCCGTACGCCACGCTCGTTGGTTCCAGTCGCAGCACCGCGATCCCATCGACGTGCTCGAGGAAGGTCAGGCCGATCGCGGCATCGAGCGGCGAGGGAACCTTAGGAGGGGTCATCGCTTCGTCCTACCTGTCATAACGGTGATTATCGGGCATTCGGAAACGAGCCTGGGAGGGCGTCCCAGTCGTAGTGCTCGCCGATCGCGACGAGTCGTGCCCGGGTCGGGTGATCGCACAACGCGCCGGTGACGCCCGCGTCGTAGAACACCTTCGGGTTGTGCCCAAAGCTGCACGCCGCGGCGTAGTCCGTTGCAAGGTCGGTGTCGAACATCGCCGGATCGTCCGTCGAGATCGAGCACTGCACGCCGGCCGCGAGGAGGTGCGGCAGCGGGTGGTCGGCGATCGTCGCCACCACCCCGGTGCGCAGGTTCGAGAGCGGACACACATCGAGCACTATTCCACGGCCGACTATTTCAGAGATTAGACCGGGATCTTCAAGCGCACGAACGCCGTGCCGGATCCGGTCAGCATGGAGGTGCTCGATCGCACCCTGCACGCTCTTCGCCCCCGCAGCCTCACCGGCGTGTGGGACGCTCGCAAGGCCGAGTTCGCGGGCAAGGGCGAAGCTCTCGGCGTACCCCTCGGGCGGGAACTGCGCCTCGAGACCGCCGAGCCCGACGCCGACGACGCCGCGGGTCGCGTAACGGGCCGCGTAGCGCACCGTGTCTGCCGCCTCCTCGAGCGTGATGCCGCGGGAGATGTCCGGCGTCAGGCGGACCTCGACGCCGTGGAGCGAGCGGGCCTCCTCGACGCCGTCGCAGAAGCCCGTGTAGATCTCGTCCCAGTCCGCTCCACGGCGAACACGCTCAGCCGGCGAGAAGATCGCCTCAAGGTAGACGGCCCCGTGGCTCGCGGCCTCGGCGGCGTAGTCGACGAGGATCTCGCGGAAGTCGCGCTCGCGTCGTAGCGCGTTCGTCGTCAGGATCCAGACGTCGATGAAGTGGCGGAAGTCACGAAACCGGTAGAGCTCGCGCAGCTCCTCCACCGTCGCGCACGGCAGCGGGTAGTCGTTGCGGCGCGCGATCTCGAGCAGACGCTCCGGCCGCACCGTCCCCTCGAGGTGGACGTGCAGCTCGATCTTCGGGAAGGGCGAGGACAGGTCGATCAGAAGATCGGCTTGTCGGCGAGCACCGCGATCGCCCCGCCCACGAGCCAGCAGGACGCTGCGAAGGCCATGGCGAACCGTTGCACGCGCCCACGGTCACCGGCGGTAGCAAGGCCGATGATGGCGAGGAAGATGGCGAGGAAGCCCGGCTTGAACGGGCTGGCGACAAGCGACGTCAGCTGGGTGATGTTGAAGGCGCTCGCAGCCGCACCGAGGACGGCGGCAATCGAGAAGACGATCGCCGCTGACGCGATCAGCATCGAGCCGGCCTCGAACGGGTGCTCGCGCGGCGGCAGCACGCGGTTGGCGTACGCGCTCTCGCTCAATACGACCCCGTCGACCTCGTACATCGCTTCGCTCATGTCCCGAGTGTAGCGTTCGCGACGGCACCCGAGGAGCCGCCGGAGCCGGACGCAGGAGCGTGGCGCCTCGTGCTGAACGTTCCGTTGTTGCCGCCGTCCGCCGGAATCACTACATTTAGGCACGGGTGGAACTTGCGCGCTTCCAGGCGCGCGCCCCTGGTGGAGGAGACACGTTGAAGGCAATCATCGTCGGAGCGGTCGGAGCGGTGCTCGGGTGCGCCCTTGGCGTCGTGCTCGTCCTGCTCGACGGCATGCCGCTACAGGCGTCCGTGCAGGCGCACAACACCGACTGGATCTACCAGATCATGCTGGTGACGACGGCAGGGATCTTCGGGCTCGTGACGGCAGTGCTCGTCGGCGCCGTCGTGACGTTCCGCGCGAAGCACGGCGACATGAGCGACGCCGCGCCGGTCCACGGCCACACCGGGCTCGAGATCATCTGGACGATCATCCCGACGATCATCGTGATCGTCCTCACCGGGCTCTCCTGGAAGGTCCTGAACGACAACAACGTCGCGGACGCCAAGGGGCACCTGACGGTCAGCGTGTGGGGTCAGAAGTGGGACTGGAACTATGACTACCCGACCTACTCGGGCGAGGTGACCGGCACGAAGGGCACGTTCCCGTACAAGGTCGCCGGCATCCACGAGCTGGTGGTGCCGATCAACACGCCGATCCGGTTCGAGATCCGCTCGCGCGACGTCATCCATGGCTGGTGGGTCCCCGCGTGGCGCGTGCAGATCAACGCCACGCCGGGCCAGATGAACCTCCTGTCGGCGACGCCTGATCGTCTCGGCACGTTCGCCGTCGTCTGCACGTTCGTCTGCGGCGACGCGCACCCAAAGATGGGCACCGAGGTCGCTGGCGCGTTCCCGAGCCGCATCCATGTCGTCACGCAGGCGGAGTTCGCCACCTACATCGCGGCGGCCGTCGTGCAGGCGAAGAAGGACGCGTCCGACCCCGATCACGCAGCGGTCGTCGCGTTCAGCGGCTGCGCCGGGTGCCACGCGTGGACGCCCGCGAAGGCTGGCGGCACGGTCGGACCGAGCCTCGATGACGTTGCGAAGGACAAGCCGGCCGGCGAGACGCTCGAGGCGTTCGTTCGCGAGTCGATCGTCAGCCCCTCTGCCCATATCGCCACCGGGTTCAGCCCCGGCGTGATGCCAGCGAACTTCGGCACGACGTTGTCGAAGGACCAGATCGACGCCCTCGTCGCCCGGATCGCCGCGGACAGCAAGAAGTGACCACGCAAACCTGCCACCCGGGAGACGTCCGATGAGGGTGTTCCTTCGTCCCAACCTCGCCCGCTGCCTCTGGGTGACGCCGTTCGTCTCGCTCACCTCGATGACGCTCGCGCTGGCAATCCGCAAGGCCGCCGGCTACCCGCAGCTCTGGGACGACGGCGTCCCGCAGCAGATGCTCGCGATCGGCTACATCTCCGGCGTGATCGGGTTCCTCATCGGGATCGGGTCGTTCGACACCTGGTTCCCGTGGATGATCGGCTCGCCCGATCGTCCGGACGACCACTCCCAGCACGGGGCATACAGCTGGCGCGACTACTTCCGCTTCAACACCGACCACAAGGTGATCGGCGTCCAGTACGTCGTCACGACGTTCATCGCGTTCCTGATGGGCGGGATGATGGCGGAGATCTTCCGTTCCGAGCTCGCGCACTCCGGGCAGGGCGTGATCGACACGAAGATGTTCAACGGCCTGATGTCCCAGCACGGCACGCTGATGATCTTCACCTTCCTCGTCCCGGTGTTCGCGGGCATCGGCAACTTCGTCATCCCGCTGATGCTCGGCGCGCCGGACATGGCGTTCCCACGGCTCAACGCGCTCTCCTTCTGGCTTCTGCCGCTTGCCCTCCTGATCTTCCTCTCCTCGTTCCTCGTCGGCTCGTTCGAGGCCGGCTGGACGGGCTACCCACCGTTCTCGACCGAGGGTCCGATGGGTGAGACGCTGTTCGAGATCGGCATCCAGGTCGCCGGTGCTTCATCGATCGCGACGGCCGTCAACTTCCTCGTGACGATCATCACGATGCGCGCTCCGGGCATGACGCTCTTCCGCATGCCGCTGCTCGTCTGGGCGAACCTCGCGACCTCTGCCCTCGTCGTCGCCGCGACGCCGTTCATCGCCGGGGCGCAGTTCATGACGATGTTCGACCGCGTGATGGGGACGAAGTTCTTCGTGCCCGAGATGGGCGGCGACGTGCTCGCCTACCAGCACGTGTTCTGGTTCTACTCGCACCCGGCGGTCTACATCATGGTCCTGCCCGGCTTCGGGATCATCTCCGAGATCCTCTCCGTGATGTCAAGAAAGCCGATCTTCGGCTACCGAGCGATCGCCTTCTCCTCGGCCGGCATCGCCCTGCTCGGCTTCTCGGTGTGGGCACACCACATGTTCGCGTCGGGCATGGAGGACTGGCTGCGCGTCCCGATGATGATCTCGACGATGATGATCGCGATCCCCACCGGCATCAAGATCTTCTCCTGGCTCGGCACGATCTGGCAGGGCGTCCTGCACATGACGACGGCGATGCTCTTCGCCACGGGCTTCATCTTCACCTTCGTCATCGGCGGCGTCACCGGCATCTGGCTCGCGTCCGTGCCGTTTGACAACCACGTGCATGACACGTACTTCGTCGTCGCGCACTTCCACTACGTCCTCTTCGGCGGCTCGGTGATGACCGTGTTCGCAGGCCTGTACTTCTGGTACCCGAAGGTGACCGGTCGCATGATCAACGAGAAGCTCGGCCGGGCGCACTTCTGGACGACGATGATCAGCTCGAACCTCGTGTTCATGCCGATGCACTGGCTGGGGCTCGAGGGGATGCCGCGCCGCGTTGCCGACTACGACCCGCAGTTCCAGAACTGGAACGAGGTGATCTCGCTGGCCGCCTTCGTCCTTGGCGCCGGCATGCTGATCTTCGTCTACAACGTCATCGTCTCGGCTCGTCACGGGGCGCCGGCCGGGCCGAACCCGTACCGCTCCTTGACGCTCGAGTGGCAGGTCTCCTCGCCGCCGCCGATCTTCAACTTCGACATCCCGCCGCGCGTCGTCGGTGGCCCGTACCGGTACGGCGAGCCCGGAGCGAAGCACGCGATCTTCCCCGAGCCCTCCGTCGCAAAGGAGCGCACGCACGCATGAGCGGTCACGATGCAGCGGTCGGGCACGACCACCATGGACCGGCCGCGCACACCTACCAGCCCTACCCCGTGCGCCTCGGGATCGTGCCGCTGGGACTGGTGATCTTCCTCACCTCGGAGATCTCCCTCTTCGGTGCGTTCTTCCTCTGGTACGGCCACGCTCGCGGCCTGAACAACCTCGCCTGGCCGGCGATCGGCTACGAGATTCCCGCCGACTCGACGTCGATCAACACCGCGATCCTCATCGCCTCGTCGTTCACCTGCGAGCTCGCCTTCCTCTCGCTGATGAAGAACCGGCGCCGCGGCCTGTTCTGGTGGCTCGTCGCGTCCTTCGTCCTCGGCGCGATCTTCCTCGGCCTGCAGGCCCGCGAGTACCACGACATCGGCTTCCTGCCGACGACGAACGCCCAGGGGTCGATCTTCTTCTCGCTCACCGGGCTCCACGGCGCGCACGTGTTCATTGGCCTGACGCTGCTGTTGTTCTGCATCATCCGCGTCGCGCGCGGCCACTTCACGCCGAAGCGGTACACCGGCCTGCTCGTGACGAGCATCTACTGGCACTTCGTCGACATCGTGTGGATCCTGCTCTACACGCTCGTCTACCTGCTGCCCGACAAGGTCGCGTAGGCGGTAGGGCCCGTGCTCCACTGGGCCTTCCTGCACCTCCCCCACCTCCTACCGCCGGTGATCGCGTTCGCGTTCCTCGCCCGTCTCGGTGTCTGGGCGGCTGACCAACCGCCGCAGCAGTACTCCGACGAGGAGATCCTGCAGTGGCGCCGTGAGCGTGACGCGTTGCACGCCGAGCGACGCCGCCCCGTCCGGCGGTCGACAGCGATCGCCGGCACGCTGGCTCTCGCACCGCTGCTCGCCGCGTTCGGCACCGGGCTTGCGATCTACACCTACAACCTGCGAGGTGACCGCCCGTCGGTCGGTCTCGCCTGGCTGCACACGCTCCTCGCGGTGGTCGGACTGGCGATCGTCTCGTTGAAGGTCCTCGCCATCGGCTGGCCGACGATCCGTCGCAACCTCAACGTGCGCCGTCCGCACCAGGCCTTCTCGTCGCTCGTGCTCCTCGCGCTCGGGGCACCGCTCTTCCTCACCGGCGCGGCGCTGATCGCCGGACCCGCCGGACACTCGACGCTTGACTACGTGCACCTCGTCTCCTCCGTCTGGTGGACCGTGCTGTTCCAGTGGCACCTGTGGCGGTACCTAGGCCGGGCCGTCACGACGTCGCTGGCTGCGCGACGCCCCACCACACCCCGGTAGACTGCGCCACGATGGCGAGCCTGCTGAAGCCCCGCACGGCGGTGCTGCTCGGCGGGATTGGCCTCCTGCTCGAGGTCGTAGCGATCCTCCCACCGGTCGAGAGCGCGACCGACGCGAACGCGACGCTGCACTACACCCAGCACGGGGTGCTCTTCAGCGGCGGGCTGCTCATGGGGATCGCCCTGCGCGACCTGCTCGCGACGGGGCTTCGGCGATGACCCCGGCGATCACGGTGCGCAACCTCCGCAAGGCATACGACGGGGTCGAGGCGGTGCGGGGCATCGATATCGACGTCGCCCGCGGCGAGATCTTCGCGCTGCTCGGGCCGAACGGCGCGGGAAAGACGACGACCGTCGAGATCCTCGAGGGCTACCGCCATGCTGACGACGGTGCGGTCGACGTGCTCGGGTTCGATCCCATCACCGGCGGCTCGGCCTACCGGGCGCGGATCGGGATCGTGCTGCAGTCAAGCGGCGTCTACCCGTTCATGAGCGTTCGGGAGGTCTGCGCGCTGTTCGCCGGCTTCTACGACGCCCCACGTCAGGTGACGGACGTGCTCGCCGCGGTCGGGCTCACGGAGCAGGCGGACACCCGCGTCCGCAAGCTCTCCGGCGGTCAGCGACGCCGGTTGGACGTCGCGCTCGCGCTGATCGGCCGTCCGGAGGTGATCTTCCTCGACGAGCCCACGACGGGCTTCGACCCGGGTGCGCGCCGCGACGCGTGGGAGATGATCTCCTCGCTCGCGGAGGCCGGCACGACGGTCTTCCTGACGACGCACTACATGGACGAGGCGCGCGTGCTCGCTGACAGGGTCGCGGTCCTGCGGCGCGGCGAGGTCGTCGCCCTCGGCTCCCCCGCGTCGCTGATCGGTGATCGTGGAGCGCGGATCCGCTTTGCCGTGCCCGGATCGGTCGACGCGTCGACGATCGCAACGGTCGCCGCCGCGCCAACGACGATCGATAGCGGCGTCGCGACGGTGGAGGTCGACGATCCGACGCGCGCCTTGCACGCGCTGACAACGTGGGCGTTGACGAACGGACGGACGCTCGATGACCTGGAGGTGCTGCGACCGACGCTCGAGGACGTGTACCTCGAGCTGACCGGTGGTGACGCGTCATGAGGCGGCTGCTTCGTCAGGTTCGTGCCGAGCAGCGGGTCTACTGGCGCAACGTGCCGACCGCGTTCTTCACGTTCTTCTTGCCGTTGCTCTTCCTCGTGTTCCTCGGCCTCTTCGGGCGCGACAAGGTCGTCGACGGACACCCGTACGCCGCGCTCTTCGTCCCCGGCATGCTCGGTACGGCGGCGGTGATGACGACGTTCGCGGGGCTTGCGATCACGCTCACCATCCGCCGCGACCGCGGCATGCTGAAGCGCGTGCGTGGCACGCCGCTGCCGCCGGCGACGTACCTCGGTGGCCTCGTCCTCTCGACCTCCCTCGTGCTCGCGCTGGAGAGCATCGTCGTCCTCGTCGTGGGCGCAACGGCGTTCGACGTGTCCCTGCCGGCTCGCTGGTGGGAGCTCGTGGCGCTCGTCGTCCTCGGCGCCGTCTCGTTCGCCGGGCTCGGCATCGCAACGACCCGGATCGTGCCGAGCGCGGAGGGATCATCGGCCGTCGTCAACGCGATCTACGTGCCGGTGCTGGTGCTCTCGGGGGCGTTCTTCCCAGTGGGTGGGATGCCGGCGCCCTTGCGGTTCGTCTCCGACGCCCTCCCCCTCTCCCACCTCCTCTCGGCGATGCGCGCGGAGTTCACGGCCGGTGGCCTCGGTCGTCCCGAGCTCCTCGGCCTGCTCGTCGTCGTCGCGTGGGGCATCGCCGGAGCGGTGCTCGCGTTGCGAACCTTCCAGTGGGAGCCCCGCGGCGGGTAGCGAGCCTACGCTCTGCTCGTTCGCTCGCGCAGCGAGTCGACGAGCGACCGGCGGTTGCCGAGAGCGCGCGGCAAGGGTTCGTGCTCGAGATCGAGATCGGGCGCGATGACCCCCTCGGCGACGGCCTCTTCGTGTCCGAACGCGTGCAACGAGGAGATCGAGTGCTCCGTCGCACCGACGACCAGCACCCGCTCGCCGACGCGCACGAGGTGGATGTTCCGACCAGGAGCGAGCTGCGTCGTCTCGAGCACCTCGATCGTCCCCCCCGAGCGGCTGCCAGGCAGCTTGCCGCGTTGCGCACGGCGCATCGCGGCGTAGAGGACGCCGATGATCACGACGACGAGGAACAGGCCGACGAACACGCGGACGATGCTGCCGGCGCCCGAGTCAAGCTGCGGTGCCGGGTCGGGCCCCGCCTGGGTCGGGTGCGCGAGCTCCCCGTTCGTCACGGCGGCCGCCATGGCGGGCAGCGCAAGAAGTCCAAGGCACACGAGCGTGAGACAGCGGCGGATCATCCGGCCATCGTCCGAAGCCGGTCAGCAGGCGACACGACCTCAGTGACGCGGATGCCGAAGTTCTCGTCGATCACCACGACCTCGCCACGCGCGATGTACTGCCCGTTGACGAGGACGTCCACGGGCTCACCCGCGTGACGGGTCAGGTGCAGGATCGAGCCCTGGCCGATCTCGAGGAGCTCGCGGATCGTGCGCGTCGCCTGGCCGAGCTCGACGGTGATCTCGAGCGGCACGTCCATCAGGATGTTGATGTCGGCCGTCTCCTCGAGCGGCGCCATCACGGCTGGGAGCTCGGAGTAGGAGATCTGCTCAACGACGGGAGCCGGCGTGGACGGCGCCGGAGCAAGAGCGGGAGCCGGCGCGGACGGGGGAAGAGGCGCGGACGGGGAAGCAGGCGCGACGGTCTGCTCAACCGGATCCTGCCCAAGCTCGCCCGCGATCAGCGCGGCGATCTCCTCGGGCGAGAGCGGCGCGTCGCTCGAGCGAGTGACCTCGGCAACGATCTCCTCGACGGGCTCCGCATCAACCTCGAGCGCGTCCTCGACCGTCGTTTCGGCCACCACCGGCTCGTCGGCGCCCACCGACTCGCCCGCGAGCAGCTTCTCGATCTCCTCTTGCGAGAGCCCGTCGGCCATCTACGCCCCGGGGATCGCCTGGACGGCGAAGTTCACGAAGTAGACCTCAAGCGCGATCGTCTTCGGCGTCGAGCTCTTCGGCGCGTTGATCGCCTTGATGATCTCCTTCTTCACGACCTCACGCCCCTCCTGGGTCGTCAGCTCGGCTCCGGAGTGCGAGTTGAGCACGTCGATGACGATGTTGCGCACCTCGACCTTCTCCTCAAGCGCCGCAGTCCCCTTGGCACCCTCCGCTCCCGCCACCTCCATCGGCGTGCCGATGTCGACGCGGATCGACACGTCCGTCTTCACGAACGACGCGAGCCCGGGGTCGGAGAGGTTGACGACGAACGGATCACCAAGCGAGACGATCGGTCCGTCGACCTTGTCCTGCAGCCGCGTCTTCTTATCCGCGACGGCGAGATCGCGCGCCTTCGTCTGAGCGACCGCCGGCAGGTCTGGTGGCGGGCCGCCAGCGAAGAAGGTGGTGTACGCAAAGAAGCCGCCGCCCGCAAGGATGAGGCCAAGGAGTACCGGAAGAAGCTTCTTGATCATGGGTGCATACCGCTTTCACGTGGTGTATCGGCAGATCGCGCCGGTGGCTTAGCGCAGGGCTCAGTTCGGGCGGGACGGGACGATCTCCGGGAGCCCGATCGGGTTGGTGCCGAGCGCACCGTTCGCCTCGGCCTGCACCTTCGTCACGTAGTCGATACGCTCGACGATCACCTCGACACGGCGGTTCCGCGGCCCGGCGCCTCCAGCCCCGTTCGGGGCGAGCGGCGCGCGTGAGCCGAACCCGGCCGAGGCGCTGTCCGGGTGGAGGTGGACGGAGAACCCGTGGTCCTCCATGAAGAACAGCACCGCGTTCGCGCGGGCGCCAGAGAGGATCTCGTTGCCGTGCACGTTGCCGAAGAAGGGGATCGCGTCGGTGTGACCGTTCACCCGGATCGGGTTCGCGCCGACGCTGTTGATGGCGGCGGCGACGGCGCGCAGCAGCGGCCCGGCGCCTGGCTTCAACACGGCGCTGCCGACGTCGAAGAGCGCCTTGTCGGTGACGAGCGTGATCACGAGACCACGCGTGTCGATCTGGCTCTTAACGGCGTTGCCAAGGTGGAACTCGGCGATCTTCAAGTCGATCGCAACCTTCGCGCCAAGCAGGCTCTTCGCCTGCTGGCCGGCCAGGGCGTGGGCGACCTGGAGCGCGTGCTTGTCGCCTGACACGCGGGCGCTCGGCGTCGGCACCTGGTCGGGGGCCGGCGACGCCGACGCAGAGGCGCTCGCCGGAGCCGGGTTGTTCGTTTGCAGCACCGCGTTCGCGCCTGCGCCAAGCGGCCCGGAGAAGCTCTCCCGCAACGATTTCGCTAGCTGGTCGAACTTGCCCTTATTGACGACGGCGATCGAGAACAGCACCATGAACAACGCCATCAGCAGCGTGATCATGTCGGCGTACGTGAGCAGCCACCGCTCGTCCGCATGCTCGGCGTGTCGCTTCTTCGCCACCGGGTGCTACGCGGCCTTCTTCTCGGCTCCGCCCTCGGCACCCTCAGCGTCGAAGTGCGCGCGCTCCTTCGGCTCGAGGAAGGTCTTCAGCTTCTCCTCGACGATGCGCGGGTTATCGCCCGCCTGGATCGAGAGGATCCCCTCGATCATCATCGTCCGCGCATCCGCTTCCTGCGTGGAAAGCTCCTTGAGCTTGTTCGCGATCGGCAGGTAGATCAGGTTCGCGCTCGAGACGCCGAAGAACGTCGCGATGAACGCTGCGGAGATCGCCGGGCCGAGCGTCGACGGGTCGGAGAGGTTCTCGAGCACGTGCACGAGTCCCATGACGGTGCCGATGATGCCGATCGTTGGCGCGAACCCGGAGGCGTGCGAGAAGAGGGCGGCGTTCTCGTGATGACGTCCAGCCATCGCCTCGACGTCGAGGTCGAGGATGTCCTTCACGAGCTCGGGATCGGTTCCGTCGACGACGAGCCGCAGGCCCTTCGACAGGAACGGGTCGGTGATCGACTGTGCCTCCTCCTCGAGTGCGAGCAGCCCCTCTCGTCGGGCACGCTCCGCCATCTTCACGAGCGACTTGATCGCGCCCGGCCGATCGGGTGGCGCACCGGTCATCGCCTTGATGTACAGCACCGGGATCCGGATGCAGGACTGGAGTCCACTCGAGGCCATGACGACGCCGAGCGTGCCGAAGATCATCAGCACGATCGCCGACGGGATGATGAAGGCCGCTGGGTTACCGCCCTCCATGAAGAGGGAGCCAATCACCCCGCCGATGGCGAGTACGAGCCCGATGATCGTTCCTGGATCCATGCGCTACCTGATCACTCGAAAGGGGTACTCGGGTTCACGTGCGTTCTATCGTCATCGGTCGCCCAGTACATGAGGTCTGGTCTGCGCCTTGCGCTTGAACTCGACGACGAGGGCAGCGACCTCCTCGGGGGTCTCGCAGACGATCAGCTTTCGATCGGTCGTGAGCTTGACGATCGTGTCAGGCGTCGCCTCGACCGTCTCGATCAGGTCGGCGTTGACCCAGAGCTCCCGGCGCTCGCGGCCGGTGTGGAGCTTGATCATGGAGCGGTTCTCCTCGTGGTCGACGAGCCGTTGACGGGCGTCCGGAGGGCGGTGCAGCGCGGCGCGCGCAAGGCGAGCGCCGGGGGCGACGGGCAGCCGAACGACCCGCGCCTCCGGGCGCGGGCCGATCAGCTTCGCGATCACGCGGGTGAAGGACATCAGCCGCGACCTAGCGCTTGAGGTTGACGAGCTCGTTCAGGACCTCGTCCGAGGTCGTGATCACGCGCGTGTTCGCCTGGAATCCGCGCTGGGCGACGATCATGTTCGTGAACTCGAGCGCGAGGTCGACGTTCGACATCTCGAGGGTGCCGGACTGCAGCGTGCCGAGGCCGTACATGTTCGCGGGGGCGTAGAACGCGCCGCCCGTCGGCGCGGCTGCGAGCGGCGCAGCCGACGGATCGAAGATGCCCGAGTTCGGCGTGTCCTTGAGGTCGTTCGAGCCGACGCGCGAGAGACCGGCCGGGTTCGGGAACTTCGCCATCTGGATCTGCGCGGCGATCACGCGACTGCCGTTGTCGTAGGAGACGACGCCGTTCTGATCGATCGACACGCTCTTTGCGTTCGCCGGGATCTGCAGCGCCGAGAGGCCGGCCCCCCAGGTCACCGGCGGCCCCTGCGAGGTGGCGACGAGCCCGAGCACGAACTGGCCGTGCTGGTCAACGAGGTAGCCCTGCGAGTCGAGGGCGAAGTTCCCGGCGCGGGTGAACGACACGTCGCTGCCCGCGGTCGTCGGTGTCGACGCGATCACCCCGCCGGTCGTCGGGTCGACGTTCCTCGCGACCATGAAGTAGCCGTCGCCGTTGACGGCGACGTCGGACCACTGACCCGTGGTCTGCAGCGAGCCCTGCGTCATGATCGAGCCGATCGAGTTGAGCGCCATGCCGAGCCCGACCTCGGTCGGGCCGGAGCCGCCGACGAGGCCGGGCACGGGCGAGCTGGCGCCGCGCAGCGACTGCGCCATCATCGACTCGAACGAGACGCGCTGGGCCTTGTAGCCGACCGTGTTCACGTTCGCGATGTTGTTGGCGGTCACGTCGAGCATGACCTGGTGGTTTCGGAGCCCGCCGATGGCGGTGAACATGGAGCGGAGCACTGTGTGCCTCCTTCTGGCGATCCGCGCTTCTGGCGGTCGCCTCCGACCCCCTGACGCCCGAGGCGTCGAGGTCCAGCCGGTAGTGGGTTAGGTGATGACCGCGGTGTCGATGTTGGTGAACACCGCTGGTCCTGTCTGGTCCTGGTCAAGGGCCGTGACGACGGTGCGGTTTCGTACCGCAACGACCATCGCGACCTGGTCGACCATGACGAGCGCCTCCCGTGAGCCCTTCGCGGCGGCCGCATCGATGCCACCGCCGAGCCGAGCAAGCTGCGTCGCGTCGAGCGAGACGCCACGCGACTGCAACCGAGCCGTCGCGTGCGCCGAGAACCGCACGCCGAGCTGCTCGCCGAGGGCATCGGCGAAGCGGGGCGCGTCTGCGCTTGCCGGAGCCTGCGGGCGTGCAGGCACCGCCGACGGCACGAGCGGCGAGATGCCGCCGGCGCGAGCAGTCGCGGAGAGTCGAGGGTCGCTCATCAGGTGACCTTTGAGACCTGGCCCGAGAAGATATCGACGCCATCGACGCCGAGGATCGCTCCGTGCGAGCTGGGCCTGACGTTCTGGACGGTGCCGGCGTGCAGACCGCCGTTGTCGTCGAGGTAGGACACCGTCTTGCCGATCATCGACACCGACGAGGCGAAGTCCTGGGACAGGTTGAGCGCGGTGAGCTGCGTGTTGACCTTGGTGATCCCCTCGACCGAGGAGAACTGGGCGAGCTGGGAGAGCATCTGTGCCGAGTCGGTAGGCTGCAGCGGGTCCTGGTGGGTCATCTGCGTCATGAGGAGCTTGATGAAGGTGTCCTGCCCCATCGAGCCGCCCTTGTCCGTGCGGGTGACGCTGTCTGACGTTCCCTGCCCGGGTACGAGCGCTCCCTGGCTGGTGACGGGTGTCGTGGTCATTGCCTCACCTCCTTTCCTGGTCGTGTGGTTGCGGGTAGGTCGTTCAGGCGAGCAGGCTGATGGGCTGTCCGTGGCGGACGCCGGCAACGGCGGGCTGGTCGACGGCAGCGGCGACGGCATCGGTGCGACCGAACCGCCACGGCTCGCCGGTCGGCCGATGTCTGCTTGCACCGGCGTCCTGCCCGGCCTGCTGCCGACGGTCGCCCGTCGGGTCGCCCGAGGTGCGGACGTCGACGTGATCGAGCTGGATGCCGCGATCGGCGAGCGCCGAGCGCAGGTCGGCGAGCGCGCCCTGGAGCATGCGCGTCGCGTCACCGTTGTCGGTGATCACGCTCGCCTGGGCAATCCCGTCGCGGATGTGGAGCCGGACGACGATCTCCCCGAGCTCACGTGGCTCGAGGTTCATTCTGACCCGGGCGCCGTCGCCGGCGTAGGACAGCTTGAGCCGGGCGGCGAGGCCGTCCACGAGCCGGTCGAAGCGCTCGCGATCGATGCCGCCGGTCGCGATCGGCGCGGACGATCCTTCCGTGCGGGCCGTCTCGTTTGACGGCGTCGGAGCGATCTGGAGCGGCGAGGGGCTGCTCTGGTCGTGCCTGCCGTGTCCCTGCTCCCTGTCAGACGCTCGGCCCGACACGGCAATACGCGGATGCGCAGCGGCCGGTCGGGACCCGCTGACTGCGGCGTCCTGTCGATCTGATGCTGCGACGCTCGGTCCGTGTTGAGGCTCCGCGATGCGACCTGACCGACAGGGTAGCGGCGGGGTCGCCGCCGCCGTGGGGGCGCTCGTCGCCGGGAGCGCCGGTGAGCCTTCGACGGCGGTCGCCGTTTCGGCCGTTACCGCCGGTGCCAGCGGTGCGACAGCGACGGCCGGTGCTGGCGTGATCGGCAAGGTGGCAGCGGACGTCGCCGCCGGCCGCTGAAGGTCAGAGGACGGTACGACGGTCGACCCTGCGGTGACGGTTAATTCACCTGCGTCGGACACGGTCACCGGTGTCGCCGGTTCGGCGACGAGCGGTGCCGCTGGTTGGCGGCCGGCTGATCTCGGAGCGTTCGCTGCGACGACGCTCGCCGGGGCCAACGCGACGGTCGTTGGCACCGGCGCCTGAGCCGATACGACCGGAACGATCAGCGTCGCGAGCAACGCCGCCGCCCCT
Organism: Actinomycetes bacterium; assembly: GCA_025360225.1. GTDB lineage: Bacteria > Actinomycetota > Thermoleophilia > Gaiellales > F1-60-MAGs149 > JANYCN01. Next base: position 63,526 of record JANYCN010000013.1, on the reverse strand, counting down.
GCTGAGCCGTCGGGAGTTGTCTCCTGCTCCTTCGCGGTCCTGGTCGGCCGAGCCGGGAGCGCCTCGCCGCCTGGCGTGGCCTCGCCGAGCGCCACGGCGAACGCCGCGGCGATTCCCGCCGCCGGAACGGCTGGCTCGCCTTTCGTGCTCGCCGTGGCCTTCCCTTGAGCGGGGGCCGCCACGGCTGTTGCTGCGGGTGGTGTGTTCATGGGTGTCTCACCTCCTTCCCTCCCTGACGCTCACGCGTACCGCCGAGCGCCGCAGTACTCGGACGCGTAGGCGGGGTCGGTGAGCGATGAGATCTTCACGACATCACCGGTGTGCGGAGCCTGGAGAAACCGGCCGCTCCCGAGGTAGATGCCGACGTGGTGGACGTCACCGTTCTTGCGAAAGAAGACGAGGTCGCCCGGTCGCAGCTGGTTCGTCGCGACAGGCGTACCGGCCTTGAACTGCTCCTCGGAGGTTCGCGGGATCGGTACGCCCGCGTTCGTGTAGAGGTACTGCGCGAGACCGGAGCAGTCGAACCCGGCCGGCGTCGTCCCGCCCCAGACGTACGGGGTGCCGAGGAACTGGAGGCCGCTGGTCGCCACCTTGCCACCGGTGCCCTGTGGCGCGAGCGGGCGCGCGCCGGTGAAGTTGAGCGCCGCGAGGTCGCCAGCAGCGGCGGTCGTCGCGCTGCCACCACCGTACTCCTGGAAGTAGCCGAGCACGCGCGGGACGTAGGCCTGCGTCTCCGCGTACGGCGGGATGCCCCCGTAGCGGGCGACGGCGTTCGGTCCGGCGTTGTAGGCAGCCAACGCCTTCGTCACGTCACCGTTGAACCGGTCGAGCATCTGACGGAGGTAGCGCGCGCCGCCACGCAACGACTGCAACGGGTCGTACGGGTCGCTAACACCGAGCCCGCGAGCGGTGGCCGGCATCAGCTGCATCAGACCCTGGGCGCCCGCAGCCGAGCCGCTGTGCGGGTCGAACCCCGACTCGGCACGGGCAACGGCCTTGACGAGGGCCGGCGACACCCCCGCCTCCGCTGCGGCCTGGCGGATCATGTCGTCGTACTGCGTCGGCGTGCCGAGATCACCCGACGAGGTCGTCGGCGTACCAGCCGCTGCAAGGGCATCGCCAAACGCTGCGGCGGAGGTGGTCGGCGGCGCGGCGAACGACTGGATCTGCGCCTCGATCGCAGAGATCCGCGACAGGACATCGGTGACGCTCACTGCGACCTCCGCACGCGCCGGCGCTCAGCCGTTATCGCTCGAGCGGCCCGCGCCTCGATCACGTCCGCGAGATCGCGCTCCTCCGCTCGTGCCAGCTCGACCCGATGCGCCTCTCTCTGGCGATCCTCTAGGCGTCGTAGCATCTCCACCGCTCGCTCGGCCTCGACGAGATCACGGCGGGCGCTCTCGACGGCGAACGACGAGTCAGCGAGGGTGGCGGCAGCGCCCTCGAGGGTCAGCCTCGCGCCCCGTCGGTCTGCGTCGGCCTGCACGAGCGCCTGAGCCCTGACCGGACCAGCGGACACCGCTTTCGCAAGAGCGACCTCGGAGCGCCGGTGCCGATCAAGGCGCGCCTCTGCAGCAGCCTGCGCGGCCTGGTGTGCCCGAACACGGCCGGCGAGGACGACCATCGCCGACGTCTGACGCTCCTCGCGGAGGTCACGGACGGACTCGAGTGGGAAACGGAATCGCTTCATGGAGCAACGATCGGAACCAGGCCATCCGTAGCCACTATCTGTATCGGTTGAAACGGGTAAAGGTTGAGCGTTCCCATGACCGTCGAACGCTCCAGCACCTCGGCCACGACGCCTATGCCTCCCCGACGAGGTGGGCCAGCCGCCGCTCGGCGAACTCCGGCTCCTCGAGCTCGTTCGGCCCCTGGCGCAGGAACTGCTCGATCGGACCAACCAGGTCGACGGCCTCGTCGACCCGCGGGTCGGTGCCACGGGCGTAGGCGCCGATCGAGATCAGGTCCTCCTTCGCCCGGTAGGTCGCGAGGATCTCCCGCGCCCGGCCGGCTGCCTCGCGTGCGGCGGGCGTCGTGATCGCAGACGTGAGCCGCGACACGCTCGCGAGCACGTCGATCGCGGGATAGTGGTTGCGGTGCGCGAGACGCCGATCGAGGACGACGTGACCGTCGAGGATGCCCCGAACGGCGTCTGCGACGGGCTCGTTCATGTCGTCGCCTTCGACGAGGACGGTGATCAACGCCGTGATCGAGCCGCGTCGACCGGTGCCGGCCCGTTCGAGCAGCCGCGGGAGCGCGGCAAACACGCTCGGCGTGTAGCCTCGGCTCGCCGGCGGCTCGCCGACGGCCAGCCCAATCTCGCGTTGCGCCATCGCGAACCGCGTCACCGAGTCGAGCAGCAAGAGCACGTCCTTGCCCTCATCCCGGAACGCCTCTGCGATCGTCATCGCCGTCTCGGCGCAGCGAACGCGCGCGAGGGCCGGCTGGTCGCTCGTCGCGACACATACCACCGACCGGGCGAGGCCCGCCTCACCAAGGTCGTGGTCGACGAACTCGCGCACCTCTCGCCCACGCTCCCCGACGAGCCCGATCACCGTGACGTCGGCGTGCGTGTTGCGCGCGATCATCCCGAGCATCGTCGACTTGCCGACGCCGGAACCGGCAAAGATTCCGAGCCGCTGCCCACGCCCGCAGGGGACGAGGACGTCCATCGCGCGCACGCCGAGCGCCAACCGTCGGTCGATCGGAGCGCGCAGCATCGGCGATGGTGGCCGCGCGTCAAGCACCCGCCGTTCGACGTGTCGTCCGCCCGCGTCGAGCGGCTCGCCGCCATCGATCGGGTTGCCGAGCCCGTCCAACACACGCCCGAGCACGGCGTCGCCGACGGGCGCCATGAGCGGCCTGCCGACGCCGACAACCTGATCGCCGGGCCGGATGCCGGTGATCTCGCCGAGCGGCATGAGAAGCGTTCGACCGTCACGAAACCCGACGACCTCGGCCATCACGCGAGCGCGGCGTTCAGAGCCGATCAGGCAGATCTCGCCGACCTCCGCATCGGGTCCCGATGACTCGACAACGAGCCCGATCACCTCCGAGACCCGTCCGAGAGTGCGGTACGGATCGGCCATGCGAAGGCGCTCCGCGTAGGCGCCAAGGACCCCTGGCACCGGCTCAGCCATCCTTCGCGCCCAGCATCACGTCGCGAAGGCGGTCGAGCTGCGAGTCGAGCGTCGCGTCAACGTCGCCACCCGACGTCCGAACGATCACGCCGCCGCGCGTGATCCGGCGGTCGCCAACCAGCTCGAGGTCCTTCAGCGTCCCGACCTGCGTCTCGAGCTCCTCCGACGCCGTCGTAAGCAGAGCGAGGTCTGCGGGGTTGCAGACGACCTGGAGACGGTCGCGGACGTACGCCTTACGCAACGCTCCGCGCAGCACGTCAGCGACGCGCTCGGGTTCGAGACCGAGCTTCGCCTGCAAGATCTTCTCCGCGACCTGAAGCGCTAGCTGGACGAGCTCGGTCTCCGACTCGGCGATCAGCCGCGACCGTGTGTCGGCCACCTCGCGAACGGCACGCTCGGCAAACGCCAACAGCTCCGCCGTCTCGCGGTGCGCCTGCTCGACGCCCAGGCGGTAACCCTCCTCCTGGCCTGACTCGCGCGCCTCCGCGGCGATCCGATCGGCCTGTTCACGCGCGACGGCGACGATCTCGGCGCCCTGCCTCTGGGCAGACGCAAGGAACGCGTTCAGTCCGGTAGCCGCGGGCGCCGTCGGCGTGAACGCGGGAACCGCTCGCCTCTCGTCGAGGGCGAGCTCGCCGTCGAGCGGCACGGCGACCAGCTGACGTGTGACGCCCGCCGTGGCACGCGCGATGATCCGATCTTCCGGCATTGCTATCGCTCGCGCTTACGCGACGAGCTCGTCCTCCTGGCCGGCTCCACCACGCGCGATCTGGATCTTGCCCGTCTCCTCGAGCCTGCGCACGATCGCGACGATCCGTCCCTGCGCCTCCTCGACGGAACGCCGCTTGACGGCGCCCATGAACTCCATGTCCTCCTGCAACATCTGCGCCGCGCGGCTCGACATGTTCGAGAAGATCAGGGTCTTCACGTCATCGTTGCCGCCCTTCAGGGCGAGGCCGATGTCCTTCATGTCGACCTCCTTGAGCAGCTGCTGGATCGCCTTCGCGTCGAGGAGGACGAGGTCCTCAAAGACGAACATCAGCTTGCGCACCTCGTCGGCGAGCTCGGCGTCCTTCTCGTCGAGGTACTCGAGGACGTTGCGTTCCGTCGCTCGATCGGAGTAGTTCATGATGTCGACGAGGGCCTTCACGCCGCCGGCCGCCTCGAGGTCCTGGTTGATCAGGTTCGAGAGCTTGCGCTCCATCACCGTCTCGACCTCACGCAGCACCTCGGGAGCGGTGCGGTCCATCGCGGCGATCCGCATCGCAACCTCGGTCTGGACGTCCTGGGTGAACATGCCGAGGACGCCAGCAGCAGCGTCGGACGGCAGGTAGGCGAGGACGAGGGCGATCGTCTGCCCGTGCTCGTGCTGCAGGAAGTTGAAGATCTGCACGGGGTCGATCTTGCGGAGGAACTCGAACGGCGAGACCCGGATGAAGGTCGAAAGTCGCCCCATGATCTCGAGCGCCTTCGTGTCGCCCAGCGCACGTTCGAGGATGTCCTTCGCGTAGCCGATGCCGCCCTGGGCGACGAAGTCCTGGGCGAGGGAGGCCTCGTAGAACTCCTCCATCACCTCCATGCGCTCGTCCGCGGTGACCTTGTCGAGCGAGGCGATCTCGAGCACCAGCTCATCGATCTCCTCTTGCGAGAGGTGCTTGAAGACCTCGGCGGAGAGGTTCGGTCCAAGGGCGATCGCCATGATCGCTGCCTTACGTTTCGGCGAGCGTCCAGCCTTGGTGGCGGTCCCGCCCTCCTCTGCAGCCTTCTCAGTCATCAGCTCTCAGCCGAAAGCCAGCCGCGAAGCTGTGCTGCCACGTCGGAGGGGCGGCTCGTTGCGATGTCCTCGACGCGCCCCTGCAGCGCGCGCTTCTCCACCGCTTGCAGCTCGGCAGACGACGGACCCGACAGGGATGGCATGAGGTCCTCGATCTTGATCGGCGGCGCCTCGAGGGCCGGCATCCAGGAGGCGTCGGTCGACCCGAGCAGCGCCTGGCGCTTCGCGAGCGACTTGCGCACGAGGAACAGCATCACGAGCAGGCCGAGGCCCGCGCCAACCGGCTGGAGGAGCGCGCCGAAGGGGGCGGGGACGAGGCCGCCGAGCGCCGAGCCGTCGGCCGCCGCGGCGCCGCCTGTCGTCAGGTTCAGCCCTGCTGCCTGGAGCGCCGTGATCGGGTTCGGCAACGCCTCGACCGCAGAGGCTGAGATGACGTTCGTCTTGTTCGCGGGGTCAAAGCCAACGGCGTTCTCGACGGCCCCCTGCAGGATGTTCAGCGCTTGAGCCTGCGCGGCGGGGGCCTTCGACGCTCCCTTCAGCACCGACTCGAGCGCCTTCTTCGAGACGACGAGCGAGATCGACATCTTCGTCGGGTCACCCGCCGCGATCGTCGTGTCGGTCTGTGTCGTGTCGATCGCGTTGGTCGCCGCGTCCTTGTTGTGAACGTAGGTCGAGGAGCTCGCACCGCTCGTCTGCGCGGCGCCGGGGAGGTTCGAGGTGGCGCCAGCGGCACCGTTCGCCGTCGCGCCCCTCGTCGCGAGGTTCTCCTTCTCCGTCGACCCGGTGAGCGGCCCCTTCGACGTGCCGAACTGCTGCGTCCGCGTCTTCACCTCGTTGAAGTTCAAGGTGCCTGCGACGACGACGCTGCCGTTTCCCGGACCGAGCATCCGGTCGAGCTGTGCCTGTGCGATCGCCGTCTTCTGTGCCTCCCAGGCGTGTTGAGCGCTGAAATGGTCAGCGGTCTCGAGACCGATCGCGGACATCGCGGAGTTCAGGGGCGTGCCGCGCTCATCGGTGATCGTGACGTGCTGGGCCGTGAGCCCGGGTACGCCGCCGGCAACGAGGGCGACCATGCCGCGCACGGTCGTGTCGGGCAGGGACGCGCCGCCGGTGTCGATCAGGATCGACGCGGTGACGGGCGACTGGTCAATCGAGAACACCGCCCTCGCGGGCACCGCCAGGTTGACGGTCGCCTTGCGAACGCCGGCGATCCCCTCAAGCGTCGTCGCGAGCACGCCGGATCGCGCACGCAGGACCGCCATGTCCCACTGCCCGTCCGTCGTCGAGAGCCCCATGTGGTCGAGCAGCGCGTAGCTCGGGTTGCCTGAGCCGGCACCGGTGCCGCCTGCCGCGACGAGCGCGGCGTCAACCTGGCTCGATGGCACCAGCACGGTGCGACCACCATCGGCGAGCTGGGACGGGATGTTCGCTCCGGCGAGCGCCGCCTGAACGTCACCTGCGGACCGCGCGTCGAGGTTGGTGAACGCCGGCGTGTACGCCGCGCCACCCGCCGACATGACGATGTAGATGATCACGCCGACGGTTGCGAGCGCGATCAACCCGACGACGATGCGCGCGGTCGAGCCAAGGCGGTCGATCGCCGTTCCCAGTGCGCCCATCGCTACTTCCTCTCGCTTCGCATCAGATCTGCATCCTCATGACGTCCTGGTAGGCCTCGAGCGCCTTGTTGCGGAACGCACCGACGAGCTGCAGCGATACCGCCGCCTTCTCAACGGCGATCGTCGCCGCGGACACGTCCGACGCGGTGCCGGTGGCAAGCGCCTGGCTGGCTTGCGCTCCCTGGTTCTGCAGGTCGACGGCACCCGAGATCTGGCTCGAGATCATCTGCGCGAAGCTCGGCGATCCGGGCGTCGCAGCACCAGCAGCACCCGTCGCGGGTCCAGCGCCCGCTGCTCCGAGCGAGCGGTACAGCGAGATCGCGTCGATGCCGACGCCGGTGATCGGGAACGCAGCCATCAGCGCAGCACGTCGATTGCCCGGCTGAACTCCTGCTTGATGGCGTTCAGCGAGGTGGTGTTCGCCTCGTACGCCCGCGTCGCAGTGATCAGGTCGGTCATCTCGATGACGGGGTTCACGTTCGGCGTGCGGACGTTGCCGTCCTTGTCCGCCGCCGGGTTCGTCGGGTCGTGGATCAACCCCGTGCCGGTGGCGATCTCCTCGATCGACGTCACCTGGACGCCGCCGGCGCTCCCGCCCCCGGCGAAGTCACCGAAGCTCGAGAAGCTCGGCAGGGGACCAGCCGGTGATGTGCCCTGCTCCCCCAGCACCACCACGCGACGCAGATACGGACCGGGCTTGCCGTCGGCACGCACCACCGAGTTCGCGTTCGCGAGGTTCGCGGCGATCGTGTCCATCCGCAGGCGCTCCGCCGTGAGGCCGCTCGCCGCGACGTTCATCGTGTCGAACAGACCCATTAGCGCGCTCCGGTGATGATCGATGACATCGTCTGCATGTTCTTCGTGACGACCGCCATGAGGGTCTGGAAGTGAAGCTGCGTCTCGGCGAGGTACGTCGACTCGCGGTCGACGTCGACGTTGTTGCCGTCCTGTCGCATCGCCGAGAGCGTGTCCGTCTTGACGACCGGCGTCACACCGTCGAGGGCGTCAGCCGACCCGCCGGAGAACTGCAACGCCTCGGAGAGGCGCTTGCCGAAGTCGACGTCGCTGCGCTTGAAGCCCGGGGTGTTGACGTTCGCCAGGTTGTTCGAGATCACCTGCTGACGCAGCTCGGTGCCGTGCAGGGCGACCTCGAGGGCACGCTCCGTGACGTCGAACAGCTCCACCGAACACCTCCCTGAAACGACAAAGGACGCCTGACCGCTTCGCGGAGGCGTCCTTCCTGGACACGAGCAACGCTCACAACCGTGCGAGCCTTACCAGTATCGGATGCTGTTCATACCTTCTTTAGAGCATATTTTCCTGTCAGGCCGGCCGACGCCGAACGAACGAACCGACGAGCATCGCTGCCGTGCGCAGCACGATCGCCAGATCGAGCGCCGGCGAGCGGTGACGAAGGTAGTACAGGTCATAGGAGAGCTTGCGCCGCGTCTCGTCAAGCGACGACGCGTACCCGGAGCAGACCTGCGCCCAGCCCGTGATGCCAGGTCGGGCAAAGTGCCGTGGCTTGTAGAACGGGATCTCATCGGCGAGCCAGCGAACGTCCGCGGCCTCGGGACGGGGGCCGACGAACGTCATCTCACCGCGCAGGATGTTCAGGAGCTGGGGCAGCTCGTCGAGGTGCGTCGCTCGGAGCAACCGTCCGGCGCGCGTGATCCGTGGGTCGTCGGTCTCCGTCCACACACCGGCGATGCTCGGCGCGTCGACGCGCATCGTCCGAAACTTCACCATCGTGAACTCGCGCCCGCCTTCGCCGGTGCGCACCTGACGGAAGAGCACCGGGCCAGGGCCGCCACCGAGGCGGATCGCGATCGCGGCGGCCAGCAGCACCGGCGAGACCAGCAGCAGCCCGAGCAGCGCGACTGCGACATCGAAGGCGCGACGCGTGAGCCCCCACTCGTCGCGTCGGTTCAGGTGCAGGGTGTGGAGGAACCACGGAGCCGTCAGCTCGTCGAGCGGCACACGCCCGAACGTCCGCTCGAAGAACGGCGCGTACTCGATCACCGAGAACTCGACGTGCCCTAGCTCCAGCAGTCGCGCGTACAGCGACGGACGCCCGACGCGCATGCCGACGACGAGCAGGTCGATCCCGCCGCCAGCGGCGATCGCCTCGATCTCCACAACCGAGCCAAGCCGTCGGGCATGGGGGGCGTCGGCGTCGACCGGCGTCCCGTCGTCGATCCAACCGACGAGCACGAACGGATGCGCTCCCGGCGCGACGTGCTCGCGCTCGATCGTTCGAACCATCGCGTCGGAGCCGACGACAGCAACGCGCAACGGCTCTCCGAGCGTGTGGTGTCCCGCGACGGCCGCCTGCCAGAGCCCCGTGATCATCCACATCGCTGCGATCGCCCCAAGCTCGACGCCGACCGGGTCGCCCGACCCCAGGACGGACTCGCCGGCGAGGATCACGACCGACGCGACGATCGCTCCCTCAAGGGAACGGACGACCATCAGTGACCATGACGGCGCGGCGCGAGACTGGCGCAGGAGCGTCGATCGGATCGACAGGTACCAGACGCCGGCAGACAGCAACGCCGCGAACAGCCGCTCGGAGGAAACGCCGCGCGAGAGCTCGTGCGTGAGGAACCAGATCAGCGGAAGAACCACGTGCCCAACGCGGAGCCGCAGCACACGCTGACGCCCAAGGGGCCGCCCACGGACGGGGGTGTGACGCCCGGACAGCGGGAGGGCGCTCACCAGCTACCCCATCGCGCAGATCGGGCAGTCGTCAGCCGCATGCACGCCGAGCGCGTCGAGCTCCGCAACGAACGCGCCATACGCCGCTGGGTCGCGTTCAGCGAACGCACCGACAAGCTCCGGGAAGGTCATCATCCGCGCTCCGTAGCTTAGTCGCAGCACCCACCAGCCGCCACTACCGACGTTGATCGTTCGTGCCGCCTCTCGCGCTGACCGGCACCGATCGAGGATCGCGTCGCCGGTACGAGCGTCGATACCGGCGAGCAGCGTGATCGCACCAGTCCGTGTTCCGACGGCGAACCGCTTGCAGAAGAACGACGGCACGTCGCCACCGGTCGCGTAGAAGCGGTAGCCAAGCGTCGTCAGACGCCCGTCGACGGCGACGTGCTGGCAGCGGTCGGCTAGCTCGCCGCTCCGTCCATCGGCAAGGGTCGTGCCCGGGCGCTCGTCGATCTCGAGGAGACGAAGCTCCATCAGCCGGCCAACCGGAGCCCGCGAATCTCGGCAACCGCTCGATCGCGCTCGAACGCATCGCGTCGACGGTCGTGGGCGAGCTGCGCCGTCGAACGACGAAGACGCCGCCACGCGAGCTGCTCCGCTTGCTCGTAGGCAGCGGTGTTAGCACCTCGGATCGTCACGAGGTACTCCTCCCAGCACGTGCGCTCGCGCGCGGCCACGTCGGCCATGCGCACCGCAAACCACTCGTCCACGTCGCTGATCGTGCGCCGGTCGGGCATCGCTTCCTCCCTACGGGGCCATCCGTGGCACACCGTACTTTGGAAGTTCGGCAGGAGCGCCCGCGAGCATGAGGGGTGATCGCTCAACCTTGGCCACCTCACCGCCGATATCGGTGCGGTGCAGACGAACCGCGACGGGACTGCCGCTGTTGTCCACGGGGCGCTCGTCATCGGGCCTCCTTCGGGCGACGGTCGGCGCGCGGTCGTGCGCGCCGAGGATGGGATCGTGCTGCGCGTGGCGGGCGAACCTGAGGGGACGGGGCCGTTTGACGTGCTCGCCAGCTCCGAGCTCGCGATCAACCTGCGGACCGAGGCGCCGCGCGTGGACGTCCACGTTGAGGTGTCCCGCGACGAGCTTCTCGCGACGATGCGTGTCGAGCGGATCCCCGGCGCGCGCTACCGCCTCGAGGACCAACCGCCGAACCACAGCATCGTTCTGCGCCGCCTCGTTGCTGAGCGGCTTCCGTGTCCCGATCCGACGGCGGACGACCTGCTCGCGCAGCTCACGGTGCACGGGGTGACGTATGGCGTCAACGAGGCGGCGATCGCTCGGATCGTTGCCGGAGGGTTCGGGCCAGAGCCCGTCGCGAAGGGGAAGGGCGCGATCCGCGCCCAGGATGGCTCCGTCGCATACCAGGCGCTCGACGAGCGCGGAGCAGAGCGCTACGTCCGCGCCGGAACGGTGCTTGCGCGCGTGGCCGATGCTCTCGAGGGAACGCCGGGTCGCACCGTTCGCGGCGAGCTGCTCGGTGTCGATCCGCCCCGTCCGATCGAGCTGGCGGTCGGCGACGGCGCCGTCGTGGAGAGCGACGGCCGGATCGTCGCGACCGGGGACGGTCACGCATCGGTCGCCAACGGCACGATCGTCGTGACGCCAGCGCTCGTGATCGACGGAGACGTCCGCTCAACCCGCGGCGAGGTCTCGAGCCCAGGCTCGGTCGACGTGCAGGGATCGGTCGATGACGGCGGCGTCGTCCGCGCAAAGCACAACGTGATGATCGGCGACGCCGTGCGACGGGCGACGGTCGACGCCGGAGGTTCGATCACCCTTGGCGGCGCGGCGTTCGACTCGACGCTCCGCGCCGGTCACACCTGGGCCGCGCTCGACCGTCTCCGCCGCACGACGGCTCCGCTCGCCCGGGACGTTGCGCGCGTCGCGAACGGCGTCGGTCAGCTGATCGCCGCAACCAGACAGTCCGGGACGACGATGCACCCGATCCGAGCGCTCGCGATGGTCCTCGAGCGGGTGGAGCCCGAGCTGGAGCGGAAGATCAAAGCGGCGCTCGCCGAGGCCGATCGCCATCGGGGCGCAGTGCCGTACGAGATCCTCGCGGCGCTCCGTGGTGGCCAGGAGGAGCTCGATGCGGTCCGCGGCGGTCGAGCACCGATCGACAACCTCGCGCTCGTCGCTGACGCGTTCGAGGAACAGACCGCGCGGCTCGTCACGCTCACGCGGAACCGACCCGAGCTCTCGGCGGCCTTCCTGCAGAAGTGTCAGGTCGACGTCTACGGCGCGATCGTCGTGACCGGGAAGGGGATCATTGAGTCAGACGTGCGCGTCGTCGGAACCATCGACGTCTCCGGGCCAGGCGCGATCATCCGCGGTGGACGCCTCGCGGTAGACGGCGCCGCGGTGATAAACGAGCTCGTCGCCGGAGCCGGTTCGGGCCTGACCGTCTCGCTCGCTCCCGGCTCGACCCTGAGCGCGCGGACGATCGGACCGGGCGTGATGCTCGAGCTACCAGAGGGCAAGCGGCGCGTGACGACCGTCGAGGACGACGTCCGACTCGTGGTCGCGCGCACCGCCGCTGCGGCCTAAGGGTCCGTCTTCAGGACGTGCGCTACTCGTGGTCTGATTGGGAGATGGCGTGGTCATCCGACTGCCACCCGATGACCATGCCATTTGACAATCACACCACGAGACCGGCCTGCCTGCGCGTCGCCGATCAGACGAGCGTGCCGTCCTCCGAGACCGCAACGCCCTGTCCGATGAGCCGCTCCCGCAGGAGAAACTGGAACGTTGACCAGGCGCCCCGTCGCGCCTCGAACATGCGGTAGACCTGCCACTCGGTGAGGAGGTTGATGTCTGAGCGACGTGCCTCCGCCCAGTCGGCGAACTTCGGCAACCGGCCAAGCTGGGCGGCGAGCAGGACGCCCTGATCGAGGGCGCGCTCGAGCCGCTCCTCGCCGACGGCAACGTCGAAGCCAGCCTCACGCAGCGCGTTCGTGAGCGAGCCGAACGTGTGCCAGTACAGCGACTTCGACGGCATCGACCCGCGTCGGGCCTCGATGTCCTTCGCGGTCGGCGTACGGCCGATCTCCGCGCCGAGATCGCGGAGGAGGGCGACGAGCTCCTCGCGCGTCGCGAACCGTCGTGGCACGAGCCCCGCCTGGCGCTTTGCGGCGTTCCAGGTGCCGAAGTGCTCGATCACCGTCTGCGGGTGCACGGTCGTCGTCGTGTCGCGCTCGAACTCGCGCATCGTCGGCGACCTCCCGAGGCGCTCAGCACAACCGCGCAGCTCCTCAAGGATCTGCGTGTCGCTGTAGCGCTTGCGCATCCCGGCCTGGAACGCGGCGAGGCGCTCATGGTCGATGCCGGAGAGCGCTGTGAAGACCGTCTTGGTTCGCATCCGTCCCGCCTGGGTCGTGGCTGGCTGCGCGCCGGACGAACGCCAGTCCCCGGCGAGCATACGATCACGTTCTTCTCACACCATATACCACTCTCCAAGATCTGCAAGCCCTCATATGATGCGCGTACAGATGTCGCCCATCACTCGCAACCTGAACGCGATGACGTAGTGGTGTTCCGGCTGAAAACGGCGGTGGCGCGAGCGGCGGGGAGGCTCTCGCGCCGTGCTGGCCGGGGTGGCGGAACGACGGTTCCCGGCCGGACGATCCTTCGCCTGGCTCCGGACGCGATCGAGCGCTTGTCGTCCCGCCTCCCAGAGGGCGTCGTCCTGCTCTCGGCGACGAACGGAAAGACGACGACGACCGCGATGACGACCACGATCCTCGCTGACCGGGCGGTGTGCACGAACGCCGCCGGCGCAAACCTCCTGACCGGTATCGCGAGCGCGCTGCTCGCGACACCGGCCGCCGCGACGATTGGCGTGCTCGAGGTCGACGAGGCCGCCCTACCCGAGGTCGTGCGTCGCGTAGCGCCTCGGGCAATCCTTCTCGGGAACCTGTTCCGCGACCAGCTCGATCGCTACGGCGAGCTCGAGCTCCTCGCCGGTCGGTGGCGCGCGATGCTCGACGACCTGGCCGCCGACACGCGGATCGTCGTGTGCGCTGACGACCCGTTGCTCGCCGGCCTCGTCGCCGGGCGCGCGCACGTCGTCTGGTACGGGATCGACGACGCGTCAGTCGGTCGCAGCGCGCTTGATCACGCGGCCGACTCGACGTCGTGCCCGCGATGCTCGACCCACCTCTCGTACACCGCGATCTACCTCGGTCACCTCGGCGCCTACCGCTGTCCGTCGTGCGGGTTCGCACGCCCAGAGCTCGACGTCGCCGCACGCTCGATCGACGTTACCCAGGCCGACGCCGTGTCGTTCACCGTCGGCCGCGTCGACGGCGCGAACGCCGTCACGCTCGCCGTTCCCGGCATCTACAACGTGTACAACGCGATCGCGGCGGTGGCGCTCGCGGGATCGATCGGGTCGGCTCCCGACGTCGCGGCGGCGCGTCTTTGCACCTTCGCAGCGGCGTTCGGGCGCTACGAACGGATCGCGATCGGCGACCGCACGGCGCTGCTCGTGCTCGTGAAGAACCCCGCCGGCGCGAACGAGGCGCTGCGTACCGTTGCGCCCCGGCTGGCCGGGTCACCTCTCCTTCTCGCCCTCAACGACCGGATCGCCGACGGACGCGACGTGTCGTGGATCTGGGACGTCGACTTCGAGCCGTACCTGACGCTGGCGAGCGTCGTCCACTGCGCCGGCACGCGAGCCGCCGACATCGCCTTGCGAGCCCGCTACGCCGGCGTCCCGGCAGCTTCCATCGTCGTGCACGACGACCTCGCCGCGGCCTTCGACGCCGCGGTCGACGCCGCCGGGACCGACGGCAACGCCGTCGTGTTGCCGACGTACACGGCGATGCTCGACCTGCGCGCGATCGTCGCCGAACGCGGCCTCGTCACACCGTTCTGGGATACCGGGCGATGATCACGATCGTCCCGGTGTACCCGCAGCTGCTGTCGATCTACGCCGACCGTGGCAACGTGATCGTCCTCGAGCAGCGCGCTCGTTGGCGCGAGATCGACGTCGCGGTACACCCGATCGCCGTGGGTGACGACCTTGATGCCGCGAACGCAGACATCATCCTGATCGGTGGCGGTCAGGATCGAGACCAGGCGTTAGTCGCGGACGAGTTGCGCCGGCAGACGCCGGCGTTGCGGTCAGCAATCGCCGATGGCGCGGCGCTGCTCGCGGTCTGTGGCGGCTTCCAGCTGCTTGGCCATCGCTATCGCGGCCACCAGGGCGACGAGATGATCGGCACCGGCCTTGTCGACCTCGAGACCGAGGCCGGCGACGGGCGGCTGATCGGCAACGTCCTCGTCGAGGCCACGGTGAATGGGATGCGGCATGACCTGGTCGGCTTCGAGAACCACGCGGGGCGCACGACGCTCGGCAGCAACGTGGCTCCGCTTGGGCGCGTCATCGCCGGCGGCGGGAACAACGGCCTCGACGGGCTCGAAGGCTGCCTGGACGGACGAGTCGTCGGCACCTACATCCACGGGCCGTTGCTGCCGAAGAACCCGTGGCTGGCCGATCAGCTGCTCGCCTGGGCGCTGGACCGCCACGGCGTCACGACGTCGCTCGAGCCCCTCGACGACCGGCTCGCGCACCTTGCCGCCGCCCGCGCCGCCGATCTGGCGCGCAGGTAGTCAGGCAGACCAGACCCGCCCGAGGGCCACGAACGGGTCGCCAGGCTGGTAGCGCGCGAGGAAGCGAGCAATCGGTGGACGCAGGTCGATGTCGGCAAGCTCAGCCGGTGTGATGAGGCGGTGGTTGAGCACGGCGGCGTCGCCCGATGACACGTGCGCAAGCGCGCCGCGTGGCACCCGCACGTCAAACAAGATCTGCACCACGTGCCGCCCTCCGTGGCCCGCCGGTGCGATCGACTCGGCGATCGCGATCGGGCCGGACACGGCAACGGACGCGAGGCGGCACTCCTCACGCAGCTCGCGCCGCAGCGCCGCCTCAAGCGTCTCCCCCGGCTCAACACCGCCGCCTGGCAGCAGCCAGTACGGGCGCCCGTCCTTCTCGTGCCGCACGACGAGCAGCTGCTCGCCGGAGCGGATCACTGCACCGACGCGGATCCGCACATCGCTGTGCACCCTCAACGGCGCCCGGAAGAGCCGAACCCGGCAACGCCGCGCGCCGAGAGTGACAGCGCAGCGACCTCGACAGGGCGCACGGCCGGGAGCGCGATGATCACGAGCTGGGCGATCCGGTCACCGGGAACGACCACGAACGACTCGTCAAGGTCCGTGTTGTGCAACGCCACCATCAGCTCGCCGCGGTAGCCGGCGTCGACGAGGCCAGGCGCGTTCAGGATCGTGATCCCATGTCGTGCCGCGAGACCCGAGCGAGGGATCACGAGCCCGGCGTGACCCGTCGGGATCTCGATCGCGAGGCCGACGTGGACGATCGCGCGACGGCCCGGCTCGATCGTGTAGCCACCGACGCTGCAGAGGTCGAGCCCGGCATCGTGCTCGTACGCCGAGACCGGCACGCGGGCGTCGGGGTGCAGCGCGAGGAACGGGAGGTCGATCACGGCCCCCCGCGATCGGTCCGAAAGGCCGCGTACCGGCGTGCCTCGGCCTCCGGCAGGTGCGCCCGGATCACGACGCCATCCGGCGTGTCATCTCGCTCAATCGGAGCGCCGAGCGCGTAGAGGGAGGCGAGCGCACCACCGTCGGTGTGCGGCACGAGAAGCTCGACCGCCTCGAACCGGGTGGCGAAGAAGGCAGCGATCTGCGCCTCGAGCTCCTCGAGACCGTCTCCCGTGCGCGCCGCCGTCAGGACGGCGTCCGGGTACGCGTTTGCGAGCCGTCGGCGCGTCAGCGGGTCGAGCAGGTCCACCTTGTTCAACACCAGGATGCGGGGGATCGACGCCGCACCGATCTCGTCCAGCACCGTCTCGACCGCGCGCTCCTGCGCAAGCCGGTCCTCCTCGCTCGCCGACGCGTCGGCGACGTGGAGGATCAGGTCGCCAGCGATCGTCTCCTCAAGCGTCGAGGAGAACGCCTCGACGAGCCCGTGCGGCAGCTTCCTGATGAACCCGACGGTGTCGGTCATGGTGTACGCCCGGCCTGCGAAGACGTAGGCACGGGTCGTCGGGTCAAGCGTCTCGAAGAGGCGGTTCGCCGCCGACACATCTGAGCCGGTGAGGGCGTTCAGCAGGGAGGACTTGCCGACGTTCGTGTAACCCGCCAGCGCGACGGACGGCGTCTCCGACGCTGCTCGGCGCTTGCGCATCGTCGCACGATGCTTCGACGTCTCCGCGATTCGACGACGGAGGAGCGCGACACGGCCGCGCGCGAGGCGCCGGTCGGTCTCGAGCTGCGACTCGCCCGGGCCGCGTGTGCCGACGCCACCGCCCAGACGCTCGAGGTGCTTCCACATGCCGCGCATGCGAGGCAGGGCGTACTCGAGCTGTGCGAGCTCGACCTGCAGCTTTCCCTCGGCGCTGTGGGCGTGCGCGGCGAAGATGTCGAGGATCACCGCGGTGCGGTCGACGACGCGTACGTCGAGGAGGTTCTCCAGCTGGCGCTGCTGCTGAGGCGACAGCTCGTCATCGCAGACCACGACCTCCGCCGATCGTTGGGCGAGCAACGCGCGCACCTCGTCGAGCTTTCCGGGCCCGAGGTAGGTGCGCGGGTGCGGGTTCGTCCGGCGCTGGACGACACGTCCAACCGGGACGGCGTGGGCGGTTCGCAGAAGCTCGCCCATCTCGTCGAGCTCCGCCTCGCCGTCGACGCCCTGACCCCAGACGGCGATCACGATCGCGCGCTCCGGTTCCGCGTCGCGGATCACGTGATGGTCGCTCATCGCTGCAGTGTACGACCGCACGCTCCTAGACCGTCAGCGAGCTCGCTAGAGGGCGGCGGTCAGACGCCCGATGGCCTCTCGCAGGCGGTCCTCGCTCTCCGTCAGCGAGAGACGCACGTACCCCTCACCGGCGGCGCCGTACGCCGAACCGGGTGAGAGGACGACGTCGCACTCCTCGAGAATTCGCTCGGAGAAGCCAAGCGACGTCTCGGCAGTCGGGACGGCGAGCCAGAGATAGAGGGTGCCACCGGGCCGCTTCACGGTCACACCAGCGTGCTCGAGCAGGTCGCAGACGACGTCACGTCGTCCCTGGTACATCGCCGAGAGCGCCCGCCGCTCGGCCGGGTCGCTGTCGAGCAGCTCGATCGCCACGTGCTGCATCGCGAGAAACATCCCGCTGTCGACGTTGGTCTTCAGCTTCGCGAGGTTCGCGATGATCGCCGCGTTGCCGACGGCGAACGCGATCCGCCAGCCGGGGACGGAGAACGCCTTCGACAGCGAGAGGATCTCGATGCCGTTCTCCCGCGCACCGGGCGTCGCGAGGTAGCTCGGCGCAACGTGCCCGTCGAACGTGATCTCCGAGTACGCGTTGTCGTGGCACACCGGCACGTCGTGGTCGTGGGAGAACCTGACCAGGCGCTCGAACAGGTCGTCCGCCATCACCGCGCCCGTCGGGTTGTTCGGGTAGCCGAGCACGAGCAGGTTCGCCCGATCCCGATCCCGGGCAGGGACGGCATCGAGATCGGGCTGGAAGGCGAGCTCCGGACGGAGCGGCATGGCGACCGGCGTCGCGCCGGCGAGGATCGGCCCACCCGCGTAGACCGGGTAACCAGGGTCAGCGATCAACGACACGTCACCGGGATCGAGCTGCGCCATGGCAAGGTGTGCGAGGCCTTCCTTCGCGCCGAGGAGCGGCATCACCTCGCGGTCGGGGTCGATCGCGACGCCGAACCGGACAGCGTAGAAGCGCGCCACCGCCTCACGGAGCATCGGTAGGCCGGCGTTCGTCGGATACCGCGCCACGTCCTCGCGCTGCACGAGCGCGGCGAGCGCGGCCCGCGCAGCGGCCGTCGGCGGAACGTCTGGATCGCCAACGCCGAGGGCGATCACGTCGCGACCGGCAGCGCGGCGCTCGGCGACGAGCCGGTTCAGCCGCGCCGTCAGGTACTCAGGGAGCGGATCGAGCCGGCGAGAGAACCTCACGGCCACACCTGGCTGACGAGGTGGTCAGACAGCTCGATCGTTGCCACACGGTCAGCGGGCCCGCTCATCGCGATCGACCGGTCCTTGCCAACGGCGATCCGCAGCGCGCCCCCAGGCGAACGCACCTCGACGGTGCCGCTGCCGGCCGCGTCGAGCACCGCGGCGACGGCCACCGCGCACGCGCCGCTGCCGCACGCGTCCGTCTCACCCACGCCGCGCTCCCAGACCCGCATCTCGATCGAGTCGGGCGACAGCCGGCGCCAGACCTCGACGTTCGCGCGCTGAGGCAGCCACGGGTGATGCTCGAGCGCCGGGCCTTCGACGGCAAGCGGAAAGGCGTCGACATCGTCGACCTCGATCGTCACGTGCGGGTTGCCAACGGACACGAAGCGGTGCGGGAACGGGAACGGCTCGGCGTTCGGCGCATACTGCGGTCCGTCGAGCCGTGCCGACGCCATCTGCACGGTCACCGACCCGTCAGCGTGCACCGTCGCCGGCAGCACGCCGGCGTCCGTCTCGACCGTCACCTCGCCCGGGCCCCGGGCGATGAACCGGGCGACCATCCTCGTGCCGTTCCCACACGCCTCCGAGCGCGACCCGTCCGGGTTGATGATCGTCAACCTCGTCGTCGCGACGCTCGATCGCTCGAGCACGAGGATGCCGTCGGCACCGAGCCCGCGTCGGCGATCACAGAGAAGCTCGGCCTGACGTGGCCCGACCGGCCCAGGCAGATCCTCCGCGCGCACGAGGAGGTACGCGTTGCCAGCGGCCTGCCACTTCTCTACCCCGACCATCACTGGCGCTCCAGGTAGGCCGCGAGCGTTGCCTCGCTCTCCTCGAGCGCGGTGATCGACACCCACTCGTCGCGCTGGTGGGCCTGTGCGCTCTCGCCAGGCCCGTAGTTGAGCGCAGGGATGCCCGCCGCGATCAGCGTGGCAACATCGGTCCACGCCTGCTTCGGATGCACGGGGAGCCGGGTCGCGGCGATGAACGCGGCGATTGCGGGCTGCGTGACCGACGGCATGGCGGGCGGCGACTCGTCGAGCCAGGTCACCTCCGCACCCTCACCGGCGAGCGCCTCGACGGCGGCGCGGGCGTCATCGAGCGACCGGCCCGGCGCCACGCGAACGTTCACGCCAAGCCGGAACTCGTCCGGGACGACGTTCCGCGCCGCGCCACCGTGCGCGAGCGTGACGGCAACGGTGTCGTGAAAGCGCAACCCCTCGACCTCGACCGGCTCCTCCCGCCGCTCCGCGAAGCGAACGAGCGCCGTGGCGGCGGAAGTGATCGCGTTCACGCCCTGCCACGGGCGCGCCGCGTGCGCAAGCTGGCCGCGGAAGACGACGTCGCAGTTCAGCGTCCCCACGGCCCCGGCGTGAACCGTGTTGCCGGTCGGCTCGAGGACGATCGCGAAGGCGGGGGTCTCGGCGAGAAGCCTCGACGTTGCGAGGACGGCGTGGATGCCGTTCAGGTGGTTCGGCCCTTCCTCGCGGTCGTAGAACACGAACACGACACGCTCTGACCGCTGCGCAAACCGGGCGAGAAGGCGCAACATCACGGCGACTCCTCCCTTCATGTCGGCCGTGCCGCGCCCGATGATTCGATTACCCGCAACACGGGTCATGCCGCCGTCCCAGTTCGGCACCGTGTCGAGGTGGCCGACGAGCGCGATCACGGCACCATCGCCGGCACCCGTGCGCGCGACGACGGCGTTCGCGATCCGCTCGTGTTCGACCCCGAGCTCGCGACACCGCTCCTCGACCAGATCGGCCAGGTGCGCCTCCTCGCCATACTCCGAGGCGGTCGCGACGAGCGCGAAGCAGACCTCGGCGACGCTGCCGCTAAACGGCGACATCGTGGTCACGCAACGCCGCGTTGAGCGACACCTTGCGGTCGGTCGACTCGCTGCGGCTGCCGATGATCAGGGCACACCCGATCCCGAACGTGCCGGCGGGGAACTCCTTCAGCCGTGTTCCGGGAACGACGATGCTACGCGCCGGAACCCGACCGCGATGCTCGATCACCTCGGAACCCGTGACGTCGAGGATCGCAGTCGAGGCCGTCAACACGACACCGGCGCCGAGCACCGCCTCGCGCTCGACGACGACGCCCTCGGTGACGATCACCCGCGATCCGAGGAACGCGCCGTCCTCGATGATCACCGGACGCGCACCGGGCGGCTCGAGCACGCCGCCGATGCCGACGCCACCGGCGACGTGGACGTCTCGTCCGACCTGCGCGCCCGAGCCAACGGTCGCCCAGGTGTCGATCATCGTGCCAGATCCGACGCGGGCACCGATGTTCACGTAGGAGGGCATCAGCACCGCGCCGGGCTCGATGTAGGCTCCACGGCGCACGGTCGCGGGTGGCACGACACGCACGCCGTCCATCACGCCCTTGAGAGGGATCTTGTCGTGGTAGGTGAACGGCCCGTGCTCGATCACCGCCATCTTCTGCAGGCGGAAGTGCAACAGGATCGCCTGCTGCAGCCAACCGTTCACGCGCCAGCCGTCGGCGCTGGGCTCCGCCAGCCGCGCCTGCCCCGTATCGAGGAGCGCGATCGCCTGGCCTACGGCGTCGGCGGCCTCTTCAACCGGAATAGCCCCGCGGAACGCCGCCTCAATCGTCTCGTGAATCGTCATCGAGGCGGGAGGGTAGCGATGATCTCATCGGCCGACGCGACATGGACGAGCGCCGGCACCTTCCGCAGCCAGATCTCCTGCCGACGCGCGTACTGGCGGGTGCGCTCGACCATCCGGCGGCGTGCGGTCGCGAGGTCACCGCTGCCGTCGATCACCGCGCGGAGCTCTGCGAGGCCGACCGTGTACGACGCGTTCCTCGCGATATCGCCCGCCGCCAGCGCCGCGCGAACCTCGCCCAGCGCCCCGGCGGCGAGCATCGCGTCGACCCTGGCCTCGATCCGCGCGTGCAGCGCGGGACGGTCGACGGTGATGCCAAAGAGCGACGTCGGGTGCCGGGTCGTCGTCGTCCACAGCTCGTCGGTCGCGGGCGCGAGCGAGCTGTTGGCTGCGTGCAGCTCGAGCGCCCGGATCACCCGGCGACGGTCATGTGGGTGAATGCGCGCGGCGGCGGCAGGGTCATCGGACACGAGCCGGGCGTAGCTTGACGCGAGCCCGTCCCGGTCGACGTTAGCCGTGACGCGAGCCCTTTCAGCGTCGTCGACCTGCGGCGGGAGCGCGAGGGCCGAGAGCGCCGCGCGGAGATAGAGCCCGGTGCCGCCGACAACGATCGGCGTTCGACCACGCTCGAGGACGCGGTCGATCGCCGCGTGTGCGAGCGCTGCGTACCGTGCAAGGTCGCCGTTCTCCGTCAGCTGCCAGCAGCCGAAGAGGTGGTGCGGAACCGCCGCATGGTCGGCGACGGTCGGCTGGTTGGAGAGGATCGGTAAGCCGCGGTAGAGCTGCAGCGCATCGCAGTTGACGAGCTCGCCGCCGACCGCTGCGGCGACGCGCAGCGCCACGGCGCTCTTCCCCGACGCGGTCGCGCCGAAGATCGCGATCACCATCGTCAGGCGAGGATCGTCGCGGCGACGGTACCGCGGAGCGTCTGCGACGTGGCAGACTCGATGACGACGTCGACGAGCGATCCGGCGGGCCGAGGCGGCGAGAAGATCACGGTCTTGTTGCCGTCAGAACGACCGCGGGCGGTCGACGGGTCGGTGCGGCTCGGCCCCTCGACGAGGACCTGCTGATGGCTGCCGACGAGCGCAGCGTTGCGCTCGCGCGCGTGGCGCTGAACGACCGCGACGAGCGCTTCAAGGCGGGCGTGCTTGACATCGTCTGGCACCTGTTCAGCCATCGTCGCCGCCTCGGTGCCGCGACGCGGCGAGTAGATGAACGTGAACGCGTGGTCGTATCCAACCGCCTCGTAGACGGCGAGGGTGTCGGCGAAGTCAGCGTCCGTCTCGCCGGGAAAGCCGACGATGATGTCCGTCGTCAGGGCGATACGGGGCATCGCCGCTCGGATCCGTTCGACGAGCGCGAGGTAGCGCGCAGCGTCGTAGGTGCGGCGCATGCGCTTCAGCACCGTGCTTGACCCCGACTGCAGCGGCAGGTGCATGTGCGCGCAGGCGGTGCGGCTCGCCGCGAGCGCCTCGATCACGTCGCCACGCATGTCCTTCGGGTGCGGGCTCGTGTAGCGCACCCGCGCGAGGCGTTCGATCGCGTCAAGGCGCGTGATCAGCTCGGCGAACGATCGACGATCGCTCACCGGAAGATCGCGGCCATACGAGTTGACGTTCTGGCCGAGCAGCGTCAGCTCACACACGCCGTCGGCGACGAGCCGTTCGGCCTCGTCGATGAGGACCTGCCACGGCCGCGACTGCTCGCGCCCCCGTACGCTCGGCACGATGCAGTACGAGCAGACGGAGTTGCAGCCCTGCGAGATCTGCAGCCAGCCTTGGTGCGGACGCTCGCGGTTCGCCGGTAGGTCGCCGGCAAACTCGTCAAAGGTCGAGAAGTGTCCCTCCGGCAGCGTCCCGCCAGCCTGTAGGTAGTCGCCGAGACGCGAGATCGACCCCGGCCCGAACGCGAAGTCGACGAACGGGTGCTCCTCGAACAGCGTGTCCTTCATCGACTCTGACCAGCAGCCGCCAACGACGATCCGCTTCGACGGGTCACGCTGCTTCAGCGCACGCGCGTGCATCAGGTGCTGCAGGAAACGCCCGTCAGCCTTCTCGCGAATCGTGCAGGTGTTGAAGACGATCACGTCGGCATCCGCCGGGCTGGACGCCTCCCCCAGCCCGGACGACTCGAGCAACCCACGGATTCGCTCAGAGTCGTGATCGTTCATCTGGCAGCCGAACGTCGTGACGTGGTACCGGCGCATCGGCTACTTCGCGAACTCCGTCGCCCGCGACTCGCGGATAACGGTGACCTTGATCTGGCCGGGGTACTCGAGCGACTCCTCGATCTCGCGTGCGATCTCGCGCACCAGGAGCACCGCCGCCGCGTCGTCGACCTGGTCGGGCTTGACCATCACGCGGATATCGCGGCCCGCCTGCATCGCGAAGCACTTCTCCACTCCAGGCTTTGAGGTAGCGATCGCCTCAAGCGCCTCGAGGCGCTTCATGTAGTCCTCGAGCTTCTCACCGCGTGCACCTGGTCGGGCGGCGGAGATCGCGTCGGCGGCCTGGATCAGGATCGCCTCGACCGTCGTCGGCTCGACGTCGTTGTGGTGCGCCTCGACGGCGTGGATCACCGCTGCTGACTCGCCGTGCTTCTTGCAGAACTGGCCCGAGATCAAGGCGTGCGAGCCTTCGACCTCGTGCGAGACGGCCTTGCCGATGTCGTGCAGCAGGGCAGCGCGCCGTGCGACCTTCTGGCTCGCGCCAAGCTCGGCGGCCATCATCGAGGCAAGATGGGCGCACTCCAGCGAGTGCTTGAGCACGTTCTGGCCGTACGAGGTGCGGTAGTTGAGCCGGCCGAGGATCTTGATCAGCTCGGGATGCAGGCCTGGGACGTTCGCCTCGAAGGAGGCTTGCTCGCCGGCCTGAACGATCTTCTCCTCGATCTCCGCCTTCGCCTGGTAGTACATCTCCTCGATCCGCGCCGGGTGAATGCGGCCATCGGCGATCAGCTTCTCGAGCGTCAGCCGCCCGATCTCGCGACGCACGCCGTCAAAGCCGGAGATGATCACCGCTCCCGGCGTGTCGTCGATGATGACGTCCACGCCGGTGATCGTCTCGAGCGAGCGGATGTTACGACCCTCCCGGCCGATGATCCGACCCTTCATGTCGTCCGATGGCAGCTCGACCATCGACACCGTCGTGGCGGCGGCGTGGCTCGACGCGAG
Organism: Actinomycetes bacterium; assembly: GCA_025360225.1. Classification (GTDB taxonomy): domain Bacteria; phylum Actinomycetota; class Thermoleophilia; order Gaiellales; family F1-60-MAGs149; genus JANYCN01. The sequence goes on along the minus strand of JANYCN010000013.1, from coordinate 39,466 downwards.
CCGACCGATGCTCGTCGAGATGATCGTCCGCGCGCGACGCTCCGCCTCTGCCTTCGCCTCTTCCTCGACCCGACGCACGAGCTTCGCCATGTCGTGGCGCACCGCGTCCTCGGTCTCCTTTAACAGCTCCTGGCGTGCCTGTTCCTGGCTCATGCCCGCAGCGCGTTCGACCGTGCGGATCGCATCCTCCTTCGCCTTCCGCGCCTCATCCTGCAGCGTCTTGACGTTGGTCTCGCGATCGGTGATGCCCTGCTCGCGCCGCGTGATCTCCGCGACCTTCTCCTCAGCGACGTGCTCCCGGGTCGCGGCGCGCTCCTCGATCTTCGTCAGCTCGGTTCTGCGCCCCTCAAGCTGCGCGTCGGTCTCCTCACGGATCCGCAGCGCGAGCTCCTTCGCCGACAGCTCGGCCTCCTTTCGGACGGCGTCCGCGTCACGCTGGGCGTCGGCGAGCACGGCCTCGGCCTTGATCGACTCAGCCTCGGCGCGCGCCCCTGAGAGCTTCTTCTGCAGAAGCAGACCGAGCGCCCCGCCAACGATCAGCGAGGCCACGGCAGCGATCGCGACGGACAACGTGTCCACGATGGCACTCCTTCTTCCCCGCACGGAGCGGGTATGTGTCTCGACCAGAAGCGCGACGGAAGGCGTCGCGACAACGGATCGTCTGGGAAAGAACCTGGGTCGTTCGCTCCGGGAGTTCGCTCCGGCGGAAGATCATCCTTGCAGGCGTAAAGCGTAGCGCGCCTTGCGCCGCACGTCTGCGACCGCCGGTTCACGCTGACGGACATCAGTGACTGGTCGCAGCCCCACCCTCAAACCCGCGCGCGCTCAGCCGCCGCACCGCCGCCGCTCCCTCGCGGGCGCCGACGGCAACCACGCCGGCGCGGCGAAGATCATCGGCGTCGATCGCGTCGACGAGCTCACGGGCCAAGGCCCGTTCGATGCCGGCCTGCTCGAGGTCGAAGCGGATCCGGTGCGGCCCCCAGCCCTTCCTCAGGCGATAGGCGACGAGCTCGGCCGCGTAGCGGTCGTCGTCGAGCAGCGAAGCGGCTTCCAGCTCGGCGACGACGAGGCGCGCGATCTCGACGTCGACCGACCGGGAGAGCGCGCGCTCCACCTCGAGCCGCGAGTGCGATCGGCGCGCGAGCATCCCGCCCGCCCGGGCGAGCGCCCGCGCGCGCTCTGACCGCTCGCTCCGCCCCTCGACCTCGCTCACTCGACGGGCTTGCGCCCCGTCTTCGATGCGACCGCGGCAGCCTCCGCGACCTCCGCCTCGACGACCTCATCCGACGCAGGCGGCAGCGAGACACCAGGGATGCGCAATGCCGGATCGGTCTCGGCGATGCGTACGAGGATTGCCTCCATCAGGTCGGGATGGTCCTCGAGGAAGGCGACGGCGTTCGCACGTCCCTGCCCGAGCCGGGCCTCATCGAACGACAGGTAGGAGCCGGACTTCTGGATCACCTTCATCTCGACGCCGACGTCGAGCACGGAGCCTGCCCAGGAGATGCCCTGGCCGTAGACGATGTCGAACTCGGACTGCCGGAACGGCGGCGCCATCTTGTTCTTCACGACCTTCACCCGGACGCGGTTGCCGTACGCCTCGCCGCCGTCCTTGAGCGTCTCGATCCGGCGAATGTCCAGCCGAACGGAGGCGTAGAACTTCAGGGCGCGACCGCCGGGGGTTGTCTCGGGCGAGCCGAACATCACGCCGATCTTCTCGCGCAGCTGGTTCGTGAACACCGCGACCGTGCCGGTGCGGTTCAGGCCGCCGGCAAGCTTCCGGAGCGCCTGGCTCATCAGCCGCGCCTGGAGCCCGACGAAGGTGTCCCCCATCTCGCCCTCGATCTCGGCCTTCGGCACGAGCGCCGCGACGGAGTCGATCGCGACCACGTCGAGCGCGCCGGAGCGGATCAGCATGTCGGCGATCTCGAGCGCCTGCTCGCCGTTGTCGGGCTGCGAGACGAGGAGCTCGTCGACGTTCACGCCGATCTTACGGGCGTACCCCGGGTCCATCGCGTGCTCCGCGTCGATGAACGCGCAGACACCACCGGCCTTCTGGGCCTCGGCAATGATGTGGTAGACGAGGGTCGTCTTGCCCGACGACTCAGGCCCGAAGATCTCGACGATCCGCCCGCGCGGCACGCCGCCGATGCCGAGCGCGACGTCGAGCGAGAGACACCCCGTCGAGATCGCCGCGTGCGGCACGTGCGACTCGTCGCCGAGCCGCATGATCGAGCCCTTGCCGAACTGGCGCTCGATCTGTGCGACCGCCGCATCGACCGCCTGGAGCCTGTGCTCTGCCATCTGTCGTCCTCCTGCCATCCGCGTCCACGTGTACGAAACGAGCCGGTCGCTGGTCACGACCGGAAGCCCAGTATAGGAAGGACACCGGACAGATGTTCGTATCGGACCGCGCGGCTTGCGCGCGCGTCTACTCGGGGCGTGCAAGGAGCCGCACGAGATGCAGTGCGGCGGTAACGGACCACGACCGCACGTTCTCGCGGGGGCCGTGGAAGCGGCGCTCGATGCCGCGCGACCCGGTCGGCGTGACCACGTGGAGGTAGACGAGTCCGACCGGCTTCGCGTCGCTGCCACCATCAGGGCCGGCGATGCCCGTCACCGACACGCCGACATCGGCACCGAGACGGTCGCGAACACCGATCGCCATCGCCTCGGCGCAGGAGGCTGACACGGCCCCCTCCCGCTCGATGAGGCCTGCGGAGACCCCGAGCAACCCCTCCTTCACACCGTTCGCGTAGGCGACGACGCCACCGACCAGAACGTCCGAGCAACCGGGGACGTCGGCGAGTCGCGCAGCGACGAGGCCGGCGGTGCAGGACTCGGCCGTGGCGATCGTCCAGCCGTGGGTGCGCAGCGCGTCGAGAACGATCTCCTCGAGCGGCGCCGGCCCCTCGGAGAACACCGCTGACCCGAACGCCGCGCGGAGGCCGTCGACGAGGGACGTTGCGGCCCCGCCGTCCGCGTGGCCGTGGCGGATCACGACCTCCACCTCGGAGCGCGATGCACAGATCGTCGTCTCCGTCCCGGCCCTGTCGCCACCCAGCTCCGCGAAGACGTCGCCGACACGAGACTCAGGGACGCCGTAGATGCGCACGAGGCGCCGCGGCTGTGCACCGGCGGCAAGGATCGTCGCGAGCAGCGGGTGGCGCGAGGCATCGGCCCACATCCGCGTCAGCTCGACCGGCGGCCCTGGCAGCACGACGATCGACGACGAGCCGTGCGCAACGATCGCACCCGGGGCGGTGCCAACCGGCCGTAGCACCGCTGCACCCCACGGAAGCGTCGCCTGCTTGCGGTTCCCCGCCGCAAACTGCGCCGGGTCGAGTCCCCGAGCAGCCGCGAATGCCGCGACGATCCCGTCGATCACGCCAAACGCCTCGCGGTCGAGGGTGAGCGGGTGGCCGACCACGGCAGCGACGGCCGCGAAGGTGCGATCGTCGTGGGTCGGCCCGAGCCCGCCAGACGTGATCACCAGGTCGACACCGAGAGCGAGCAGCGATCGCAACCCGTTAACGATCGCCTCCTCGCCGTCGTCGACCGCGAGGGTGCGGACGACGCGCACGCCATGATCGTCGAGCGCGCGCGCGAGGAATGAGGAGTTGGTGTCCGTCGTCCGCCCCATCAGGATCTCGGAGCCCGTGACGAGGATCGCGGCGGTGAACGTCACCCTCGCACCAGCCGGAGCGAACGCCAGCCGTCGCACAGCTCCTCATCGTCGACGCGCCAGCCGGCGGGCCGGAACCGCTCGCGCTCGAGGAGCCCTGAGACGATCACCGTCGCCGGCAGGTCGACACGGCAAAACAGCGGCTCGAGGATCTCGAGCTGCAGGTTCGCGATCAGGACCTCACCCGTGGGGAGCGGATCGATGAGGGCGTCGGCATGCCACGCACGAACGTCGACGCCGTTCAACGCCGCGTTCTCGGTCGTCGCGACGACCGCGTTGCGATCGATGTCGGTCGCCTCGATCGGGCCCCAACCGAGGCGTCCGGCGATGATCGAGAGAACGCCAGACCCACACCCCACGTCGCCGATCGCGCCGCCCACCGGCGTGCGTCGCAGGACCTCGGCGGCGCCCCGCGTCGACCCGTGTGCCCCGGTGCCGAACGCCAGGGCCGGCTCGATCACGATCGGGTCGCTGCCAGGATCAGGGTCGAGCCACGGCGGGCCAACCCAGAACGGGCCGATCCGCACCGGCCGGTGAAACGTGCGCCAGGCCTCCCTCCAGCCCGGGTCGACCGGCTCTGACCGCGCGACGTAGCCGGCAGGAATGTCCGGCGAGATCCCCGCAACGAGGTAGCCATGCAGGAGCACTCCCGCGTCAACGCGCTCCTCCTCCATGCCACCGGGAAACGCCTCGAGGAGCTCGTAGACGGCGAGCTCGGCGGCGTCCGACGACACGGCGACAGACCAGCGGACGAGCTGCGGCTCCGGTTCAGCCACCATCGCGATGCCTGCGGAAGCGCCCGAGGATCCCGTCGCCGCCGTCGGCGTAGTTCTTCTCTGCTAGCGCCTTGTCGAGCTGCTCGACCAGGCGGCGTTGTTCGCCGGAGAGGGCACGCGGCACGAGCACGTTGACGAGGATCCGCAGGTTGCCGCGACGGCCTGAGCGGACGTTCGGCATGCCCTGACCACGGAGCGTGCGCACCTCGCCGGCCTGCGTCCCCGTCTTGAACTCGACCGACGCCGAGCCGTCAAGGGTCTCGACGTCAAGCGTCGCGCCGAGCGCGGCCTGCGTCATCGTCAGCTCGACGACCGTCACCAGGTCAACGCCCTCGCGCTGGAAACGAGGATCGTCGGCGATGGCGACGGCGACGTACAGGTCGCCGTCCGGAGCGCCGGGATCGCCGGCGTGGCCCTGACCCCGGACGAGGACCTGCTGGCCGTGCTCGATCCCTGCGGGGATCGCGACCGACACGGTACGTTCCTCCGTAACCCGTCCGACGCCGCGGCAGCGCCGGCATGGGTCGTCGACCTGCTTCCCACGCCCGTTACACGTCGGGCATGGCCCGATCCGCTCAACCTGCCCGAGCACGGTACGCATCAGCTGTCGCACCTGCCCCTGGCCACCGCAGGTCGCACAGGTGCGCGGGTTTGAGCCAGGCTCGGCACCGCTGCGCTCGCAGCGCTCGCAGCCAACCTCGGTCTGGATCAGCAGGTCGACGGGGACGCCAAACGCGGCGTCCTTGAGCGTGATCTCGACCTGCGTCGCCGCGTCGGCGCCGGCGACCGGGCCCCCTCTCCCGCCACGCCGACCGCCGCCGAAGAGGTCCTCGCCGAAGAGCATCGAGAACAGGTCGCCGAAGTTCCCCGCCTGCGCGGCGTTGTCGGTGCGACGATGGTTGCCGGAGACGCCGGCGTGCCCGTAGCGGTCGTACGTCGCGCGCGTCTCGGAGACCGACAGCACCTCGTAGGCCTCCGCGACCGCGCGGAACTGGTCGGCCGCTGTCGGGTCATCCTTGTTGACGTCGGGATGCAGCTTGCGAGCAAGCTGGCGGAAGGCCTTCTTGATCTCGCCCTCGTCCGCGTCGCGAGCGACGCCCAGCGTCTCGTAGTAGTCGCGCGGGCCCGCCATTCGCACCGGATCGTAGCCGGAGGGCGCCGCCGGCCTGTCGCCAGAGGGGTTGCGTCAGACCGCCATCGGTGGGATCATGGGGGGATGCTCGTCGAACGGAGCGATCACCTCGACGCCCTCGCGGGCGCCCGGGCCAAGGCTGCGCTGGGAACCGGGCAGCTCGTCCTGGTCTCAGGTGAGGCCGGCGTCGGAAAGACGACGCTTCTTGAGGCGCTCGGCGTCGCGATCGCCCCAACCGTCGCCCGCTGGGGGCGGTGCGACCCAGTTGCGGTGCCGCGTCCGCTCGGAGCGTTCGCCGATCTCGACGGCCTTCGGATCAATGGTGACGAGATGGACGGCGCCTACCGGGTCTTCGAGCAGCTGCGAGACACCCTCACCGATGGGTCGGTGCTGGTCCTCGAGGACGTCCACTGGGCCGACGAGGCAACGCTCTCGGTGCTCCGCCTGCTCGGGCGACGGATCGGGTCATGGCGAGGCCTGATCGTTGCCACCTACCGCGACGACGAGCTCGACCGTCGACACCCGCTCTGGCTCGCGCTCGGGGACATCGCGTCGCCTGCAGGCGTGACACGGTTGCCCGTCGGACGCCTCTCACGCGCGGGCGTAGCCGCGCTTGCGGGCGATCGAGCCGTCGACACGGACGAGCTGTACCGCCTCTCGAGCGGGAACGCGTTCTACGTCGCCGAGGTCCTTGCCGCCAACAGCGAGCACGTTCCGCCCACCGTTCGCGATGCGGTGCTTGCCCGTGTCGCCCGGCTTGACGGCGTTGCCGTGGGCGTGCTCGAGGTGGTCGCGCTGGCCGCGCAGGGCGCGGGGCCCCGCCTTCTCGAGGGCGTGTGTCCGGGCGCGGAGCCCTCTGTCCGCGCCTGCTTCGACGCCGGGCTTCTGGTAGCGGCGCCGGGCGGTGTCGCGTTCCGTCACGAGCTCGCCCGGCTCGTCGTCGCCAATGATGTCGACCCAGCGCGCCGTCGGGCCGTCCACCAGGCGATCCTCCGTACGCTGAGCGACGATCTCCCGCTCGACGTGTCACGTCTCGCTACGCATGCTGACGAGGCGGCTGACGGTCCGGCGGTGATGCGCTACGCGCCGGAGGCGGCACGCGAGGCCGCGCGGCTCGGCGCGCACCGTGAGGCTGCCTCACAGTACGCCCGGGCGCTGCGCTTTGCGTCGATCCTGCCACCCGATCAGCGTGCCGAGCTGCTTGAGGCGCGCGCTGAGGCGCTCTTCCACACGGACGAGCAGGTGGCGTCGATGGCGGACCTGGCCGAGGCGACGGCGCTGTACCGCGAGATTGATGAGCCGCTGCGCGAGTCCTCGGCGCTCTGCGGGCTCGTCTCCCACCAGCTCTGCCGCGGGCTGACGGAGGACGCGGGTGCGTCCGCTGCTCGAGCGCTCGCGCTCGCTGAGGCGTCCGGCGCCCGCTCGTCGATCGCCAGAGCTCGCCGGGCGAGCGCGAGCGTGCTGTTCGCCGACGGCCAGCTCGACGCGGCGTCTGCCGCGCTCGAGGAGGCGCACGTCCTTGCAACCCTTGATGGGCAGGCCACCGAGCTCGCGTTGGACATCGAGTCCGGGTTGGTAACGGTGCTCGTTCAGCGAGACGGACCAGCTGCGTTCGCGGCAATGGAGGCCGTCCTGGACGCCGCTCTCTCCCGAGGTGATCGGGGGCTGTCGCTGAAGCTCCACAACAACCTCGCGATCAGCGCCGCGGACCACCACGTCCACGACCTCGCCGATCGCGAGATCGAGCGTGGCCTGGCCGCCTGCGAGCACCAGGACCTCGACCTGTGGCGGCTGAGCATCCTGATAGCGCGGGCATTCGTGGCCCTCGACCGCTGCGAGTGGGACGCAGCAGCCGAGACCGGCTCCTACCTCGCCGATAGCGGGCTCGACTCGCCAGCGGCGCGGTTCTACGGGCTCATCGTCCTCGCGCTCACGAGGGCCAGGCGGGGTGACCCGGGGGCCGACGACGCGTTAGCGCTCGCGGACGCGACCGCAGGTGACATGACGCCGCTCTCCTGGTCGGGCCCGCTCTCACGCGCACGAGCAGAGATCGCCTGGTTGCACGGGCAACCGGAGCTGGTCGAACAGCTTAGCGAGCCGGCGTACTCGCTTTCCTGCACCTCGTGGGCGCCGTGGGAGGCCGGGGTCCTGTCGTGCTGGCGTGCGCGCACGGGGTCGCCCGTTCGTGCGGCGAGGCTCACGGCCGAGCCGTGCGCGCTCGAGCTCGCCGGCCGGTTCCAGGACGCGGCAGATGCATGGGATGCGCTCGGCTGCCGGTACGAGGCTGCGCTCGCGATCGCGGCGGCCGGTGACGGTGACTCCTTGCGAGAGGCGTACGAGCGGCTCCGGGCGATCGGCGCCGACGGAGCGGGGGCGGTCGTGGCGCGACAGGCACGGGCGCTCGGTGTACGCGGCCTCGCGACCGGGCCGCGCCAGCGTGCACGCGAGAACCCCGCGAACCTCACCGCCCGCGAGCTCGACGTCCTCGCGCTGCTCGGCGAGGGGTTGACGAACGCGGCGATCGCCGAGCGGCTCGTCGTCTCGCCCCGAACCGTCGACCACCACGTGTCTGCCGTGCTGCGCAAGCTGGACGTGCCGACGCGAGCGCGGGCGGGGATCGAGGCGACCCGGCTCGGCATCGGCGTGCCGGCGCGCTAGTGGTCTGATTGTCAAAGAGCGGCGTCGTCGGGTGTCTGGAGCGAGCGGGAGCGTTGCGCGTCGCGCAGGGCTTGCCGATCGCGGGCGTGCTGGATAGCACGCCCGCTCGCACGCGTGCCAAGGCGAAGGCCTTGACACGCTAAGCGCAAGCGGCGCGCGACGCTCCCGCGAAGCCCACGATCGGGCACGCACAGCGGGCCGGGGCAGGTCGCCGGAGCTCGGCGACGTAGCCACCCGCAGGGTGGCGCAGCCGGCCAGCGCAGGACGATCCAGGCAGTCGGATGACCACGCCATTTGACAATCAGACCACGAGACAGGGCCCGGGATTGGTGAGCGGTCTCCGCGGTGCGCCACGCCGCGCAGACCAGGTCTGCGCCGGCGCTACACCACGGCCACGGGGTCAGGGCGCACGACGACCGTATCGGCGACCTTGATGATCTCATCGACTGGCAGGCCAGCAGCCGCCGCGTGCTTGCGGATCGCCTCGGGGGAGGAGGCCTGGTAGATGCACACCGTGCCGAGCCCTCCTGCTGCCTCTCCGAGCACGTAGCTGCGGATCCAGCGGATGTCGTCGGGAACGCGGTCTCCTTCAATCGTCGAGCGTTCGGCGGCAGCGCGTAGCTCGTCGCCGTCGCGCCAGCCATCGCGCCTGAGGATCACGTACGTGTCCATGTTCCTTGCCCCGTTCGTCGTGGGTCATCGTGCCTGACCCACCGTAGCCCGGCGTTGGCGCAGGAACATCGGCGCTTCTGCCCATGTTTCGCCGGGAGCGCGCTACGAGTAGAGCGACTCCACGTAGTCGGAGAGGGCCGCCGCGGCGCCACGCACGGTGGCGACGGCGCCGGCGTAGTCCATCCGGACCGGGCCAAGGAGCGACACGACGCCGAGGTTCCGCGACCCGATCCCGTAGCTTGCAGCGACAAGCGCTAGCGGGCGGACGCGCGGGTCGTCGTGCTCGCCGCCGATCCGGATCAGGACACGATCGGTCGCAAGCACCTCGCGCAGCATCCCGAGCATCGTTGCGCGCTCCTCGAGCGCGGCCGCGATCAGCCCCAGATCGCTCACCTCACGAGCGCGCAGCTCGGACATCAGCCGGCTCGCGCCACCCACGTAGACGCGGTCGGCCGCATCCTCCACCACCTCCAAGAACGCCCCGCCAATCGCGTGCAGAAATGCCGTCTCACGCAGCGAGAGCTCGGGGTTGGCGAGCTTGCGCCGCAGCGCGCTCGTGCCGATCCCGGTGCCCGTGACGGTCTCGTTCAGGTAGGTTCGCGCCCAGTCGACGAGGCGCGCGTCCACCGCAGCGTCGAACGCGAACACCCGTTTTGCGATCGAGCCTGACGCCGTGATCACGACGACCATCACCACCTGTGGCTGGAGCAGCAGCACCTCGACGTGGCGGATCACGGTCGCCGTAACGGAGGGCGCTGAGACGAGCGCGAGCAGGCTCGAGACCTGGCTGAGCGCCTCGGTCGTCGCCTGCAACGCGACGTCGACCTCGTGACGCGCAGGCTCGAGCTCGATCGCGAGCGGGCGTCCAGGGAGCCGCTGGGCAGCGACCTCGTCGGCGTAGAACCGGTAGCCAGCCTCCGTCGGGACGCGCCCCGACGACGTGTGCGGGTGGTCCAGCAGCCCGACGTTTTCGAGCCGCGCGAGCTCGTAACGGATCGTTGACGGCGAGTAGCCAAGCTCGCCGATCGCAACCAGCGTGCGCGACCCGACCGGTGCGCCCGTGGCGATGTGCTCCTCGACGACGAGGCGCAGGATGCGCGCGCGGCGCGGTGTCAGGTCGTGTCCATGCTCGGTCATTGCTGCTCGCTGACGAGCAGGCGCGCGATCACGTCGTTGTACAGCAACCGTCCCCGCCGCTCAAGACGAAGTCTACCGTTCTCGACGACGGCGATCCCGTGCGCCACGAGACGGTCGAGCGCCTCGACATCAACCACGCCCAGCACCTCGCCGAGCTCTACGCCCTCGCGCAGCCGAAGCCCGAGGATCAGCCGTTCGCGGCGTCGCACGTCCGCGTCGACGGGCTCGAGCGCGAAGGGCGGGACACGGTCGCCGTTGACGTCATCGATGTAGCGCGCGAGGCGCGGGCCGTTGCGGCGTCGCTCATCGCCGAGCGTCGACACGGCGCCGATCCCGAGGCCAAGGTAGTCAACCCCCGACCAGTAGGCGGTGTTGTGCACGCCGCGCCGCCCGTCTCGGGCAAAGCTTGCCGTCTCGTACCAGTCGTATCCAGCGGCCGTCAGCCGATCGATCACGCGGTCGTAGTGCCCCTCGACGGCCTCCGCCTCGGCCGCCAGCGCCCCGCCGTGGTGCACCGCAAAGCGGGTCCCCGGCTTCGCCTCAAGCTCGTACGCTGAGCAGTGGTCGGGAGCGAGCGCAACGAGCTCGTCGAGGTCGCGCTCGAGATCCTCCTCGCTCTGACCGGGGATGCCGTAGATCAGGTCGAGGGAGAGGTTGGCGACGCCGGCCGCGCGGAGCACCGCGACCGCCTCACGCACGCCATCGGGCGTCGTCAGCCGCTCGAGCGTGACGAGGTGGCGCTGGTTGAACGACTGCACGCCCAGCGAGACCCGGGCGGCACGCTCGGCGAGAGCTCGCGCGAGCTGTTCGGACACCGTCTCCGGGTTGCACTCGACCGTCAGCTCGACGGTGGCGGGCGGAAGGGCGTCGAGCAACGCCGCGAGCAGCGTCGGAGCCAGCTCAGACGGCGTGCCACCACCGACGTAGAGGGTGTCGACGCCGTCTCCAAGCGTCCCTTGGCGCTGCCAGCGTCGAGCCTCACCAACGAGCGCGGCGACGTAGTCGGCGTGGCGGTGCGCGTTTCCCGTGACCGTGACGAAGTCGCAGTAGCCGCAGCGATGCCCACAGAAGGGGACGTGGACGTAGAGGTGTCGCACGGGAGCCACGGTCATAGTGTGCCGGTAGCATCCGGGCATGGCCTCCCGACCGCCACGCCCCTGCGTCTGCGACCTCGCGCTCGCGCGCTGCGACGCATCGTGCAACCGGCGAATGCTAGAGAAGACGTTCTACATGGCGTGCCTCGACCTGACAGGGCGCCCGTGCCTCGTCGTCGGCGCCGGCCCCGTCGGGTTAGAGAAGGTCGAGGGTTTGCTTGCCGCCGGTGCCAGCGTGACCGTCGTCGCGCTGGACGCGGTCGAGGACGTTCGCACGCTCGCGGCGGAGGGTGCGATCACGCTCGAGCTGCGGCAGTTCGAACCGGCTGACCTTCAGCTCGCGTTCCTTGCCGTGGCGGCGACGAGCGACACCGACCTGAACGTGAAGATCTACCGCGCCGCGGAAGCTCGTCACATGCTGGTGAACGTCGTCGACGTCCCGCCGCTCTGCAACTTCATCCTCCCGGCGATCGTTCGCACGGGACCGATCGCGATCGCGATCTCGACCTCCGGTGCGAGCCCGGCACTTGCCAAACGCTTGAAGCGGGAGATCGCCGAGCAGTTCGGCGCGCCCCACGCAAGGCTCGCCGAGCTGCTGAACGGCATTCGCGGCTGGGCGAAGGACACGTTCGCGACGTACGAGGAGCGGAAGATCTTCTTCGAGGACCTCGTGAACGGCGCTCCCGACCCGATCGCCCTCCTACGTGCGGGAGACGAGGCGGCGGTCGTTGCCCTGATTGGGGCGCGCCAGGCAGACGCCTCTCGCTTGCCTGACTGACCGCTCAGGCTCTATCCTGTCCTCCACCAACGCGCGTCGCTGGACGCGCGGAACCGCCGGGAGACCCGATGTCCGCCACGAGCTACGCCACCATCGACCGCAGCCGGCTCGCCGAGCTGACGGCCCGCGAGGAGACCCACCTGAACGCGGAGACGAAGGGCTCGGGCCGCATGTTCGAGCGGGCCCAGAAGTCGCTCTCCTCCGGCGTCGCGTCCTCCTACCAGCTGCGCGACCCCTGGCCGATCTACCTCGAGCGCGGTGAGGGCGCCTACGTCTGGGACGTCGACGGCAACCGTATGATCGACTACCACAACGGGTTCGGATCGATGGTGCAGGGCCACGCGCACCCGGCGATCACGAAGGCCGTGACCGAGCGCATCAGCAAGGGCACGCACTTCGCCGCGCCCACCGAGGACGCCGTCGTCGTCGCCGAGGAGCTGCAGCGGCGTTGGGGCCTGCCATTGTGGCGCTACGTCAACTCGGGCTCCGAGGCGACGATGGACGCGATCCGGATCGCCCGCGCGCACACCGGTCGCGACACGATCATGAAGATCTTCGGCTCCTACCACGGCCATCATGACTACGTCATGGTCTCGATCGGCGTGCCCTACGGCCAGATCGGTGATCGCGACAACCTCGCCTCGCTGCCGTACGGCGAGGGCATCCCGCAGTCCGTCGCGAACATGACCGTGCCGGTGCCGTTCAACGACATCGACGCGATGGAGAGCCGCATCCTGCGTCTGATCCGCGAGGACCGCAAGCCGGCCTGCGTGATCATGGAGGCGGCGATGATGAACCTCGGCGTGATCCTCCCGGAGCCCGGCTACCTCGAGGCCGTGCGCGAGCTGACACGCCAGCACGGGATCCTCCTGATCGTCGACGAGGTGAAGACCGGCATCTGCATCGCCCCGGGCGGCGCGACCTCGAAGTACGGCCTCGAGCCCGACCTGGTGACGCTCGCAAAGGCGCTCGGCGGCGGCCTGCCGTCCGGCGCGATCGGCGGCACCGAGGAGGCGCTCTCGACGGTCACCAACGGCAAGGTCTACCAGGTCGGCACGTACAACGGCAACCCGCTCGTGATGGCTGCCGCCCGCGCGAACCTGCTCGAGGTGATGACCGCGGACGCGTACGCCCACCTGGACGCGCTCAACGAGCACCTGCTGAAGGGCTGCGAGGCCGTGATCGCGAGGTACAACCTGCCCGGCTACGCCGTCGGCATCGGCTCGAAGGGCTGCGTCACGTTCTCGCCATCGAAGGTCGTCGACTACGAGTCGTTCAAGGCGAACCAGGACGGCGAGGTCTCCGACCTCGCGTGGCTGTACAACATGAACCGCGGCATCTTCATGACCCCGGGTCGCGAGGAGGAGTGGACGCTCTCGATCACCCACACCCTCGAGGACTGCGACCAGTTCATCCGGGTCTTCGACGAGATGGCCCGCGACCTGACCTCGTGACCGAGGCCGTTCGCGCGGCGGTCGACGACCGGCTCGAGGACGCTCTCGAGCTCACAGCACAGCTCGTGCGCGAGCGCTCCCTCCTCGGCTTCGAGGAGGGAGCGCAGCGTGTCGTACACGAGCGGCTGGAGCAGCTTGGCTTCACCGTCGAGAGGGTCGCAGTCGACGCTGAGGAGGCGCTCGGCAACCCGCGTGCCGGCATCCCGCTCCTCCCCTACGCCGGACGAACAAACGTCGCCGGGAGGATGCGCGGCACGACACCCGGGGCACCGACGCTGCACCTCTCGGGCCACACCGACGTCGTTCCGGTCGAAGCGCTCGAGCGGTGGACGCGCGACCCGTGGGGTGCCGAGATCGCCGATGGGCGCCTCTGGGGTCGCGGAGCGGGCGACATGAAGGCGGGGATCGCTTGCTACCTCGTCGCGGTCGACGTGTTCCTCTCGCTCTACGGACCCCCGACCGGCGACCTGATGTTCACGAGCGTGATCGAGGAGGAGTGCGGCGGAAACGGCATGCGCGCGGTCCTCGCCGCCGGCTACGACGGTGACGGCACGCTGATCGCCGAGCCGCACTACACGCACGTCAGCCACGGTGGCGTCGGGGTGATCTGGGCGCGCCTCACAGCTCGCGGATCGGGGAAACATGCAGCCTACGCTGATCAGGCGGCGACGACGCCGCCGATCCAGGCGCTCGTCGACGCTGTCGGCGCGCTGCGCGTGCTCGAGGAAGACCTGAACGCTGCCGGCGGCGACCCCGCCTTCTCGGACGCCTTCGCGCACCCCTACAACCTCAACCTCGGTGAGGTCGGCGGCGGCGCGTGGCCGTCGAACGTGCCCGCGGAGGCGTACCTTCGGGTGCGCCTCGGGTTCGGACGCGACCTCGAGCCGGTCGAGGCCCAGCGGATCCTGTTCGAGCGCGTCGCGGCGGCTGCGCCCACCGTGGAGGTCGCATTCGAGGGGTTCCGCGCACACGGCTACCGTCACGATCCTGACACGACGCTCGCGCACCTGGTCTGCGCGGCGCACGCGGACGCTGCAGGCTTTGCCATCGGCGCGAGCCTCTCCACCGCCACGACCGATGCCCGGTACGTCGCCGGCCCCACCTACTGCTACGGACCGCAGGCGGGCGACATCCACGGCATCGACGAGTGGGTCGACATCACCTCGATGAGGAACGTGACGGCGACGATGGTGTCCGTCCTCGCACGCTGGTACGGCCAGGCGTGAACGGCCGCGCGGCCAGCGGCGCCGCGATGATCGTCGGCACGTCCGTGACGATCCAGGTCTCTGGCTCGCTCGCGATCGGCCTGTTCGACCGGCTCGGAGCGACCGGTGTCTCAGCGATGCGGTTCGCCCTCGCCGCCGTCTTCCTGCTGGTCGGAGTGAGACCGACGCTACGTCGACGTGCTCGTGCAACGTGGCAGGCGATCGTGCTCTACGGCGTGTCGCTCGCGGGTGCAGCCCTTGCACCCCACGAGGGCCCTCCGACGCGATCTGGGGTGCAAGGGCTGCACCCCACGACGAGCGAGTGATCGGCAACGCCAGCTGTCCGTCGAGCTCGCGCACCAGGTCGAACAGCCGCGTTGTCAGTCGGAACGCGAGGCCGCGTCGGCGGCACGAGCAGCGTGAGCGTTCTGCGGAGGCGCTTGTCGTCGCGAAGCTCGACCGGCTCTCGCGGAGCCTCCTCGACTTCGCGGCGTTGACGGAGCGCGCACGGCAGGGCGGCTGGCAGCTCGTCGCGCTCGATCTCGGCGTTGAAACCGCGACGCCGTCCGGGGAGATGATGGCGAACGTGCTGGCGACGTTCGCGCAGTTCGAGCGGCGACCGATCGGGCAACGCACCCGGGACGTGCTCGCCGCGAAAAAACAGGCCGGAGCCCGCCTCGGACGCCCTGTAACGATCCCGGACACGATCCGCCGTCGGATCGTCTCCGAACGTCTGGCCGGCACCTCGTGGCCACGGATCGCGCAGAGCCTGAACCGCGATAGCGTCCCGACAGTCCGCGGCGACACCCGCTGGCCGGTCTCAACGGTCCAGGCCGCCTACCGCTCCACCCAGCTCGACGCCGCGGCGCCGGCGTCTATATAGGTAGACCAGCACCCCGGGTGCATCTGTGTCTCCTCTACATGTCGCCTGAAGCCGCGCCGGTCGTTCGCGTGCGGCGACCACTAGCCGACGCCCGCACGGGTGAGGCAGGTGTTCACCGTGCAGGCAGCCGCCGCGGTTGCGATCGCGTTGCCGAGGCTGTCGAGGGAGCCGGCGTTGGCGAGCGTTTGCGCGGTCCATGTCGTGTCGTCGCTGGTGCTATCGCCGAGGGCGAGCACTGGGCCGGCGCCCCCGGCTTCGATGATGCCGCGGTGTGACGACGGCGAGTACGTGTTGTAGAACCCGGCGATCTTCGTCGATGGGTCGGTGTTTCGGATCAACGAGAAGAGCGTTTGACCGCTGGGCAGCGTCGCGGACGTGAACGCCGCTGCGTCGGAGCCGTCAGGCGACGAGCGGGGGCCCGGGAAGACGAGGACGGCGATCGGGATGGGATGGCTCGTGTCGACGGTGCCGGTCACCACCCGGGTGACAGCCATGTCAAGGAAGAGCATGCTCGCGCCCCGCGGGTCGCCGGGCGTGCCGTCCGGCGCGGTGATCGCCATCACGCCGTGATTCGCGACGACCGTTCCGATGACCACCGTGTCGGCGACGGAGGCAAGGTCACCAAGCGAACGGGGAATGAACCGCTCCGAGCTCTCACCGGCATGGGCCCGCACGACGCTCCAGAGCGCAGCGTGCACGACTGGTGACGCGGTCGTGCCTGGTAGTGATGGTTGACCGACGACGGTCGTGCCGCGGTATCGGTCGACGAGGATCGCGCCGATCACCAGGACCGACACGATGGCCGTACAGGCGACGGATTTGAAAACGAACCGCATCAGTACCTCCCGTTCACGTGGCTGACCTGGTCACTTCCCCAGACCGCTGTCGTACCCGAAATGGTGGATCGCATGCACCCGTTGTAGCCCATGTCGTTGTCGTGCGCAATCCTACCGAGTGACCAATCTCGTGACATCCGACGCTCTGGAGTGGTGTACCGATCGTGCTGAAGAGCATCTGGAACTGCTGGCACTCGTCCGGACCACCGACTCCGGCGGTGCTCATGCACTGGGTCGTCCCAGCTGTCCCGGAGGGAAGAGAACGACTATCAACGAGTACGTCCGTCTGGCTGTTCGCCACATTGAGGACCTGCGACGTGGCGTTCAGGACAGGATGACCACGCCATCTCACAATCAGACCACGAGGAGCCCGTCAAACAAGCACCCGCTGTGAGCGGGCGACGCGGGCGCAGACGGCTGCGGCGTGGGCGTCCCGAACCAGGTCGGACTCGGTGGCCGACAGACCGACGAGCGCACCGCAGAGCCGCTCGAGCGCGAGCCGATCGACGGCGAGCGCCTCCTGCGGCACGGTGCCGATCGCACGCGTCAGCAGTGGCGCGAGGGCAGCCTCGAGCTCCGCGCCACGCGATGCCAGCACCGCGACAGGGGGCATCCGTACCTGCACGAGGTCCTGACGCTCGACCTTCAGCGGCCCTCCCCCGCCGCCGTAGGCCCGCCCGAGCGTCTCGAGCTGGAGCCCGACGACGGCCGAGCTGAGGAAGGCCGCGAGCGCGGTGGGCGACACGCCCGGCGGAGCACGGACGCGGTACAGCTCGCCGGACGCCCAGCCCCGGGGGTTCAGGTAGACCATGTGCCGGTCGCGGGCCGTGCGGACGCAGAGCACGTCGCCGGGCTCCTGCGCCGGCACGTCGACGAGGAACCGGCGCGGCGCGCCGTCGAGGACGATCCGGCGCTCGTCCCGCGTCGACTTCACGACCGGCACCGCGCCACCCTCCTCGACGAGACGGTAGTGCTGCCGGTCGTTCCCGGTGATCAGGTAGCCGCCGACCGGGCACGCCTCACCGAGCGTTCCGTACCCCACGAGCGCCGCCTCCAGCATCGCCACGGCGGCGGGTGCGCGGAGAAGTCGCCCGCCCCACTTCCCCCGCGTCCGTAGCTCGTCCGCAGCGACGTCGCGGACGTCGCGATCGACGCGTCTGAGCCGCACCGTGCCGGTGTGCCCGCGACGAACGACGACGATCACCGACCCGACCGCAGCAGCCTCGAAGGTGCGCTGTGCCGGCCGGTCGACGAGCTCGACGAGGCCCGCGTCGAGCAGGAAGCGCCCGAGCGGCTCGCCGTAGCTGGCGTCGAGCCAGGCGCTGGTCGTGACGAAGGCGAGGACACCGTCGTCCGCGAGCAGGGACACGCCGAGCGCGAGAAAGCCTGCCGAGAGGTCGGCGCGGCGGGAGAGCCGCAGCCCCGGCGCGAGCCCGGCCACGGCCGCCGCCACGCGCGGCGCGTACGGCTCCGCTCGTCCGAGACCGTCCCGCAGCTGCTGGTGACGGACGTACGGCGGGTTCCCGAGGACCAGGTCATACTGGGCCGGCGCGTGGACGCCCCAGGCGAAGCGTGCCGGGTCGACGACCAAGGCGTCGCCGTGGTGGATCGCGGCCCGCGGAAGCCTCTCGCGGGCGACCGCGACGGCGGTAGGATCGACGTCGACGCCGACGAGCATGCGGGCGTCTCGCGCCGCGCCGAGCAGGAAGTCACCCGTGCCGCAGGCGGGATCGCACACCGCCGCCGAGGCGAGGTCGCCGCCCCAGTGTTCGAGCGCGATCCGCGTCGCGAGCTCCACCTCGACGGCTGGTGTGTAGACCTGCCCGAGGCTCATCGCCGCCCATGGTAGATCCGTGCTGGCAGCGAAGCGTCCCTTGCGTGCACGGAGCACGCTCCATGTCGGGCCGGCCTCCACCAGTCGCCACGATGATGTCACCTGCCCAAACCCGTGAGACCAGCAATCGCGCTCGTGGCGGTCGTCGGCGCACCGAGCGCTCTCCCGCCCTTGGTCGATCCCCGTCCGCGATGCGATCGGCGGCCGGCCGGTCTCGCCGCTCCTCGGGCTCTAACAGCCCCCCTGCGATCAGACGATCGCCCGGCTCAGAGCGACGAGCCGGGCGATCGTCTCCTCGCGGCCGAGGAAGACGATCGACTCGAACAGGCCGGGCGACACCGTGCGACCGGAGACGGCGACGCGTGGCGGAAGCAGGCCGACGCGCGGCTTCACGCCGAGCTCCTCGCAGACGTTCCGGAGCGCCAACTCGACACCCTCGACCGTGAACGGCTCGAGCGAGGCGATGGCGTCCGCGCAGGCGGCGAGGATCTCCGCGACCCGCTCGGTTGCAGCGACCTTCGCGAGAGCCTCCGGGTCATCCGCGACACCGCGAAACAGGAACCCGGCGAATCCCTCGAACTCGCCGAGCGTCGCGACCTTCTCCTGCACGAGAGCCACGGCCTCACCGAGCCGCGGCTCGGTCGCGAGCGCCGACAGGCTCGTTATCAGGTAGCCACGCAGCGCCTGCTCGTAACGCGCCGGCGCGAGGCCACGCAGGTGCACGCCGTTCATCCAGGCGAGCTTCTGGTGGTCGAAAACGCCCGGCGCGGGGTTAACGCGCTCGATCGAGAAGCGCTCGACCAGCTCGTCGACCGTCATGATCTCGGTCGCATCGTCGAAGCTCCAGCCGACGAGCGCGAGGTAGTTGATCACCGACTCCGGTACGTACCCGGCGTCGCGGAACTCCTCCACCGAGGCTGCGCCATGGCGTTTTGAGAGGCGCTTCCGGTCCGGGCCGAGGATCATCGGCAGGTGCGCGGTGATCGGGTAGCGGTGCCCGAGGGCCTCGAGCAAGAGCACCTGGCGCGGAGTCGAGGGGAGCAGGTCCTCACCGCGGATGACGTGCGTCATGCCGTGCAGGACGTCGTCGAGCGGGTTGGCGAGCTGGTAGGTGGCGACGCCGTCGGCCCGGCAGATGACGTGGTCGCCGAGGAGCCGGTTCTCCCACGTGATCTCGCCGCGGACGAGGTCGGTGATCGTCACCGCGCCCTCAAGCGGGACGCGGAGGCGGATCACGGCCGGGCGCCCTTCGGCCTCGAAGGCGCGAACCTCGGCCGTCGCGAGGTCGCGGTGCAGTCGAGTCGCCGACGCAGGGTCGTCCGTCTCCCGTGCCACGGTGCGCGCCGCGGCGAGCTCGTCTGCGGTCTGGTAGCAACGGTAGGCGAGACCACGCTCGACGAGATCGAGGGCGGTCTCGCGATAGAACGCGAGGCGCTCTGACTGCAGGTACGGCGAGTTCGGCCCGCCCTTCGCGGGCGACTCGTCGAACTCTAGGCCGAGCCAGTCAAGCGAGCGCTGGATCTGCTCGATCGCACCATCCGCCTCTCGCGTGAGGTCGGTGTCCTCGATCCTGAGCACCGCCACGCCGCCCGCATGTCGTGCGAACAGCCAGTTGAAGAGGGCGGTGCGCACGCCACCGACGTGGAGGTAGCCGGTCGGAGACGGGCAGAAACGGACGCGAACGGACACGTCGACTACGATACCCCGCTGATGCTCTTCGGCGCGCACGTCTCGAGCGGTGGCGGGATCACGAACGCGATCGGGCGCGCCGCCGATCTCGGCTGCGAGGCGCTGCAGATCTTCACGCAGAGCTCGCGCCAGTGGCGGGCGACCAACCACCCCGAGGAGTTGCTGGCGGCGTACCGGAGCGAGGCGGCGGCGGCCGGGATCGCCTACTCGCTCTGCCACGCGATCTACTTCATCAACCTGGCATCCACCGACCCCGATGTCGCAGCGAAGTCGCGACTCGCGCTGGCGACGACCGTCGGAGTCGCGGCGCGGATCGGCGCCGACACCTGTTTCCACGTCGGCTCGCATCTCGGCGCCGGGCTCGATGCAACGCTCGCGAACATCGTCGACGGCATCTCACCGGCGCTTGACGCGCTCGGCGACGACGAGTGGCTGCTGCTCGAGAACTCCGCCGGCGCAGGCGACACGATCGGCCGGGACATCGACGAGCTCGCTCGCGTGGTGGCCGCCGTCGACCACCCGCGTGTTGGGCTCTGCATCGATACCTGCCACATCTTCGTCTCCGGCGTCGACATCCGCGAGGCGGCGATCGTCGACTCCCTGCTCGATGACGTCGACCGGCGCGTCGGGCTCCATCGACTGCGCGCGCTCCACGTGAACGACGCCGCCGCGAAGCTCGGTTCGAACCGCGACCGTCACGCGAACATGCTCGAGGGCGAGATCGGCGAGCGGATGGGCGTTCTGCTCTCCCACCCGGCGCTCGCCCACCTGCCGGCGATCCTCGAGACGCCGGGCCCAGAGGGGAAGGGATCGGACGCCGAGGAGGTGAGGCGGCTGCGCGCGACCCACGCGAACGGCGCCTCCGCCCGACAGCTGAACGGGGCGCGCGACGAGTCCGACGAACGATGAGCGATGGCGCGCGTGACCGCAGACGCGCGGTTCAGTCCGTGGTCGCGACCACCCCCCGCTCGCTCCAGACACCCAATGACCATGCCATTACGCAATCACATCACTCGCCTCGCGTGACCCGGAATGCCGGTCCGGCATGTGCCTCGGCGAACTCCGGGTTGAGGCAGCCGACCGCTTCTAGCCTTGCCGGGTACGCACGTTCGACGACGGCGCGGCAGATCGGCAGCGGACGCCGGACGGCGCGCAGCGCCCCGAAGCGACCACCGTTCTCGGCGCGCACCTGCGCGAGCGTTCGCTGGTCGAGCTCGGCACGAAACACGCCCGCGAGGCAGCCGAGCACGCGGTTGCCCTCGCTGTCGTCGTAGCCGTAGAGGTTCGCGCAGCCGGTGTCCTCACACCCGGCCGGGTCGATCACCCAGTCGCAGTAGACCCGGCAGTACCTGCACGACCCCTCGCCCACCGTGGTCAGGACGACACGAGGGAAAGCTGAGCAGTCGTCCCGGCGACCCGACCGGTCGTAACCGACGCCGTGAACGTCCATGCCCCGGTCGCGCCGTGCAGGTGGGAGACAAACGATGCACGTCCCACCGTCGGATGCAGGCAGACGGTGTAGTCCGTCGGGTCAGCGAGCGGCTGGGCGCTCCGCAACCTGAACGACCAGAGCCACGCCTCGCCATCCGGTCCCGCCGCCGTCAGCTCGACGGTCGATCCCGCGCCCCCCTGGACGGCGCGCCACGCGGCGTGCAGCCGGACGACGAGGAAGAGGTTCGAGGTCGACCCGGTGATCGTCGTGATCGTCCGGCCCGGCCGCGCATGCCGGACGGTCGCGACGCCACCGCCGACGAGACGCACAGGGACGGAACGCGTCGGGCAGCTCGCAGTCGCCCGCAGCCCGGCTGCGACGCCTCCGGCGTCAGCGACGCCACCCGTCAGCAGAGACGCGCCGACTGCGAGGAGCGTTCCAAGAAGGGCGGCTCTGCGCACCGTCACACTCTACCGCGCGATCATCCGCGACGGTAGAGCGGCTTCGCGGCGACCGTCGCCTCCCGCAGCTTGCCACGCACGTCAACCGTGATCGAGGAGCCTTCGGCGCTCCCCTCGGCCCGAACGTACGCCATGCCGATCCCCTCGTCGAGGCTTGGCGAGAGCGTGCCGCTCGTCACCAGACCGATCTCCTCGCCCGACCCGTCGCGAACGACCATCCCCGCCCGAGGGATCGCGCGCTCCGCCATCCGGAACGCAACGAGCCGACGTCGCGGTCCTGCGTCGCGGGTCGCCGCGTGAGCATCCGAGCCGATGTAGACCTTGTCCTTGGCACACACCCAGCCGAGGCCGGCCTCGATCGCGTTCGTCGCCGCGGAGATGTCGTTGCCGTGGAGCGGGAAGCAGACCTCGAGGCGCAGCGTGTCGCGCGCACCTAGGCCGCATGGTTCGGCGCCGGCAGCGATGATCGCGTCCCACACCACGCCGCTCTCGGCCGCCGGGACGAGGATCTCGACCCCGTGCTCGCCCGTGTACCCGGTTCGCACAGCGAGGCAGCTGACGCCGGCGAGCGTCACGGTCGCGAACCCGAACGGCGGTACGTCCACGAGCGCGCCACCACCCTCGACCGCCGCGAGGATCGCATCGCTCGTCGGCCCCTGGACGGCGAGCATCCCGTACTCGTCGGAGCGGTCGACGAGCGACACGCCGACGGCCGGAAGGTGCGCCTGCAACCACTCGCGGTCCTCGGCGACGTTACCCGCGTTGACGACGAGGAGCACGTTCTCCTCGGTCACGCGGTAGGCGATCAGATCATCGATGATGCCGCCTTGCTCGTTCGGCAGGAGCGTGTACTGGGCCCGGCCGACCGGGATCCGTCCGAGGTCGTTCGAGAGCACGCTCTGGAGGTACCCGAACGCGCCCGGGCCGCGGACGACAAGCTGGCCCATGTGCGACACGTCGAACACGCCGCAGGTCGTCCGGACGACGCGGTGCTCCTCGTTGATTCCGGCGTAGTAGACGGGCATGTCCCACCCGCCGAAGTCGATCATGCGCGCAGCGAGCGCGACGTGGCGGTCGTGCAGCGGTGTCTCGCGCGGCGGGGTCGTCATCTCGCCCGAGGATACTATGCCCATGCGACGATGGCTTCCAGGTCGATGGCGATGGTGGCTCCTCCAGATCCTGGTCCTGATCGGCGTCGACGCGATCTACGAGACGACACGCGCGCTCGTCGAGGGTGACGCGACGATCGCCTTCGCCCACGCGCGGAACATCGTCTCGCTCGAGCAGGCGCTCGGGATCTTTCACGAGCGCGACTGGCAGGTGTTCGGCGACGGCCTGCCGCGATGGATCGTCGAGCTGACGAACTGGACGTACCACAACTGCATGCGCCTGATCTCCTGGTCCTTCATCCTCTGGCTCCTGTTCCGCCGCCCTACGGCGTTCCCCCGTGTGCGCAACACGATCATCGTGCTGGACATCATCGGTGTCCTCGGCGACCTGCTCTACCCGACGGCGCCGCCACGGCTGACGACGGCGTACGGGTTCGTTGACACGCTCGATCCGACGCACGCCAACCTGCGTTCATCCCTGTTCGGGCCGCTTACCAACCTCTACGCGGCCGTGCCGAGCCTGCATAGCGCCTACGCGATCCTGCTCGGAGCGACGGGCGTGATGGTCGGCCGGCACCTCCTTACACGCGTCGTCTGGGGGCTCTACCCGGTGCTCGTTATCTGGTCGACGGTCGCGACCGGCAACCACTGGTTCCTCGACGTCGCCGGCGGCGTCGCCGCGCTCGCGATCGCCTGGCCGCTTGCTGGTCGCGCGCTGCGCTGGCGCGCCGCCATGGCGCCGTTCCCCGACCTCTCTTGACTGGGCCTCCTAGACGGAGACGTCGACCGCCATGGCGATGAACAGGAGCGCCAGGTAGAGCAGCGAGTAGTGGAAGAGCGCGCCGGCGCGCCGGCGTGTCACTGCGCGGTAGAGCCGGAGCGCGAGGACGCAGAAGACCCCGCCAAGGGCGAGCGCGGAGAGCAGGTACACGAGCCCGAACGTTCCCGTCAACACCGGCACTGCGGTGACGGCGACGAGAACGATGGAGTACCCGAGGATCTGGCGAACGGTCTCGCGCTCGCCACGCTCCACCGGCAGCATCGGGATGTTCGCGCGTGCGTAGTTCTCCTGGATCAACAGCGCGAGCGCCCAGAAGTGTGGCGGCGTCCAGACGAACACGATCAGGAACAGAAGGCCAGCAGCAACGCCAACGTTGCCCGACGCAGCGGCATACCCGACAACCGGCGGTACGGCTCCGGCGGCGCCGCCGATGACGATGTTGTGACGCGTGGAGCGCTTCAGCCAGCGCGTGTAAACGAGGACGTAGAAGAGGTTGCCGAAGAGCGCGAGCAGCGCGGTGACGACGTCGACGAGCCCGGCAAGCAGCGTGAAGGAGAGCGCGGAGAGCACCAGCCCGAACTCCAGACCGAGGGCTGGCGTGATCCGCCCCGCGGCGACCGGACGACGCTCGGTACGCGCCCCCATGAGCCGGTCGATGTCCGCGTCAAGCACGTGGTTGATCGCGCTCGCGCCGCCACACGACAGCGCCAGGCCGACCATCGCAGCGACGAACCGTCCGAGCGGCGGGACGCCGTGCGCACCGACGAACATGCCGCAGGCACCGGTGACGATCAGGAGCGACATGATCCGCGGCTTGGTCAGCGTGATGTGGTCAGCGAGCGATCCGCGTGGCATCGGTCCACTGCGGAACGCGAGCGCCGCGGCGGCGAGGGAGCTCGCGAGCGCGACCGCCGCGAGCGCGAGGTGCAGCCCCGGTGCCGTCACGAGCGTCGTCGCGAGGAACGCGATGAGCGCGACCGACGACGATGGGAGGAGGCGTCGGTGCTCGAGGTACGCCGCGACGACGACCGTGAGGAGCAGCGGCGCTGCCGTCGCCGCGAGCACCCGGTGGGCGATGTCAAACCCGAGCGAGCCGCCGACGATGACGAGCGCCGACGCACCCGCGCCGGCGACGGCCGTGCCCCGCAGCCACGGACCTGCCGGGGTCACGCGCGGTCCTTCGCGACGCGGGAAAGGTCGAGCGCGAGGAAGCTCGGGAGCACAGGTGCAAGATACCCCGCACGCTCGTCGCCATGCCGGTTGATCAGGTACACGAGGGCGCCGTGGACGATGTCAGCTGTGGACGGTCTCACCTCAACGCCATAGCCCCGCCAGACCTCGGCGAGCTGCGCTGGGGTGCCGGAGACCCACCTCGTCGATTGCGGCAGCCCCCACTCCCTGATCGCCGCGCTGACGCTCTGGGGCGTATCGCCGGCCGGATTGACGCTCACGACGACGACCGTCGCGCGCTGGGCTGCCGGCACCTTGCGATCGGCGGACGCGATCGCGGAAGCAACGAGCGGGCAGAGGGACTTGCAGGTCGAGTCGAGGAACGTCACGAGCACCGGCCCGCCTTTCAGCGAGGCGAGCGTCAGGTGTCCGCCACCGACGAGGTTGAGGGAGATCGCAGGCGCCGGGCGTGCACCGGCGGCCCAGCTCGCCTGACCGTGAAGCTCGGGCAAGACGATGGCGGGCGACGTTGATCGCGCCAGCACCAGCCTCGTCAGGCCTGCTGCGCCGACGCCAGCGCCGATCGCTACCGCGACCGTCAACGAGATCCAGGCGAGCCGACGTCGAGGCGTCCCGGGAATCCGCGGCGCGTCGAACGCGTTAGCGTTCATCACGTGCCGCGGCGAACGCGCGCCGCGTGAGCACGACGCCCCACCAGGCGCCGACGCTCAGCACGAGCCCGATCGGGACGGCCCAGGAGATGATCCCGCTCGTCAGGAAGTTGCTGGACTCCAGGATGATCATCGGGACGACACCTCGTTCTCTCGGTGAAAGGGCGTTGGGCCGAGCCTGAGCCAGGCGTACACGGCAGCGAGGAGCGCCATCGTCCAGGGGACGGATGCTGGAACCCACATCACTCCCGCAGCGAGCTGCTGGTCGGCGAGCGCGGAGATCCCGCCAGGGCGCGCGACGAGCCGGTCGTAGTGCGCGTACAACGGTCGCGCCGCCTCGGCGAGGACGAGGGCGAGCATCCATCCGACCACCATCGCTCCCGCCGCGTAGACGACGACCGTCGTGGCGACGAGGCGTCGTCTGAACGGGCCGCGACCGAGAAGGTGGGCCCAGAACACCGCGGCCGTGGCGAAGAACACGAGGTGTTCGACGCCGTGGATCACCGGAGAAGCGAGGGCGGCGTCGTAGGCGGCCGGCACGTGCCAGGCCACGAGCCCCGCGTTCATCAGCACGAACGCCAAGGAGGGCGTCGCTGCGGTGCGCGCGACGACACGCAGCGCAAGCGTCCACCGCGACCGTGCGAGCGTGCGAGCCACCGTCCGGCGCAGCGCCAGCGGGAACGGGCGTCCAACGCGCGTCCACGGGCGTCCGAGCACCACCAACGGTGCCGCGATCTCCATCAGCGCGACGTGTTGCGTCATGTGCGCCCAGAAGAGCACGCCGGCGGCCTGATCGAACGGTTCAGAGGTGACAACGACCAGCGTGAGGAGACCACCCACGAAGCACGCGGGACGCCAACGGTCGATCCCGACCCGCCGACGACGCACCGTGCTCCTGCCGCCGATCGCATACAGCATGGCGGCAACGATCGCGACGATGAGCGGCGCACGGTCGACGACGACGCCGACCGAGAGGTTCGCGTTCGGAAACATCAGAGCAGGTAGAGGAACGTGAAGGTGACCACGCCGAGCCCGGCGACGAACGCCGTGAAGAAGCCCACCGCGTCGAGCTCGGACGCGTTGATCAGGGCAGGCGTCGCGCGTCGGCTCACGATGCCGGCAACGACGATCTCGAGCCACACCATCGTCGCGAGGACGAGGAGGGCGAAGGCGCCCGTCCAGCCAATGAAGACGCTCGCGTAGCCACCGTCGGTCGGCTCGAACGGCAGCTCCTCGAACTCGGCGCCCTGCAGCACGACCGCCGCCAGGCCGAGCACAAGCGAGGCGAGCGACGCCTGCCATGCACCTCGCACACGCTGGTGCGCCAGAGCCTGCCGGGCGACCGCGAGCAGGCCGGCGCTGGCGAGCAGCGAGGCAACGATCGCGAGGCCCCAGCCGATAGGTGCCGTCATGTGATGCGGTCGCCACATCCCGGAGGTGTTGAGCGAGCCGAGGTAGAGGTAGCCGAAGATGAAGGGCAGGAACAGGAAGGCCGTTGCGGCTGCAAGCATCCGCGCGCCGACCCAGAGGTTACGCTCATGGACGCCGATCGAGACGTGCGCGGCGATCGGGACGACGAGCGACACCTCGCCCGTCGGTGCGAGCTCGAACTCACCCTCGATCATGATCCCACCGTCAGCGGCTCGGCCGCGGGCGCCGTCGTCTCCGCCCCGTACGGGTACAGCTCGGCGGTGATCACCGGGATCCGGTCGAAGTTGTGCACGGGCACGGGCGTCGGCACCTGCCACTCGAGCGACGAGGAGTGCCAGGGGTTCGGGTCGGCCGGGATCCGGGCGAACACCAGTGACCAGACGAAGTTCGCGAGGAAGACGACCATCGAGATGCCGAGGACGAACGCCGAGACGGACACCCACTGGTTGAGGAACTGCAGGTCCTTCGGGTACGAGACGACGCGACGCGGCTGGCCAAGAGCGCCGATCACGAACAGCGGTGCGAAGGTCGAGTTGAAGGACACGAACATGAGCCAGAAGTGCACCTTCCCGAGCCGCTGGTTGAGCTGGACGCCCGCCATCTTCGGCAGCCAGTAGTAGATCGCCGCGAAGAACGTGAAGATCAGGCCGCCCATGATCGTGTAGTGGAAGTGCGCCATGGTGAAGAAGCTGCCGTGGGTCGTCGTGTCGCTCGGCACGTCCGAGAGGAAGACGCCGGACAGCCCGCCGATGAAGAAGTTGAAGACCCACCCGAGGCAGAAGAGCATCGGCACGTCGTACCGGATCCGCCCCCGCCAGACCGTCCCCATGGCGCAGAGGAAGGTGAAGCCGGTCGGAAGCGAGATCAGCTCGGTCGAGAGCATGTAGAAGGGGCGAAGGTTGGCGTTCAGGCCGCTCATGAAGAGGTGGTGCTGCCAGACGAAGAAGCTGAGCAGAGCGACGCCGACCATCCCGGAGACGGCGAGCCGGTAGCCCCACAGCGGTTTGCGGGCGAAGACCGGGAGGAGCTCGAGGACGATGCCGAACCCCGGGATCGCCAGGATGTACACCTCGGGATGCCCGAACACCCAGAACAGGTTCTCGTAGAGGAACGGGCTCCCGCCAGAGCTCGAGAGGAAGAACGTCGTCTGGAGGGTGCGATCGAGGGCGACCATCGTCAGCGTCGTCACCAGCACCGGCGCGGCAAGCACGTTCAGTGCAGAGGTCGCGACGACGCTCCAGACGAAGATCGGAAGCCGCCCCCACCCCATTCCCGGCGCGCGCATGCTGAACACGGTCGCGAGCATGTTGAACCCGAGCAGCGTCATCGAGAGGCCCACGAGGGCGAAGAAGACGATGTAGGAGTCCATCCCCATGTTCGCCTGATCGGCAAGGGGCTCGTACCCCGTCCAACCGGTCGGGAAGCCGCCGTAGAACACGGCCGACGTGAGGATCACGCCCGCAGCCATCAGAAGCCAGAAGGTGAGCGCCTCGATCCGCGGAAAGGCCATCCGGCGCGCACCGATCATCAACGGAACGACGTAGTTCGCGAACGGGCCGAGGATCCCGCTCGTCATCATCCCCATCATCATCGAGCCGTGCAGACCGACGAGCGTCAGGTACTGGCCGGCGGGCCAGATGTTCGGCGTGGGACGCAACAGCTCGACGCGGATCAGCATGGCGTTGACGCCGCCGACGAGGAGAAAGAAGCCAATTCCGATCAGGTATTGCAGGCCGACGACCTTGTGGTCGGTGCAGAGCGAGACGTACCGCTTCCAGCCGTCGGCCTCGTCCTTCGCGGCAACCGACGCCGGCCGACCGAGCATGCGGCTGACGGGGTAGTTGAGGAACCCCAGACCGGTAAGGAACCCAACGACGGCAAGGCCGTACGCGAGGAAGAGAGCGACGTCGTTCTGGTTCGTGTCGGCGTAGTGGTCGGTCGCGGCGACGGAGACCTGGTGACCGAGCCACCAGCCGAGGTAGTACCCAATGGCGCCGAGGACCACCGCGGTGATCAGGTTGAAGCCGACGAGCCGGCGAAGCAGCGGCGACGTGCGGCGTGGCATTGCAGCGATGGTCATCCCGCCCTCCTCTGGGGATCAGGCTGGTAGGTCGGGCGGTACGGCGGCATCGACCCAGCGATCGGCGCGAACGCCTTGCGCTGGCCCGCGACCCAGGTAGCAAACGAGGCGCTGTCGACGACCTGGCCGGTGTCGGCCATGTAGCCGTGCCACAGGCCACAGACCTCAGCGCAGCGAACGTCGAAGCTGCGCGCATCACCGGTGCGCACGATCGCGACGTTGTCCGCGCCCGGGTTCGCGTCGGCCTTGACGCCGAGGTCGTACGCCCAGAAGGAGTGGATCGCGTCAAGGGACGTGACGTGGAACTCGACCTGCGTGTGGGCCGGAAGCACGAGCGTCGACGTCTCGAGGCCGCCGTACGTCGGGTAGCGGTAGGTGAACTCCCACTGCTGCCCGATCACCTGGACGGGAAGGACCGCGCCGTCCGCCGAGGCCATCGGTACCGGTCCCTGACCGCTGCCAGAACCCGTCTGCAGCAACGCCCACGTGCCGTAGCCGGCGAGGAAGAGCACGATCGCCGTCGTCGAGACGATCCACGCTGTCTGGATCCCGGCGTGCCCACGCGTCGTCGCGCCCTCCTCGATCTCCGTTCCGCGCTGGCGGAAGACGATCGCAGCGTAGGCGAAGTAGACGAGCACGAGACAGGCGATCGGTGTCATCACGACGGTGAGGACGGTGTTGTCCGTGACCTGGGCGGCAGCCTCGCGGCTGCCGTGTCCGGGCGGCAGGTGCGGGCCGAGGACGAGCGCCGCGAGCGGCGTCGTGATCAGGCTCGCGATGATCGTGTAGAGCGCGATCCGGCGCCCGTGGCGTGGCGGGCTAGACGACATCGAGGAACCCGTCCATGTAGCCGATCGTCTGCATCGGGCCGCCGAAACCGTGGATGAAACCGGCGGCGCACGGCACGAAGCACTGCCAGCGGAAACGCCCACGGGAGCCGGTGTGGAAGCTGAAGGTGATCGTTCGGTGCGCCTTCTCCAGGCCGCACGGCGCGGCCTCGCACTGGTCGGGCGCGTCGTCTGCGACGCCCTCGAGCGGCACGACGAGATGCATGCCGGGAATCGCGAAGGTGTGGGAGGCAAGCGCCGGATCGATCGCCTGCACCGCCTTGCCGTCCACCTCGATGGTGTTGCCGACGACGCCCTCCGGCCGCGCGAGGAACGGGTTACGAAGCCCGCTCGCACCGTCGTACTGCAGCACCGTCACGCGTACGGTGCTGTTCGCCGGCACGGTGAAGTTCGTCGACTGCCGCCAGACGCCATGGGCGTCCTTCACCAGGTAGGCGACCCACGTCGGCTGGCTGTACGCGTCGCCGAGTCCGGCGACGGTCTGCAGCGTCAGCTCGCTCGTTGCCGGAGCGCTCGTCGCAGCGCTGGCGACCGAGTCGGGGGTGACCATCAGGTACCCGCCGATGTACCACGCTAACCCTGCGCTGAACAGGCCGAGCACCAGCCCGGTCGCCGCCAGCTTCTTCCCGAAGTTGCTCACGACGACCACCATCAGGGATCCGTGCCAGACGTGCAACCGTTGATGACGGAACTGTCATCAACCGGTTACGAACGATCACCGTTTCGCGGTGATAACCGTTTCGATCAGACGAGCGAGCTGCTCGGCTCGACCACGGCGGGAGATGCCCGTGAGCGCGCTCGGATCGAGCGGCGGACACACGAGGGTGCCCTCCCGCCAGCGATCGAACAGGGTCTCGAGCACGCGTCGTGCGGCGGGCGCGTCGCCGGGAGCGACGACCTCGCCGACGCCGTACGTTCGCACGAGGGCCGCTGCTGCGCCGTGCGGCGGCACGACCGCGAGGACAGGCCGTTCGGCTGCGAGATATTCCCAGGTCTTTGCAGGGACAACCGCCTCGCTTCCGGCACGGTCCTGCATGAAGAGGAGAAGGACGTCGGCTCGACGCTGCTCGATCAGTGCATCACGAAACCCGACGGATTCAAGAGCTTCGACGACCTCGGTGAGACCGAGCGACTTCACCCGATCAAGGCTTCGCTGAGGAAGTCCACCGATGAATCGAAACCGGACACGAGGCGCCAGGTCGGGACGATCGTGGAGCAGGGCGGCGAGCCCGTCGAGGACCGTGTCCGGACCCCGGTCACCGAAGAAGTAGCCCGTGTAGACGAACGTCATCTCGGCGTTCGCGACAGATGAGATTGTCATTATTCGCTCGACGTCCGCGCCGTTCGGTACCACGGCGACGACGGCCCGAGGCTGAAGTCGCCGTACTTCATCGGCAATCGCCTCGTTCACGCACGAAGCTCCATTCATTCTACTGGCAGACCAGCGGGCGAGCGGAGCGATCAGTCGCTGCTTGAGCGCAACGATCGCACGTTCGACGGGGACGTCCGGGTTGTCGAGCCATCCGTCGCGCCAGTCCGCGACCCAGGGGAGCCCGCTGCGGCGAGCGAGGATCGCTCCCGCCACCGCAACCGAGTGCGGTGGCGCGGTCGTCACGATCGCGTCGAAACGGCCGCTGCGAAGGAGCCTGAGCGCGGCAGGCACGACGTCGAGGAGCCAGCCGACGTTGACGTCCGGGATGAGCAGTCGCCGCGGTGCCAGGGTGGCCCGCACCAGCAACCGTCGCCCACCGCGCGCCCTAGCGATCTGGTTGCCCGGCAACACCCGAGTCGATGGCCCGCGATAGCGACAGCGATGGACGACGAGGGCCGACGGGATGCGGGCGAGCGAGGACGGGTCGCTGTCGAGCCAGCGCGCATCGTCCGGCACGAGCACCTCGACGTCGACGCCGAACGACGGCAGGTGCTCGAGGAACCGGAGCGTCCGCTCGACGCCGCCGCCGGTCGTCGGCGGGAAGTAGAAGGCGATGTAGAGGACCCGCATCAGGCGCGCGGGCGCGCCGTGGCAGCGCCCAGGACGCCACCGGCGAGCGCGACCGCGACGGCGATCGGGAAGCCGCGGGGGACGCCAAGGAAACGGTTCGTGATCGTCAAGAGCCCCATCGTCAGGAACAGCGCGTAGCCAAACCGCGGCGCGAGAGCGAGGAGCCGGTCCACGTCAGAAGGGTAGCCGCGCCTCGCGACCTCAGGCCGCGAGATGCTCCTGCGTGAACGTCGCGAGCACGTCGCAGATCGCGACCACCACGTCCGGATCGAGGTGCGAGCCAGCGGAGCGGCGCAGCTCCGCGATCGCGTCCTCCGGGTGCATGCCCGGGCGGTAGACGCGGTCCTCGGTCATCGCCGACCAGGCGTCGGCGGCCGCGACGATCCGTGCCTCGATCGGGATCGTCGTGCCGACGAGCCCATCCGGGTAGCCACCACCGGCCCAGCGTTCGTGATGGTGGGTGACGGCCGGAGCGGCGATCTCGAGACCCGGCGTCGCGAGGACGATGTCGCGACCGATCGTCGTGTGCGTCTTCATCACCGACCACTCCGCGTCATCGAGCGCCCCCGGCTTGGAGAGGATCCGGTCGGGAATCGCGATCTTACCGACGTCGTGGAGGTAGCCGCCCATGCGCGTGCGCAACACCGTCTCCGGCGGAAGCCCGAGCCGGGTCGCGACGAGCGACGCGAGCTCCGCGACCTGCGTGCAGTGTTGTTCGGGCACGCCCTCGCGGAAGGCCGTCGCGCGTGCCATCGCCTCCGCGACGCGGATTGACTCCGGTGCCTCGGGCACGCGATCCTCGTCGACGAGGTCGGCTTCAAGGCACGCCCGGTCGCGACCCCGCCGCTTCGCCGCGTAGAGGGCGCTGTCGGCGACCGCGGCCAGCTCCTCGAGCGACCGCCCGCCGCCGCCGAGCACGGCACCACAGGAGACGCTGATCCGCACCGCGGTCGACCCGACGGCGAGCGTCGTCGCGCGCAACGCGGCGCAGATGATCTCAGCCCGATCGCGCAGGGCGTTGTCGTCGACAGCGGCAACGAGGACCGCGAACTCCTCACCGCCCCAACGGGCGACCGACTCACCCTCGTGGAGCGCGCTCTCCAGCCGACGAACCGCCTCAACGAGGACGGCATCGCCCACCGCGTGTCCGTAGACGTCGTTGACGCGCTTGAAGTGGTCGACATCGAGCAGGATCAGCCCGGCCCCGGCGCCCGCGACCACGCCTCGGGCGACGTCTACGAAGTGGCCGCGGCTCCATACGCCCGTCAGGTGATCAACCCGCGCAGCCCGCTCGAGCCGCTCTGCCGCCGCCTTTCGCTCCGTCACGTCGGAGATGATGCCGTCGATCAGCACGGTCGCACCATGTCGTCGGCAGCGCGCGCGGATCCACGTCCAGCGGACGACCCGGTCGTAGCCGACCACGCGCACCTCGATCTGCGCCTCGCTCTCGGAAACAACGTGATCGAGGAACTCGAGAAACCTCGGCGCGTCGTCGCGGTGCAAGCGCTGCGCCCACGCCGTGTGGGCGTCAAGCCCGTCCGGCGGTGAGCCGCCGACGATGCGGTGAAACCCGGGTCCGATGTAGTCAGCGCCGTAGCCGCCGTCCGGCAGCGCGACGAGCGTGAAGAGGAACTCCTCGACCGACTCGGCGACGCGTGCAAGCCGGTCACGTGCCTCGTTGAGACGGCTCTGCGCCACCCGCTCGGCGGTCACGTCGACCATCACTCCGTCCACCAAGCGCCGGCCATCGCTCGTCCGTCGCGGGTACGCGACCTCGCGGATCTGCACGACGGCGCCGTCGGGCGAGCGCACGCGCCACTCCGCCGTCCAGGGCTCCATCCGATCGAGCGCTTGCCACGCGGCGAAGAAGGTGTCGTGATCATCGGGGTGCACGACGGTGCCAGGGTCGGTGAAGAACCGCGCGATCCCCTCGTTGCCAACGATCTGCTGCCACGCCCCGGCGTGGTAGACGACCTCTCGGGTGTCGAGGTCAAGGATGAACACGGCCTGGCCGGAGCTCTCAAGGATCCGACGCAGGTAGGCCTCCGCCGCAGCGAGGTCGTCGCGGGCAGCCCGTCCGGCGGAGACGTCGCGGACGAAGCCGGTGATCAGGATGCCGCCCCCGAGCCGTGGCGCTGCCTCGGTGCGCTCAGACGCCCAGCGGTCGACACCGTCGACGCCGGTGAGGCGGTACTCGACCTCTGTCGGTCGGCCGGCAACCTGTTCGGCGCTGGCGAGGTCGTACGCCTCGACGTCGTCCGGATGCACGCGTGACCGCCAGAAGACGCCCGGATCGTCGCCGTCCGCGGTGGGGATTGAGCCTCCCAGCACGTGTTAGACCCCGGGGCCGACGTAGGTCGTCGTGTAGACGCCAGCCGCGTCGATCTCAGCCTGGAAGAGGTGAGCGCGAGAGCCGACCAGAGCGGCCTCGATCTGCGCGTGCGCCGTCGCCAACGCGACCTCAGCCCGAGCCTGCTCGCTCACATCGGAGGCGATCCCGCGCATCAGCACGGAGCCGTCGGGAAGCGGCATCGCGTGGCCGCGGTCACGTACGACCCGCGTGATGCCGTCAAACCCTATGAGACGGTACGTGTGGTCGTACCGCCCCTCCGCCAGCCGCAGCAGCGCGCCGAACGACACGTCAGGCGCGTCATCTGGGTGAATCCTGTTCATCCAGACGTCCGCGTCGCCGGTCGTCGTCCCGTCGACGACGCCGAGAATCTGATCCTGCCCGGGACCGGCGAACTCCTCCACCCAGGAGCCATCGGCGGTGATGCGCCCAAGATACGCGTGCACTCGCTCGTCGCCGAGCACCGCGACGAGCGACTCCCCGAGCTCCTCACACCGGGCGTGGGAGGGGCTGATGTCCAACGCCACGCCATCGACCACCAACCGGCCGCGCGAGCGCCGCGGTGTCAGACGCTCCCAGACCCGGCGGGTGACGCCGTCGGTGCACACCATCCGGTACTCGAGCTCGGCCGGCTGAAGGGTCGACAGACGGTCGTAGGAGAAGGTCTCATGAAAGCGTTCCCGATCCTCCGCGTGAATCAGCTCGCGCCAGCGTGAGGAGGACGTCCCGTCGAGGAATCGTTCCGCGTTCGGGCCCGAGAAGGTCTCGACGAGGGCCCCGTCAGGCAGGACGGTGGCAGAGAAGGCGTGCGCGCCGTTCACGACCGAGACGCGCTCGAGGGCGGCGACGAGATCGCGGCGGCGTTTTCGGGCGAGCAGGCGGCGCACCTCCCCCGTATCGGCACCACCGCCTCTCTCCTGCAGGACTGCGGAACGGCCTATCCGGAGGTCGCGAGCACCGCTGCGAGAGACTCCACGAACCGGTCACCTTCGCCGATGCCAAGCACGAGCGGCGGGCAGATCCGGAGCGCGGACGCCGTGACAGCGTTGACGATGATCCGGTGGTCGACGAGCAGCCGGTCGGCGACGCTCGCGGCAGCTCCCCGTTCGAGCTCCACGGCGAGGAGCAGCCCGCGTCCGCGGACCGACGCGACGCCGTCAATCGCGCTCAGGCGTGCGATCAGGTGCGCGCCGACGAGCGCCGCGTTCGTCACGAGGTCGAGCTCGCTGATAGCGTCGAGCACCGCGAGCGCGGCCGCCGCAACCGGAGGGCTACCGCCGAACGTGGTGCCGTGGTCACCAGGACGGAACCCATCCTCCACGCCGTCGCCGACGACGATCGCGCCGATCGGGATGCCCGAGCCAAGGCCCTTTGCGAGCGAGATCGCGTCGGGCACGACGCCTGTCTGCTGGAACGCAAACCAGCTACCGCAACGTCCGACGCCTGTCTGCACCTCGTCGAGCAACAGGAGCGCGTCGTGGCGGTCGGCAAGCTCGCGTGCGCGCAGAAGGAACGACTCGTCGAGGGGATGCACGCCTGTCTCGCCCTGGATTGGCTCGAGCAGGAGCCCGGCTGTCGCGTCAGTGACCGCGCGTTCGAGCGCCGCGAGGTCGTTGCGCGGAACGTGCAGGAAGCCCTTCGGAAGCGGCTCGAACGGATCCTTCTTCGACCGCGCCCAGGTCGCCGCAAGGGCACCCATCGTGCGCCCGTGGAAGGCGTCCTCGAGGCAGACGATCTCGTGCTTCGACACGCCACCGCGGGCCTGGCCACGACGTCGCGCGAGCTTGATCAGGGCCTCGTTCGCCTCCGCGCCGGAGCTGCAGAAGAACGAGCCGCCACGCAGCCCTGAGAGCGCGGCGAGCCGCTCAGCGAGCGCGACGGCCGGCTCGCTCCAGTACAGGTTGGAGACGTGCCCGAGCAGCGCCGCCTGTTCAGTGAAGGCGGTGATCGGCGCGGGATGTGCGTGCCCGAGCGCGACGACGGCGATCCCGGCAACCAGGTCGAGGTACGCGACGCCGTCGGTGTCCCATAGCGTGCATCCCTCGCCACGGACGAACGCGAGCCGGCGCCGCGGGTAGGTCGCAAGGATCGTGGCGTCCCCTCGCTCATCGATAGTCGTCACGCTAGCACCGCCGTCCCGCTGCCGATCCGAACGAGACCGACGCCGCCCGCGAGTGCGCTCGCGCACGCCGCGAGCTTGGGCACCATCCCGCCCGTCACGGCCGGAGGCGCGGAGGCGGAGATGTACGGGATCACCGCGCCGTCCAGGTCGAGCACGCCCGGCACGTCGGAGAGGAACGTCAGCATCGTTGCGCCGAGGGCGACCGCGATCGCGGCGGCAGCGTCGTCCGCGTTGACGTTGAGGAACCGCCCGTCTGGGTCGCGTCCGAGGGGCGCGACGATCGGCACGACACCGCGGCGCAGCGCAGCGTGGAGTGGGCCGACGTCGATCGCCGCGACCTCGCCAACGAGGCCGAGGGCCTCGATGCGCCGCGCGGCGATCACCTCGCCCCGGGAAAGACCAACCGCCTCATGGCCCGCGGCGGTCGCAGCCTGGACGAGCTCGTCGGAGACGTTCGCGAGCGCCGCCCGCACGCAGGCCAGCGTCGGCAGGTCGGTGACACGGCGACCGGCGACGAAGCGTGGAGCTATCCCGCGTCGACGCATCAGGTCGCTGATCTGCGCCCCTCCGCCGTGAACCACAACGAGGTCAGCAGGGTCGCCCTGGGCAAGCGACGCGCCAAGCGCCCCGACCGCGTTCCCACCAAGCTTGACCACCCTCACGTCGTGTACTCCGCGTTGCAGGCGACGTACGCGGGCGAGAGGTCTGATCCCCAGACCGTTGCGCTGCCGTCACCGATGCCGAGGTCGATCGAGAAGCGCACCTCATCAGCAGCGGCCTGTTCAACGCACCGATCGGTGGCACCTTCGACGAAGACGCCCCCAGAGACGATCGCGACGTCGCCGATCGCAATCGCGATCCGGTCGACATTCACCGCGGCGCCGCAGACCCCTAGCGCGGCGACGATCCTCCCCCAGTTCGGATCGCCACCGTGCAGGGCACAGCGCACGAGCTGCGCCTCGGCGACGGCCCGTGCCGCGCGATCCGCGTCCTCGAACGAGGCAGCGCCCGTGACGTCGTAGCGGCCGATCCGCCTGGCACCCTCGCCGTCACGCACGATCGCGAGCGCGAGCTCGAGGCAGACCGCGGCGAGCGCTCCGTCGAACGCCGGCCGATCACCGTTCGTGACTGGCACGCCTGACGCGCCGCCGGCGAGAACGATCAGGCTGTCGGAGGTGGACTGGCACCCGTCGACCGTGATCCGGTTGAACGACCGACGCGCCGCGCCGAGGGTCGCTTCGGCGAGCTGCTCGGGACCGATCATCGCATCGGTGGTGACGATCGCGATCATCGTGCCGAGGTCGGGGCGGATCATCCCGGCGCCCTTCGCGACGCCACCGATCCGTGCCTGCCCGCCCGCGAGATCGACCACGCGCTGCGCGACCTTCGGACCGTTGTCCGTCGTCAGGATCGCCTCGGCGACGGCCGCCCCACCGTCGGACGCGAGCGAGGCGAGGCAGGCGGTGATCCCGGTGCGGACGGCGTTCATCGGCAGCGGCACACCGATCACCCCCGTCGAGCAGACGAGCACCTCGACGGCGTCGGCGCCCAGACCCGCGGCAACCTCGCTCGCCATCTCCTCGGCGTCGTGGCGACCCTGCGCGCCGGTTGCGACGTTCGCGTTGCCCGACGACACCACCACGGCCCGCGCACGCCCACCCATCACCGCGAGATGTGCACGGGAGAGCGTCACCGGGTGCCCCGCCGTCCGGCTCCTGGTGAACACGCCCGCGGCGTTGGCAAGCCCGTCGGCGACGACGAGGGCGACGTCCGGTCGCCCCGACGCCTTGATGCCGCCTGTCGCCCCAGCTGCCCGAAAGCCGCGCGGGAACGTGACACCGATCATGGCCAGATCCCCCAGGTCGTCAGCCCGACAGCCTCGTCCATTCCGAGCATCAGGTTCGCGTTCTGGATCGCCTGGCCGGCCGCGCCCTTCACGAGGTTGTCGAGCGCGCCGTGGCAGATCGCGATGCCTGTACGCTCGTCCACCGTCACGGCGACGTGCACGACGTTCGACCCGGCAAGGCGCTGCGGCGAAGGGCTCCCGCCGAGCAGCACGAAGGGCTCGTCGCGGTAGGCGTCGTCGTACAGCGCGAGAAGATCGGCACGCGGGTCGCTGAGCCGGGCGAACGCCGTCACGAGAAGCCCGCGGCTGGACGGCAGCAGATGCGGCGTGAACGTCACCGACACGGCGAGCTCCTGCTCGATCTCCGCGACGTGCCGATGACCGGTCGGGCTGTACGGCGTCACGCCTCCGTGGACGTCCGGGAGGTGTGTCTTACCGCTTGGCTCCTTCCCCGCGCCGGAGACTCCAGACTTGCCGTCGATCACCACCGGACCGTCGATCAGGCCGCGCCGTGCGAGCGGCGCGAGCGCCAAGATGGCCGCCGTCGCGTAGCACCCGGGGTTCGCGACAAGGCGCGCACCGGCGATCTTCGCGCGGTGCAGCTCGGGGAGACCGTACTCCCAACCGCCGACGCGAAAGTCCGATCCAAGATCGACGACGCGGACGCCGGCGTCGGCGAGCTCCTCTCCGATCGCACGCGAGGCGCCGTGGGGCAGGCAGAGGAAGACGACGTCACACGACGCAAGCCGGACGACGTCGATGTCGTCGTAGCCTGCCGAGCGAGCCTGCACGACCGACGCCCTCAAGGTCGCGTGTCCAGCGAGCAACCGCTGGA
This sequence comes from Actinomycetes bacterium, assembly GCA_025360225.1. Taxonomy (GTDB): domain Bacteria; phylum Actinomycetota; class Thermoleophilia; order Gaiellales; family F1-60-MAGs149; genus JANYCN01. Next base: position 495 of record JANYCN010000013.1, on the reverse strand, counting down.
GCTCGAGCCCCGCGTAACCGGACGCGCCGGCAATCCCGGCGGTGAGAAGGCGAGCCGTCATCTGACGCATGACTATACCAATGGCTGCATATTCATGCAGCAGCTGCGCGCGGGCGCGGCGTCGCCGCTGGGAGCCCGTCAAGAAAGGGTCGGCGATGGCGCGTGGATGGCATCGAGCGGGGGTGGCGGGCGACCTGAAGCGCTTGCTCGGGCACGTGCAAAGGGCGGCCGCCGTCCCCGCGACGACCGCACGCGGTGCGACAGCACGGAACTGAATTGACGGGGCTCCTAGTGGTCTGATTGTGAGATGGCGTGGTCATCCGACTGCCTGGATCGTCCTGCGCTTGCCGGCTCTGCCACCCGTCGGGTGGCTCTACCAGCGAGCTGCGGCGACCACGATCCGGCCCGCTCTGCGTGCCCGATCGTGGGCTTCGCGGGAACGCCGCGCGCCGCTTGCGCTTAGCGTGTCAAGGCCTTCGCCTTGACACGCGTGCG
>JANYCN010000041.1 GCA_025360225.1 Actinomycetes bacterium | reverse complement strand
CCAACACCCTTGGCAACACGCGGATGCTGCTCGAGCTCGCGGCGACCACGCCCCGGCCCGCTCTGCGTGCCGGAACGTGGGCTTCGCGGGAACGCCGCGCGCCGCTTGAGCTTGCCCCAGCAAGCCCTGTCGCTAACCCTCCCCGCGATCGTCCGGCTCCTCCAACCGGCGTTCACCTGCTGGGACGGCTTACTGCCGCAGCTGCCACCAACCCGTCAACCACCACCAACTCGTCCTCTTCCACCACCGCGAATAACCACTACACAAAGCACTACTAGGAGTGCTTCGCCCGCGCCCGGACGGCGGAGCGTTGGACGTGCCGGGCAGCTTCGCCACCCGGCACGCCGACTAGGGAGACCACAAGAATACTACGATTTCGTTGAATTCAGCAAGTTTCATGACAACATTGTCATGAAAGGTCCTGAACGAACGCTGCCACGCCCAGTGGCAACCCAGTCACCTTCTCGACCAGGGCGTCCCAACGGAGCGAGCGTCCCGGCGCGAGAAACCGTTCCCGGAGCTCCGCGCTCGGAACGGTCGCCGCCAGCTGCGACGCGCAGATCTCACCAAGCAGGTAGTTGTGGTAGTAGACCGGCGCTGCAACGAGGTGCATCTTCGTCGCCCACTCCCCCGGGCGATCGCCATCCGGACGCGTGACGCGCTGGAATCGCTCGACGAGCGCCCACCACGTGGCGTTCAGGTCGGCCCTCGGGTCGGCGTAGAGCGCACGCTCGAACCGCGCCATCACCTGCACCCACGCAACGAAGACGTGGAGGTTGCGCCGCGTGATCGAGCTGTTCAGCGGATCGTGGGCGACCGAGGCCGGAAGGCCCGCGTACCGTTCGAGGAACGTGCCGTCGCGCCCTTTGCGCCCGTGGTACATCGCGATCGCCTCGGTCGTGAAGATGTGCGCAGGGACGCGGACAAGCCACGGCAGGCTCGGATCGATGGACTGGTCATAGACGGCGTGACCGAGCTCGTGGAGCGTCGTCTCGAGCCAGCGCAGCGACGGCTCGATGTTGCAGAGCGTTCGAATGTCGTCACCCCGGCCGACGGTGACCTGGAAGGCGTGCTGGTTCTTCCCCTCACGCGGGTACAGGTCGCTGCGGGCGAGGATCGGATCGACGTCATGTCCGAGATCGGCGAAGTAGCGACGACACGCCGCGAGGATGTCAACGGTCGACGCCACGCCCTCGAGCGGGTCGGCGCTCGGCGTCGGCGCGTCCTGGAAGAAGCGGTCGAACAGGTGCCACGGACGGATCGGCTCGTCCGGCGACAGGGCGAGCCGTTCACGGACGTCAACGTCGATCGCAGCACGCTCGGCGAGCCAGGCCGGCGCGAGCGCGACATCGAGGTCATCGAGGAGCCGGAAGAGCCAGCTCTCGTCGATCTCCTGCGTCTCGAGCGCCATCGCGTAGTGGTCACGGAAGCCGAGCGCCCGCGCCGCCTCGTTGCGCAGCCCAACGAGGGTCAGAAGGTCGTCGGACACCACGTCGCCAACGACGCGGGAGGCGCGCCAGGCGTCCTCGCGCAACGCAACGTCGGAGCTCGACAACAGGATCGCGTCGAGCTCGTTGTCGCCAACGTCGCTGCCGCGAAGCGGCGCGCGGAACGTCGTGAGGCGGGCATAGAGCGCGGTCTCGAGCGTGACGATGCTCTCCGTCAGCGCCGCTGGACGCTGCCGCGGCGTCGTCATCAGCCGCAGGACATCACGACGCGCGTCGTCGTCCGCGTCGAGCGCGACCGCGTGCAGTGCCGGAGCGCCGAGCGCCTTCTCGTAGGCGAGGTTCGCGACGAGCGCGGCCGCCTGGTTCGCGTCGTTCGCGTCGATCGCGAGCTGCCAGCCCGCCTCGTAGGCGGCCGCCTCGAGCGGCGCCAGCTGCTGCTCGACCTCGGCAAGGGTCGTCAACGAGGCGCCTGCACGTCGTGCCAGACCGGCTCCTTGCCGGCGAGCCGGTGGTAGCCGACGGCGCCGACACCAACGACGGCGACGAGGCGGGCGAGCCGTGACCGTTTCAGGATCGAGGTGCAAACGACGACCGCGACGGCGACCGTGATCCCCTTCTGTCGATCGACGTCGAGCTGCACGTCAGCCTCCGGTGAGAACAGGTAGGTCGAGCTTGCGTCGGCCACGGGTCGGGCGCGGCATGCCCTTCGCGATCCAGCCGTCGATCTCCGCGAACAGCTCCTCAACGAGGCGCTCCTGCGGGACGCGACGCAGCACCGCGCCGTGGGCGTAGATGTGCCCGGCGTCGCGCCCACCGGCGATGCCGAAGTCGGCGTCCCCCGCCTCCCCCGGACCGTTCACCGCACACCCCATCACGGCGACCTCGAAGTGCTGCTTGTAGGCACGCAGGCGATCCTCGACCGTCTCGGCGAGGGAGTGCACCTCGACGTTGGTGCGACCGCAGGACGGGCAGGCGATCAGCTCGGGCCCGAACTTCCGCAACCCGAGCGCCTTCAGGATCTCGTAGGCGACGCGCACCTCCTCGACCGGATCGGTCGAGAGCGAGACGCGGATCGTGTCGCCGATGCCCTCGAGCAGCAGCGCGCCGATCCCGACGGCCGACTTGACGGCGCCCGTGATCAGCGTCCCGGCCTCCGTCACGCCCAGGTGCAGCGGGTAGTCAACGAGCTCTGACAGGCGCCGGTAGGCGGAGATCATCACCGGCACCGAGGTCGACTTGACGCTGATCTTGAAGTCGTGGAAGCCGAGGCGCTCGAGCACCTCGATCTCCTCCTGCGCCGCCTTCACGAGCGCACCGGCCGGGTCAGCGGTCGCAAGCGGACGCAGGTGCTCCGGCAGCGAGCCGGAGTTCGCGCCGATCCGCAGCGGCGTCCCCGTCTCGATCGCCTTTCGCACCACCTGCTCGACCTTCACCTCGCCGCCGATGTTGCCCGGGTTGATCCGCACCGCGGCGACGCCAGCGTCCATCGCGCGGATCGCCAGCGAGGCGTTGAAGTGGATGTCGGCGATGATCGGCACCGGCGCGTCGCGGACGATCAGCGCGAGCGCATCGGCATCGGGGATGCCGGGGACGGCGACGCGGACGATCTCACAGCCGGCATCGGCGAGCGCCGTCACCTGGGCGAGGGTGGCGTCGACGTCATGCGTCTTCGTCGTCGCCATCGACTGCACGACGACGGGGGCGCCACCGCCGATCGCGACGCCGCCAACGTGGATCTGTCGCGTGACGGGCATCCTACGGCTTAGAGTAGCCGTCCCACGCCGCCGCTACGGCGCCATCAGCCGCCCGATGTCCTGGTTCGCCATGATGATCGCGAGCAGGGCGAACACGGCGATGCCGACGAGCGCCACGCGCTCGAGGATCGACCTTGGCACCGGCCGACCACCACGAACGACGCCGACGAGCGTCCAGAACACGTGCCCGCCATCAAGCGGCAGCACCGGTAGCATGTTGGCGAGCGCGAGCGCGAGGGAGATCGCCGCGAGCTCGGCCACGTAGTACCCCTGGTCAACGGCGCCAGCAGACGAGGCAACGATGCCGATCGGGCCCTGAAGGTTCTCGCGACCGTGCGGCGTGAAGACCTGCGTGATCGCAACTCCCGATTCCCGCACGTAGCGCCAGGACTCCTGCAGCGCGTGGCCGGTAGCGGCGAAGGGGGACTCCTGCACGGTGCCGACCTGCTCCATCCGCAGCGAGATGCCAACGACGTAGCGACGGCCCGCCGGCTGGTAGCCGGCGGCGACGGCCGGCAGGGTGAGACGAGCGCCGGCGCGCTTGACGGTGACGACGACCGGCGTGCCGTGCGACGCCTGGATCCAGCGCCCGATGCCGACGGAGTCGGCGACCGCGTGCGTCCCGATCGCGACGACGTGATCACCGGCACGGATTCCCGCGGCGGCGGCCGGCGACCCGACCGTCACGCCCGCCACGAGCCCGGTGTCGCGCGCGACCGGTGTCCCTGCAACGAAGAGCGCGGCGAGGATGACGATCGCAGCGACCACGTTCGCAGCAGGGCCGGCAACGGAGATCGCGATCTGCTTCCACGGCGCGAGCGTCCAGTACGCCGTCACATCAACGTCGTCGGTGATCCGGTCGAGATCCTTCGCCGCCTGACGGAACGTGCGGTCGACGAGGAGGTCGCGGTCGCGCTCGAGGGCGGCGCGGGCGGCGCCGATCACGCCACGCGCCTCGGCCGGACCCCGGCCAAGCGCGACGGAGACGGCCTGAACAGCAGCCGTCAGGTTGTCATCGTCGTCGTCAGGGCGCCGGAGACGCGCCTCGTCGGCGGCGTCCACGACGCGGTAGAGGTCAGAGGGCTGGGGGCGCGACATGCCGGGGATGCGCACGTAGCCGCCGAGCGGGATCGCGCCGAGCCCGTACTCCGTGTCACCACGGCGGAACTTCACCACCGCGGGCGGGAAGCCGACGTAGAACTTCGTCGCGCGCGCGCCGACCGCCTTCGCCACGACGAAGTGCCCGAGCTCGTGGATGAACACGAGCAACAGGAGCCCGGCCACGCCGATCAGATAGCTCATCCGACGACCGCCAGAAGGCGTCGCGAGACGGCCAAACGCGCTGCCGCGTCCGCGGCGAGGACGTCGTCGAGGGTCACGACGAGCCCGCTGTCGACCGCGTCAAGGGCGTCCTCGACCAGCGCCGCGATGTCAAGGAAGCGGATGCGCCCGGCGAGGAACGCCGCCACCGCCTCCTCGTTCGCGGCGTTCAGCACGCACGGCGCGCCGCCGCCGGCAATCCCCGCGGCACGGGCCAGCGCGAGGCAGCGGAACGTGTCCGTGTCGGGCGGAGCGAAGTCGAGCGAGAAGGCGCGGGTCAGGTCGAGCCGCGGCGCGGCGGTCGCGGAGCGCCGCGGGTAGGTGAGCGCGTAGGAGATCGGCACGCGCATGTCCGGACACCCGACGTGGGCGAGCAGCGCGCCATCGCGCAAGCGCACCATGCCGTGCACGATCGACTGCGGGTGCACCACGACCTCGATGCGGTCGTACGAGAGGCCAAAGAGGAAGTGGGCCTCGATCACCTCGAGGCCCTTGTTCATCAGCGTCGCCGAGTCGACGGTGATCTTCTCGCCCATCGCCCAGGTCGGATGGGCGAGCGCGTCAGCGACGCCGACCTCGGCGAGCTCGGCAACAGAGCGTCCGCGAAACGGCCCGCCCGACGCCGTCAGCACGACCGACTCGACGGCGTCATCCTCGGCGCCCGCGAGACACTGTGCGAGGGCCGAGTGCTCGGAGTCGACGGGGATGAGCACCCGACCCGAGCGAGCGAGGGCGTCGAGCACGATCGGCCCGCCTGCGACGAGGCTCTCCTTGTTCGCGAGCGCGAGATCGGCCCCGGCAGCGAGGGCGGCGAGGCTCGCGGCGAGCCCGGCGGCGCCGACGATCGCGTTCAGCACGAGATCAGCACCGCTCTCCGCCACCAGACGCAGCACGCCCTCCGGCCCGCCAAGCGTGATCCCCGCAGCGCGCGCGACCGTGGCGTCTGCGATCGCCAGCAGGTGGACGTCATGTGCCGCAGCGGCTCGAAGGAGCCCCTCGGTATCCCTGCCAGCTGCCAGCGCAACGACCTCGATGTCCTCGTGCGCGGCCGCGACCTCGAGGGCCTGGCGCCCGATCGACCCGGTCGCCCCGAGGATTGCCACGCGCATCATCCCTCGAACCATGCCACGATTCACGTGTGTTTCCCGTTATCCTCGACTGCGACCCAGGCCACGACGACGCGATCGCGATCCTCCTCGCCGCAGGTCTGCCGACGGTCGACCTGCGCCTGATCACCACCGTCGTCGGGAACCACACGCTCGAGAACACGACCCGCAACGCCCGCTCGGTTCTGGCGCTCGCCGGCATCACGGAGGTACCGCTCGCCGCAGGACGCGACCGACCGTTGACGCGCGAGCCGGTGATCGCGCCCGACATCCACGGCGCGAGCGGGATCGACGGCGCGGATCTGCCAGAGCCCGTCGTGGCGGTGGCGACGCGCCACGCCGTCGACCTGCTGGTCGAGCAGGCGACAGGCGAGGTGACGCTGGTCGCGACCGGGCCCCTGTCAAACGTCGCTGAGGCGATCGGCCGTGGTGCCAGACCAGGCCGGGTCGTGTGGATGGGCGGCGCGATCGGCATCGGCAACGTCACGCCCGCCGCGGAGTTCAACGCCTACGCCGACCCGGAGGCGGTCGCCGTCGTGCTCGAGAGCGCGATCCCGTTCACCATCGTGCCGCTCGAGGTCACCCACCAGGCGCTCGCGAACGAGGACGTCCTCGCCCGGATCGGCGCGTTGCGGGCACCGATCGGCCCGGCGCTGGTCGGGCTGATGCGCTACTTCGAGTCCACCTACCGGGACGTCTTCGGCTTCGCGTCGCCACCCGTCCACGACCCGTGCACGATCGCCTTCGTCGCGCACCCTGAGCTGTTCGGGACGCGAGAGCTGTACGTTGAGGTCGAGACGGAAGGCCGTCACACGCTCGGTCGCACGGTCATCGACCGCCACATGCGGATGGGGCGCGCCGCGAACGCGACCGTCGTCACGAGCATCGACGTCCCAGCGTTCTGGGACGTCGTGCTCGCGGCGATCGGTCGGCTCTGAGCCGCTACCCGTCAGGCGTGGGCGCAGGTCACCCGCGGGTTCCAGTCGGCGAACATGCCGGCCGGGTTGTGCTTCCAGATCCACGCGTGTAGCTCGTAGAACGGCGGGATGCCGTAGCGGTTCGTTGCCCCGACGGCCTCGAACGTGTGACCAAACAGCGACGGCGGCGCGCTGTGCGTCGCGTCCCACCTCGCCTGGAAGACGACGTACTCGACGGCCACGAGGCGCATCTTCCCGTTCGCCTGCGGCTCGTAGACGAGGGCCTCAGGGGTGAGCGCGTTGACGGTGTCGTCGCCGACCAGCGCGCCGTTGACGTGGTGCACGCCCATCCCGCCCGCGGGATTGTCGATGCAGGAGATGCCGGCGGCGTCCTTGAGCAGGCCATAGCCGGCCGCCGTCGCCTTCGCGAGTTGCCGGAACGGCGCGGTCGCGTGGCGGACCGCGCGCACGCCACCGCCATCACCCTCGCGGGCGATCGCCGCAGAGGCGGAGATGGCGAGCACGGCGAGAGCCGCGGCGCCGGTCAGCCTCGTTCGGTTGCTGTGCATGAGGGGGTTCCTTCCGTCGTGGGCGTCGGCGGGGTACCGACAAACGCCACGCTACGACCGGACGCCGCGCCACACATCGGAGGGACTGCCCATGTTTCGCACACGGCGAGGGAGCGCACACCTAGCCTCGTGGTGTGATTGCCAGATGACATGGTCATCGGGTGCCTCGAGCGAGCGGGAGCGTTGCGCGTCGCGCAGGGCTTGCCGATCGCGGGCGTGCTGGATAGCACGCCCGCTCGCACGCGTGTCAAGGCGAAGGCCTTGACACGCTAAGTGCAAGCGGCGCGCAACGCTCCCGCGAAGCCCACGATCCGGCACGAACAGCGGGCCGGATCGTGGCCGCCGCAGCTAGCTGGCAGAGCCACCCGACGGGTGGCAGAGCCGGCAAGCGCAGGACGATCCAGGCAGTCGGATGACCACGGTCATCTCACAATCAGACCACTAGCTAGGTAGCCCACTCCCCTGCTACGAGGAGCGGATCCTCGCTCCCGTCTGCGCGCACGCCGAACACGTCGACCTCCGGCGAGCCCCACATCAGATCGAGGTGCACGAGGCTGTCGTTCGCACCGGACCGCTCGAGCTCGGACCGCGAGCGGTCGCGACCGTCCGCGATCGTCGTCGGGTACGCCGCGCCAACCGCGACGTGACAGGCGACGTTCTCCTCGAACAGCGCGTTCTGGAAGCAGACACCGGTCTCCCGCGTCGGCGAGGCACCGGCGACGAGCGCGACCTCGCCGAGGCGGCGGGCGCCGTCATCGGTGGCGAGAAGGCGCTCAAGGCTCTCCTGTCCGTCGGTCGCGGTCGCCTCGACGATCAGGCCGTCGCGGAACACCAGCGTCCAGCCTTCGACGATCTCACCACGGATCTCCACCGGCGCGGTGCCACGAAGGCGTCCGTGCACCCGCAGGCGGTGCGGGGCGGTGAACACCTCCTCTGTCGGCAGGTTCGGCGCGAACGGCAGGCCGTCGGCCGCCACCGCGCCACCGCCGCCCCACACGTGCCCGTCCGCGAGGCCGATCTCGATCGCCGTTCCCGGGCCCTCGGCGCGCAACGCGACGAAACGCCGCGCGGTGAGCTGCGCGGCACGGTCCGTGAGCTGCGCGAGGTGGCTGCGCCACGCGGCAACCGGGTCGGCGGCGTTGACCCGGCAGGCGTGCAGAACGGCATGCCACAGCCGCGCCGTCGCCCCCTCCGGCTCGTCGTCCGGGAACACGCGGCTCGCCCACGCGGGCGTCGGCGCACACGCATAGCTCCAGTTGAAGGCGTCCCGCATCACGAGGTCCTGGCTGACGCGCAGCCGAGCGCCCCGAGCAGCCGTTCGGGCGGCGACGCGCGTCGCCGCGACGCCGTGCAGGAGTCGCGGGTCAGACCCATCGACGGTGAGCATCGCGTCACCGGCCTGCGCGTGCTCGTTGGGGTAGCCCGCCCACCAGCTCGCCGGTTCTGGCAAGGAACGGTCAGCCATCCGCTCGAACCCGAGCCGCCGGAGCGCCTGGTCGTCGTACACGACGACAACGTCGCTCCCACCAGCGTCGTAGGCCGCGGCAGCGACGTGACGGATGAACGGTGCGCACTCGAGCGCCGCACCCCCCGAAATGCCGTCGATCAACAACCGCTGTCCCGGTCGAACGGCGACACCAACCTCGACGACGAGGCGGGCGTACGCGGCAAGCTGCGCCTCGGTTGGCAGCGCACCCTCGCCGATCGTTACCACACCCACTGTCCCCCCACGAGGAGCGGCTCGACGCCGCCATCGCTGCGGATACCGGAGACGGTTACCTCGGGAGAGCCGCACATGATGTCGACGTGCTCGTCGCTCGTGTTCGCTCCGTGTGCGAGGAGCTCGTCAGCGGTCATCGACGCGCCGCCGTCGACGGTCGGCGCGTACGCGCGGCCGAGCGCGATGTGGCACGCGAGGTTCTCCTCGAACACGGGATGCTCGAACCGCACGCCGGTCGCCCGGGTCGGCGAGCTGCCTGCAACGAGCGCGACCTCACCGAGCCGCGACGCGCCCTTGTCGGTCGCGAGCAGCGCGAGCAGCGCCTCCTCCCCCGCCTGGGCCGTCGCAGCGACGACGCGACCATCCTTGAACTCCAGCTCCCAGCCCTCGACGATCTCGCCGCGGATCGGCACCGGTTGCGTGCCACGCACGTGGCCGGTCACCCGTCGTCGATGCGGCGCCGTGAAGACCTCCTCGGTCGGCAGGTTCGGCACGAAGCTGACGCCACTACCGGCTGTCGCCGCACCGCCGCACCAGACGTGACCGTCGGCGAGACCAACGTCGAGGTCCGTCCCGGGCCCGACGAACCGCAATGCACGGAACCTTCGCTCGGTCAGGTAGCGCGCACGCGCGGCGAGGTCGGCGACGTGGCTGCGCCACGCCTCGACCGGGTCGGGCAGGTCGGCTCGCACTGCATGCAGGATCGCCTCCCACAGAAGCTCGGTTGCGACGTCATCGGGCTCGCCCGGGAACACGCTACGCGCCCACCCCGGCGTCGCGGCGGTGACGAACGCCCAGTTCGTCGCGAGCCGGCCGATCACCTCGCTCGACGGGCGCCAGCGTCGTTGCAGCTCGGCCGCGCGTGCCGACAACCGGTCCTGTGGCAGGCCGGAGAGGAGCCGCGGATCCTTCGCGTCGACGACGAGCAAGGCATCGCCGGCAAGGGCGTGCTCGTTCATCGCGTCGGTGTGCCACGCCGGGAAGTCGGCGTCCGCGCGCTCGCTCCGACGCTCCGCGCCGAGCCGACGAACGGCCTCGTCCTCCCACACGACGACGACCTCGCGCGCCCCCGCGTCGTACGCCGCCACGGCAAGCTCGCGGACGAACGGCGCGGCGTCGAGCACCACCCCCATCTGGTGGCCGGCGACGAACACCCGCTGGCCTGGCTGGACGTTGAGCGCGACTCGAACCGTGAGAGCCGCGTACGCCGCAAGGTGAGACCGATCAGGCACAGGTCAGGGACAGTAGCCTGACCAGCGCGTCAGACGACGCGCCCGATGAGGTCGAGCGTGATGTACGCAGCCGGGCCAGCGAACAGGAGCGCGTCGATCCGGTCGAGCACGCCGCCGTGACCACCGAGCAGCCTGCCGGAGTCCTTCACCGACAGGTCGCGCTTGAGGAACGACTCGAAGAGGTCGCCGAACGGGCTGACGAGCGCCACGACGACGCCGAGGATGGCGGCCTGGGTGTGGGTGATGTGGCGCTCGACGGCGTACAACGTCCACCAGACCGTGAGGGCGCCGAAGACGAGCCCGACGAGGAACCCCTCGACCGTCTTCTTCGGGCTGATCGCCGGCGCGAGCTTGTGCCTGCCGATCGCACGCCCACCGAAGTAGGCGAAGATGTCCGACGCCCAGGTTCCGAGGACGACGGCGAGCAGCACGTTGTAGCCGGTGGCGTCCGCGCCGGCGTCGCGCAGCAGCACGAGGCTCGCGAGCCCAACGCCGACGTAGGCGGGCCCGAGGAGCGTGACGGCGACCGACACCGTCGCCGACTCGCGCATCGCCACGCCGGCTGCCATCAGGAACGCCGCGACGAGCGCGATCGGGATCGGCAGCAGCGCCCACGCGAGCCCGCCGGCGTGCGCCCCGACGACCATCCCGAGCGAGCCAAGCGTGCCCGCGATCACCATCGGCCGCAACGGGCGCGCCATCACGAACAGCTCATGACAGCCGATGACGGCCGCGACGCCGGCGAACGCGACCATCGCCCAACCGCCGCGCCAGATCGCGAGAAGCGCGACGGCTGCCAATGGCACTCCGAACACGACGCGCGAGATCAGGTTCGTCACGCCTGCCGCCCGCCGAACCGGCGTCGGCGTGCGGCGTACTCGGAGAGCGCGTCGCGAAGCGGTTCAGCGCCGAACTCGGGCCACATCAACGGTGAGAACACCAGCTCCGCGTACGCGGACTGCCAGAGCAGGAAGTTCGACAGCCGCTGCTCACCCGACGTGCGGATCACGACGTCCGGCTCAGGAAGCTCCGGATCGGCGAGACGCGACGCGACAGCGTTCGCATCGACGGCCTCGGGTGCGAGCCCGTCGACGACGACGCGCCGACACGCCTCGACGATCTCCGCGCGACCGCCGTAGTCGAACGCCACGAACAGGTCGAGGCGCTCGTTCGTCGCCGTGTCCTTCTCGATGCCCACCATCAGCGATCGCAACATCGCCGAGGCTCGATCGCGCCGTCCGACGAACCGGATCCGAACGCCCTGGCGGTGCAGGTCGGCGAACTCGTTGCGGATCGTGTCCGCAAAGAGGTCCATCAGATCAGCAACCTCGTCGTCGGGCCGCGTCCAGTTCTCCGTCGAGAACGCGTAGACGCACAGCGAGCGCACGCCGAGGTCGGGCGCGGCCTCGACGGTGCGCTTCAACGCTGCCGTGCCTGCGCGATGGCCCGCGGCGACGGGCAGGCCGCGGCGACGCGCCCACCGCGCGTTGCCGTCCATGATGATCGCAACGTGCCGTGCGCTGTCGGGGAGGGCAGGCTCGCCGGGCTCGGCGCGGAGCCGGCGGATGCGGCGGATCCGCTCGAGGACGTCCATCGGTGCGGGAGACGCGGAGGCCGCTAGACCTCCATGATCTCCTCTTCCTTCAGCTTCAGGGCAGCGTCGATCTGCGCGACGTGCTCGTCCGTCAGCTTCTGCACACGCTCCTCGGCACGACGCACGTCGTCAGCGCCGGCGGCACCATCGCGCTCGAGCTCCTTCGTGTCGTGCATCGTGTCGCGGCGGATCTCGCGCACCGCGATCTTGCCCTCCTCGGCGATCTTGTGCGCGACCTTCACCATCTCTCTGCGGCGATCCTCTGTCAGCGCCGGGATCGGCAGCCGGATCAGCTTGCCATCGTTCGATGGCGTGATCCCGAGATCAGACTCCATGATCGCCCGCTCGACGTCGCGCAACGCGCTCTTGTCGAACGGCGTCACCACGAGCATCCGCGCGTCGGGCACGGAGATCGAGGCGAGCTGGTTGAGCGGCGTCTTCGAGCCGTAGTAGTCGACCTGCACGCGATCGAGCAGCGCGCTCGACGCTCGCCCCGTGCGCACCGACGTGAACTTGTGGCGCGTCGCCTCGACGGACTTGTGCATCCGGGCCTTCGCGTCCGACAACAGCTCCTCAAGCATGGCGTCCTCCTCCCTGGCGTGACACTAGACCGCTGGCTCGCGCGGCGCGCCGACGGCGATCGCAGACCGGCTGCGTACCAGCGTACCGATCCGCTCCCCCTGCGTGACCCGCACGATGTTGCGCTCGTCGTTGACGTTGAAGACGCGGATCGGCATGTCGTTCTCCATGCACAGCGACAACGCCGTCGTATCCATCACCTTTAGCCCCTGCTCGATCGCCTCCCGGTGGCTGATCTCCGTGATCAGCCGCGCGTTCGGGTTCGTGCGCGGGTCATCGTCGAGGACGCCGGAAACGCCGTTCTTGCCCATCAGAATCGTCTCGGCGCCGATCTCGCACGCCCTCAGCGCAGCCGCAGTATCGGTCGTGAAGAACGGGTTGCCGGTGCCGCCGGCGAAGATCACGACGCGCTTCTTCTCGAGGTGACGGATCGCCCGCCGGCGGATGTACGGCTCCGCGACCTCCTGGATCTCGAGCGCTGACTGCACCCGCGTGAAGACCCCGACGCGCTCGAGTGCGTCCTGCACCGAGAGGGCGTTGAGGACCGTCGCGAGCATGCCCGAGTAGTCGGCCGAGGCGCGGTCCATGCCGTGCTTCGTCGCCTCCTGGATCCCACGAAAGATGTTGCCGCCGCCCACGACGATCGCGACCTCGACACCGAGGTCGCGCACGTCGCGGACGGCGGTCGCGATCGCAGCGACGCGCCCCGGGTCGAGCCCGAACGGCAGGTCACCCATCAACGCCTCGCCTGACAGCTTGATCAGCACGCGACCGAAGGCCGCTCTTGCGGGAGGCGTCACAACGACGTCCAGGGTACTACGCGCCGCCGACGGTGTACGACGAGAAGCGCTTGATCTCGATGTTCTCGCCGGTCTCGCGCGCGAGCGCCGCGCGCACCTGCTCGACGGTCAGCTTCTCGTCACGGAAGTACGGCTGCTCGAGCAGGCAGACCTCCTCGTACCACTTGCGCAGCTTGCCCTCGGCGATCTTCTCGCGCACGGCCTCGGGCCTGTCAGCCGCCTGGGTGCGGTAGATCTCAAGCTCGGCCTCGCGGACATCAGCAGGCACATCAGCGGTCGAGACCCAGCGGGTCCCGTCCGACGATACGACCTGGAGCAGCACGTCCTTGACGAAGGCCTGGAAGGCCTCGCTCTTTGCAACGAAGTCCGTGTTGCAGCGCACCTCAGCAAGAACGCCCTTCAGGCCGCCGCCGTGGATGTACGCACCGATCTGCCCCTCGCTGGTCTCCCGACCGGCAAGCTTGGCGGCCTTCGCCTGGCCGCGCTCGCGCAAGGCCTTCTTCGCGGCATCGACGTCGCCGGCGGTCTCGACGAGGACGTCGCGCACCTCCATCATGCCGGCGCCCGTCATCTCGCGCAACGCCTTCACGTCGGCTGCGCTCGGCTTGTAGTCGCTCATCGTGCTCCTCAGCTCTCGGTGGCGGCGTCCGCCACCGCGTCCACGGGGGTCTCGGCGACCGCGACGGCAACAGCGACCGGCGCCTCGATGACCGGCGCCTCGGCGGCCGACGCCTCGGCGACCGGCGCCACGATGACCGGCGCCTCGATGACCGGCACGTCGGCAGCCGGCACGTCGGCAGCCGGCACGTCGGCGATCCCGGCAACCGTCAGGGCCTCGGCGACGCCCTCGTCGATCGCGTCCGCCTCCTCGCCAGCGGTCTCCGCCGCGGCGGCAGCGGCCGCGGCCGCCTGGATGCCACGACCTTGGGCGACACCGTCAGCGATCACACGGCAGATCAGGTCGCAGGAACGCAGCGCATCGTCGTTTCCCGGGACAACGAGGTTGACCTCGTCCGGGTCGCAGTTCGTGTCGACGAGACCGATCAGCGGGATGTGCAGCCGGCGCGCCTCGCGCACGGCGAGCATCTCCGCCTTCAGGTCGATGACGAACACCGCCTGCGGCAGGCGGCGCATGTCGGCGACGCCGCCAATGTTCGTCTCGAGCTTCTCCAGCGCCTTCAGCTTGGCGATACGCTCCTTCGCCGGCAGCAGGTCGAGCTGGCCATCGGTGCGCTGACGGCGCAGCTCGTGCAGGTACTCGATCCGACCAGACATCGTCTTGAAGTTCGTCAGGAGCCCGCCGAGCCAGCGGTGGTTGACGTACGGCATGCCAACGCGGGCGGCGTGCGAGGCGACGGCGTCGCGCGCCTGCTTCTTCGTGCCGACGAAGAGCACCGTGCCGCCGCGCGCCGAGATCTCAGCGACACGGTCGTGCGCCTGCTCGAGAAGACGGATCGTCTGCTGCAGGTCGATGACGTAGATCCCTGCGCGCTCACCGAAGATGAAGCGGCGCATCTTGGGGTTCCACCGGCGGGTCTGGTGTCCGAAGTGGACGCCAGCCTCCAGCAGCTCCCGCATGGTTGCGGATGCCATGGGTCGTTCCTCCTGGGTTGGACGGACGAGGCCCGCCGCGGCGCACCGGAACCGGGCGACGCCCGGCACCGTCCGACACGCGAGGTCGACGGGGGAGTGGGATGGCGCCGCAGGACGCGGCGTCCTTCGCAATCTACCAGCGCGGGGCTTGACGGCGCGCGGTAGGAGCCATACACTCGTCAGACACGCTCCGGGGCGGCGCGTGATGCCAGGCCCCCGCGATGCGCGCCGCGTTTGAGAGAGCGCGCCCGCATCCCGGCAGGGCCGGCGTCCCCGCCCCGGAGCCGTGCTACCCCGCAGGCGTCCCGGCGTGCCGCTCGAGCAGGAGGTTTGCGAGGACGGCGACGAGCACGACGGCTCCGCCGATGAGCGTGCCGACGCCGGGATCCTCGCCGAACGCGAGCCACACCCAGAGCGGCGCGAGCGGCGTGTCGAGCGCGCTCACGAGCCCGGCCCGTGCCGGGCTCACGTGGCGCGCGCCATACGTGTAGAGGGCGAGTCCGAGCGCGAAGCTCGTCGTCGCGAACACGGCGATCAGCGCGAGATCGGCGGCTGAGACGCCGAGCGGGTGCGCGCGTGGCAGCGCCGCCGTCGCGCCGATCAGCGGTGACACGGCAGCCGCGAGCATCAGCGACACGTCGCGGTGTGCGCGCACGACGGTGGTGTAGATCGCGACGCCAAGCGTCATCAGACCCGCGAGCGCGTCACCGAGGAACCGTCCCGAGCCCCCGCTCCCGACGGCCATGACAACGCCGAGCAGGGCGACGAACGCGGCGAGCAGGGTCGGACGCGTCGGCGCCTCGCGCAACGTCGCCCAGGCGAGCACCGCCGCAACGAACGGCATCGTCGCGTAGATGATCACCGTGTGGGCGACCGTCGTCTCCCGCAACGCCCCGAGGTAGGCGAGCATGCTGAGCCCGTTCACCGTCGCAGCGAACCAGCCGACCCGCGAGAGCCGCAGCGAGACCAGCCGGCGCCGGTACATCATCGCGACGACGACGCCCATGAACGCCCCACCGAACACGTTGCGCCAGACGAGAAGCGTCCAGGTGTCGACGTGGATCAGCCGCGTGAACAGCCCGGCCGTGCTCCACGCCGCAGCCGCTCCGGCGATCGACAGCAACCCGAGCCGCTCAGCGCGCACGCCGACAGCCTACCCGGGCGGCTACGCGCCGATCGCCGCGCGAGCGAGCCGGTCGGCCGTCTCCGCGACGGAGAGCGACGCCGATCCCGCCTCGGAGGCGCTGGCGCTCATCTCCTGGATCCCGGCGGATAGCTGCTCGATCTGCTCGGACATCGCGGACATCGCGTGGGCGATCTGGCCGAACCCGGCGCGCATCTCCGTCGCCTGCACCGCGACGCTCTCGACCTGACCGTTCGCGCGGTCGACGGCCGAGGTGACCGAGGTGATCGCCGCGTCCGCGTTCTGGTTGATCGCGCTGATGACCGCAAGGCTCGCACGGGTACGCTCGGCAAGCTTGCGCACCTCCTCGGCGACGACCGCGAGGCCGCGCCCCTGCTCGCCCGCACGCGCTGCCTCGATCGCAGCGTTCAGCGCGAGCAGGTTCGTCTGGTCGGCGATCGCCTGGATGCCGCCGACGAGCTGGGCGATCTCCTGGCTCTGGCGAGCGAGCGCCTCGACCTGGCCGCGGATCTCCTCCACCGCCTCACGGGTCTCGCCGACCGCGGCGACCGTCGCCTCGACGCCGCGGGCCCCGCGCCCGTGATCGAGGTGGTCTCCTCGACGCCAGCTGCAACGTCCTCGACCTGCGAGACCATCTGCTGCGTCGTCTGCGACATCATCGTCGAGCTCGCGCTGGCCTGCTGCGCCGATGCCGCGAGGGTCTCCGACATCGTGGTCACCTCGCGGATCAGCTCCTGCGTGCGGTCACGGGCATCCATGAAACTCTGCACCACGATCGAGATGTCGGACTGCGCGACGCGGAGGTACGCCAGGATCGCCTGGTAGAGGCTCTTGCCGCCAAGGCGGTTCTTCGCGATCAGCGCGGAGATCACCACCTCGTGGATCTTCAGGTACGCGCCGCGGTAGGCCCCCAGCGGCAGGTCGATCCGGTCGTGCACCTGCCCGATCGTTCGCGGCCCGGCCACCGCAGCGTCGTTGTACGCCCCCGAGAACACCGACGCGACGTACACCGCGAGCGTCCCGGCGAGCCGGTCGACCTAGGAGTTCGACTCGATCGTCCGGCGAAGCTCGGGCTGCGCCAGAACGTGCCCGTAGAAGCTCGCCGCAACGTCCCTGGCGTGCTCCTTGCCGATCGAAGAGGCGTACCCCTTGAGGATGGCGAGGTCAGCCTCGATCAGGCTGCACAGGGCGGCGATCTTCGCCCACTTCGCGTCCGAGATGCGCATCGTGGCGCCGCTGGTGTTCGGGTGCATGCCCCGTACATCGGAGCGCACCGATCCTCGCACAACCCGTCGTCGTGGGCAATCTGGCTCAACCGATGGTACGCGCTCGCTCGAGCGCTGCGACGAGATCGTCCGGCAGTGCGCTCGCGAACGACATCGCCTCGCCGGTCGTCGGGTGCGCGAACGCGAGCTTCGCCGCGTGCAGGAACTGGCGGTCGAGGCCAAGCCGGTCAGACGTCGACGGACAGTACAGCGGGTCACCGACGACCGGGTGACCGATCGCCTCGAGGTGCACGCGGATCTGGTGCGTGCGCCCTGTCCCGAGCGTCACGTCGAGCAGCGTGGTCGTCACCAGCATCTGCGCGATGGCAAAGTGGGTGACCGCCTCACGCGCCGCGGTGCCGTCGATCGCCATTCGCCCACGAGCACGGTCGCGGCCGATCGGCGCGTCGATCCGCCCGGCCCGCGCGCCGGGCCGACCATGGACGAGCGCGACGTAGGAGCGCACGATCTCTCGCCTGCGCATCTGCCGGCCGAGCGCGTGAAACGCCTCATCGCTGCGGGCGACGACGAGCAGCCCGGAGGTGTCCTTGTCGAGCCGGTGGACGATGCCCGGCCGATCGTCATCGTCGCCGCCGCCGATCCCCTCATCGAGAAGCCCGTGCACGAGCGTCGCGTCACGCTGTCCCGGCGCCGGGTGCACGACCACGCCAGCGGGCTTGTCCACGACGATCAGCGCGGCGTCCTCGTAGACGATCGTGAACGGCACCGAGCTGTCATGCGCGATCTGCTGGTCTGCATGCGGCTCCGCGTCGACGAGCACCACCATGCCGGGCAGGAGCCGGAAGCTCTTGTGGCGCTCCGCACCGTCGACGCGGACTCGTCCCTCCTCCACGAGGCGCATTGCCAGGGTGCGCGACGCGATCTCGGAGGCGGAGGCAAGGAAACGATCGAGACGCGCGCCACGCATCGCGTCGTCGACGACGAGCTCGATCACGACGCCGTCGCGGCGCTGGCGGTGCGATCGTGGCCCGACAACCCGAGCAACAGGAGCCCGACACCAACGACGACGCACACGTCCGCGAGGTTGAAGATCGGCCAGTGATGGACGTGCAGGAAGTCGGTCACCGAACCAGAGCGCAGCCGGTCAAACAGGTTCGACGAGGCGCCGCCAACGAGCAGGCCAATGGCAACGGGGAAGGCTGCATGCCGGGCCCCCGTACGGGCAAAGAACACGACCATCCAGACGATCGCGACGAGCTCGAGGACGATCACGATCGACTGCTGGCCGGTGAACTGGCCGAACGCGATCCCGGTGTTGTGGATGTAGGTCAGGTCGAACCAGCCGCTGACGAGCACGCGAGGGTCACCAAGCGTGAGCGAGGAGGTCGCGATCGCCTTCGTCACCTGGTCAGCGACGATCGCGACGAGCGCGATCGCGACGAGCCCCACCCACTGCAGCGCGCCAGCGCGAAACGACGTCCGGGGCGGCTCGGGCAGCTCGAAGATCGGGCTGATCGGTCGGTGCGTCGCTGGCTCGGCCATCAGCGGGCGCCGCGCGCGCACGACGCGCAGGTCGTGGCGTGAGGGAGCGCGCGAAGCCGCAAGGTCGTGATCTCGGCCGAGCACTGGCGACAGCGCCCGTACGTGCCGTCGTCGATCGCGGTCAGCGCAGCATCGATCTGTCCGAGCACGTCGTCGAGTCGCCCAGGGGCGAGATCGTGCTCAAGCAGCGCCCCGAGCAGCCGTCGGCGATCGCCGACGAGGCGCTCGCGCTCGCGCTCCAACCCGTCAGCTACCAGCGCGACATCCATCGGTCGGAGCGTAGCGGCGGCGGCGATGCCGCTAGGCGGTCAGGACGTACACGGCGCCCGCGGCGAGCAGGTTTGGCCGACGGGCCGCACGCTCGTCCGGGGCACCGGTTCGGTCGAGCAGGATCCGTCGTAGAGCACGGACGCCAAGCGCCTGAAGCAGCGACTCGAAATCCGTGATCGTGCAGAGGTGGATGTTCGGCGTCTCGTGCCACGGGTACGGGATGACGTCGGACACGGGCATCCGGCCGCGCAGGCCAAGGTCGACGCGATGGCGCCAGTGAGCGAAGTTCGGGAAGGAGACGATCCCCGTTGAGCCGACGCGAACGAGCTCGGCGATCGCGCGAGCCGGGTGACGTACCGCCTGCAGCGTCTGTGACAGCACGACGACGTCAAACGCGCCGTCGGCGACGTCACCAAGCCCAGCGTCGATGTCCGCCTGCTGGACGGGCACCCCTCGAGCAACGCATGCCATGAACCCCTCGCCGGAGGCCTCGATCCCCGAGCCGAGACAGCCGCGGCGCTCGATCAGATGGGCGAGCAGCTCACCATCGCCGCAGCCGAGGTCGAGGACGCGCGACCCAGCCGCGACCAGCCCCGCAACGACGTCGAGGTCAGGACGCACGACCACCAACCTCCTGAGCGACCCGGTCGAGGAACGCGGCGACGGTCGCCAGGTACTCCGGCAGGTCGAGCAGGAACGAGTCGTGCCCGTACGGCGACGCGATCTCCCGCGAGGTCACCGCGACGTGCGCTGACGACAGCACCCGGACGACGTCGCGAGAGTGCGCCGTGTCGAAGCGCCAGTCGGTGTCGAACGACAGCACCAGGAACCGTGTCGTCACGTCGCGCAGCCGAGCGATCGCCACCGGAAGGTCGCCGAAGGGGTCGAAGTAGTCCATCACCCGCGTCAGGTAGAGGTAGGAGTTGGCGTCAAATCGCTTCAGGAACGCCTCGCCCTGGTGCGCGAGGTAGCTCTCGACCTCGAAGTCGACGCCGAAACGGAAGCGTGGCGTCAGCGCGTCCTGGATCCGGCGGCCGAACTTCTCCCGCATCGACTCCTCGGACAGGTACGTGATGTGCGCCATCATCCGCGCGATCGTGAGCCCGACCTCCGGGCGCTCACCCTTCGCGTAGTAGTCGCCGTCGTGGAAGTGCTCGTCGCGCATGATCGCCTCGCGCGCGACAGCGGAGAAGGCGATGTTCTGCGCCGTCAGACGCGCCGTTGCGCAGACCATGATGCCGGCGTGCAGGTCGTCAGGGTGATCGATCGCCCACTGCAGGACCTGCATCCCACCGAGCGAGCCGCCCATCGCCGCCGCCAGCCGGGCGATGCCCAGGTGACGAGCGAGCCGGCGGTGGACACGGACGAGGTCGGCCACGGTGAACAACGG
This sequence comes from Actinomycetes bacterium, assembly GCA_025360225.1. Classification (GTDB taxonomy): domain Bacteria; phylum Actinomycetota; class Thermoleophilia; order Gaiellales; family F1-60-MAGs149; genus JANYCN01. Next base: position 21,325 of record JANYCN010000041.1, on the reverse strand, counting down.
AAAGCGCAGCCCGTACGGCTCTCCGGTAGCGGGGTTCACCGACGACGGCCCCGTCGTCCCCTGGCAGCCGCCGAGGAGGTTCGGCGTGACGACGAAGAAGCGGTCGGTGTCCACCGCCTTGCCCGGACCGATCATCACGTCCCACCACCCTGGGCGCTCCGGATCACCGTGGTGACCAGCGGCGTGCGCGTCGCCGGTGAGGGCGTGGCAGATGAAGACGGCGTTCGAGGCCGCCGCGTTCAGCGTGCCGTAGGTCTCGAACGCGACCTCGACGGGCGCGATCGTCTCACCAGAGTCGAGCACGAGCGGGTCGTCCTCGGTGAAGAGGACGACCCACTCCGTGACGACGTGTCCGAGCTCGTGGGACACCTACGCGGTGACGAGGCTCCGCGTCGCGGCGAGCGCCTGGTCGACGTCCGCGAGGATGTCATCGATGTGCTCGATGCCGACCGAGAGGCGCACCGTGTCCTGCGTGACGCCGGCGGAGGCCAGCTCCTCCTCGTTCAACTGGGAGTGCGTGGTCGACGCGTTATGGATCGCGAGGGACTTCGCGTCGCCGATGTTCGCAAGGTGCGAGAAGACCTTCAGGCTCTCGATGAACGTCTGCCCGGCCTCGCGGCCACCCTCGATCCCGAACGTCACAAGCCCGCCGAAACCGCCCTTCAGCGTACGCCTTGCGACGTCGTGCCACGGGCTCGACTCGAGCCCCGGGTAGGAGACCCACTTCACCTGGCCGTGCCCCTCGAGGTGGCGAGCGACGGCGAGAGCGTTCGTGCTGTGACGCTCGATCCGCAGCGGCAGCGTCTCCAGGCCTTGCAGGAAGAGGAACGAGTTGAACGGCGTGATCGCCGAGCCGAGGTTGCGCAGCAGCACCGTGCGGACGCGACCGATGTACGCCGCCGGCCCGAGCACGTCCGCCCACACCACCCCGTGGTAGGACGGGTCGGGCTTCGTCAGGCCAGGGAAGCGCTCAGCGTGCTCGCCCCACGGGAAGCTGCCGGCGTCGATGACGACGCCGCCGATCGACGTGCCGTGCCCGCCGATGTACTTCGTCGCAGAGTGCACCGCGATGTCCGCGCCCTGTCCGAACACGTCGCCGAGGATCGGCGTCGCGACGGTGTTGTCGATGATCAGCGGCAGGCCAGCAGCGTGCGCAGCGTCCGCCCACGCCCGGATATCGACGACGTTCAGCTTCGGGTTGCCGATCGTCTCGGCGAACACCGCGCGGGTGTTGCCGTCCGCGAGGCGTGCGACCGCCGAGGGATCATCCGGATCGGCGAAGCGCACCTCGATGCCGAACTGCGGCAGGGTGTGAGCGAAGAGGTTGTACGTGCCGCCGTACAGGGTGGCAACCGAGATGATGTTGTCTCCGGCGCGCGCGATGTTCAGCACGCTGTACGCCACCGCCGACTGCCCGGACGCTGTCGCGACTGCCGCGAGGCCGCCCTGGAGCTGCGTGACGCGCTGCTCGAACGCGTCCTGCGTCGGGTTCATGATGCGCGTGTAGATGTTGCCCGGCACCTTCAGCGCGAACAGATCGGCTGCGTGCTGGGTGTCGTCGAAGACGTACGACGTCGTCTGGTAGATCGGCACGGCCCGCGCGTGCGTCGTCGGGTCCGGCGAGTATCCGCCGTGGAGCGCGATGGTCTCCTGCCGCTGTCCGCTCATGGTGTTGCTCCTGCGCCATCTGGCGCCGGTCCTGCCCCGGGTACGGAAAAGGCCCTCGGAATCGCGTCCCGGAGGGCCTTCTCGGTCGTGGTGGGCACGACCGACGATCCATCTTCCGCGACTCGCCCGGGACGGACCGAGCCGCGCTGGATGGAGCACCTGCCGGGCTCTCGCCCCGGTTGCTGCGGGATCAACGGGCCAGTTCCCTCCCCCGCTCGAGATGGAAACGCGGCGGCATCCTAGCACGCGCTCTGCCCCGGGCAGGGCCGTGCCGATACCTGTCGTGTGCCCTCGCGCAGCCACGCAGCGATCCACCATGGAATGCACAGCGGCCGCATGCAGTCCACGCGCCACCACCTGACGCGGACGCTGCCGACAGGCGCGCAGGCGCCTGATCCGGCGAAGGAGGGGCACGCGACCGAGCGTCTGCGCCACCTCCGCCGCGACTACGAGCTGGAGGATCGGTTCCGTCAGCACGGGTAGGTGTCTGACGACCAGCTCCGCCCGCGCGTCCCCGACGGCGCACGGCGCTCGCCGACGGCGACACCGGACGGCTCGTTAGACTGACGCGGCGTGATCGATGCCCACCCTACCCCAGGCCGCGCGCTTGCCGTTCCTGGCCTCCTCACGGTCGCCGGCGCAGCGTGGGTCGCGATGCTCGTCCTCCATCACACGCAGGCGATCGCGACGCCGACGACGACGCTGACGCTCTGGGGGTTGATGGTCGCAGCGATGATGCTGCCGACCGCGATCCCGATGGTTCGAGCGTTCGTCGACGTCGTCGCGGCCGGCCGCGGTCGGATCGCGCCGACGACGACGGTCGCGTTCGTCGGCGGCTACGTGGTCGTCTGGCTCGGGTTCGCCGCCGTCGCCGGCCTCGCCCAGCTCGCGCTCACCCGGTCGACCCTCGTCTCGCAGACAGGTCGCAGCTCGAGCCTCGCGCTGAGCGCCGCCATCCTGCTCGTCGCCGGCGCCTACCAGCTGACGCCGATCAAGGCGGACTGCGCCAGCCGCTGCCGCACGCCGATGGCGTTTCTCCTGTCCCGCTGGCGCGAGGGCCACCGCGGGGCGCTTGCGCTCGGGGCCCGACACGGCGTCGACTGCGTCGGATGCTGCTGGGCGCTGATGGGCCTCGGCTTCGTCAGCGGCGTGATGGACCCGGCCTTCATGACGCTGGCGATGGTGCTGATGGGCGTCGAGAAGCTGCCGACGATCGGACACCGGGTCACCCTCCCGCTCGGCGGCGCGCTCGTCGGCGCTGGGCTGCTCACTGCCGTCATGGCCACCCTCTAAAGGAGCATCACGTTGACAATCGAGCCTTGGCGGATCAACGGCGAGCTGATCCTGAACTGCAACTGCACCGTCTTCTGTCCGTGCGTCGTGTCGCTCGGACAGCACCCGCCGACCGAGGGATACTGCCAGGCGTGGGCCGGCGTGCGGATCGACGACGGCCGGTCAGGCGACGTTGACCTATCAGGGTTGAACGTCGGGCTGCTGCTCGACATCCCGGGCCTGATGGCACGCGGCAACTGGACGGTCGGCGCCTACATCGACGAGCGCGCCAGTGACGCCGCCTACGACGCGCTCGTCAGCATCTTCAGCGGCAAGGCGCGCGGCTCAACCGGGCTCTTCTCGATCCTCGTCGGCACGTTTCTCGGCGCTGAGCGTCAGCCCGTCACGTTCGAGACGGAGGGCGAGACCCGGCGGCTGACCGTCGGCAAGCGGATCCAGGGAGCGGTGACGCCGATCGCCGGCAAGGCGGGCGGCGAGCCAGTGCAGGTCACGAACTCGGCCTACTGGATGGGGCCCGACATCACCGTCGCCCGCGCCGACCAGGGACGGGTACGAGCGTTCGGGCGTGTGTGGGACTTCGAGGGGCGCAGCGCCGAGATCTGCTCGATCGCCTGGTCGGGGCCGTAGCCCGGCGACGGCGACGCTCAGCTTGCGGAGGCCACCTGGGGTCGAGCCGGCGCGCGGTCGCCCTCGTAGTCCTCGACGATGCTCGCGGTCGCCTGGATCATCGCCTTGAAGCGCGCACGGAACTCGCGCTCGCGCTCCTCGAGACGGATGATCTCGTGCCGGATCCGCTCGCGCTCGTGATGGGACTCGCCGACGAGCTCGCGAGCGCGCTGCTCGGCCTCGCGGATGATCCGCTCCGCGTCGCGACGCGCGTCGGCACGCAGCACGTCAGCGCTGCGCTCCGCGGTGACGAGCGTCTTTCGCAGCATCGCCTCCGCCTCCTGGTGACGGCTCAGCTCGATCGCGAGCTCGTGGTTTCGCTCCTCCATCGACGCGCGCTGCGCCCACGTCTCGGCGTACGCGTCTGCGATCCGGTCAAGCGTTCGCTCGACCTCGCTCTTTCGCAGCCCGAAGATCGCGCGCTTGATCCGGACGTGACGAACCTCTGCAGGGCTAATCGACACCGGCAGCGGTCTTCGCGACGCGGCCCGCGTCTCCTTCCCGCACCGCTCCAGGAGCCCGTGCGGCTGCCTGGATCGTCCTGCGCTGGCCGGCTGCGCCCACCCGCCGGGTAGCTGCGCCAGCCAGCTGCGGCGCCCACGATCCGTCCCGCTCTACGCACCGGATCATCGGCTTCGCGAGAGCGTCGCACACCACCTGAACATGCCCCAGCACGCCCTGCGCAACGCGCAACGCTCCCGCTCGCTCAAGACACCGAACGAACGGCGCAGTTCGCGATCACTCCACCTACACGCCAAAGAAGGTCGCGAACAGGTAGCGCGCCACGCGCAGAGCGAGGATCGCCGCGAGCGGCGACAGGTCGAGCGGACCGACCGGCGGGATGTAACGACGAAACAGCGCGACGTACGGGCGGCAGACGCTATCGAGGAAGTCGCGCACCTGGGCGAGCTGGCGGTTGTACGGCAGGTCGAGCATCGCGACGATGATCCACGCGATGATCATGATCGTGTAGACCCAGACGGCAGAGTCGAGCAGCGAGGTCAGCATCACGGGCTCACAGTACTACGTCGCTCCCGAGCCGCCCGACGACGAAACGAGGCACGCGCGTTACCCAAGCTCGGCGGCGCGACGCATCGCTGCGAGGACGCCGTCGATGATCGCACCGCGGACGCCGCCACGCTCGAGCGCCGCAAGGCCCGTCGCCGCCGTTCCGCCAGGAGACGTGACCATGCGCCGCAGGTCGGAACAGGAGAGCTCGTGCTCCTGCAGGAGCTGGACGGTGCCGAGCATCGTCGAGAGGATCAGCTCGCGCGCAGCGACGTGGGACAGCCCGGCGACGATGCCGGCGTCCTCGAACGCCTCGACGATCAGGCCGATGAACGCCGGCCCGGAGCCAGACAGCGCGGTGGCAGCATCGAACTGGCGCTCCATCAGCGGCACCACGGCGCCGAGGAGGCGCATCCACTCCGTCACACGATCCGCCGCCGCCGTGTGAGCGAACCGGCCCGACGCGAAACAGACGGTGCCCGAGCACACCTGAACGCCGACGTTTGGCATGAGCCGGAACACCGGCACGTCGTCGTCGAGGATCGACTCCATCGTCACCGTCGGAACGCCTGCCGCGACCGACGCGAGCGCCTTCGCCGGCGTGATCAGCGAGCCGACGGAGCGCAACACGCGCTCGACGTCGATCGGCTTGACGCAGAGCACGACGATGTCGGCGCGCTCGACCAGCTCCTCGTTCGTCGCGACCGCGACAATCCCGAGCCGCTCCGCTAGCGCCTCGGCCTTTCCTGACCCGCGATCGGTAGCGATGATCGAAGACGCCCGGGCCGGATCGGCGCGCACCCAGCCCTCGATCATCGCCCGAGCCATGTTGCCGGCGCCGATCATCCCGATGGTGCTGGCTGGGGTTCCCACCGCTCACCCATTCTACGCTGAGGCCGTGCGTCGCCTCGCCGTCTCCGTCTACAGCCTGCTCCTGGTCGGCGAGGTGCTGTGGTCGGCGGTGTTCCCCCTCGGTCCGTACTACCACGACCGCTTCGCGTTGGACGCGACGCAGACAGGGGCGATCGCGGCCGCCGCGAGCCTCGCGATCCTCGTGGTGTCGATCCCCGCCGGTCTCCTGACCGACCGCATCGGTGCTCGGCGGATGACGATCGGAGCAGCGGCAGCGGTCGCGGCGAGCGCCGCCGGGCACGCCGTGGCGTCAAGCTTCCCGACGCTGCTCGCGGTCCGCGTGCTCTTCGGCCTCGGCTTCGGCGCGCTCTGGCCGGCGGCGCTTGCATACCTCACGGGCGTCGCCGACGAGCGGCTGCGCGCGCGGCTCCTGTCGTCGTCGATCGTCGTTGCGGGTCTCGGCACGACGATCGGCCCGGTCATCGGCGGTCTCCTGACGGAGCGCTACGGCCTCGCCGTCCCCTTCGGCGCGACCGCGGCGTTCGCCGTCGCCTTCCTCGGTCTGCTGCTCACCGGGCCGGACGCACGCCCCACCCAGGATGAGGCGATGCACCTTGTGACCGCGCTCCGCCGGCTCGCCAGCGAGCCGTTGGCGATCGTCGGCATGCTCTGCATGGTCCTCCCCGGGTTCGTCGCGAACACCGTGCACCTGCTCCTACCGCTCCGGCTGCACGAGCAGGGCGTGTCCGACACGCGCATCGGCCTCGCGCTCGCCGCGGGTGCGGCGGTGTTCTTCGTCACGAGCATGACGACGACCGCACTCGTGACCCGCGCCGCCTCGCTCGGAGCAGCGGCGTCCGGCATGGTCGCCGTCGCGGTGATCTTCACGCTGCCGCTCCTGACGACCGCTCCGCCCGCGCTGGAGGGTTTCCTGCTCGTCCGGGCCGTGCCGATCGCCGTGCTGTTCACCATCTCGGTGCCGCTGACGAACGCCGGTGCGCGGCGTCAGGGCGTGGCGCAGGCCGCGGTGCTCGGGCTGATGAACATGCTGTGGGCGGTCGCGGCGATCGCTGGCCCGCTCGCTGCCGGTGCCCTTGACGACCACGTCGGCCACGCGGCGACCTGGATCATCGACGTCGTCCTGTGCCTCATCGTCGCCGGCTTCACGCTGCGCTGGCGGTCGCGGGAGGCTACTTCTTGCGCCGCTTCGGCGAGCGCGACGATCGCGGCGGACCCGTGACCGGCCGCCCGGAAGGTCGCGGGCCGATCGGTCGGACGGCTGCCGGCGAGCCGGCGCCCGGCAGCGGCGGTGCCTCGCCGCGTCGCTGCGCCTCGGACTGCGCCTCGAGCATGCGCAGGAACTGGGCGCGCTGCACGGGGTTCATCCCGCGAAGCTGCTGCCTGATCATCTGCGTCTCGGGCGTGTCGTAGAGGTCGAGCTGCAGCTCGACGTCGGAGCGCTTGCGGCCCGTAGCGTCACGCAGCGCAACGCCCTGCTTGCGCGCGGCGGCGTGCATCTGGGAGCGCATCAGACGCTGTCCGAACCTCCGCTTGAAGAGCCACATGCCGATCCGTTCGCCGACCTTCTTGCCGGCCGCGGTCTTCGCGACGAAGAGGCTGAAGATACCGAGCAGCGCGACGAGCACGAGAAGCCCGATCACGGCATACCAGCTGAAGAGGTACATGAGGAGGCCGAGTCCAACGGCGACGCCCAGACCAAGGGCGATCGTCCGCAGGCTCCAGCCTTCCGGGAGTCGTGGGAGTCGCATCGGAGGCGTAGGGTAACGCGAGCTGAACGTCCGATGAGCCGATGCGGACGAGAATGCGGGCATGAACAACCGGCGTCTCCTCCTGATCGCGATCCCCGTCGTTGCCCTGCTCGTCGCGGTTGGCCTCGTGATCGCGAACGGATCCTCCTCCTCGACGCCCGGAACGGGCACGACCGGAGGCGCAACGACCGGCGGGACGACGCCCGCAGCGTCGGGGCTCCAGAACGTCGCCGAGGTCACGGCCGAGCTGACCGGGATCCCGGAGACGGCCGGCGTCCTGGGCTTCCCTGACGCCCCCGTGACGGTCACCGAGTACGGCGACCTGCGCTGCCCGATCTGCCGCCAGTTCGACCTGCAGGTGATGCCTGACGTGGTCAGCCAGCTCGTCGCGACCCACCGCATCAAGATCGCGTTCAAGCACTGGCTGATCATCCAGACCGACAGCCCGATCACCGGCCAGAGCGCGTACGCGGCGATGCAGCAGAACCACCTCTGGGCGTACGCGCTCGTGACCTATGCGAACCAGGGAGACGAGACGACCGGCTGGTTCGACGCCGCGTTCTCGGACGCCGCCGCGACGGCCGTCGGCATGGACGTGAAGGCGTTCGACGCCGCGCGCGACTCGCCGGCCGCCACCGCCTACGTCGCCGCGGTCGACGCGGACGCCACGACGCGCGGGTTCCAGGGGACGCCGACGATCGTCGTGAAGGGCCCGAAAGGCGAGGTCACGCTCGACTCGATCCCTGACCTCGCGGCGCTCACGAGCAGCGCCCTCTCGGTCGGCGGCAGGTGACCGGGCGCCTGCGCACGGCCGTGATCGCGGTCGCCGCTGGTGCGCTCGCGATCGCGGCGTTCCTCGTCTGGGAGCGCCTCAAGGGCCGCCCGATCACCTGTCCGATCGGTGGGTCGAGCTGCACAACGGTGCAGCAGTCGAGCTACGGGAAGCTCCTCGGCGTGCCGGTCTCGATGTTCGGGCTGATCGGCTCGACCCTTCTGCTGGCGAACGCGCTGATCCGCCGGCCGCCGGCGGCGGTGGCAGCGTTCGCGCTCGCCTGCGCCGGCGCAGCCTTCTCCCTCTACCTGACGTGGACGGAGGCGTTCCGGATCCACGCCTACTGCGCGTGGTGCCTCACGAGCGCGTCGCTCTGGATCGCCGCCGCCGTCCTCACCGGCATCGGCGCGGCGCGGGCGACCGCCGACGCTTAGCCAAGCGATCCGAGCGGCGCAAGCAGCTCGACCGGCGCCCGCAGGTCGGTCCGCGAGGCGAGACGCTCGAAGTCACCGTCGTAGTGCAGAAGCGTCGCACCGTGGTCCTCGGCGATTGCCGCGATCAGGTAGTCGAGCGGCGGGATTCCGAGCTGCTGGTGGACGGCACGCAGCTGCTGCTGGAGCTCGGTCGCCCGACGCTCGGCGCGCTCGGTGATCCAGAGCAACGGCAGGTCGCCGGGATCGACCGGCGGCGGGAGCCGACCGGCGCGTGTCTCGAGCAGGAGCGGCGTGCTCGAGTGCACGATGCCTCGTGCGATCCAACCAGCGACCTCCGAGCGCCGATCGGACGCAAGCGTCGGGCTTGCGAGCCGCCAGAACGCGCTGGCGTCGAGCAGCAACGGGCGCGCCGGGGTCACGGAACCCGGGTTGCATGCCTGACGGCGTGCGCCTCCGCCAGCTGCGGCAGCGACGGCGTCTGCAGGCGCGCGACGAACGTCTCGAGGCGGCTCGCGCGCGCGGCGTCCTGCCCCTCGATCTCGCGCAACGTCGCCTCTGCGCCTCGGATCACCAGCTCGCCGAACGAGGGAACGCTCGCCCCCAGCCGTTCGCGGAGCGGCGCGAGCACCGCAGCGACCGCCGGCGTCTCGGTAACCGAGTGACGTGGGTGGCTGGTGGGCACCTCCTCAGTGTAGCACCGTGCTGCACCACGGCGATCGGGCGCTCACCCGTCAGACTGACGGCTCGAGCACGGCGCGCTCGCGCAGGTGCGGGAGCGGGATCGCCGGGTGCGGGCCGTCGATCTCGCGCGCGAGCCGGTGTCCGTCGAAGACGCTGTCGGCGATCAGGCGCGGAGCGGCGCAGTCGCCGATGCGGTACACGCCCGCGACGCCGGCCGTCGCGAGCGCTGCGGGGTCGGCGACGAGCGCCCGGTAGAGGGCGTCGTCGGAGCGTCGCTGGGTGACGAGCACGACGCCGTCCGTCTCGCGCTCGAACCGGCGCCCGTAGTGGTCGGCGCCGCACACCCCATCGGATCTGATCTCGTCGAGCATCGCGTCGACCCGCCAGGTCACGCCGACCCGCGCGAGCTGCGCACGGATCGACGGGCCCTCGAGCGTCGCGTTCGCGACCTCGGCGACCGACGCGATCCCCGTCACGATCTCGACCTCGTAGCCCTCGCTGGCCAGCAGCTCCGCGATCCCGGCGGCGACGTAGTAGCCCTCGCAGTCCTGCACGACGACGCGGCGGCCTGGCGGGCGCTTGCCCTCGAGCATCACCTGCTCGGGCGTCAGGACGTGCGGCAGCGACGGATCGGCGCCGGCGATCGGCTCGTGCGAGAAGGCGTTCAGGCCGTCCCCCGCCCAGCGCGACCCGGTCGCGACCACCACCAGCTCGACACCGTACTCCAGCACCCCGGCCGGCCCCAGGCGCACCCCGGGAAAGCGCTCGATCGCCTTCGCCTTCGCAATCTGCACGACGCGCCAGTCGACGACCCGCCCCCACTCGCCGAGGCCCGGCAGGCGCCGCACCCAGCGCACGTGGCCGCCCATCTCGTCCGCTGCGTCGACGAGGTGCACGCGGCGGAACCCGTGCTTCGCGAGCACGATCGCGCACTCCATGCCCGCCGGGCCCGCGCCGACGACCAGCACGTCCTTCGCACGGTTGGTGGCGGGCGTGAACCGCTCCGGGTGCCAGCCGCGCCGGTGCTCCTCGCCGGCCGTGGCGTTCTGCGTGCAGCCGATGTGGCCCTAGCCGTCGCCTTTCATGATGCAGACGTCGCAGCCGATGCACTCGCGGATCTCGTCGTAGCGCCCCTCCTCGATCTTCCGCGGCAGGAACGGGTCGGCGATCGAGGGGCGCGCCGCGCCGATCAGATCCCAGACACCTGAGGCGATGATCTCTGCCATCTGGTCGGGATCGGTGAGACGGCCGACGCCGACGATCGGCTTCGCGGTCGCCTCGCGCACGCGCCCGGCTGGTAGCCGGAGCGGTAGAGGCGAGAAGGGCCTGCATCGGCGCTCCAGTCGGAGATCGCGCCGACGTTCACGTCCCAGAGGTCGACGAGGTCGTCGGCGAGGCGGACGAACCCGAGCACCTCGTCGGTCTCGACGCCGGGCGCGAGCCCGACGCCGACGCGGACCGCGATCGCCGCCCGGTCGCCGACCGCGGCCCGGATGTCCCCGAGGATCTCCAGCCAGAGGCGCGCGCGGTTCTCGAGCGACCCGCCGTCGGCGTCGGTGCGGCGGTTGTAGAACGGCGAGAGGAACTGCCCGAGCAGGTACGTGTGGGCGCCGTAGGCGTAGACGATGTCGTAGCCGGCGTCGACGCAGGCGACCGCTGCGCGTACCCAGTCGGCGCGCACGCGGGCGATGTCATCGTGATCTGCGCCCGGTAACTCGCACCCTGGCCGCGTCCACGAGCCCGCGGAAGAGCGGCGCGCCGTCGCCGTGTGGCGCCTCCTCCGGGTGCCAGAGGATGCCGACGCAGAAGCTGCGCGTCGGGTCCTCGACGGCCTCCACGAGCCCGTCCGGCGCGGTCGCGGTGACGAGGAGTCCCTCCCCCACGCGGCCGAGCGACTGGTGGTGGTGGGAGTGCACGGAGGCGACCCCGTCCCCGACGAGGTCGCGCAAGCGCCCGCCGGAGACGGCGACGGGATGGCGCCCGAACGCCCCGAGGCGCTCGCGGTGTGGCGCCGGCTCGGTCACCTCCGCGATCTCCTGCACGAGGTCGCCGCCGTAGAGGATGTTCATCAGCTGGAACCCACGGCAGATGCCGAGCACCGGAACGTCGGCGTCGATCGCGGCCTTCAGGAGCGCGAGCTCAGCGGTGTCGCGTCGTACGTTCGGCTTGTCCGCACGCGGGTGGGAGGCTGCGCCATAGGTCGAGGCACCGATGTCCTCGCCACCGACGAGGATCAGACCGTCGACCGCCTCGAGCACGGAGGCGGCGTCGTTGACGAGCTCCGGGTCGGGTGGCACGAGCAGCGCGAGGCCGCCGGCTGCCCGGACGCCCTCGACGTACCCCTGCGGCACGAGCGTCGCAGGGAAGTCCGTCCACGGGCCCCAGCTCGCCGCGCGCCAGTAGGAGGTGATGCCGATCCGCGGTCGCACGCGGCCTACATCCGCTCGAAGGAGCGACGCAGCTCCCAGTCGGTGACGGCGGCCTCGTAGGCCTGCTGCTCGAGGCGACCCGCGTTCAGGTAGTGCTCGACGACGTCATCGCCGAACGCCGCGCGGGCAAACGCCGACGCCTCGAGCTGCGCCAATGCGGCGTGCAGGCTCCCGGCCATCCGCGGCTTGTCGGAGTCGTAGGCGTTCCCGACGAGCGCGGGCTCGAGCGCGAGCCCGCGGTCGATGCCATCCAGGCCCATCGCGATCGTCGCCGCGAACGCCAGGTACGGGTTGCAGTCGCCGCCGGCAAGGCGCGACTCGACGCGCATCCCCTTGCCGTGCCCGACGACGCGGAACGCGCAGGTGCGGTTGTCGACGCCCCACGCCATCGCCGTCGGCGCGAACGACCCGTACGCGTAGCGCTTGTAGGAGTTCACGTTCGGCGCCAGGAAGTACGCCATCTCCGGCGTTCGCGCGATCTGGCCGGCGATGAAGCTCTCAAACAGCGGCGTGCGGTGATGGCCATCGTCGCTCGGGAACAGGCTCGCCTCCCCGTCCCAGAGCGAGCAGTGGATGTGGCAGCTGTTGCCCTCGCGCTCGTTGTACTTCGCCATGAACGTCAGCGCCGCGCCCTGCTGCCAGGCGATCTCCTTCGCGGCGTTCTTGTAGATCACGTGGTCGTCAGCCATCTTCAACGCATCGGAGTAGCGGAAGTTCACCTCGTGCTGGCCGAGGTTGCACTCGCCCTTCGAGTCCTCAACCGTCAGGCCAGCCGCCGCCATGTGCCGGCGGATCGGGCGGATCACGTCCTCGACGATCGTCGTGCCGAAGATCGAGTAGTCGACGTTGTACTCGTTCGCCGGCTTCAGGCCGCGGTAGGCCTTCGCGCGTGCTCCCTCGTACGTCTCGCGGAAGAGGATGAACTCGAGCTCGGAGCCGACCTTCGCGCTCCAGCCACGCTCGGCGAGCCGCGCGAGCTGCGCCTTCAGCACCTGCCGGGGCGAGGGCCGCACGGGGGTGCCGTCGTGCCACTCGAGGTCGCAGATGACGATCGCCGTCCCCTCGAGCCACGTCGCTCGGCGGATCGTCTGCAGGTCAGGGCGGAAGACGAAGTCGCCGTATCCGCGTTCCCACGACGACATCGCGTAGCCCGGCTGCGGGTTCATCTCGACGTCGACGGCAAGCAGGTAGTTGCAGCCCTCCGCGCCGTGCTTCCAGATGTCGCGGAGGAAGCTCCGGGCGTCGAGGCGCTTGCCCATCAGCCGCCCCGGCATGTCGGTCATCGCCATCACGACCGTGTCGATCGCCCCGGACTCGACCTCAGCGCGCAGCTCGTCAATCGTCAGCATTGCTGGAGGCTAGCGCACCGTTTTGTAGAGACTTGGTGGTTCGTCGTGAGGAGCACGTCTGACAAGCGACAGCGAAGGAGCTCGCTGATCGCGGACGTGCTGGATAGCACGCCCGCTCGCACGCGACCGAGCTGGAGACCCGCACGCTGCGCAAGCATTGCTTGCCCAGCTCTCGTCCCGACCTGTCGGGCGACGTTTCAGACGCCGCTGCGCAGCGCTCGAACCGCCACGTGGTTTCGAGACGGTGCACGAGCAACCGGGGCGGCCCAGCACGGGCCGCCCCGGTTCGCGAACTCGCTCAGATCACGAGGGCTGCGTCTTGGCGGACGCGACGGTGTAGGCGGTCGTCGAGCCGCTGGCGTTCGAGGCGATCACGCTACCGATCAGGTAGCGGTCGATGTCGGCCGCCGTCGCGTGATACATGCTCGCCGTCGCGCCGGAGATCACGGTGCAGGTCGCGAGCGTCGTCGAGGAACAGGTGTACCACTGGTAGCTGAACGTCGTCGCTCCCGTCCAGTCCGTTGTGGTCGGAAGGAGATTGGTGAGGATGTAACCGTTCGTACCGGCGAGGCCGGATCGCGGCTTCCACGTCGTCTGCGCCGTTGCCGACGCCGACAGCGTCGGCAGAGCGGTGTTCACCGGTGGGGTGCCCGTGGTGCTGGCCGACACCGTCCAGCTCGCCGTTGCCTGGCCGCTGCCGCTGGCGTTCGCGGCGACGACGATGAAGGTGTGCGTACCGACGGCGAGGCCGGAGAGGTTGACGACCGCTGCGGTGCACGGCGTGTAGGTGGCGCCGTCAAGCGTGCAGGTGTCGGTCGTCGGGCCGTTCGTCGTCGACCAGGCGAGCGTCGCCGTCGTCGCGGTCGTCGAGGTCGGCGGTGCCTGGGTGAAGGAGACGGTCGGCACCGCACCGGCGGCGACCGCCCAGGTGTAGGTAGCCGTCGCCGTGCCACCGGTGTTCGTCACCGTCACGGTGAAGGAGTGCGTGCCCGAGCCGAGCGCCGTGTAGGCCTTCGGCGAGGTGCATGCGGCGGCAGCGGTCGCATCGAGCTGGCAGGTGATCGACGTCGGCGCGCCACCGCCTGCCGTCCAGGTGAACGTCGCGTTCGGGGTGGCGTTCGTCAGCGGCGGGAAGCCGGCGGCGCCCGTCGTCAACGCGACGGTGGGCGCGACGGCGGTCACCGTCCAGCTCGCCGTCGCCGACCCGGAGCCCGTGGCGTTCGTCGCGGTGACGACGAAGGTGTGCGGGCCAAAACCGAGCAGGCCCGTGGCGAAGGGCGAGGTGGTGCAGGTGACGGGGGCCGCGTCGAGCTTGCAGCTCGTGCCCGTCGGGCTGTTCGTCGCCGTCCAGGCGATCGTCGCGCTCGTCGTCGTCGTCGACCCGGTCGGCGGGCTCGTGAGGGAGACGACCGGCGATGGGCCCTGCACCGTCCACGTCGGCGTGGTCGCCGAACCCGTTCCGGCGACGTTCGACGCGGAGACGGTGACGGAGTGCGCGCCGAGGGTCAGGCCGGTCAGGCTGTACGGGCTCGCGCAGGGAGCGGCGACACCGGCATCGACGGCGCAGGTGATCGCCGTCGGGCTGCTGGAGGCCGTGAACGAGACGCTGCCGGTCGTCGCGGTGCCGCTCGAGGGCGAGGCCGTGAACGAGACCGCCGGCGTCGCGGCGATCGTCCAGGCGACGGTCGCCGTTCCCGACCCTGTGCCGTTCGCCGCCGTCACGAGCAGCGTGTGCGCGCCTGCGGCCAAGCCGGCCGATGGCACGTAGGAAGTCGTGGTGCACGGGATCGCGCCGCCGTCGAGCTGGCAGGTCACCGAGGTCGGCGTGTTCGTCACCGTCCAGGTGATCGTCGGCGTCGGTGGCGCGATCGTCCCCGACGGCGCGCTGGTGACGGTGATCACCGGCACGCCGGCGGCGGCCGCGTTCACCGTCCACGCGGCGGTCGTCTTCTGGTCCGTGCCGGCGACGTTCGAGGCAGTGACGGTGAGGGTGTGCTGGCCAAGGGATAGGCCCATCAGGTTGTACGGGCTCGTGCAGACGACCGCCGCTGCCGTGTCGAGCTGGCAGGTGATCAGGGTGGGCGTGTTCGAGGCGGAGAAGTAGACGGCACCCGTCGTCGCCGTGCCCGTCACCGGCGATGCGATGATCGCGACGACCGGCGCCTGCGCGATCGTCCACGTCGCGCTCGCCGAACTGGTGCCCGACGAGTTCGTCGCGGACACCACAACGGTGTGGGATCCCGGAGCGAGCGCGCTCAAGGCGAACGACCCAGCGGCGAGCGCACCCGAGGCGACGAGGCCCGGACACGACGCTGCCGGGGCGGCATCGACCTTGCACGTCTCGCTGTCTGGACTGCCGGAGGCGTACCAGTAGATCGTCGCCGCCGTCGTCGCGACGGAGCCCGAGGGGGCGCCAGGCAGCGTGACGACCGGCACCGGCGGCGCCGACACCGTCCAGCTTCCCGTGCTGGTGCCCGTGCCACCGCTGTTTGACGCCTTCACGGTGACCGTGTGGGCGCCAAGCGACAGCCCGGTGACCGGCCACGACCCGCCCGAGCACGCCGTGGCCGGTGCGCCATCGAGCGCGCAGGTGAAGCCCGTCGGGGCGTTCGTCGCCGTAAACCGGACCGTGCTCGACGTCAACGTGTCGCTGACCGGCGCCGTGACGGTGACGACCGGGGCGACGGGAACAACTGACCAGAGGAAGTTGTCGCTAACGACGTCCGTCGTGTCGTTGGAGGCCTGCAACGCGAAGGAGTGCGTCGCAAGCGACAGCGAGCCGTAGGTGACCGACCACTGGTCGGTCTTGCCGGGAACCTGCACCGGCGTGCACGGCACGAGCGGCAGCTGGTTCGGCGTGCCGTCGCTCAGCGCGCACTTGAAGTGCGTCGTCGTGCCGGTCACCTTGTAGACGAACGTCGCGCTCGTGGCGGTCGTCGTCGGCGTCGGCGAGGAGACGAGCTGCACCTGGATCGGGTCGTCGACGCGCCAGGCGATGTGGGAGGTGGCGATCCCCTTCGCGTTGCGCGCCCACACCGTGAACGAGTGCGCGCCGGGCGTCAGCGTCCCCGTGGTGAACGGCGCCGCGCACGGCGTGTAGGTGTCGAGGTCGAGGTAGCAGGCGACGAGGTCGGCCTTCACGATCAGCGACCAGTCGAACGTCGCGGTGCGCGCCGTCGTGTGGGTCGGCGGCGTCGACGTCCACGTCGCCTGGGCCTTGACGGCCGGGACGGAGCGCGCAACGAGGACGATGTGGTCGGCGACGATGCTGCCGTTCGCCTGGTGCGCGTCGACGAGGACGGTGTCGTCGGTGCCGACACCATCGACCGAGACGCCCGGGCCGATCACCATCTGGACGGCGGCGGAGCCGAGCGGCGCGACGGCGATCCGCTGGCCCGAGAGGCTCTTGACGGTTCCCTGGGTCTCAAGCTTCCGCGCTGCCTTGATCGCCCGCGGGCCGGTCAGGACGGCGTCGTTCGTGAACTGCAACACCGGCTTGTCGACGGAACCGGCGATCTCGGCCTTGAGGATCGCTGCAGCGCCAGGCCACAGCGTGGAGACGTCGACGACGACCTTCGGCTTGAACCCGACCCAGACGTTCGCGCCACCGGCAAGGCGCATCGCGATGCCGTCGCCCGCGATCACGGAGACGATGCCGGAGATGTTCAGCGCTCCACCGAGAACGCCAACCTTTGCCGTGCGCTCGGTCAGCCCGCTCGCCGTGACGTCGATGACGCCGCTGAGCAGCCGCCCCGGGGCGTGCGGCACGCCGGCGTGGAGCGTCAGGACGACGCCGCCGTCGGCGAGGTAGTCGATGCCGGCGTCGTTGGCGATCACCGTGCCGCTGAACGGCGCCGAGGTTGCCCGTGCGCCGAGCGCCGAGCTGTAGGCCGTCATGATCCCGAGCCCGTCGATCACGCCGGTCACCCGCAGACGCCGGCCGATGACGCCGCTCGCGGCGCGAAACAGCACGACCCGCAACAGGTGTCCGTTCGGCGTCGAGACGACGACGGCCTTCGGTGATGTCTGCGCGACGATCACGCCGTTCACCGTTGGCATCTTCGCCGCTAGCGCCGGTTGCGCCGAGGCGAGCGCGCCAAGGGCGATCACCGCGCACGTCGCGACCTTCCGGAACGAGAACCTGATCACTGCGATACCCCCTGAACGCTGGTCAAGACTGAGCGTGGTGCTTGCCCGCCGTCCGATCCCGCGCCCGAAGGCACGGCACGGACGAGCTCGGACGACGAGGCCACGAGAACACGCATCGACAAGAGAGAGTCGAAAGCGATCCCCCCCCTGCGCACGTATCGTCGTAGCTAACAGGAGCTTTACGAAGACTTATAGGCCCATTCGTTCCCAAATGGGCGGTCAACCTCAACGAGAGGTTGAGAGAGGTCGCCGTCAGGAGGGGTTGAAGAAGCCCTGCTCGACGAGCCGGGCACGGTCCTCGGCGGAGACCTCGACGTTGCGGGGAGTCAGCAGGAAGACCTTCTCGGCGATGCGCTGCATGCCGCCGTCGAGGGCGTAGGTCAACCCCGAGCCGAAGTCGATCAGGCGCTTGGCGAGCTCGGGCTCGGCGCTCTGCATGTTGATGATCACCGGGATCGCGTTCTTGAACCGGTCGGCGATCTGCTGCGCGTCGTTGAAGGAGCGAGGCGCGATCAGGTGGACCTTGACCGCCGTCGTGACCGGATCGCGGCCACCGTCGCGAGCCGGCTCGCGGATCGCGTCACGCAGCGGCGTCGCAGCGCCCTGGGGACGAAGAACAGCGGTCGCCGCCGCACCGGAGTCGCGGTTGTCGTACGACGAGGCGCCACGCGAGCGACGCACGACGTCCGGCGCCTCGGGGAAGAGCTCATCGCTCGACGAGCGCCGGCGGCCGGCGCGCTGCGGCTCGCGGTCGCGCTCGATGCGCCGCACGTTCGGGCGCTCACGGTACGTACGTTCGAGATCGGAGTGCGCGGCGGTGACGTCCTCGTCCTCGTAGTAGGTCGACTCGTCTTCGGCAAGGCCGAAGTACACCAGCGTACGGTGAAAGATGTCACGGACGGCCATGCCGGTGCAAGTGTACCGGGCGCGTCGGACGTTCGCTACGGCGTCGGGCGCCCGCCGTACAGCGCGCCGCCAAGGCGCACGACCGTCGCCCCTTCCTCGACGGCGACGACGAAGTCCTGGCTCGTTCCCATCGACAGCTCAGCGAACGTGTGCACGCCGGACCATCGTTCGGCGCTGCGCTCGGCGAGCACGCGCAACGCTGCGAACGCCGGGCGCGATGCGCCGGGGTCGGGGGCGAACGCCGGCATCGTCATCAGTCCGCAGACGACGACCTGCTCGAGGCCCGCAAGGAGCTCGCAGAACGCGTCAAGCTGGTCGGGCGTGACGCCCTCCTTGCCGGGGTCACCGGCGACGTTGACCTCGATCAGGACCCGCTGGGGTCGCGTCGCACGCTCATCGATCTGCCGCGCCGCCGACTCGCTCGAGAGCGCGTGGATCAGCTCGACGCGGTCGACGACGTCACGCACCTTTCGGCTCTGAAGGTGTCCGATGAAGTCCCAGGTGAACACCGACCGATAGCCAGGCTGCTTGGCGAGCAGCGCGTCGCTGCGGTTCTCGCCGACCCGCGTGACGCCCGCGTCAGCGAGGGCGGCAAGGTCGTCGCGGGAGACGTACTTCACCGCCGCGAGGATCGACGTGCTGCCCTGCACCCGTCCACCCCGAAGCTCGGCAGCGGCGATCTGAGAACGGGCCTCCGAGAGCGCGTCGCGGACGAACGCGGCGTCAACCATCGCGTCCACCGAGGTAGACGATCGCACCCTGACGCCCACCGGGCACCCCGTCGCGGCGATGTGAGAAGAACCGCTCGCGTCCTTCGATCGTGCAGAGGCGGGCCTGCTCGACGTCGCCGACGCCCGCGGCACGCAGCGCGATCTCGGCACAGAGCGCGAGATCAACGGTGCCCTGACGGACGACGCCTACGCCGAACCGCTCCAGAAGCGGATCAGCAACGTCGGCGTTGACGCGGTACTCCCGCGGCCCGGCACACGGGCCGACGGCCGCGACGAGATCGCCACCACCAAGCGCCCGAACGGTCGCACCGACGACACCGGCGACAAGGCCGCGCCAGCCCGCGTGGCACACGGCGACCCCCGTGCCATCACAACGGGCGACGATCACCGGCACGCAGTCGGCCGCAAGCGCGACGATCCCGCGACGAGCCGTCGTCGTCACCAACCCGTCGCCGTGGGGCGGCGTCACGAGCGCGTCATCGAAGGCGCGCTCCGGTACCGTCGAGACGACGTGGACGACCGCGCCGTGACGCTGCTGACAACCACTGGTGCGCTGTGGCTCGATCCCGACCGCGGCGCACAGGCGCCGTCGGTTCTCGCACACGTCGGCCGGGTCATCGCCCGCCGCAAGCCCCAGGTTGAGCGACGCGAAGGCGCCATCCGAGACGCCGCCACCACGCGAGGTGAACGCGGCAACGACTCCCGGCAACGCATGCCAGCGAAGGAGCGGTACGCCGAGCGCTTCCTCCCAGACCAGCATCGCTGGGAGCGTAGCCGCCCGGGACGCACGCCTCGTCTCGACGACCACCGGGCCTCTCGGGCCGCCGCGTTGCCCGGCCGTCGTCGTCGCACCATCCTCTGACGCCGGTTAACAGGGGCTCTCAAGGCTCAGAGCCGGTTGGCCGATAAGCAACCACATGCCCATGGAGCAGCCTGGAACCGGCGACGCCGTCGCGATCAACCTCCGCGCCGGTCGCCAGATACCGACCTCCGTCGTTGCAGTCCACGGCAGCGTCCTCGAGCTGAACCTGCCCTCCGTGCTCGCCCCCGGAGCGACGCTGAAGCTGGTGTGGGCTGGGCGTCAGGGCGCGGTGGGCGCCGACGCGTCGGTCGTCGCGCGACCCGGCGCCGGAGGGCTCTGCGTCGAGCTCGGCGCGATCTCCGCGGCGGAGCGCCGCACGCTCCTACGCGCACGCCCTGACCGAGCGCTCGCCGTGACCGCGAACCCTGTCGCACGACCAGGTCAACGCGAACGCTTGACGATGCGTGGCGCGCTGCACGACATCTCGCTCGGAGGCCTCGCGTTTCTCACCACGGGCAGCGTCCATCTCGGTGACACCGTCATGATCACCCTTGGGCAGCCGATGGCCGAGCCGCTCTTGACGAACGTCGCAGCACGCGTCGTCCACCTGACCGACAGACCGGACGGACGACGCCTGGTCAGCTGCGCCTTCGACGACCCGCGTTCGGTCGGCGACGTCGTGTCTCGCCTCGTCGCCGCCTGACGCGAACGGTCAGCTGCCGCCGGCGAGCGAACGAAGCGCCGTCGCCACATCGATCAAGGCGGACGACACCGACGCCGCTCCCGGCCCGCTCGCAAACAGCACGAGCCCAAGGACCGCCAGCATCCCGTAACGATCGAACCCGGCCCACGCCGCCGCCCGCCGATCATCAAGCAACGCGCCGACGAGCCGCGACCCATCGAGCCCCGGGATCGGCAGAAGGTTGAAGAGCGCGATCGACAGGTTCATGCCGACGACGAGCGCCACGACCCGCAGCACCCGGTCGTGCAGCGTCACGTGGACGAGCGCGAGCTCGAAGAGGTAGGCGACGAGCAGGCTCGCCGCGGGCCCCGCCACCGCGACGAACGCCATCGCGCGGCGACGCGACCGGAAGTACTCCTCGACGACCGGCATCGGCCTCGCCCAACCAAAGCCAAAGTTCGCCCCGAGCGCCGAGACGGAGAGCGCATAGGTGACCGGGAGCGCCAGCGTGCCGAGCGGATCAAGATGACGCACCGGGTTGAACGACAGCCGGCCAAGCATCCGACCCGTCGGATCACCGAACAGCTGCGCCACGAACCCGTGCGCCAGCTCGTGCAGCATCAACGACACCAGCAGCAACGGCGCGCTCAGCAGGAAGATCTCACCCGAAGACGACACTGACCCGGAACCCTAGCCCCCTTGCACTCCGGCGTCCCCGTCGCCACCTTGCTCTCGTTCGGCGGGGGGGTCGTCCAAGTGCACGGAACGCGCCGTGCACTTGCTCGACCCACCCGAACGAGCCAGTCGGGACACCGCGTCCCTTTCGCCCATCACTACGCGGCGGCCGGCGACCGACGACGACACGACCGGTTTCAACCAACCGAGCAACCACCCGGCGACGACGCACCCACCCGACCAAGTGCACGGAACGCGCAGTGCACTTGCTCGACCCACCCGAACGAGCCAGTCGGGACACCGCGTCCGTTTCGCCCATCGCTACGCGACGGCTGGCGACCGACGACGACACGACCGCTTCAACCAACCGAGCAACCACTCAGCGACGACGCACCGGTCGTCCAAGTGCACGGAACGCGCCGTGCACTTGCTCGACCCACCCGAACGAGCCAGTCGGGA
>JANYCN010000085.1 GCA_025360225.1 Actinomycetes bacterium | reverse complement strand
GCGCGACGTTCCCGCGAAGCCCACGATCCGGCACGCAGAGCGGGCCGGGGCGCGGTCGCCGGAGCTGAGCGGCGGAGCCACCCGACGGGTGGCAGAGCCGACAAGCGCAGGACGATCCAGGCAGTCGGATGACCACGCCATTTGACAATCAGACCACTAGCGAGCGATGTACCGCAGGTTAACGGGCGCGCTGGCCACCTGGCACCCAGAGAGGCTCGGCGCCGGACGGGTTCGCCCCACGCGAGAGGATGAACAGCAGGTCGCTCAACCTGTTCAGGTAGGCGATCACGTCGGCGCTCACGCGCTCGCTCGCGGCGAGCTCGACGACCTCCCGCTCGGCGCGCCGGCACACCGTCCGACACACGTGGAGCTGCGCTGCGAGCAGCGACCCACCGGGCAGCACGAACGAGGTGAGCGGCGCGAGCGGCGCGTTCACCTCGTCACAGCGCTCCTCGAGCCACGCCGTCTGCTCCGGCACGATGCGCAGCCGCGATCGATCCCGCTCGCTCGCGCGGTCGGCTCGCTCGTCCTCCGGCACACAGAGATCGGCACCGAGGTCGAACAGGTCGTTCTGGATCCGCCCGAGCCAGGCGTCCCAGCGATCGGGGAGGACGAGCGTCCGAGCGACGCCGAGGGTCGCGTTCAGCTCGTCAACGGTGCCGTACGCGACAATCCGCCGGCTCGCCTTGGAGACGCGCTGCCCGTCGCCGAGGCTCGTCTCGCCAGCGTCGCCGCCGCGCGTGTAGATGCGTGTCAGGTTGACCATTGCCGGCAGTATCCGCGACGATGGCCCACCGCTCCCTGATCTGCGCGCACCGCGGCGCGAGCGCGTCGCTCCCGGACAACTCGCTCGCCTCGTTCGAGGCGGCGATCACAGCACGCGCCGACATGATCGAGACGGACGTGCGCCGCGGCACGACCGGCGACCTCGTCCTGTCACACGACCCGGTTACCGGCGATGACTCGCGGCTCGTCCGGCTGGCCGATCTGGTGTCGCTCGCAGCGGGGCGGATCATGCTCGACCTTGAGCTGAAGGAGGTGGGCCTCGAGATCGACACGCTCGCCGCAGCCACGCCTCACCCGCGTGGGCTCCTCGTGACCTCGTTCCTGCCAGAGGTGCTCGCGACGGTTCACGGCCTCGACCCGACCGTACGCACCGGGCTGCTTGTCGACGAGGGCAGCGACGTGTTCGAGCGGGCCGCCGACTGCCGCGCGCGTCTCGTCGCCCCGTCGATCAGGATGCTCACCCCGGCCCTCTTGCAGGAGGCCGATCGCCTCCGCTCGCCGCTCGCCGTGTGGACGGTGAACGACGACGCGGCGCTCACCCGCCTCATCGGCGACCGCCGCGTCGGGTTGCTGATCACTGACGTTCCGGCCCGCGCGGTAGAGCTCCAACGCACGGGCCAGCGCTGATCAGGACGAGCCGAGGAGCGCCTCCACGCGGTCAAGGGCCAGCTGGAGGCCCGCCTCCATCCCCGACTGCAGATGGCCGTCGCGCGCAGCGGTCGTCCGGTGGGTCACGAGCACCGTCAGCGTCGTCACCCCGGCCTCCTCGGTGAGGGTGAAGGTGTTCGTTGCCTCGGCATCGGGAACGGGCTCGTACACCTCGGTGGAGACGATGCGACGGGGGGCGTCGATCGCCAGGAAGGTACCGCGCCACGCCTGCGGGCCGTACGGCGTCTGGTCGATCGCGTAGCGCCACGTGCCGCCGACCCGCAGGTCGATGGTGCACTCGTCAAGCGCCTGGCCGGGAGCCGGCCACCAGCGACGGACGTAGGCCGGCTCCGTCCATACCGCCCACAGCCGTTCAGCCGTCCCGTCGAACGCGCGCACGATGCGAAAGCTCGTGTCGTCGACGATGGTCACCTCGGCCGAGCCGAGGCGCGAGCTGTTTCGGTTCACGGTTCTTCCTCCTGCAGGATGGTGTCAACTCGATCGAGCCGGTCGTTCCACAGCGCGGCGAACGTTCCGAGCCACTGGTGGATCGGCTCGAGCGCTGGCTCGTTGAGACGGTAGAGGCGCTGTCGACCGCTGGCGCGGCAGCGGACAAGGTCGACCTGCCGGAGCACCGCCAGGTGTCGCGACACGGCCGGCTGAGGCAGGCCGACGACGCCGACGAGCGTGGAGACGGACGCCTCACCGCGCGCCAGGGAGACCATGATCTGGCGTCGCTGCGGGTCGCCAACGGCGTTGAACGGGTCGGACGTCGTCGCTGCGCGAGCCATCACCGTCCACTATATAGCGATATCGATATGTGTCAAGCCCTGTCGATTTTCTCGCCAACGTTCGTCTACCGGACAGCACGACCTACCCTACCCCCCCACCACGAGGAGGCGAACGATGCAGTACCTGATCCTGATCCACGACGACCCGAGCAGCTGGGCGGCGATGTCCGAGGCAGAGGTCGGCGCGCTGATGGGCGAGTACGTCGCGTTCACCGAGGAGCTGCGGGAGACGAACGCGATGGTCGATGGCAACCCCCTCGCGCGGTCGAACACGGCAAAGCTCGTGCGCGTCCGCGACGGGCAGCCAGCCGTGTCGGACGGGCCCTACGCCGAGACGCGCGAGCAGCTCGGCGGCTACTACCTCGTCGAGTGCGCAACCGAGGCCGACGCAACGGCGATCGCCGCACGCGTCCCGAGCGCCCGCTTTGGCACGATCGAGGTCCGTGCGATCATGACCATGTGACGCACGAGGTCGACGTCGGCAGCCTGTATCGCGAGTCGTTCGGCCGCGCGGTCGGCGTCCTGGCACGGACGTTCCGCGACCTCGACCTCGCGGAGGAGGCCGTCCAGGACGCCTTCACCACCGCGCTCTCGAGCTGGCCGCGCGACGGGGTGCCGGCGGCGCCCGTCGCGTGGATCATCGCGGTCGCGCGCAACCGGGGGATCGACATCGTCCGGCGGCGCGCGCGGGCCGGCGAGCGCGAACGCGAGGCCGAGGAGGTGCGTCGCATGCTGGAGGAGCCCGAGGTACCGGTCAGCGAGGACGCCGCGATCGTCGACGAGCGTCTGCGGCTCCTGTTCGTCTGCTGTCATCCGGTGATCCCGGTCGAGCAGCAGCTCGCGCTCACCCTCCGGCTCGTCGCCGGGCTCACGGTCGAGGAGATTGCGCGGGCGTTCCTCACGAGCGAGCCGACGATCGCCCAGCGCCTCGTACGGGCGAAGAAGCGTCTCCGCGAGAGCGCGGTGACACTCGACACGCCATATCACGACCAGCTACCTGACCGCCTCGGCGCGGTGCTCTCCTGCATCTACCAGCTGTTCACGGAGGGGCATAGCGCCACCTCCGCGCAGTCAGGCGTCCGCGACGACCTCGCGCTCGAGGCGATCCGTCTGGCCCGCCTCGTGCGCGCCCTGATGCCCGACGAGCCCGAGGCGACCGGGCTCCTCGCGCTGCTCCTCCTCACCCACGCGCGACGGCGAGCGCGCTTCGACGAGACCGGCGAGCTGATCGCGCTGGAGGACCACGACCGTGCCCGCTACGACGGGGCGCTCGCGTTCGAGGGAACCCGCCTCGTGCGCACCACCCTCAACGGCCCGGCCGGCCGCTACACGATCGAGGCGGCGATCTCCGCCCTGCACACGGCCGCGCCATCGTTCGCCGCGACGGACTGGACCGCGATCGTCACCCTCTATGACCGTCTCCTCACCGTCGCCGCGTCACCCGTGAACGAGGTTGCGCGGGCCGTTGCAGTGAGCTTCGCCGACGGGCCCGACGCAGGCCTGGCCGCGCTTGACGAGCTTGCTGGCACGGGCCGGCTGACCGACCACTCGATCCTGCACGCCGCCCGCGCAGACGTCCACCGTCGCGCAGGGAGCGACCGCCTCGCCGCGTCCGCCTACCGCCTCGCGATCGTCGCGACGCGGAACCCACGCGAGCGCGCGTTCCTCACGAAGCGGCTCGCCTCGCTCCTCGGCTGAACTGCGACGTTGCCGTCCGTGACCAGACGGCGTAGGATCCAGGCGACACACGATCGAGCAGGAGGGCGGCGCCCGCATGAGCGAGTCCACGGAGTGGATGATCGGGATCGGAATCGGCCTGGTGGTGATCGCTGTCGCGGCCCTGATCGTGATCACGATCGTCACCCTCGCCCGCCGCATCGCGGGCCAGGCAGCGACCGCCGAGGGCGCGATCGAGGTGTTGCGCAAGCAGACCGTTGCGCTCGGCGGGATCGCCCGCGTGAACGACTCGGGCGTTCGCATCCTGCACGCCGCGCGGGCGCTGCGAAAGGTCGCGGTGGGCAGGTGAACGGCCACGGCTACTGGGTCGCATCGCTCTCGATCGGGCTCGTCGCGGCGCTCGTCGTCGCGGCGCTCCTCGTCATGCTGGTCCGCCACGTGCGGTCGATCGAGCGCTCCGTCGGTGGTCTCCTCGAGGTCGCTACCGCCACGGCTGGCAACACCGCAAACATCCCCCAGCTGCAGGCGACAGCGCCGGTGCTTGAGCTGATCGTCCAGGAGGCGCTCGTGCAGGATGGCTACATGAACGCGCTCACCGACGGGTTCGGTGGCGCGTGAGCACGGGGCTGCTCGCAACCCTGACGGTGGTGCTGATCGTCATCGTCGTCGCCGTGCTCGCAGCGGCGCTGATCGAGGTGAAGCGCTCCCTCACGCAGACCGCGCAGGGGCTCGCAACGCTCGGTGGTGCCCTGGCGATGGTCGAGTCCGAGCACCTGCGTCCGCTCCGCCCTGCGGTCGAAGCGATCAACGCACAGTTCTCGATCATCCTGAGCGCGCTCCCCGGGATCGGCCGCAAGGCTGCGATCGTCGCTGAACGGCGGCCGTCATGACCCTCTGGTGGATTGGCAACGCGCTGTTGCTCGTCGCCGTCGTCCCCGTCGTCGTGTACCTCCTAAACGGGGTGCTGAGGACGGCGAAGGCGATCGTCCCGACGGTCGACGCCATCGCCGTCACCGCTGAGGCGTGCTCGACCGACCTGGACGCGGTCGCGCTGCTCGTGACGACGCTCGACCAGGTGAAGGCGACGGTAACCGGGGTCGCGGGGTACGGCGGCTCGCTCGACGTGATCCTCGACGACGCGGCGGTGGCCTCATGAGCGCCGGCGTCGCGACGATCGTCATCGCCGTCCTGATCGTCCTCGCGCTCGTCTACTTCCTCGTCTCGACGATCGTCGCGCTGCGTCGCATCACCGCCGGCCTCGACGTCGTGATCGAGCACGTCGGCGCGATCCTCGCGAAGACCGCGCCGGTAGAGGAGGTCGTCGACGCGATCAACGGCCAGCTCGATGCCGGCGTCGACCTGCTGGAAGGCCTGCTCGTGAAGAAGGCCGGTCTCGCAGACGCCGTCGGGCTCGTCGAGGGGCTCTACCCGGGGGCGGCGACCGCCGGCCTGCGGCAGTTCCCCGAGTCGACGGCGGTGGTCGCGCCGAGGATCGCCGAGGTGTACACCCGCGGCACGCTGACCCTCGCCCGTCTGGGCCGCGAGGCACCGATCGCGCAGGCGAACCCGGACGGCCCCGCGATCCGCAACGTCGAGGCGGCGAGCCACGCTGCCTTCGTCCTCTACGACGACGTCCGGCACACCGCACCTGCCGTGCTCCCGCGCTCACCGCTGATCGGTGCCGGCTCGCCGGTGCAGTACGAGCAGCGCGACGACATCGGCAAGCCCCGCAAGCGACTCCCGGCCGGCCGGTAGAGGAGGGACACGAGATGCAGACACCAGCAGCGTTCGGGTACGAGCGAGCGACCAGCGTCGACGGTGCGATCGCCGCCCTCGGCCGGTTTGGCGAGGACGCGCGCATCATCGCCGGCGGCCACAGCCTCCTGCCGATGATGAAGCTCCGCCTCGCCAGCCCGAGCCACCTCGTCGACATCAACGACCTCACCGACCTCGCCTACATCCGCGAGGTCGGTGGAGAGCTACGGATCGGCGCGCTCACGCGACACGTCGAGCTGCTGCGTTCCGACCTCCTCGCGCGGCACTACCCGCTGTTTCGCGACGCCGAACAGGTGATCGCCGACCCTGTCGTCCGTAATCGCGGCACGATCGGCGGCTCGCTCTGCCAGGCGGACGCCGCCGAGGACCTCTCCTCCGTGTGCACGGCAGCGAAGGCAAGGGTCGTGATCCGTGGCCGCGAGGGCGAGCGGGTCGTTGGCATGACCGACTTCCACGTCGGCCCGTACCGGACCGCCGTCGGTGCCGGCGAGGTGCTGACGGAGGTGCGGTTGGATCTCCGAGCAGGCGCCGGTTCGGCACACGAGAAGGTCGAGCGTCGCGCTGGCGACTGGGCGATCGCCGCCGCCTCCGTGACGGTCTGGATGGATGGCGAGCGGGTCGGCGACGTCGGCATCGCGCTCTCCGCTGTCGGCCTGACGACGATCCACCTGAGCCGCGCCGAAGCGCTGCTCCGCGATCGTGTCCCAACCGAGGACCTGATCATCCAGGCCGGCCAGATCGCCTCAGAGGACTGCTCCCCGTTCGCCGACGGCCGCGGACCGGTCGACTACAAGCGCCACCTCGCAGGCGTCCTCACCCAACGAGCCCTGCGCCGGGCGATCGCGCGCACGCACCAGGAGGCCTGACCATCAACGTCTCGATCACCGTCAACGGCGAGCTCGTCACCCGTGACGTCGAGCCGCGACTGCTGCTCGTCCACTTCATCCGCGAGACGCTCGACCTCACCGGCACGCACTGGGGGTGTGACACGTCGAACTGCGGCGCCTGCATCGTGCACCTCGACGGCACCCCCGTGAAGAGCTGCACGACCCTCGCCGTGATGTGTGATGGGCACGCGATCGACACCGTCGAGTCGCTCGAGAAGGACGGCGTGCTCGACCCCGTCCAGCAGGGCTTCCACGAGCTGCACGCCCTGCACTGCGGCTTCTGCACGCCGGGGATGCTGATGACGAGCCGCGCCCTCCTGAACGAGAACCCGACGCCGACCGACCACGAGATCCGCACGGCGATCTCCGGTTCGATCTGCCGCTGCACCGGCTACAAGAACATCGTCAGCGCCGTCCAGTGGGCAGCCGCTCACGAGGCCGGCGCCCGCGGAGAGGCATAACGATGGCTGTGATGGAGAACCTCCCGAGCGCGTCGACCGAGCGACCGATCGGCTTTGGCCGCCTCAAGCGCAAGGAGGACGCCCGCTTCATCCGCGGGCAGGGAACGTACCTGGACGACATCCGACTGCCCGGAATGGTGCACGGAGCGATCCTCCGCAGCCCGTACGCGCACGCCCGGATCATCTCGATCGACACGTCCCGCGCGCTCGCGCACCCGAACGTCGCCGCCGTCGTGACGGCGAAGGACCTCGAGACGCTCGGGCTCGCCTGGATGCCGACGATCTCCTACGACACGCAGGCGGTGCTCGCCGGCGACAAGGTGCGCTTCCAGGGCCAGGAGGTCGCGTTCGTGATCGCCACGGACGCGTACTCGGCGAACGACGCGCTGTCGCTGATCGACGTCGAGTACGAGCCGCTCGGGGTGATCGTGAACGCCCGCAAGGCGCTCGACGCCGGCGCCCCGCTGATCCGCGACGACAAGGCAGGACAACGCGATAACCTCGCAAGCCCGACGTGGGAGGCAGGCGACGAGGAGGCGACCAACCGCGCCTTCGCGGAGGCCGACACGGTCGTAACGCGCGACATGATCTACCCGCGCTGCCACCCCGCGCCGCTTGAGACGTGTGGTCTGATCGCTGACTTCAACCCGGTTACCGGTCAGCTCGACATCTACAACGGCAACCAGGCGCCGCACGCCCATCGCACGGTGTACGCGCACGTCGCTGGCCTTGCCGAGCACATGATCCGCATCCGCTGCCAGGACATCGGCGGCGGGTTCGGCAACAAGGTGCCGATCTACCCGGGCTACGTCTGTGCGATCGCCGGCTCGATCGTCGCCGGCGTGCCCGTCAAGTGGGTCGAGAACCGCACGGAGAACCTTGTCTCGACGGGCTTCGCCCGTGACTACATCATGCGCGCCGAGATGTGCTCGAAGGGTGGCAAGATCACGGGCCTGCGGGTCGACGTGCTTGCCGACCACGGGGCCTTTGACAGCACCGCGCAGCCGACGAAGTTCCCCGCCGGCTTCTTCCACATCTGCTGCGGCTCCTACGACCTGCAGGCCTCCCACGTCAAGGTGAAGGCTGTCTACACGAACAAGGCTCCCGGCGGCGTCGCGTACCGCTGCAGCTTCCGCATCACCGAGGCCGTGTACATGGTCGAGCGGATGGTCGACGCGCTCGCGCTCGAGATGGGGGTCGATCCGATCGATCTGCGGATGCGCAGCTTCATCGGCCCCGACCAGTTCCCCTACGAGACGACGACGGGATGGACGTACGACTCGGGCAACTACGCCGAGACGATGCGCGTCGCGATGGACATCGCCGGCTACGAGGAGCTACGTCGCGAGCAGGCCGAGAAGCGCGAACGCGGCGAGCTGATGGGGATCGGCGTCTCGTTCTTCACGGAGGGCGTCGGCGCCGGACCGCGCAAGCACATGGACATCCTCGGGCTCGCGATGAACGACGGCGCCGACCTGCGCGTGCACCCGTCCGGGAAGGCGGTCGTCTCGATCAGCGCCCAGACCCAGGGGCAGGGCCACGAGACGACGTTCGCACAGATCGTTGCCGAGGAGCTCGGGATCCCGCCGGAGAACGTCGAGGTGCGCCACGGCGACACCGATCGCTCACCCTACGGTCTCGGCACGTACGGCAGCCGCTCAACGCCGGTCTCCGGCGCCGCGGTGGCGGTGGTGTCACGCAAGGTTCGCGACAAGGCTCGCCTCATCGCGGCGTCGATGCTCGAGACGCGCCCCGAGGACCTCGCGTGGGAGAAGGGACGCTGGTACGTGCGCGGTGACGCCGAGAAGGGCGTCCTGATCGAGGAGATCGCGAGCCGCGCCTACAGCGGCGCGCCGATGCCGGAAGGGCTCGAGGGTGGACTCGACGCGCAGGTGATCTACGACCCGCCGAACCTGACCTACCCCTACGGCGCCTACATCGCCGTCGTCGACGTCGACCCGGACACCGCACAGGTCACGGTCCGACGGTTCATCGCCGTCGATGACTGTGGCGTGCGGATCAACCCGATGATCGTCGACGGACAGATCCACGGCGGCCTCGCCGAGGGGATCGGGATCGCGCTGATGGAGCTGATCAGCTTCGACGAGGACGGGAACTGCCTGAACTCGTCGCTGATGGACTACCTGATCCCGACGGCGCTCGAGTGTCCCGACTTCGAGCTTGGTGAGACGGTCACGCCGTGCCCGCACCACCCGCTCGGGGCGAAGGGTGTCGGCGAGTCGCCGAACGTTGGCTCACCACCCGCGATCGTCAACGCGGTGATCGACGCCCTCGCCGTCACGCACGGCGTCAAGCACATCGACATGCCGTGCACGCCGGCCCGCGTCTGGGCGGCGATGCAGGGCCGAGCGGAGCCGCCACAGTGATCAGCCATGCCGCGTCGCAGCGAGCGCAGGAGCTCGCGGCGAGCGGCGTGGCCTTCGTCACCGCCACCGTCGTCCGCACGGAGCGGCCGACGAGCGCGCGCGCAGGGTCGGTCGCGCTGGTCCTCACAGACGGGACGATCGAGGGCTTCGTCGGCGGCGCCTGCACCGAGCACTCGGTGCGGGCACACGCGCTGCAGGCGATGGCCAGCGGCGAGCCGGTGCTGCTGCGCATCGTCCCGTTCGCCCCGACCGGCGAGAACGTCGACCAGGAGGGCGCTGTGACCGTCGAGAACCCGTGCCTGTCGGGCGGCACCATCGAGGTGTTCCTCGAGCCGCGTCTACCGGCCCCGCGGGTCCTCGTCGTCGGCGACACGCCGATCGCCGGGGCGCTCGCCCGCCTCGGCGACGAGCTCGAGCTTGAGGTCGTCCTCGTAGCCGGCAGGGAGGTCATCCCGGATGCCGGCGACCTCGCGCTGATCGTCGCCGCACACGGCCGTGACGAGCTCGCGACGTTACGGGCGGGACTCACAGCTGGCGTCCCGTACGTCGGGCTCGTCGCGAGCCGGAGACGGGCTGACGGCGTGCTCGGCGAGCTGCGCAGCGACGGTGCGACCGACGAGCAGATCGCCCGCATCGACGTCCCGGCCGGCCTCTGGATCGGTGCCACCACACCGTCGGAGATCGCCATGTCGATCCTCGCCTCGGTCGTCGCCGTGCGGCGCTCAACCGAACGACCACCCCAGGCGACGATCGTGCCCGTCGTCGTTGCCGCAACCGCAGTCGATCCGATCTGCGGCATGACGGTCGCCGCCGTCGCCTCCACGCCGCACGCGGGGACAGGCGATGACACGGTGTACTTCTGCTGTGAGGGCTGCAAGGCCACGTACGCGCGGCGGTGAGCACGTCGTGATCAGCCACCTCGCCCCGGACGTCGAGTCGCTCGGCGTCGCCCTCGGGCGCGTCGACTACCTGGTCGACGAGGCCCTCGCGACCTCGCTCTTCCTCGCGCTGCGACTCCCCCAACCGATCCTGTTAGAGGGCGACGCTGGCGTTGGCAAGACCGAGGCGGCGCGGGCGATCGCGCAGGTCCTCGACACGCCGCTGATCCGGTTGCAGTGCTACGAAGGGATCGACGCGGCGGAGGCGCTGTACGAGTGGAACTACCCGCGGCAGCTGCTCGCGATCCGCCGCGCCGAGGCGAGCGGAGCGACAATCGAGGAGGACGACCTCTTCGGGCCCTCCTACCTGCTGCGCCGCCCGCTTCTCCGCGCGCTCCAACATCCGGGGCCGCGTCCGGCAGTGCTGCTGATCGACGAGATCGACCGGGCAGACGACGGCTTCGAGGCGTTCCTGCTGGAGCTGCTCGCCGAGGCGGCCGTGACGATCCCCGAGCTCGGCACGGTCGTCGCGGAGCACCCGCCGATCATCGTGCTGACCTCGAACCGCACGCGGGACCTGCACGACGCCGTGAAGCGGCGGTGTCTGTACCACTGGATCGACTATCCCTCAGCCCAGCGCGAGGTCGAGATCATCCGCCGCCGCGTGCCGAGCGCCTCGCAGGCGCTCGCCGTACAGGTCGCGACGGCCGTCTCGCGGATGCGGTCGGCGGACGTCCAGAAGCCGCCGGGGATCGCCGAGGCGATCGACTGGCTGCGCGCGCTCGACCTGCTCGGCGTCGAGCGACTGGATGGCGCTGCGGTCGCCCGCAGCCTCGGCGCGGTGCTGAAGTACGCCGAGGACCAGGAGACCGTGCGCGCCGCCGGTCTCGAGGAGCTCGTACGGTGACCGGCGCCGGAGCCTTCCGCGTCGAGACGATCGGTCTTGACCTTCCCGAGCTATGCGGCGCGTTCAGCCGCCGCCTGCACGGCGAAGGCATCCCGGTCACGCCGGCGCGCGCGGCGTCGTTCGCCAACGCGCTCCACCTCGTCAAGCCGGTGGGTCGTCGGCGGCTCTACTGGACGGCCCGCGCCGCCCTGCTGACCGATCCGACGCAGGTATCGACCTTCGACCGGGTCTTCCGCGAGGTGTTCGGCTCGACGACCGACGACGCGGGGCGCCACGACGACGCGACGCCAGCGCTTGACGAGCAGGAGCCGGAGACACCCGACGGCGCTGGACAGAACCCAGGGTCGGCAGTGCTGCTGACAACGTCAGGGGACGACGACGCCGACGGCGGCGGTGAGGTCGAGATGCCGGTTGCAATGGCGAGCGACGAGGAACGACTCGCCGAGCGAGGCTTCGACGCGCTCGCGCCGTACGAGCTCGCCCAGCTGTACCGGCTCATGTCTCAGCTGGCCTTGCGGACGCCGCTGCGGCGCACGCGGCGCACGACGACGGCGCGCCACGGACGCCAGATCGACCTGCGACGAACCCTTCGAGCAAGCCTGCGCACCGGCGGTGACCCGATCCGCCTCGTGCGCCGCGACCGGCGCCACGAGCCACGTCGCCTGGTCCTGCTCTGCGACATCTCCGGCTCGATGGAGCCGTACGCCCGCGCCTACCTGCAGTTTCTCACCTGCGCGGCCCGCAGCGGCCCGAACGCCGAGGCGTTCGCGTTCGCGACGCGGCTCACCCGACTGACGCGCGCGCTGGCATCACGCAACCCCGAGCGCGCGATCCAACGCGCGGCACAGGCCGCCCCCGACTGGTCGAGCGGCACGCGCATCGGTGAGGCCCTGAAGACGTTCAACGATCGACACGGCCGGCGAGGGATGGCTCGAGGCGCCGTGGTCGTGATCCTCTCGGACGGGTGGGAGCGTGGCGATCCCGGGCTGGTCGCCCGGGAGATGGAGCGCCTCGCGCGACTCGCGCACCGCATCGTGTGGGTGAACCCTCGTGTCGGCGCGTCCGGCTTCTCGATCGGTGCCGGTGGCATGCGCGCGGCGCTCCCGCACTGCGACGCCCTCGTCAGCGGCCACAGCTACGCTGCTCTGGCAGCCGTCGTCGAGGCGATCGGTGGCGAAGGGTCAGCCGTTCCGCCCTCGTTCACCGAGGAGCCGGCACCGGTCGACACCTGGGCCAGCGCGACGCCAGTGCCGGGCAGCTCCGTCGCGATGCCGAGCGGCTACGGCCCGAGCCGAGGGAACACCACACCAGGATGGTCGATCACGTGACGAAGGTCTGCATCTACCCCGGCTGCGAGCGTCCGGCCGTCCCGGCGCACCCGCAGGGAGGCCCGCAGCCGGCGTTCTGCGACCTCGAGGGGCACAACGCGCTCACCGCCCACCAGGAGCGCCAGCGCCGAGCATCGACCGCGACGAACACGAACGAGGAGACGAACTGATGGCGAACGAGGCGTACCGAGCGGTCTTCCTGCGCATCCACCCGACAGGCAAGATGGTGTTGAGCTTGACGACCGACGCCGACGGCAACGAGGGCGCCCACGCCGCCCAGGTCGCCGCGGCGCTCGGCGTGCCCGCGCTCGACGTGAAGGTGGTGCCTGCCGACACCGACCGTTTCGGTAACGGCCACGGCTACAACACCGCGCCGTCCGCCGGCACCGCCGCCGCGATCGACAAGGCGACCAGCAAGATCAAGGAGAAGGCGCGCCTGCTCGCCGGGATGGCGCTCGAGACATCCCCCGACAAGCTCGCCTGGGACAACGGCGCCTGGGCCGCAAACGGGCACCTGAAGACGATCGCCGACCTCGCCCTGTACGCCCACGGCACCGGGGCGCTGCCGCCAGGCGTCGAGGGCGGGCTCGACGCCCAGTCGGTGTACGCGGACTGATCTCCGCGGGCGGCGAACGCGGCCCAAGATCGGCCGCGCGACCTGCGTTACGCGATCGTCCCGGTGAGGGACACCTCCACCTCGTCCACGACCTTGAGGGCGCCGAAAAGGGTCGAGTATGGCTTGATCCCGAAGTTCGTCTGACGGATCGTCGCGCTCGCGGCGATCACACCGTCGGTGACGGTGACGGCGAACGCGGCCGGGCGCGTCGTCGCGCCGATCGTCAGGTTCCCCTCGACGGCGACCCCGGACGGCGACCGCGACGCGACGACCGACCGGAAGGAGATCGATGCCCGGCGCAACACTTCCTCGTCGATCGTCTGGACGATGCTCGCCCGGTCGTCGTCGCCGAGGGCCTGCATCCCGCCCGATCCCTCGATCACGACGAGCGAGGAGCTGTCCGCGTCGAGCGTGATCGACGCCGAGCCGTCAGCGAACGTCACGCTCGCTGACCACGCCGTCACGTGGAGGAGCAGGTTGTGCCCCGCCATCGCGGCGGCGCCTGTCCGGCCGGTGCGGACAGCGAGCGTCGCCGTCTCAGGGCCGAGGTTGATCGTGCCATCTGGGAGCGTCACACGCGCAGCCTATACTGCCCGCGTGGCTACCTCGCTCGATCACTCGTTCACGACCTCGCGCTCGCTCGCCGACAGCTTCCTGACGATCCTCGACCTCGACCGCGTCGTGCCGTGTGTCGAAGGTGGGTCAGTGCTCTCCCGCACCAGCGACACGGCCGTCAAGGCCGAGATTCGCGTGCGGATGGGCGCGCTGTCGATGACCTTCACCGGCTCGCTCGAGGTCACTGACCAGGACCCGTCCGCCCACACGGCGGTGATGGTGGTGAGGTCGCGCGAGACGGGCGGACAGGGTCACGCGAACGCGACGATCACCTTCACCCTGCACGAGGGTGGCGGCGCGATCCACACCGTCGCCCAGATCACCGGCAAGGCCGCCTCGATGGGCGAGGGCGTCGTCAGCGGCGTGCTGGACGCGCTCGTGGCGGACTTCGCATCCAAGCTCGGCGCGCTCTAGTGTACCGTCTTGCACATACCTGGTGGTTCGTCGTGAGGAGCACGTCTGACAAGCGACAGCGAGGGAGCTTGTTGATCGCGGGCGTGCTGGATAGCACGCCCGCTTGCACACGTTTCAAGGCGAACGCCTTGAAACGCTACACGACCGAGCTGGGGGATCGGCTCGTCGGGCGAGGTTTCAGACGCCGCTCCGCAACGCTCGAACCGGCCCGAATCGCCGACCCGGGACGCTAGCACGGTGCCCCGCGTTGCGATGCGGCGCGTCCGTGACGGCGAGGTGCCAAAGGACGGCGGCACCGCCATCCAGGACGATCCCGACCGGCCCGTGTTCAACGGCAACGGCGAGGATGACTACGTCTGCGTCGAGTGCGCCAACGTCCTCGCGACGGCGATGAGCGCGACCTACATGACGCGACGGGTCCGCATCAGATGCGGGCGCTGTCGTACCGTGAACGTCTCCGCGCACGACGACCTCGACCGACCGCGCGACGCGAGCTGACACGCATCGTCGCGCGCTGTAGCGCGAATCACACGTCCGCGTGGTCTGATTACGAGATGGCGCGTTCGCCGGGTGTCTGGAGCGAGCGGGAACGTTCGGCGTCCACGCCGTTTGACAATCAGACCACTAGACGGCTCCGGCGGGGACCTCGACGACGATCGCGTCGCCCTGCCCACCGCCCGAGCAGATCGCAGCGCAGCCGATCCCGCCGCCAAGACGGCGCAGCTCGTACACCAGGGTCAGCACCAGACGGGCGCCGGAAGCGCCGACCGGATGCCCAAGGGCAACGGCACCGCCGTTGACGTTCACGCGGTCCTCGGCGATGCCGAGCATCCGCGTGGAGTGCAGCGCGACAGAGGCGAATGCCTCGTTCACCTCGAGCCGATCGACATCTGCAGGCGTCAGACCGGCCTTCTCCAACGCGATCCGTGCCGCGAGTGCGGGGACGAGCGCGAGGCGATCTGACCGGTCAGCGGTGTAGCCGACGGAGCGGATCACGGCGAGCGGTGCCAGACCGCGCCGCCTCGCCTCGTCCTCGGACGCGAGGACGACCGCGGCAGCGCCGTCGTTGACTCCCGGCGCGTTTCCGGCGGTGTGCGAGCCACCCGGCGACAACGGCTTCAGCGCGGCGAGCGCCGCGAGCGAGGTCTCGCGCCGCGGCCCCTCGTCGGTGTCGACGACGGTGTCACCCTTGCGGCCCGAGATCGTCACGGGGACGATCTCCTCGCCAAGACGCCCGGCGTCGATCGCTGCCACGGCACGCGCGTGTGAGCGCGCCGACCAAGCGTCCATGTCGGCCCGCTCGATCGCGAGCTCAGCGGCGACGGTCGTTGCCTGCTCGTACATCTGACGCCCCGTCCACGGATCACGAAGGCCGTCGTAGAGCATCGCGTCGACCAGCGAGGCATCGCCAAAACGGAGGCCCTTGCGTGCGCCAAGCGACAGGTACGGCGCGTTCGTCATCGACTCCGCGCCGCCGGCGAGCACGGTCGCGTGGTCGCCGACGCGGATCAGCGCGTCACCGACGGCGATCGCCCGCATCCCGGATGCGCACACCTTGTTCACGGTCTCCGAACCAGCGTCCTCGCGGAGCCCTGCCGCCAGGGAGATCTGGCGCGACGGGATGTGTCCCTGGCCGGCCTGCACGACGGTGCCGAAGACGCAGTACTCAAGCTCGTCCGCCGGGATCCCGGAGCGCTCGATGGCGCCACAGGCAGCGACGGTGCCGAGCTGCACGGCGGAGAGCGGTGCGAGGCCGCCGAGGAGGCGTCCGAACGGCGTTCGCGCGGCGCCGAGGATCACGGTGCGATGCATAGGCTCGACGATACCAGCAGGTTTCGCGGTACACTGGCATACGCATGTCCCTCGCTCGAACGCGCCACACCGACCTGACTGCCACGAGCGGCTGGTGGTCGTGGTCCGTCAGGCGAGGCGTCGGCTGCTGAGATGCAGCCCTGATCGACGACCTCGCCCGGCCTCCTCAGGAGGCCGTTTTCGTTTCTCGGGAGCGCGATGACCACGACCGACCATCCGAACCGCACGAGGCTCCGACCCCGACCCTCGGTCAGGGAGCTGCCGGCTGACCTGTTGACGCCCGTCGGCGCCTACCTGCGCCTGCGTGATCTCGGCCCAGGGTTCCTGCTCGAGTCGATCGAGCGCGGCCAGCAGGTCGGGCGCTACTCGTTCCTTGCCGCCGGTTGCGAGTCCGTCGCCCTCGACCACCGTGCCGCTGACCCGTTCGCGCCGTTGCGGACGTTCCTCGCCCGCCATGCGGACGCCGACACGAGCGGTCTACCACCCTTCTCAGGCGGCGTCGTCGGGCATCTCGCCTACGACGCGATCAACGCATTCGAGCCGACGGTGCCGCTCCCGTCAGCGCGTGAGGACGACGTCGAGCATCCGTCGCGGTTCCTGCTCGTCGGCGTCGTCGTCGCGTTCGACCACGTGCGCCAGCGCGTCTCGGTGATCGCCCAGGCAGGCCACGAGGAGCAGGCGGACGTGATCGCGGCACGCCTTACCGGGCCGCTCCCCGCCGGCTCGATGCCGGTCACCGCGCTCGCGAGCGCCGGGGCTCGGCACGCGGAGACGACGGAGGCCGACTACGTGACGGGCGTGGAGCGCTGCCAGGAGCACGTGCGGGCCGGCGACGCGTTCCAGATCGTCCTCAGCCAACGCCATCTCCGTCAGACCGCTCGCACGCCGATGGCGGTGTACCGGGCGCTGCGCACCGTCAACCCATCACCGTACATGTTCCTGCTCGAGACCGGTGGCCCGACGATCGTCGGAGCGTCGCCGGAGACCCACGTCTCGCTCGACGTTGACCGCACTGCAGGGCTGCGACCGATCGCCGGCACCCGGCCGCGGGGTGCTGACGCTGCCGCCGATGACGATCTCGCCATCGAGTTGTCGGCAGACGCGAAGGAGCGCGCCGAGCACATGATGCTCGTCGATCTGGCCCGAAACGACCTCGCGCGGGTCTGCCAGCCCGGCACGGTTCGCCCCACGCGACTGCTCGAGGTCGAGCGTTACTCCCACGTGATGCACCTCGTCTCACACGTCGAGGGCCGCCTGAACGACGGCGAGGACGCGTTCTCGCTCCTTCGCGTCACGTTCCCGGCCGGCACGGTGTCCGGGGCGCCGAAGGTTCGGGCGATGCAGATCATCTCCGAGCTCGAGCCGCACCGTCGCGGCATCTACGCCGGTGCGGTCGGATACATCGGGTTTGACGGGGCGATGGACACCTGCATCGCTCTGCGCACGATCGTCATGCGGGACGGCCACGCCGAGCTCCAAGCCGGCGCCGGGCTCGTCGCGGACTCCGTCCCGGCCTCCGAGCACCGCGAGTGCCTGAACAAGATCGCCGCCCTGGAACGCGCCGTCGACCTCGCCGAGACAGGGGCGTACGGACGATGAGCACCCGCGTCCTCCTCGTCGACAACTACGACTCGTTCACCTACAACCTCGCGCACGGGCTCGCCGAGCAGGGGGCCGAGGTGCTCGTGCACCGCCACGACGCGATCGACGTCGCCGGCGCCGAGGCCATCCGTCCCACGCACCTCGTGATCTCGCCTGGACCTGGTACGCCGAAGGAGACCGGCGTCTCCGCCGACCTCGTCAGACGGTTCCACGGGGTCCTGCCGATCCTCGGCGTCTGTCTCGGCCACCAGCTGATCGTCGAGCTCGAGGGCGGCGTCGTTGCGCGCGCGGCGACGCTCGTTCACGGCAAGGCCGGCCTCGTCGACCGGGTCGGCGACGACCCGCTGCTTGACGGCTTGCCGGAGACCTTCGAGGCTGGCCGCTACCACTCGTTGTCCGCCGTCGAGCCGCTGCCTGGCTCGCTCGTGTTGACGGCACGGGCGAGCGATGGCGAGGTGATGGCGATCCGGCACACGACGGCGCCGACACATGGCGTGCAGTTTCACCCCGAGTCGATCCTGACCCCGCACGGCCCGCGGCTGTTGCGCAACTTCCTCGCGCTGGAGGGACGATGAAGGCACACCTGGAACGCCTGATCGCCCGCGAGGACCTCGGCTTCGCCGGCGCCAGCGAGGCGATGGGGATCATCATGCGCGGCGAGGCGAGCCCGGTCGAGATCGCCGCGTTCCTGATCGGGCTGCGGGTGAAGGGCGAGTCGCCCTCCGAGATCGCCGGCTGCGTGTCGGCGCTGCGCGCGCACGTCATCGGCGTCACGCCGACGCGCCGCGACCTCGTCGACGTCGTCGGCACCGGCGGCGACGGCGCGAACACCTTCAACATCTCGACGGCGGCGGCGATCGTCGTCGCCTCCTGTGGCGGCGCCGT
Source organism: Actinomycetes bacterium (assembly GCA_025360225.1). Taxonomy (GTDB): domain Bacteria; phylum Actinomycetota; class Thermoleophilia; order Gaiellales; family F1-60-MAGs149; genus JANYCN01. The sequence goes on along the minus strand of JANYCN010000085.1, from coordinate 6,378 downwards.
CGCGAAGCACGGCAACCGGGCGCTCTCGTCAATCGCGGGATCGGCGGACGCGCTCGAGGCGCTCGGCGTCGCCATCGACCTGCCGCCGGCGGCGATCGCCACGCTGGTCGACGAGGTCGGGTTCGGCTTCATGTTTGCGCCGAACCACCATCCCGCGATGCGCCACGCCGGACCGGTGCGCCGCGAGCTTGGCGTGCGCACCGTGATGAACCTCCTCGGCCCGCTGACGAACCCGGCCTCGGTGCCGACGCAGGTGATCGGCGTCCCGCGCCCTGACCTCGTCGACGTGTTCGCCGCGGTCGCGTGCGAGCTCGGCACGACACGCACGATCGTCGTGCACGGGGCTGGCGGGCTCGACGAGCTCTCCCCCGCCGGCGTCAGCCTGATGGCAACCGTGGAAGGCGGCGTGATCACGAAGGCGCCAGTCGTCCCGAAGGCGCTCGGGATCGGCCCGTGCGATCCCGACGCGCTCCGCGGTGGGAACGCCGTCGACAACGCCGCGACGATCCGAGCGATCTTCGCGGGCGCCCGCGGGCCGAAGCGCGACGCCGTGACGCTCAACGCGGCCGCGGGGCTCCTTGCCGCCGGCCGCGCGAGCGATCTCGCGGACGGCCTTCGCCAGGCGAGCGCAGCGATCGATGACGGCCGCACCGAGGACACGCTGTACCGGCTCGTGCGCCGTTCGCGCGAGCTAGCTGGACTGGAGATGGAGACCTGATGGGATACCTCGACGACATCGGCGCGTGGACACAGGGCGAGGTTGCCCGTCGACGCCTGACACGACACTTCGGTGCCGCGATCGCCAGGCCCGGCCTGCAGATCATCGCGGAGGTGAAGCGCAGCTCGCCGTCGCAGGGCGCGATCGCGCGCGAGGCGAACCCCGTCGCCGTCGCCAAGGCATACGAGGCGGGCGGTGCAGCTGCGATCAGCGTGCTGACGAGCGAGCGAGACTTCGGTGGCACGCTCGCCGACCTCGCGGCGGTCCGTCGCGAGGTCGAGGTGCCGCTCCTGTGCAAGGACTTCTTCGTTGACCCGTGGCAGGTCGTCGAGGCCCGCGCGCACGGTGCCGACGCGATCCTCGTGATCATGGCGCTCGTCCAGGACGACCTCGCAAGAGCGCTTGCCCAGCAGGCTGATGACCTCGAGATGGACGTGCTCTGCGAGGTGCACAGCGAGGGAGAGCTGCGCCGCGCGCTCGACCTGGCGTTCCCGATCATCGGCGTCAACGCGCGTGACCTCGACACGCTCGAGATCGACGTCGAGCGTCAACGACGGTTGCTCCGCGCCGTCCCACCCTCCTTCGTCCGCGTCGCCGAGTCAGGCGTCAACACCCGCGCGGACGCGCAGGCAACGCAGGCAACAGGCGCCAACGCCGCGCTCGTCGGCACAGCGCTCATGCGCAACCCCGGCCTGCTCGCGGAGATCGTCGGGCTGTGAGGTCGTGACGCTGGTGAAGATCTGCGGGCTGACCCACGCCGCCGACGTGGACGCCGCCGTTGAGGCAGGTGCAGACCTCGCAGGGTTCATCTTCGTCGACTGGTCGCCGCGGGCGGTGACCCTCGCCACGGCGCGGCCGCTGGTGGAGCGCGTCCCCGACCACGTCGCGACGGTCGGCGTGTTCGTCGACGCGGACCCGGACGAGGTGGCACGGATCGCCGACGAGCTCGCCCTCGACCACGTCCAGCTGCACGGCAACGAGCCGCCCGCGGTCATTGATCGGTTCGGAGCACGGGCGATCAAGGCACACCGGCTTCCCGTCGCCGGCGAACTGTATGGCGACACCGTGCTGCTCGACCGCGCGTTCCACGCGACGCCGAGCGCTGATCAGCTCCGGGAGCACTGGGCGACCGCTCGGGCCGTTGCTGAGGACCGACGCGTGCTGCTCGCCGGCGCCTTGACGAGCAGGAACGTTGCGGCGGCGATCGTCGCCGCCCGGCCGTGGGCGGTCGACGCCGTCCGTGCGACGGAGAGGTCACCTGGTGTGAAAGACCACGAGCTGATCGCGCGCTTCGTGCGCGCTGCGAAGGAGGCACGATGTCCGTGACAGGCACCCACCGTCCCGACGCGCTCGGTCGGTTCGGGCAGTTCGGCGGCCGGTTCGTTCCGGAGACGGTGATGGCGGCGCTCGATGAGCTCGAGGCAGCGATGAGCGATGCCTTTGCCGACCCTGCCTTCCACGCACAGCGCGACGCGCTCGGTCGCGACTTCGTCGGTCGCCCGACGCCGATCTACCACGCTGAGCGCCTCTCCGAGGTCGTCGGCGGCGCGCAGATCTGGCTCAAGCGCGAGGACCTGAACCACACCGGCGCGCACAAGATCAACAACGCCGTTGGCCAGGCGCTGATCGCCCTGCGTCTCGGCAAACGACGGATCGTCGCGGAGACCGGCGCCGGGCAGCACGGCGTCGCGACAGCGACGGTCTGTGCCCGGTTCGGCCTCGACGCGGTCGTCTACATGGGCGCCGAGGACATCCGCCGTCAGCGACCGAACGTCGTGCGGATGGGCATGCTCGGCGCCGAGGTCGTGCCCGTCACGGCCGGTGCCGGCACCCTGAAGGACGCGATGAACGAGGCGATCCGCGACTGGATCGCGACCGTCGAGACGACCCACTACATGATCGGTTCAGCGGCCGGCCCGCACCCGTACCCGTACCTCGTCCGCGAGCTGCAGTCGCTGATCGGCACGGAGGCGCGGGCGCAGATGCTCGGCGCCTGCCGCCGGCTTCCGGACGCCGTCGTGGCGTGCGTCGGCGGCGGCTCGAACGCTATCGGCCTCTTCCACGCGTTCCGCGACGACCCGTGCCGCATCGTCGGCGTCGAGGCCGCCGGCGACGGTGCAGACCTGCACGCGCAGTCGCTCGCGAAGGGTCGCGTCTCGATCCTCCACGGGTCGCGTTCCTACGTGCTCGCCAACGAGGACGGCCAGGTCGTCGAGACGCACTCGATATCCGCGGGACTCGACTACCCCGGCGTCGGCCCCGAGCATGCACACCTGCTCGCGACCGGGCGGGCCGAGTACCTCGGCGAGTCGGACGCCGACGCGCTCGCGGGGTTCCACCGGCTCTGCCGGCTGGAGGGGATCATTCCAGCCCTCGAGTCGTCGCACGCGCTGGCACGGGCCGAGCGTGTCGCACGCGAGGTCGGGCCAGGCGGCATCGTGCTCGTCGGCCTCTCCGGCCGAGGCGATAAGGACGTGGACGCGATCGCGGCCCGGGAGGGGATCTGATGGAGCTGAAGCGCCCTGCGCTCGTCGTGTACCTGATGGCGTCCTCTGACGCGCCCGACCTCGCGGCGGCCGCCGTGCGCGGTGGCGCAACCGCGATCGAGCTCGGTATCCCCTACTCCGACCCGCTCGCGGACGGTCCGACGATCCAGCGTGCCGCGCAGCGCGCGCTCGATGCCGGCATGACGACCGCCGGCGCGATCGCGATCCTCGCTGAGATCAACCGTCGTGTCGACGTGCCCCTGGTGCCGATGACCTACGGCGCGATCGTCGAGAGCTTCGGGCTCGAGCGCTTCTGCGCCGAGGCCGCCGCTGCCGGCGCGGAGGGGCTGATCGTCGCCGACGTGCCACCCGAGGAGTCGGGCGCTCTGCGCGCGGCGGCGAGCGCGAACGGGATCGATCTGATCCACCTGGTGGCGCCCACGTCCCGTGAGGATCGCCTCCAGGCTGCTGCTGACGCGAGCCGCGGCTTCGTCTACCTCGTTGCAGCGATGGGGACGACCGGCGCCCGCGAGTCGCTCGACGTGCGCCTCGACGCGTTGATCGGGCGCGTCCGGACGGCGGCGGGCGGCACGCCAGTGCTGGCCGGGTTCGGGATCTCCCGGCCCGAGCAGGTCGCGGCGATCCTCGCGGCCGGGGCGGACGGGGTGATCGTCGGCAGCGCCGCGATCGACGCCGCCGACCGAGGCGGTGCGGAAGCTCTCGAGGTGTTTGTGCGGAACCTTGCAAGCGGCCTGCCGGCGTAGTACGCTGACGGGTATCGTGATTGCGAGATGAGCGTCACCGTCGCGAAGGACCTGCTGTACGGCTGGTTCTTCGGGTTCATCGTGCCGAAGTCGATCATCTACCCGGTGTTTCGGGGCATGTGGCGCGCGATGAAGGCAACCGACCGGCTTGACGAGCAGGAGCGACTCGGCGTGGTGAGCGACGATGGCGGCGGCCAGGTCGTCCGTCGCTGGCCGCGTCGGCGACCGCCCCGCGACGGCTCACCCAGAGGTGCGCGCCGCGAGCGCGTCCACCACTGATCACGCACCTGGTAGCGCGACTCGCCGCGCTCGACCTTGCTGGCTGCGCGAACCCCTACCGCGATCAGGAAGCAGCGCTCGACGCGCCGGACGGGGCGGCGATCCGACGTGCGAACCTCGCGACGTACCTCGCACAGCGCGAGGGCGCGCGCTACCTGCTCGTCGGCGAGGCGATGGGGTATCGCGGGGGACGTTTCAGCGGCATCGCCTTCACGAGCGAGCGCGTGCTTGACCGCTGGGGCGACCCGTACCGTCGATCATCGCTCGCACCGGCCGGCTGGGCGGAGCCGTCCGCGACGATCATTCACGGCGCGATCGGCGACCGCGAGCACGACGTCGTGCTGTGGAACGCCGTGCCGGCGCACCCGCACCTCCCCGGTGCGCCGCTGACGAACCGCGCGCCAACGGTCGCCGAGGTCGCGGCGGGCTCGCCGCTGCTCGACGCGGTGATCGCCATCGTCCGGCCACGTGTCGTCGTCGCCATCGGGCGCACCGCCGAGCGGCTGCTGGGAGCGCGGGCAACGACCGCAGTACGCCACCCCGCGCAGGGTGGTGCGACAGCATGTCGGGCGGGCCTCGCCGGCGTGTGGACCGCTCCGCAGGACGGGGCGGTTGCGACGTAGTAGAGTCACCGACGATGTCTGACACCCTGCGAACAGCGCTGGATACGAGGGGCGTCCTGCGCGTCACGCTGACGCGCCCGGAGCAGCGAAACGCGTTCGCCGCCGACCTGATCGACGACCTGACGCAGGCGTTCCGCGAGGCGCCCGGTCTGCCCGGTTCCCGCGTCGTCGTCCTCGCCGGCGACGGGCCAAGCTTCTCCGCCGGCGCAGACCTGACGTGGATGCGGTCCTCGCTCGCCCTCTCCCACGCCGAGAACGAGCGCGACGCGCTGGCCCTCGCCGACCTCTTCGCAGCGATCGCGACGTGCCCGCTACCGGTCGTTGCCCGTGTCCAGGGCCACGCGCTCGGCGGCGGCGCCGGCCTCGTCTGCGCGGCCGACATCGCCGTGGCGTCGACCGACGCCAGCATCGGTTTCCCGGAGGTCCGCCTCGGCATCCTCCCCGCCGCGATCTCACCGTACGTCGTGCGACGGATCGGGCCAGGAGCTGCGCGCGCCCTCTTCCTCACCGGCCGCGCCGTCGACGCCGGCCGCGCGGTCGCCCTCGGGCTCGTGCACGAGGTCGTCGCGGCAGACGCGTTGGACGACGCCATTGCGAGGGTCGTCGACGACCTCCTAGCAGGCGGTCGCGAGGCGATCGCGGCGACGAAGGCGTTGCTCGACGAGGTCACGGCACCGCTCGAGCCGGGCGTGCGGGAGGCAACGGCCAGGCGGATCGCGTCGCTCCGGGTCGGCGCCGAGGCACAGGACCGGCTCGGTGCCTTCCTTGACCGTCGCCGATAGACCCGGCGCACGCGCAACCGTAACGACCGTGTAACGGGTCCGGCCCGGCGGCGCAACGGCCGACTACGATTGGCCCGTGCCCCGGATCCTGCTGGTCGAAGACGACGATGTCATCCGCGAGATGACGCGCCTCTCGCTTGAACGAGACGGCTTCGTCGTCGTCACCGCTCCCGACGGGCCGGCGGGGCTCGCAGCGTTCCGTCTCCACCCACCCGACCTCGCCCTGCTCGACATCATGCTGCCGGGCCTCGACGGCGTCTCGCTGTGCCGCGCGATCCGTGCCGAGGGCCAGACACCCGTGATCATGCTGACGGCCCGCACCGACGCCATCGACGTGGTGCTCGGCCTCGAGGCCGGCGCAGACGACTACGTCACCAAGCCGTTCGACCCGCCGATCCTCGCAGCGCGGATCCGCGCGGTCCTCCGACGATCGAACCGCGAGCCGACCGTCGACGTGCAACGTATCGGCGACCTCGAGATCGACCGTCCAGCGATGGAGGCGCGCCGCAACGGCGAGCCGCTCCGCCTGACCTCGACCGAGTTCCGGCTGCTCGACGACCTTGCCGAGAACGTCGGCATCGTGCGCTCACGGGAGGCGCTCCTGGAGGACGTCTGGAGCTACATCTGGTCGGGCGACACCCGCCTCGTTGACATCCACGTGCAGCGGCTGCGGGTGAAGATCGGCGCCGACGCCATCGAGACGGTCCGTGGCGTCGGCTACAAGCT
>JANYCN010000084.1 GCA_025360225.1 Actinomycetes bacterium | reverse complement strand
GCGCGACGTTCCCGCGAAGCCCACGATCCGGCACGCAGAGCGGGCCGGGGCGTGGTCGCCGAAGCTGAGCGGCGTAGCCACCCGACGGGTGGCAGAGCCGACAAGCGCAGGACGATCCAGGCAGTCGGATGACCACGCCATCTCACAATCAGACCACTAGGATGTGAAGAACTCCTTGTGTGGCATCGCCGGATTCTCGCTCGCCCCTGATCATGCTCTCGCCCCGGCGGCCGTCGCGCGATTGCTCCTTGCCGGCATCGCCGAGCGAGGGCGCGACGCGACGGGGTACGCACACCGCGCTCCCGGCGGAGCGATCACGGTGCACAAGGACTCCCGGCCGCTCGTCGACCTGATCGGGTCGGTGAGCATGCCGTCGACGACGACCGAGGCGATCGTGCACGTGCGCGAGTTCACGAAAGGGATCCCCGGCATCAACGACAACAACCACCCGATCAGGTGGGGACGGGTCGTGGGCGTGCACAACGGCCACCTGACGAACGACGACGAGCTCTTCGCCGTACACGGCCAACCGCGATCGACGCCTCAGATCACCGTCGACTCGGAGGCGATCATGATGCTCACCGACGTGCTCGGGTCGGTGAGCGCTGCGCTCGAGCAGGTGCAGGGATCGGCGGCGGTCGCAGTCCTGCAAGACGATCGACCAGGCACGCTCCAGCTGGCCCGCCGAAGCCGGCGACCGATCGTGATCGGTCGCGCTCACGGCGTCGTGTTGTTCGCCTCGACCCGGCAGCCGCTCGAGCTTGTCGCCGACGCCGCAAGGCTCTCGCTCGGTTTCGAGGAGGTCGCGGAGGGAACCTCTATCGAGCTGCTACATGGTGAGGAGGTGCGTCGCGAGCGGTTTCTGGTCGAGGGCTGGCTCGGCAAGAAGATCGTCGACTACCCGCACGTTGCGGAGAAGGACCGGCTCGTTCGTAGCGCGCTCGACGGCCTGCGGCGCGCGAGCTAGCTAGTGGCGTGATCGTCAAATGGCATGGTCATCGGGCGTCTGGAGCGAAGCCCACGATCGGGCACGCACAGCGGGCCGGATCGTGGCCGCCGCGGCTGGCTGGCAGAGCCACCCGACGGGTCGTAGAGCCGGCAAGCGCAGGACGATCCAGGCAGTCGGATGATCAGGAGGCGCAGATCAGAAGCCGGGCAACCGGGCCTCGTTCGCCCAGTTGCGCGCGGTCGCCGACTCGTCCGATCCGCCCGGCTTGTTCCGGTAGGCCTGGTAGTGGGCCATCACGTCCGAGCTGAACGAGGTGCACCGCGCAAGATGCGTCCAAACCGCGAAGGCGATCTTGTCGCCGAGCGCTGGGTACGGGGCGAGGATCGTGAAGTCATGCGACGCGTTGACAGCATCGGTCAACGCGCTCACGTCGCTCGCCGATACCTTCGGCCCGTACTGGACGACGAGCCCGGCATGCTCGAGGTTGTGGACGAGCTTCGTCTCGTCGACGGGCGCGTCGTAGATCCCCCATAGCGCGGGAAGCGGGTCGTGACGCCCATGGGTCGGCGGGTCGGAGTCGTACTTCGGCGCTGCCTCGCCCGGCTTCAGGTGTGTGCCACCAGCGTCGTGCTTGAAGTCTTGCACCGTGCAGCCGGCGGCCTTGGTGGCCGCGGCGAAGTCGGGCGTGCTGTTGAACAGCCCGAGGCCGAAGAACCCGATCGCGATCGCGGAGGCAGCGACGACGACGAACGCCACGCCGGCGATGACGATCGGCGAGCCTTTCGACGATCCACCGTCGCTACCGCCCTTTGCTCGCCCCTGTCCAACGGTGTAGCCCTGACCTTCACGCTTCTCTGCCATCAGTCGGAGCCTACAAGGTGGCCGGGCGGACCGTGGCAAGGAACGCTGCGACCTCCGTCGGATCGTCGAGCCGAGGCACCGCCGGGAGCGAGCCGAGCAGGTACGGTCCATAGCTCGCAAGCGCGATGCGACGATCGAGCACGGCCACGACACCACGATCGTCCTCGCTGCGCAACAACCGACCGAAGCCCTGTTTCAGCATCATCGCGGCCCGCGGCAGCTGCACCTCAGCAAACCCGGGCCTGCCCTCTCGACCTGCCCGCTCACAGCGCGCGGAAACGAGGGGGTCGTCCGGGGGCGCGAACGGCAGCTTGTCGATCACGACGAGCGAGAGCGACTCGCCCGGCACGTCGACGCCCTGCCAGAAGCTCGTCGTCGCGAACAACACCGAGCTGACGTCCTCGCGGAAGTCGCGCAGGAGCCGGTCCCGCGGCGCCTCTCCCTGGCGCAGGACGCGGTACGGGATTCGACCGGCAACCAGGTCGAAGACCGCCCCCATCTGGCGGTACGAGGCAAACAGACAGAGCGCCCGCCCGCCGCTGGCCCGCACCAACGCCTCGATCTCGCTCGCGACCCACTCCGGCGACGTCCCGCTCTCACCGCCACCCACCGGCCCGCTCGGGGGAACGTACAGCCGCGCGTTCCCGACGACGTCGAACGGTGAGCCGACACGGAGCTCGCGCGCGGAGCGCAGACCAAGGCGGCGACGCTGGTGCACGAACCCGTCGGCGAGGGTCATCGTCGCGCTCATCAGGACCGCACCCTCGATCTCGTCGAAGAGCAGCGCCTCGAGCTGGCTCGCGACGTCGATCGGGGCGGTGCGCAGCTCGACGTCGCCGCGCTCGCGCCGCTCGGACCAGACGACGGTCGCGTCATGGTCGGGTGCCATCACGCTCTCCAGCGAGACCGCCTGTCCCTCCGCGACCCGCGCAAGCGCGTCACACTCGTCACCAGCGCCACGCAGGTGCCCAGCGATCTCGCGGAGCGCGGCGCCCATGCCGTCCGCCGCGTCGCGCGGGAGCAGCCGCAGGTGCGCCTCACGCAGCCGGACGCGGGGACCGCCAGGCAGCGCCGAGAACAGGCGCTCGCCGTGGAGGGCGAGCGCACGGAGCTCGACGCCTGGGACCTCGATCCGCGCCGCCTCGGCGGCCCGTTCCACGTCGCGCGCGAACCGGCCAATCAGCCCGTGCGACAGGCGGAGGCCAAGCCACTCGGCAGCAACGTCCTCAAGCATGTGCGCCTCGTCGAACACGACCAGGTCATGGTCGGGAAGCACCGACGCGTGTCCGTCGCTCGCCGCACGCAGGCCGAGGTCGGCCATGTAGAGGGCGTGGTTGACGAGGATCACGTCTGCCGTCGCTGCCGCGGCACGCGCGAGGTCAGCAAAGCACCGATCGACGTGGTGGCATCGCCGGCCGCGACATCGGTCAGGACCGACGGCGAGCTCACGCCAGAGCGTCGCCGACGGCACCCGGTCAAGCTCGTCACGGTCACCGGTGCGCGTATTCGCTATCCATGGCTGGAGCGCCTCGTACTGGTCGACGTCCCACAGGTCGATCCGCGACGGTGCAACCTCGAGCTGCGCGCGGCAGAGGTAGTTGGCACGCCCCTTGACGACCGCCGCAACGAGCGGCATGCCCGTGGCGGCACGGGCGAGCGGCACGTCGCTGGCGAGCAGCTGGTCCTGAAGGGCCCTCGTGTAGGTTGACACGACGACCGGCCGACCAGCGAACGCCGCCGGCACGAGGTAGGACAGGCTCTTACCGACCCCCGTCCCCGCCTCGGCGATCAGGTGGCCATCACCGCTGAAGGTCGCCGCTACAGCGTCGGCGAGCGCGATCTGCTCGGTGCGCGGACGAAACGTCGCAAGAACGTCGCGGAGCGGCGAGCCGTCGCCAAGATGGTCGCGCGCATCGAACATTCGTTCGATGAGTATACTCGCGCCGCCCCGCGGGCCAGCGACCACGGTCGTAGTACGATTGCCTGCATGTGGACGATGCTCCGGTTCCTACACCTCTCCGCCGCCGCGATCTGGATCGGCGGCCAGGCGTTACTGCTCCTCGTAGCCCCTGCGATCCGCGCGGAGACGGCAGACGCCTCCTCGCTGCTGGGCAGCATCGGGCGACGTTTCGGACTCGTGTCGATCCCGTCGCTGTTCATCCTGCTCGGGACGGGCGTCGCACAGGCCAACCATCTCGGCCTGATGAAGACGTGGGAGGTCCAGGAGAAGATGACGACGCTCGGGCTGATCATCGTGCTGACGTTCGCTCACGCCGCGATCGGCATCAAGGTCTCCCGCGGCGAGGTCGCCGAGGGCTCCTCGCTTCGTCGCTACGGTCGGTGGATCTCGCTCGTCAACTTCCTGCTCGGTCTCTCCGCGCTCTGGGCGGCGGCCAGCCTCGCGACCAACCACTGACCCGGTGGAGCGAGCGCGCTTCTGCCCGTTTTGCGGCGCACCGGTGGGGTCGTTCTTCGGGCGACAGGACGTGACCGGCGCAACGTGGTGTGAGAGGTGCGAGCGGTGGTTCAGCGCCCGACCTCTCGACGATGAGGGAACGGATCCGCCTCCGCCAACGTTGGCGGAGGATGAGAACCCCTGGCGAACCGGAGAGCCGGAATGAGCGACGCGCGCGAACTGATCATCATCGGCGGAGGCCCTGCTGGCTACACGGCGGCGTTGTACGCCTCCCGCGCGAACCTCGCACCGCTCGTGCTGGAGGGGTTCAGCCGTGGCGGCCAGCTGATGATCACCTCCGAGGTGGACAACTACCCGGGGTTCCCGCAAGGAGTCCTCGGGCCGGAGCTGATGGACAGCTTTCGGGCGCAGGCCGAGCGTTTCGGCGCTGAGCTGATCTCCGACGACGTCACGGCGTTCGTGCCGAGCGACGACCCGATCACCCGTCCGCACGTCGTCCGAGTCGGCGACACGGAGCACCGCGCCCATGCGGTGATCGTCGCGACAGGCGCGACGGCCCGGCAGATCGGGATCCCCTCGGAGCTTCGCCTGCAGGCGAAGGGCGTCTCCTACTGCGCGGTCTGCGACGCGGCCTTCTTCCGTGGCGCCCGCGTGATCGTCGTCGGCGGCGGTGACTCAGCGCTTGAGGAGGCGACGTTCCTGACGAAGTTCGCGGCGTCGGTGGTGATCGTCCATCGCCGCAGCGAGCTGCGCGCGTCGAAGGTGATGCAGGATCGCGCCCACGCGAACGACAAGATCGAGTGGCGGCTCGGTGCGGTGATCGACGAGGTGCTCGGCGAGCAGAAGGTCAGCGGCGTGCGCATCCGAGACGTCGCGTCCGGAGTGGCTGATGACCTGGTAGCGGACGGCGTGTTCGTCGCGATCGGGCACGATCCGACGACGAGCCTGTTCCGCGGCCTGCTCGACATGGATGAGGCCGGCTACCTCGTGCAGCAGCCCGGTTCGACCGCAACGAACCTCCCAGGCGTGTTCGCCGCCGGGGACGTCGCCGACCACACCTACCGCCAGGCGATCACGGCGGCAGGCTCTGGCTGTGCCGCTGCCCTCGACGCCGAGCGCTGGCTGGTCACGGCACGCGAGGCCGCGCTTCACGCCAGCGCCCGATGATCGCGGCCGGCCTCGCGGCGCTTGTCGCGACGGTGCCAGCGCCAGCCGTTCCGGTCGTCCGCGTACCGACCATGCCGCGCTACGCGCTAACGCTGCGCTGGTCACCGGCACGAGCAACGCTCTCGGGGAGCGAACGAATCACGTTCCGGAACAACGGCGCGACACCGCTCAGCGCGGTCTGGCTGCGGTACTGGCCAAACGGCTGGCACCCGGTCGGCACGACCCACGGCGCTACGGGCTGCACACGCCCGCGAGCCTGGCTGCGCGTCACCGGCGGGGGGACGCTCGGCAAGCGCGCAGCCTCGTGCACCGCCTTCCGCGTCGATCTCGCGGCGCCGGTCACACCGGGCGGCGAGACGACGATCGGCGTGACGTTCGCGACGCGTGTGCCGCACGCCGACGACCGTTTCGGCACGAGCGGGGCGATCACGTTTCTCGGCAACGCCGTCCCGGTGCTCGCGGTCCGAGACGATCGTGGCTGGCAACTCCCGGCGTACTCGGCGTACGGCGAGAGCTTCTTCACGGTGGCTGCCTCGTGGGACGCGCGCATCGCGCTGCCCGCGGGGGTCACCCTCGCCTCGACGGGCGCCGGCACGAGGCACCGCGGCGTCTGGCACGTCAAGGCGACGAACGCTCGGGACTTTGCGCTTGCCGTCGGCAACCTGCAGGTGGACACGAGCACGGTCGATGGCGTCCGGGTGCGCGTCCTCACGCCGCGAGGAACGGCGATCGGGATTCGACGACACGTTGCCGCGTGGACGCGCACCGCGCTGCAGACGTACGCCGCGCGGTGGGGCCCGTACGGCGCAGCGGAGCTCGACGTCGTCACCGGCGCGTTCACGGCGTTCGGCGGCATGGAGTACCCCGAGGTGGTCTTCACCGACCCGTTCGAGCAGCCGGTCGTCCACGAGGTCGCCCACCAGTGGTTCTACCGGATCGTCGGCAACGACCAGTGGACTGACCCCTGGCTCGATGAGAGCTTCGCCTCCTACGCCGAGCGGCTGGTGGCGCCCGGTGCCACGTGTTCGACGCCTAGCGTGCCGGCGCTCGCACGGCTCTCCGACTCCATGGCGGTCTTCGACGCGCGGCCAGCGGCGTACTACGCGGTCGTGTACCTTGGCGGCGCCTGCGCGCTTGAGACGCTCGAGCGCGGGCTTGGCAAGCAGGCGTTCAGCGCCTTTCTTCGGCGCTGGGTCGTCGACCATCGCTTCGGCATCGCGACCACCGCGGACTTCATCGCCGCCGTCAGGGTCACTGCCCCCTCATCGTTCAGCGTCGACGGCTGGCTCGCCGACTCGCGTCTGCCGACCGGGTAGGCCACAGGGGGCGGCGCTCGGCTACCGTGCCGGGCCAGATGGCGTACTACATCTGCCCCAACTGCCAGGACCGTTCGCTCGACGCCGACGGGATCGAAGGACTCTCGCATCAGGCCGTTGGCTGCCGGCGGTGCGGGTTCGGCTTCCTCTTTCGGCTGCTTGACGACTACTTCCCCTACGCCGATGCGGGCCTCGTCGCGTGCGATCGAGACGCGCGTATCCTCGCCGCTGGACGTGGTGTCTTCGACCTCACCGGCTTCCGTGAGGAGGATCTGATCGGGCGCCACGTCTCCGAGGCGTTCGGGCTGCACGGCTTCCCGAACGGCGCCGACCCCGTTGCGACGGCGATCGAGTGGGGCGTGCGACAGATGACCCGGCACGGGATGATCAGGCACGCGGTCGGCCGGGAGAAGCGCGTCGTGTGCGACGTGTTCCCCGCCCTCGACGATGATGGTGGGCTGCTCGTCGCGCTCGCCAGTCGGCCGGCGTAGGTTCACGCCCGCACGGCGCGGAGCGCCGAGAGCGACTCCTCGACCATCACCTGGAGGCGGCCGAGCGCGGCGAGCTGGCGTTCGCGACGGCGCGCCATCGTTCGATCAGACTCCTCATCACAGGTCACGAGAACGCCGATCGACTCCAGGAGCAGGGTGTCCTCGGGGCCGAGCCGCTCGCGTGAGCGCGCCTCGAAGGCGTTCCAGGAGAGCCTCAGGCGCGCGGCGCCGAGCTCGTCGTTCAGGCGGTCGGCGTGCCGTGCGATGCGGTCGGCGTAGAGCTCGAGGTCAAGTCTGTCCATGACGAAACCATGCCTGGCGCGGCTCGACTGGAGTCGCGCGGGGCTGCCGGACGGGCGCGCGGGTGGCGACGGGCAACGCTCAACCGTTGACGACCCTCGGGACAGATGTCGCGCAGCACGCACCCATCACAGCGCGGCACGCGCGAGCGGCAGACGGCGCGTCCGTGGGCGATCAGAAGGTGCGTCCAAGCGATCCACGAACGACGCTCGACGATCACCATCAGCGACCGCTCGGCCTGCACCGGATCCGTCTCGGTGATCAGGCCGAGCCGACGAGAGAGCCTTCCGGCATGGGTGTCGACCGCGATCCCCTCGGCGATGCCGAACGCCTCGCCCAGCACGACCGCCGCCGTCTTGCGCCCCGCTCCGGGAACACGAACGAGCTCGCGCGTCGTCCGCGGGAGCTCCCCATCGTGGTGCTCGAGCAGGTAGGTGGCGCCGCGCCAGATCGAGCGCGCCTTGTTGCGGTAGAACCCCGTCGGACGGACGAGCTCCTCGAGCTCCTCGACCGACCCGTTAAGCACCGAGGTCGGGTCGGGGAAGCGCCGAAACAGGGCCGGCGTGACCTGGTTCACCCGCTCGTCGGTGCACTGAGCAGACAGCACGACCGCAACGAGCAGCTGCCAGCCCGTCTCGTAGCGGAGCGAGATCACCGCGTCCGGATACGTCGCTGTGAGCCGCCGGACGACGGCGCGCGCGCGCGCTGGCGGTGGGCTCGTCGCCGTCAGGCGTCCCACGGCGGTCCCTCCGGAAGCTCGTGACCAGCACAGAGCAGTCCGAGCACCGGACACTCGCCGCACTGCACGCCCGGTCGCGCCGGATACGGGCCGTTCATAGCGCCGACGACGGCGCTCTCGACCTGTGCGCGGAGCGCCGCAGCGTCCTCCGTCCCGTAGCGGGTCGTGATCGTCTCGCCGACGTCGAGGTAGACGTAGCGGACGGTCACCGTCGCCGCGCCACCGTCAAGCAGCGCCAGCGCGTACACGGCCTGCTGCAGGCCATACTCCGACGAGTGATACGCGGCGAGGTCGCGATCACCAACCCGGTTGGTCTTGTAGTCAACGACCGTGACGTTGCGCGCGTCGTCGTCGGCCACGAGGTCGATGAACCCGGCGAGGTCGCTGCCACCGACCCGAAGAAGGAACGGCAGCTCACGTCGCACGCGAAGCCCGGCGACGGCGGAGGACGCCTCGGAACGCTGCCAGGCGGAGACCAACACCGTCGCGCGCTCCAGGTCCGCCGGCGTGTGGTGCGGGAAGGCAGCCAACGCCGCTGCAAGCGGCGCATCCGGGTGCTCGAGGGCCGCGTGGACGGCGATGCCGAGCTCCGCACCGTTCAGCCCGCCGACGGCGCCGATCGCGACAGGGTCTGGCCGGCGGCGCCGGAACCCGAGGAGCCGCTCCGCCGAGAACCGGTACGGACACTGGGCGAACAGGTGCAGCGCGCTGAAGGAGAGCCGGCCAGGTCGTTCGGGCGGCGGTCCGTCGATCGGCTGCGGCGCCGGCGGCACGACGATCCGCACCGGCGCCGCGATCGGCTCGAGATCGAGCGCGTTGCCGAAGATCGAGAGCTGACCATCAAGCTCAAGATGAGCGTTAACCTCAGGCTCGTCCTCCTCATCACCGGCATCCCAGAAGCGGACGGCCACCGACCCGCCGGGAACGTCGACGATCGCCGGTAGCCGGTCGGCAGCCGGTTCGTCGTCCGTCGGGAGCGACACGCCGATCTCCTGCAGCATCCAGGCGATCGGGGTCGATGACGCGCCGTCGCTGACGCATCCGGAGATGATCAGGCGGTCGATCGCGCGCGTCAGCGCCACGTACGACACGCGTCGGCGCTCGGCGTCCTCTGCCGCGCGGTCGACGGTTGCGAACGCGGCATAGCCGGTCGTTCCGTGCAACGCACCGTCCGCGCCCGGCACCTTGATGCCCACCCGTCCGTCAGGTAAGGCGACGACCGCGTCGCGGCCAACGTTCTCCCGACGCCCCGCGTCGGCAACGACGACGACGCGGAACTGGAGCCCTTTCGCCGCGTGAACGGTGAGCAGGCGCACGGCGTTTGACTCCTCCTCCGTCGTCAGGGCCTCCGGCTCCTTCTCGCCCTCCCGACGCGACTCGATCAGCTCGATCAGCCCTTCCAGATCCGGTCCGTTCGCGCCCTCGAACGACCGGGCGATCCGCATCAGCTTGCGCACGTTCGCTGTCCGCCGCACGCCCGTCGGGTGGGTGAGGAGCGCGAGATCGTAGTCATGTCGCTCGATGATCTGCTCGATCAGCCCAGCGAGATCGACCCGCCCAGCCACCTCGACGAGCCGGTCGAACCGCTGCCGGAAACCACGGACGAGCAGGGCGTCTTCAGACGCCAGCACGGCGGGAACGCCGTTCTCAATCGCGGCGAAGATGCCATGCGACGCTGCCCCTCGAAGCAGCACGAGAGCATCGTTCGAGACCCCGACGAGCGGCGACGCCAGGACGGCGAGCAACGCTGCGTCGTCGTAGCGGTTGCGGATCAGCTTCAGGTACGCCAGGACGTCGCGGATTCCCTGCGACGCGTAGTAGGCACGGCTCGTCGCGGACGCCGTGTCGAGACCAACCTCCTGGAGGGCGTCCTCGTAGCGCCCGGCGTCGGGCGCAGCGGCGAACAGGAGGACGACCTCGCCCGCTCGACAGCTGCCCTCATCGACGAGCGCGCGCACCCGTGCGGCGACTGCCCTGGCGTCGGCGTCCCGGGGTTCGAGGCCCGCAAGCTTCGCCCGCTTGGCATCGGTGACGAGGAACTCGACGGCGGGCTCCCCGACCGCAAGCTCCGGGAAGGCGCCGCCGGCTGTGAGCGGCTCGTAACCACCGCCAAACGCCGCGCCGAAGAGGTGGTTGACGACCGAGAGCACCTCCGGCCGCGACCGGTAGTTCGTCGTGAGCGAGATCGTCGACGCCCCCGCGACGGCCCGCGTCGCCGCGTAGCGCCCCCGGAAGACGTCAACGTCGGCATGTCGAAACCGGTAGATCGACTGAAACTCGTCGCCGACGAAGAACAGGTCGCCGCCGTCAGCGACGAGGCGGTCGATGATCGAGCATTGCAGCTCGTTCGTGTCCTGGAACTCATCGACCATTACCTGGGAGAACCGCTCCTGGATGAGCCGCGTGACATCCGGACGCTCGTCAAGAAGCCGGCGCAGCTCGAGCTGCAGGTCATCGAAGTCGAGCAGCGAGAGGGAGCGCTTGCGCGCCGCGTACGTCGCGGCGAACCCGGCGAGCAAGGCCTCAAGCTGCGGGTGGAGCTGGACGTAGCGGGCGTCTCGAGCAACGACCTCGAGGGCGTCGATCGCGTCGGCGAGCGCTCGTCCAACGTCAAGCGACCCGTGCGGTCGCAACGCCGACAGATCGGCCAGCTCTGCCGGCGCGAGCCGACCTTCGAGCCGGCTGACCAGCGTCTCAGCGCGCTCCTGCGCCGCCTGCAGGCGCTTCCCAGTCCCTTCGACACGGATCAGCTCGCGCGCCGCGGCAAGCGCCTCAGCAGCGACGCCGGCGAGGTCGACCGGCGCCGGGAGCGGAAACGCCACCGGCGCACCGGCGGCACGCAGCTGCTCGTGCGTGCCGCGGACGAGGCGTGCGAGCGGCTCGTCGCCGTAGTCCGTGACGAGATCGAGCACGTCATCGTCGGCGCGAACAGCTTCGGCGAGAGCCTCGCGGTAGCTCGCGGCACGAAGCTGTGCGGCGCCGGCGGCGTCGAGGATCGAGAACCCCGGATCGAGACCGGCCGCAAGCGCGTGACGGCGAAGGATCCGCTGGCAGAACCCGTGGATCGTCGAGATCCACGCACCGTCGAGCGCCCGCGCGAGGTCAGGGCGATCGGCGTCACGCAGCCGGCGCCTGATCCTCGCCTGCAGCTCGCCAGCAGCGCGTTCGGTGTAGGTGATCGCAAGGATCCGATCGGGCGCGATGCTGCGTTCGAGAACGGCTCGAGCGAACCGTTCGACGAGGACACGGGTCTTACCCGTCCCAGCCCCTGCGGAGACGAACACCAGACCGTCGGCATCGATCGCGCGTTGCTGCTCCTCGTTCGGCTCAAAGCTCATCGGTTGACCCTGCAGACCTCGCCATACGCGCAGTACGACGGACAGCTCCCGTTGCGCGGATCGTGTCGGATGTCTCCCGCGCGGATGCGCCGAACGTGATCGATCGCGACCGCTCGTGCTTCCTCAACGAGCGCCCAGAGCGTCTCCTGTCCGACGATGTCCGTCGCGGCGAGGTAGGCAGGAACGACGTCGGCTGCCTCGTCGCTGATCACGCCGCGCGCCGCACCTCCTGGCCCGAGCGCCCGGTAGAGGCCTCCGATCGGTTCGAGGCCAAGCAGGTCACGTGCGGCGAGGACGTAGAGCGGGACCTGGAGCCGACCCCGAGCGATCATCGTCGCGACCCCGTCAGCGCTCTTGCCAGACTTGTAGTCCTGGACGAGCGCGTGCGCCGAGAACCGCGGGTCGGTGTCGATCCGATCGATCTTGCCCGTCACCGCGAAGTCGCCAAGCAGGAGCCCGTCCTTCAACCCAGGCGCGGCGCTGCCACCCCCGAACGACACCTCAAACCGGGTCGGCACGAGCGGCGACGGAGCGAGCGCGTCGCGGTGGACGAACCGTTCAAGGTCGCGCGTCACCGCCCGAGCAACGATCCGCGCCTCGAGCACGTCGACCGGGAGCGCCTGTCCCGCCATCGCCTCGGCGACGAGCGGCGCGATCAGCCCGACCGCGCGATCTGCGTCGACCGGCTCGAGGCGCTCCTTGCCGAACGTCGCCGGAACCTGCTTGTAGAACCGCTGCAGGACGACGTGCGCGACGCTTCCTTTGAGCCTTGCGTCGTACGCGCCGTCGACATCGCGGGGCCGGAGGAAGCGTTCCGCGAACCACCATGCGGAGCAGTCGCCGAACCGTTCGAGTCCGGTAACGGCGAAGCGGTTCGACGCGCGTACGGCGGCAAGCGCATGGGGGTCGGCAAGACGCGTGCGACGCTTCCACGCTCGCTGTGCCCGGCGGAGGCGCCGCGCCGTATCGTCCGCGTCAGCGATCCGCTCGGCCCGCACCGGGTCAGTGCGAGAGAGCGCGACGACCGCGCGTAGACGTTCACGCAGCGAGGTCGCGTCCTCGACGGTGGAGACCACGTCAGGGAGCCCGCGCCGGGCGACGTGGTCGAAGGCACCGACGCTTCGCTCGAGCTCCTCGAACAACGCCGAGCGTTCGACTGCCCTGCCGTCGTCGTCGGCAACGCGCCGCCCGACGACGACTCGTTGCGCCGCGCGGGTGACGGCAACGTAGAGAAGGTGGCGGTCGAGGTCACCGGCGTCGACCGGCGCGAAGGCGTCTGGCAGCGCTGCCATCACGTCCTCGGAGAGCAAGCCGTCGTCAGCAGCAGCGCCCCCGAAGCCGTCGTGCTCGAGCCCGATGATCACGACGACGTCCGCGTCAATGCCGCGCGCGAGGCGTGGCGCACAGACCAGCACGCGTCCCTCCTGCAGCCTGTCAGGGCGGATCCGAAGCCTCGTGAGCGCTGCCCGAAGCTCGTCCCGCGACGGCGCGGGATCCATCACGGCGAGCGCGTCGAGCAGCTCGAGACACGCGCGGACTGCGGCCAGCTCACCGCGGTGAACGGCAGCGACGGGGCGGGCGACGGGCTCGTGCGCGGCCGCGACCATGCGGCGCACGGCGTTCGCGATGCCGGCCAGGGCGGCAGGCTCCTGGCGGAGCGCCACCACCGCGGCTGTCGCGGCCGGAAGGGTGTCGGCGATCGCCGCCTCGACGACGGGGCCGGTGAGGGCGGCGCGGAGGCGGAGCCGCGACTCGGCGTAGTCAACGCGACGGCGGGGAACCCCCGACCAGGGCGAACGCAGGAACGCGAAGAGGTCGGCTCTGCGCAACGCGCCGTCCCACGAGTAGGCAAGGAGCCGGTCGAGAGCGAACCCGAACGGCGTCTGCAGAAACGGGACGTCACGAGAGTCGCGGACCGGAACGCCGACCGCCCGGAGGCCGGCGACGACCGGCTCGATCGCAGCCTCGGAAGCAGCGATGACAGCGATCCGGTCGATCGGGGTTCCGCAGCGGATCGCCCTGGTCACCTCGCTCGCCACGACGTCCGCCTCCGCTCGCTCTCCGGCCACCTCGAACGTCGCCACCTCGCCGCCGGTGAGGCCGACGGCAGGCACGACCTCACCGAACAAGGTGCGCTCGACGGCAGCGAGACGCGGTGGACGGTACGCGTCGATCGGCGGCAGCTCGACGACCGTCGCGTGCTCAGCGAGCCGGGCGACGACGTGACGGAGAGCCGCAAACGCCGGGCGTCCAGGCTCGTACGGCATCGTCACCACCGCTCCCGCGCGCTCGCTCGCAAGTCGGACGATGCGCTCCTGCGCGTGGCTCAGGTCCTCGAACCCCTCGACGTGCAACACCTCGCCGTGCCAGGCCGAGAGCGACCGTTCGAGCGCCGAGCACGCCGCGATCCGCTGGCGGGCGACGTCCCACCGTCCGAGCGCATCGAGCCGTTCCCACCAGGCGCTGTAGAGCAGCGCTAGATCGCCTGCTGCGTCGTCGTCGCCGGCAGCGATCCGGAAGGCGTCGGGCGCGACGAGCCCGCTCGCGAGCCGATCGACGAGGCGCGCGAAGGCATCGGCGAACCGCGGACCGTTCGCCGACCGGCGGACGGTCGGCAGCGGCGTCGTGCTGACCACGCGAGCGAGCTCGACCCGCCGACGTCCATCTTCGAGCACCGGCCGGCGCTCCGGGTCACGCGAGACGACGAGCTCGAAGAGACCATCAAAGGTGGTGATCCGCCCGCCGATCAGGGCACCTGGTGCAAGGAGGTCACGCTCAGCCCGACGGATGGCGGCGCCGTTCGGCACCACCAGGATCGCGTCGCGGCCGTCCGCCAGGCAGGCGCGGTAGCGGCGGTAGAGCTCGGCAACCTTGCCGGCGTTCGCCGGCCCGAGGATCAGATCGAGCGGCACGTGCGACCTCGCTCAGGCGCCAGGTCACCGGCCGTCACCGCCACACCACGGCGGAGCCCACCAGACACGATCACCGTTCGTACTCCGCGATCGCGCGATCGACCAGCTCCTGCTGGTCGGGATCGAGCACCACGGCGGCGGCCGTAGCGCCGCGAACGACGCCGTCGCGACGACGCCAGGCAAGCACCGCGATCGAGACGACGGCGATGCCACCGACGACCGCGAAGGCGGGCACCAGCCAGGCGATCAGGCCCGCGCCAGCCGTCGGCGTCGCCGCCATGATCGACGGCCCGAACTGGGCGACCAGGGCGTCCTCCACCTGCTGCTTCGTCCAGCCGTCGGCCCGACGTTCGGCAACGAACGTCCGGATCTCGTTCGCCGCCGGCGAGTGCGACAGGTCAAGTCGCGTGCCGCACACCGGGCACATCACCTCCTGCTCGACCTCGCTCATCGTGAACCGAGGCACCGCCGCGCCAGCGGGCGCCGACAGCGTCAAGAGGCACGCGACGACGAGGAGGAACCGTCTCACGAGCCACCCGCCGTGCGGATCGCCTGGCGCAACGCATCGGGATCGAACGATCCCGGCCAGTAGGCGACGCCGCGACCATGGGTGTCGAAGACGAAGGTCTCCGGTACGCCGGAGACGCCGAGGGCATCCGACGTTTCGCGGTCGTCGATCGCCGAGCGGAACGGGATCGAGAACCGCTTGACGAACGCCTGGGCGCCCTCGCGAACGTCGACGCGGTTGAGACCGAGGAAGGCGACGCGGGACCCGGTCTCCGCGAGCGCGATCTGGCGAAGCAACGGCTCCTCGTCGGCGCACGGCGCGCACCACGAGGCCCAAACGTTGAGGACGAGCACCTTGCCGCGGAAGTCGGCAAGGCGAATGCGCCCCTTGCCGTCGAGCGCGGGAAGGTCGAACGCCGGACCCTGTGGTCGAGCGCCGGCGAGCACCGCCTTGCCGAAGCTGCCCTTGTCCTGCGCGCGGCGCACCGCGACGGCAAGGAGGACAACGAAGGCGGTGAGCGCGAGGAGGCCACCGACCTGGAGAGCTCGACGCACCAGCTCAGGCTCCGACGATCCGCACCAGGCTGCCGACGCGTACGCGCGCGAACAGCCACTCGGCATCCGCGATCCGCATCCGGATGCAGCCGTGTGATGCGGCGTGCCCGATCGACTCCGGGTGTGGTGTCCCGTGGATGCCGACGTCCGGCGCGGAGAGGCCCATCCAACGCGTCCCAAGCGGGTTGTTCGGCCCCGGCGGGGCCGGCAGACGCCCTCGAGCCCAGGCGGAAGCCGGCGGGTACCACCACGGGTCGCGAACCTTGTTGACGACGTGGAACGTGCCGAGCGGCGTCGCAAATCCCGCCATTCCCGTGGCGACGCGGAAGGCGCGCCACAGCACGGCGCGACCACCGACGACGTGGTACAGGCGCAGGGTGTTCGATCGTCGACCGATGACGACCGCCGGGAGGAGCCGGTCAGCGGTCACCCGGGGCCGGAGCGACCGGGTCGACGCGACGATCGTGCGCACCGCCGGGTCGAGGGCGGCCACGCGCAGCGCCGCGGCGAGTGGCCCGACGAGGATCACCGAGCCAGCCTTGTCGGGAACGACGCGGGCGTCACGACGTCCGAACAGCCAACGGGCGTTGGTTGGTGCGACCCGCGCGCGGGCAGCGATGGCAGCGGCAACGGCGTGCAACCGGACATCGTCGACGGCGGGAGCGAAGGAAACGTCCGCCGGTGCCGTTGCCGCCAGGGCAGCGTCAACAGCCCCCTCAGCGCCGGGCATCGTGACACCCAGGTCGCCACGGACGACGTCAGCGCCCGGGGCAGCGCCAACGACGTGGATCGGCGCGGTGAGGTACGCGGCAGCGAGCGCGGCGAGCGCCCCTGCTCGGTCGAGGCCGCCAACCGCGACGTGCCCGATGGAGATCCCGGCAGGGACAACCGCGTCTGGAGCGGTGTCCGCGACAGACGCGACGCCGGGCACACCAATCGCCAGCAGCAGCGCGACGAGGGTGATCCGACGGCATCGAGCGGAGCGGATCACACGCAACTGCACGCCACCAGTGTACCGGGCGCACCTCGAAGAGTTCGCCGAAGGACTGGCGTCCAGCCGACCTGTAGGTTATGCTCTTTCTGCAACTCGCGCGCGCTGGGGAGGCACGTGTCGACGGAACAGCACGCTGTGGGGGCAACCCCGCTTGAGACGGTCGCGCAGTCGCTTGGAGCGAGCAACGTCCTGGTGTTCCGACACGTGCGCGAACGCACCCTCGCGCTCCTCGGTGGCGTCGGCGTCGGCGCCGCGTGGGCCGGCAACGTGACGGTCGAGCTCGACCGCGAGCCGCTGCTCGCTCGCGCCTGGGAGGGCGAGGTCGTCCGCGTCAACGGCGCGACCCCAGGGCGCGTCGCCGGGCCGTTCTTCAGCGTCGCCGCGACGATCATGCGCGTCGGTGACGACGCCGTGGTGCTGGCGTCGAACGACGATCGGGTCGTCGATCTCCCGATCGAGGTCGTCTTCCCGGTCGCGCGTGCCGCCGCGCAGGCGACGGCGATGCTGGGCGGGGAGCGCCGGCTCGAGGACGAGCTCGCCGTCGTCACCGTGCTCCGGGAGGCGGTTGACGCCCACGCGCTCGGCGATCCGCACGCCTGTGCCGCGATCGAGCGCGCGCTGGAGCGTTCGCTCGCCGCCGGCTCGGTGACGATCGTGCCCGTCACGGCCGTCGACAGCGGGTGTCCGCTCGCCCGGCTTGCCCGACGTGTAGCCGACAACGAGGCGCCCTCGATCTGGGTGTCCGACGTCGACGCCGACGATCGCGACGCTCCGGTGACGGCCGTTGCCTACCTCGCGGCCCCGGTCGGCGCGCCGCCGATCGCGACGATCCTGGCGATCGGCGTCGAGCAGGGCTTCACCGCGCTGCACGTACGCATCATCGAGGCGGTCGCGGCCGCGATCACCTCCACGGTCGTCCGCTCGCTCGCCCCACCGGCCGAGCCACAGCGGATCGCCGCCGCGTTCGCGACGGCGGCGAGCCTCCGCGCCACGGCAACTCCCGGCGACGCGGCTGCTGTCGGCGACCTGGCCGCGGCGATCGCCGCCCAGCTGGCGCTCCCGGAGGCTGACGTCGAGACGATCAGAATTGGCGGAGTGCTCCGCGACGTTGGCACGCTCTCGGTCCCCGAGAGCGTGCTGAGCAAGCCGTCGTGTCTAGACGAGGGCGAGTGGAGCCTGGTGCGGAGCCACACGGTCGTCGGCGCCGAGATCGTGGGGCGTTTCGTAGAGCTGCGAGACGCGGCTCCCGCCGTGCTGCACCATCACGAGCGTTGGGACGGCGGCGGCTACCCGTCCGGCTTGCGGGGCGAGGCGATCCCGCTTTCGGCAAGGATCGTCTCGGCAGCCGACGCGTTTCACGCGATCGTCGCCGAACGACCGTACCGGCCAGCACGCTCGGCCAGCGAGGCGCTCGCAGAGCTTCAAGCCGGCGCAGGCAGCCAGTTCGATCCGACGGTGATCGCCGCGCTCGCGACCGTCGTCACCGTCTAAGCTCGGGCCCGCCCGATCTCGCCTACCCGCGGATCGCGAGCGCTGCCTGTGTCGCGAAACGCTCGGCACGCGCGAGACGGCTGACGTCGATCGGCCGCGCCGGATCGAGCGAGACGACGACGAGGATCGCCGAGAGCTCCGACTCCGGGCGGAGCGGGATGAGACCAGCGCTTGCGCCGGGTGCGAGCAGCGGGCCAAGCAGCGAGCCACCATCCGCGAGCTGTCCACCCTCGATGATCGAGGAGGTTCCAGCACGAAGCGCCGTGAGCGTCGGAGCGGGCAGGAACGTCGGGACGCGCCGCACGATGCGCCGTACCGGATCGGCGAGCGACGGCGACGCGACGTGCAGGGCCTCGACGGTGATCGAGCCGTCTGCGGCCACCAGTAGCACCCCTGCAGCATCCGAGCCGAGCATGTCTGCCGCGGCCCGAGCGACGGCGGCGGCGGCCCGCGTGCGGTCCCAGCCCTCGGCGATCGCTCGCACCACCGTGTCCTGCGCGTCGAGCTCGCCGCGCGCCGTGCGCTCGGACGCGAGCGCACCGGAGAGCTCCTGCTCAAGACGCGCCGAGTGAGCGGAGAGCACGGCGCTCCCGAGCGCCAGCGCGATCGGCGCGGCCTGTCGGCTAAGCGTGTCGAGGTCACGCTCCCGGAATGCATCGGCGGCACCGGCGACGAGGCTGACCGCACCGATCACCGCCTCCCGGAAACGGAGCGGAACAACAACGAGCGAGCCGACGCCAGCTGCCGTAAGGTCAGCTGCGAGCGCGGCCAAGCGCTCGTCGGTCGTCACGTCCGGCACGACGACGTGCGGGCCGGCGACGTCCGATCGCACGAGGGTTGCGACGGCTGCGGCGTGCGCGGTCGTCGTCGCGCTTGGCGGCTCGGCGAGGACCGGCCGGCCGTCGTCGATCACGAAAACGCTCACGGCCGAGCTCGGCACGATCGTCGCCACGTGCGCCCCAACGGCGGCGAGCGTCTGCTCGAGCGATGCGCTCGACGCCGCGTTCGCGGCGATCGAGACGAGCGCAGAGAGCCGGCGAAGCTCCTCGTCACGGCGACGCGAGACGGCGGCGCGACCGAGCGCTCCACCTGCCGCGTGTGCAAGGCTCGCGAGCCCGTGACGCGCAGCCGCAGCCGCCGCCGGCGAGGCGAAGAACAGCTGGAGCGCGCCGATCGGCTCGTCATCGGCGGCGACGACGGTGGTCAGCACCACGGGAAGCTCAGGGGTGCCGGCGAGCGCGGAGACCGCAACCCCGTCACCGCCAGTGACGAGCGTACCGCCGCGCGCGATCGCGTCGAGGGCAAGCGCTCGACCCGGAGCGACGGCGAGCTCATCCCGCCGGAACCCGTGGCCGGCGACGCGCTCGAGGTCGTCTGGGCCTGTACCGCGGTACAGCACGGTGCGCGGTGCGTGGAGCGCATCGGCGACGACACGGGCGAGGAGTCGACCGACCCGCGCCTCGTCGGCGCCGGCGAGGAACGCCTCACCGAGGCGATCGATCTCGCCGCGTGCGGCCGCCGCGCCGATCGAGGCATGTCGGCGCGCACGGTCGAGGACCAGCAACATCGCGGCGTGCGCCACCCCGGCGCGAGCCCGGAGGAGGTCGTCGCTGCGGTACGGCGCGCCGGCCCGGGCCAACAGCAGCACGCCAACGACACGGTCGTCAACGAGCACCGGGAGCCCCGCCGCCTCAAAGCTGCCGAGCCGGTCGCTGAGGGGCTTCAGCAGGGTCGGATCGGTGACGGCGCCGCGTAGCAGCTCGCGGCCCGCGACGAGGTCCGCCGTTGCCTGATCGTTCAGCGCACAGCGGGTTCCCTCGATCTCCGCGGCCAGCGCTGACGATCGGGCATGGACGGCGCGAGTGACCAGCTCAGCCACGCCGTCGTCGACGGTCCGCACGAGCGCAACGTCGCTCGCCGTCGCCTCGGCTACCGCGCGAGCGACGAGGCCGAGGGCTGCCTGATCGGCACCCGCCGTCGCCTGTCTGACCGCCTCAGCGAGGGTCTCGACCTGGGCCGCCGCTTGCAGCGAGACCTGGTACCGGCGCCCCGTCTCGATCGCGCGGGCGCCGATGTCAGCGAGCGCAGCGGCGAGCTGGGCATCATCCTCGTCCGGAACCGCGCCATGGTCGCGTCCGGCGAAGAGGACGCCGTGAACGTCGGTCGCGCCACGCAGCGGTGCCGCGACGATCGCCGCAGGCCGATCGGAACCGACGTAGCCGATCAGGTCACCGTCAGCGGTGGTCACGGGCTGCCCGCCCGACAGCACCCGAGCGCAGAACCCGCGCTCCTCGTCGAGGTGCCAGCGCTGCGCCCAGCCAGCGCCTCTCCCCTCGATCGCTGCGATCGCCAGCGACCCGTCGCCTTCCCGCAACGCCACCGCCGCCCAGTCGCAGTCGAGGGTCGTGGCAGCCGAGCGCACGAGCGCCGCAAGCGCGCCACCCGTGTCCAGCGCAGCCGCCGTCACCGCACCAGCTGCCTCGCGGAACCGGTCAGAGCGGTCTCCTCGACGCTTCAGCTGCATCCGGGCGCGCTCTTCGAGCGACCTCGCGGCGGTTCCAGCAACCTCTGCACCGACCTCACCGGCGGCGCGTGCGACATGCACCACGGCGCGCGGATCGGACTCCGCGGCGACGGTCGCCATCGCGCTGAGCGCGGCTGACACCCCAGCGATCACGCCGCCGAGGGCAACGCCTGCATCGAGGTCACGGAGAGCATGGCGGTTCAGGATCGCGATCTCGCTCGGTGCGTAGCGACCAGCAAGCGTCGCCGCCACCGCCTCGACCCACGCAGCAGCGCTCTCACGCGCCGAAGCGAACGAGATGCCGTCGGCTGCAAGCGTGTCGTGGAGGTCGAGCGCGACCCGCTCGACGAGCGCTGCGCGGCGCACGTCAAACAGCTCGAGCGCGACCGCCTGTGGCGATCCTTGGTGCGGGGACGACGACGAGATCATGCGCAAATCTGATGGTACTGCGCCGGAGTCGAATCCGGTTGTCCTGCGTCGCCGCGCGTCGGCGCTCATGCCACGGCAACGAGGCCGCAGCCAGGTCGACGCGCGACCGGTACCATGTGTCGGTGCAGCACACCCGACGACGCCGTCCGACGCCAGCCGAGTCGCTCGACCGCAGCCTTGAGGCACAGCTCGAGACCGAGCTCTCGGTGCGCCGCGCAGAGCGCCACGCCGTGCGCCTCCGCACGAGCGCGCGGCGCACGGCGCTGCTGCGCTTCTGCGTCGCGCTCCTCGTGCTCTCCGCCCTCGTCGGCGCGATCGGACTGCTCGTGTTCGACGGGCTCTCCTCCGTCCTCTAGAAGCGCTGCTCGCCCGGCCTTGACGGGCGAGGTTCCAGCCGTAGCTCCGCAGCCCGAATTCCGCCCCGAATCCCGATCCCGGACGCTCGTGGTCTGATTGTGAGATGGCGTGGTCATCCGACTGCCCGGATCGTCCTGCACCTGCCGGCTCCGCCACCCTGCGGGTGGCTATGCCAGCCAGTTCCGCCGACCACGCCCGGGCCCGCTGTGCGCGCTGGATCGTGGGCTTCGCGGGAACGTCGCGCGCCGCTTGCGCTTAGCGTGTCAAGGCCTTCGCCTTGACACGCGTGCGAGCGGGCGTGCTATCCAGCACGCCCGCGATCGGCAAGCCCTGCGCGACGCGCAACGCTCCCGCTCGCTCCAGACACCCGATG
>JANYCN010000083.1 GCA_025360225.1 Actinomycetes bacterium | reverse complement strand
GCGCGACGTTCCCGCGAAGCCCACGATCCGGCACGCAGAGCGGGCCGGGGCGTGGTCGCCGGAGCTGAGCGGCGTAGCCACCCGACGGGTGGCAGAGCCGACAAGCGCAGGACGATCCAGGCAGTCGGATGACCACGCCATTTCACAATCCGATCACTAGCTAGGAGCCCGTCAAAACGTTCGGTGCTGTCGCATCGGATCGGAGAGACCTCCGCCCTCCGGTACGTGTACCGCTGCGTCGGTACACGTACACCCACCCGGTTGCGCGGCTCTCGTACATTCGGCTAAACAGCGCCGAACGTACGGTCTTCGGTGGCGGCCGCCGCCCTTTGCACGTGCCCCAGCAAGCGCTGCAGGACGGCGGCCGCCCGCTCGATCCCACCCACGCGCCATCGCCGACCGTATCTGACGGGCTCCTGGTACCTCAGCGGCCCCGCGTCTGCCGTAGCCGGTCGGCGATCAGGCCCACGAGCTCGAACGCGGCAGCGGCAGCGACCATCGCGGTGATCTGGTTTGGACTGTCCTTCGTCGGCATCAGACAGACGACGTCGCCACCGATGATGTCGCAGCCGCGGAGGGCGCGGACGAGCGCAAACGCCTCGTCAACGTTCCACCCTGTGAACGCCGGCTCGAGGTTCGACACGGCCGGCGCAACCGTCGCGTCGAGACAGTCGAGGTCGAACGTCACGTAGACCGGCCCGTCACCGACGCGCTCGCGGATCATCCGCGCACAGACCGCGGCGCCGAGCTCGCGGTAGCGCTCCATCGTCACGACCTCGTAGCCGAGCTCGTAGCTCGGATCGAGCCAGGTCGCGTTCCGGGGGTTTCCGCGCATGCCGATCTGGATGCTCCGCGCGGGGTCGACCAGTCCCTCGCGCACGAGGTACGCCGCCCAGTGCGCCGCGCTGTCGCGCGAGCCCATCCAGTGCGGGATCGAGTCGTACGCATCGATGTGGGCGTCGAGGTGCACGAGCCCGACCGGCCGGCCAGCGGTCGCGAGCCCGCGCACGATCGCGCCGGTGATGGCGTGGTCACCGCCGATCGAGACGGGTCGCGCTCGTGCGTTCGCGATGCGTGTGAACGCCGAGGTGATGCGCCTCACGGACGCCTCGTTGTCGTTCAGCTCGGGTAGCGGCACGTCGCCGAGGTCGTGGATCCGACAGGTCGCCCACGGATCGATGTCGAAGACCGCATGATAGCGGCGCTGCAACGCCGACACGTTGCGTACGGCGCGTGGCCCGAGATGCTGATCGTGCTCGGTGGAGCCGTTCCCGGCGCTGTGCGGGACGCCGACCAGCGCGATCTCACACGCGGCCGGGTCCGGGTCATGCGGGCAGCGAAAGAGCGTCGCCGGGCCCCACCAGTACAGGCCGTCGACCATCATCTTGTCGCTCGGGGAGAGCTCGTCGAACGCGTTCACGGTGGTGCCTCCAATCCCGTCCGTTGTACCGTGTGTATCGTGACGGATCGGCCGCCCTGGCGCATCCTCGGTGCCGTGATCGCGGCGTCGGTGATGCTTGGCGTGCCGTCGATCGCCGAGGCGCATGGCGGGACGAGCGCGCCGGCGGCGACGGACGACCAGGCGATGCTCCGGTCGGTCGCGCCACCCGTCGCCGGGCTACGGGTCGCGGTCCTCGACGGCGATCAGTCGCTCTGGGTCGCCGGTCCGCCTGACGCCTCGCTCGTCGTCTTCGGGCTTGCCAACGAGGCGTTCCTGCGACTCGCCCACGGGGTAGCTGAGGTCAATGACCGCTC
This sequence comes from Actinomycetes bacterium, assembly GCA_025360225.1. Lineage (GTDB taxonomy): Bacteria > Actinomycetota > Thermoleophilia > Gaiellales > F1-60-MAGs149 > JANYCN01. Next base: position 37,799 of record JANYCN010000083.1, on the reverse strand, counting down.
CGCCGAGGCGCACCTTGTCGGCCTCGCCGCTGCTGGCGTGGCGATGAGCACCGACCCCGCCGCGCCGCCGCGTTGGCGAGCGATCGGCGATGCTGACCACCTGCAATGGCACGAGCACCGGCTGGCGGCGCCGCTCGGTGCGTGGTCGGTGCGAATCTCGCTGAACGGACGTCTCGTCACGTTGGCGGGCGTGCACCTCCGTGGGCCGGGGCCGTCTCTCGGCGTGTACCTCGCCGTGATCGGGATGCTCGCCCTGCTCGGGCCCGTTGTTCGCTGGACGGGGCTCCCCGCCGTCCTGTCGTTCGCGGCGATGCTGGTAGCTGCTGTCGGTGGCGGGTTCGCCGGGCCGCACACGTCCCTCGCCCGCGGAGCCGCCGTCGTCGGGGTTCTCGCGACCGTCCTGACCGTCGCGGCGGCGACGTCGGCGACGCCGCGGCGACATCGCCCGTGGGTTGCTGGCGGTGTCGGTGTCACCTCGGCGTTCCTCGCATCCGCGCAGCTGGCGGTCCTCGCAAAGCCGTACGTCAACTCGGCGCTCCCCGCGGGCATCGCGCGCGGCCTCGTCGTGTCGGCGATCGGGCTCGGCCTGGGTGTCGGCGGAGCCGCGCTGCGCCAGCGGCCGTGGCGCGGCTGGTAGCATCGGCTGCGTGGCCGTCCCGCGTCTCGTGCTCGTGTTGTCGGAGAACTGGACGCTGACGCCGCCACGCGATCTCCGCGCGTTGCTGCAGATCGCCGTTGACGCGGAGCGTGCGGGAGTTGACACGGTGATGCTGTCCGAGCACGTGGTGCTCGGCCGATCCTCTGGCGCGGGTGGGATCATGGGGAACCCGCGCGACTACGCGGCGCCCGGGAACCAGGATCCGGCGACGCCGTGGCCCGACTCGATCGTCCTCGCGAGCGCGATCGCCGCGGCGACGCAGACGATCCGGATCGCGCTCGCGGCGATCATCGCCCCGCTGCGCCACCCGTTGTTGCTGGCGAAGCAGCTCGCGACGCTCGACCTCCTCGCCGAGGGGCGTCTCGTCGTGCAACCGACGGTGAGCTGGCACCGGGACGAGTATGACGCCCTCGGCGTGCCGTTCGGCGAGCGCGGCGCGATCCTCGACGAGCAGCTCCTCGCGATGCGCGCCGCCTGGACGCAGACGCCGGCGAGCCATCCAGGGCTGCGCTTTCCCTTCACCGAGGTGTACTGCGAGCCGAAGCCGTTCCGAGCAGACGGCCCGCGGATGTGGTTTGGCGGGATGGCGTTGAACGCGCCGATCATCCGCCGTCTGGCGACCTACGGCCACGGGTTCCACCCGTTCGGATCCCCGACCCCGGGCGAGCTCGAGCAGCTCGATCTGGCGCTTCGGGAACGTGGCCGGTCGCTGGCCGAGATCGAGATGATCGGTGGCATCCGCGGCACGTTCGCAGGCACCGACGACCTCGCCGACCTCGCGCAGGCCTGTGCGTCGATTCCGGGTCAGCTCGCGCAGGGCTACTCGTCGATCTGCTTCAAGCCGTCGATGTTCACCGATGACGTTGCCGCCGTCGGTGATCTGTGTCGCGACCTCGTACGCCAGGTCGCTACGCTCAGCTGATGGCCCGCGATCCGCGCCACGACATCCTGTTTGAGCCGGTGCAGATCGGCCCGAAGAGGTTGCGCAACCGGTTCTACCAGGTGCCGCACTGCACGGGGTTCGGCACGGAGCGCCCGCGCTCGCAGGCCCGCTTTCGCGCGACCAAGGCAGAGGGCGGCTGGGCTGCCGTCTGCACCGAGATCGTCGCGGTGCACCCGGAGTCCGACCGGGCGCCGCAGCCGATCGGCCGGCTCTGGGACGACCACGACGAGCACAACCTGCGCCTGCTCGTGCAGGAGGGACACGCCGCGGGAGCGCTCGTCGGCTGCCAGCTGTGGCATGGCGGGAAGAACGTCGAAGGGAACGTGAGTCGCGCCGCGACCGCGGCACCGTCACAGGTGCCGTCCGAGGTGTACCCGATGACCGTACCGCGCGAGCTGACCGTCTCGGAGATCGAGGAGATCCAGGGCTGGTACGTCGCCGCGGCGCTCCGTGCGCGTAACGCCGGCTTCGACATCATCTACACCTACGGCGCTCACGGCTACCTGCTCGGCCAGTTCCTCTCCCCGTTCACGAACCTGCGCACCGATCGCTACGGTGGCTCGCTTGCGAACCGTTCACGCTTCTGGCTCGAGACGATGGAGCGCGTGCGTTCAGCTGTTGGCGATGACTGTGCCCTCGCGTGCCGCATGTCCGTCGACGCGCGCGCGGACGGCGGGCTGACGATCGACGACGCGCTGGCGTTCATCCGCCTCGCCGACCCGCTCGTTGACCTGTGGGACGTGAACACCGGCACGATCGCCAACGGCTGGGTCGATATGACCCCGTCGCGGCTGTTCCCGGAGGGCTCGCAGCTGCCGTTCACGGCGCGCGTACGCGAGGCGACCGCGAAACCGATCGTCACCGTCGGTCGTTTCACGTCCGCCGATACGATGGCCCAGATCGTCCGCGATGGCCTCACCGATCTGATTGGCGCCGCGCGACCGTCGATCGCCGACCCGTACCTGCCAGCGAAGATCGAGCGCGGCGAGGCAGACCGCATCCGCGAGTGCATCGGCTGCAACGTGTGCCTCGTGAAGGCGCTCGTCCCCGCAAACATCGGCTGCACGCAGAACGCGACGGCGGGGGAGGAGTACCGACGCGGTTGGCACCCGGAGCGGTTCACGCGCGCCACGAACGCCGGGTCAGACGTGCTCGTCGTCGGTGGCGGCGTCTCCGGGATGGAGTGCGCGATCGTGCTCGCGAACCGCGGCATGCGGCGCGTGCATCTCGTCGAGGCCCTTCCGCGCCTCGGCGGCTATGCCGCGCTCGCCTCGAAGCTTCCCGGTCTCGGGGAGTGGCACCGTCTCGTCGACTGGCGCCAGGGTGAGCTGCGCCGGCTGCGCAACGTCGAGGTGCACCTCTCGACCACGCTCGACGCGACGGGCGTGGACGAGTACGGCGCGGACATCGTCGTCCTTGCGACCGGCTCGAGCTGGGTCGCAGACGGCCTGAACCCCGTCACGCAACGCGTGATCCCGGGCGCTGAGCTCGCTATGGTGCGTACGCCCGAGCGTGTCATCGCCGGTGACCTGCCACCCGACGGCGAGGTGATCGTTTACGACGCCGAGGGATACTTCATGGGCGTCGGGATGGCGGAGATGCTCGCGCTCGCCGGTCGGCGGGTGACCCTCGTGACCTCGCTCCCAACAGCCGGGCCGTTCCTCGAGAGGACGCTCGAGGCCCATCCGGTGCGCACCCGGCTTGCCAGCCTCGGTGTCGAGGTGGTGTGTGACGCGTCCGTTGCGTCGATCAACGACGGGTCCGTGCGTCTCTCCCGCTACGGCGCGGAGCTGGAGCGCGCTGCCGACGGGGTCGTGCTGGTGACGGCGCGCCGGTCGCGCGACACGCTGACCCGCGCGCTCGGCGCGCGGGCAGCGACCTACTCGATCGGCGACTGCGTCGCCCCACGGCTCCTGGCGGACGCGATCTTCGACGGGCACCGCCTCGGGCGTGAGATCGACTCGGACGACCCGCGCCGGGCGCTGCCGTACGCGCGCGAGCGCGCTGGCGTTTGAGATCCAGCCAGGCAGGTGCTGGCTCCGAGGTCGGGTTCCAGGAGCCAGTGGGGGTCGCGGTCTTCGAGAGGGTGGTCGCGGGAGGTCGGCGCGAGGTCGCGTCATGTCATTGTCATGTCCCTGTCATGTGAGCCGTCTTGACCTGGGTATGCCGAACGTGCATAATGGGCGCCGTCGCCGTCGAATTGGAGTGGTTCGGATGATGTATGGCCGTCGTTCCCCGAGTTCTCTCTCTCTCTCTCTCTCTCTCGGTCGGTCTCGTGGCGGGTGCGGTGGTCGTTTGCCGCGGCGTTGGCGATAGCGCTGGGCGGGGTCGGTGTGGGTTCGGCGGTAGCTGGGCCGGTTGACGCTGGTCTGACGGTGCCGGCGGTGTCGGCCGGTTCGGAGCCGTTGTATGCGCAGGGTCTCGCGGCTGCGTCGTCGGGGGTGGATGCGGCGGCGTTGGCTTCGGCTTCGGGGTTGCCGGTGCTTGTCGGGTCGGAGTCCTCGGTGTTTTCGGGGGTGTATGTCGAGCCTGATGGGTCGCGGGTGATGGAGTTGTCCGCCTCGCCGGTGCGGGTGCATGATGTGATGGGTGCGGGCGGGTGGTTGCCGGTCGACACCACGCTGGTGATGGATTCTGGAGGGGTGCATCCGGTGCAGGCGGCGTCGGCGATCACGCTGAGCGATGGCGGTGCGGATGGGTTTCTCGCGCGGATCTCGGGCGGCGTCGATGCGGTGTCGCTTGGGTGGCTTCGGTCGTTGCCGACGCCGATCCTGTCCGGTGATGAGGCGCGGTACGTTGATGCGTTGCCGGGGATCGATGTTGTCGTGCGGGTCGGGCCGGCGGGGTTCGAGCAGTTCTTTGTCGTGAAGCGGCGTCCGACGATGCCGTTGGTGGTGAACCAGCCGCTCGGGCTTCGCGGGTTGACGGCGGTCGTGAACGCGCTCGGGCAGCTGGAGCTTCGTGACGCGAGGTCGGGCGTGGTGGTGTCTGATCCGGGGTATGCGACGATCGAGGGTGCTGCGACTGATCCGCATTCTGGGCTTGCCGTTGACTCGGCGACGGTCCCGATCGTCCTGGGTGGGACGCCGGATGCGCCGACGCTGGTGCTGGCGCCGGACGCCGCGTTCTTTGACCGGCCGCGGTTGACGTACCCGGTGACGATCGATCCGTGGTTCCCGTTGAGCGATACCTGGGATGTGTACACGTCGAAAACGTACTCGACGGCGGTGTACGAGAACAAGGCGGAGTTCCGGACGGGGACGTACGACGGCGTGGACGTTGATCGCTCGTTCTTGCGGTTCAACGTGTCGCAGCTCGGGAGCCCGTCGGTCGCGTTGTTGTCGGGGACGCATCTTGATCTGTTTGAGACGTGGGCGTGGAGCTGTACGCCGCGGATCGTTGAGGCGTGGGCGGCGGCGGCGGCGCCGGTGTTCGACGCGACCCATTCGATCTCGTGGGCGGGCTCGTCGACGACGTCACCGATGCCAGGTCTGTTGACGCGGTACGCGTATCTGAACACCGCGAAGGGCTACTCTTCGAGTTGTCCGGCGGGCACGATCAGCCTTAGCACCGGTAGCGCTGGCCAGGACCTGTCCGGGTTGGTGTGGAACTGGACGCATGGGATGACGAACAATGGGATCGTCTTGAAGGCGTACGGCGATGAGCTCGACACGTTCGGGTGGAAGCGGTTCGCGTCCGGCGCGACCGCGACGCCGCCGGTGCTGCAGGTTCCCTACGACACCCTTCCGAACGTGCCGACGGGGTTCGCCGTGAATGGCTCGTCCGCGGCGACGCAGACCGCGTCAAGCGGTGCGCTGGCGTTGTCGGCGACGTTCAGCGATCCGGACGCGACCGCGGGGTGGGTGAAGTTCCCGATGACGCCGGCCGCGACCGGTGTCCGAGCGGACTACTTCGGTACGCAGACGCCGTCCGGCAGCGCTAGCACCACGACCGTGACGGTGGCCGATGGTCGCTACGACGTCCAGGCCTACGGGTATGATGGGTATCATCGCTATGACGGATGGCCGGTGGACTCCGCGCCGACCAACGCGATCAGCGTCACGGTGGACAGCGTCGCGCCGTCCGCGCCGGTGATCACCCCGACCGTTACCTACGGCATGATCAGCGCGTCCTGGACCGCGACCGACAACGCCGCGACCAACGGCGCCGTTGGCGGCGTCAGCGGCTACCGCGTCCTGATCGACGGCTCCCCCACCACGTTCGCGAACACCGGCACCCTGCAGACCACTGCGACGGCGACGAATGTCCCGGACACCCCGGGGCCGTGGTACGTCCACGTCGCTAGCGTCGACGTCGCCGGGAACATCAGCACAACCAGCACTACCGCGGCGCTCACGGTTGTCGTCGACGCATACGCACCCGACGTACCAATCATCACGGCTCCGGTAAAGGCAGCCGTACTGTCCTCGGCGCGTGTGCACCTTTCGGCAGCGTTTCGGGACGGTGACGCGGGGGAGGTCGGGATGGTCCAATTCAACATTCGAAGTGGTACCGGCGCATTAGTTGCCACCGCGCAGGGTTCGGTGGTGACGTGTCCCGAAAGTTGCGCGACGGATGGACAAGCACCCCAAGGCACGTCAGACGCATGGGTCGACGTGCCGGCAGCTGGCTCTTATTCGGTCGAAGCGATTAGCTCAGACACCGTTCGTCATTCGACGTCGACCGCGCTGACCTTCACAGTCGCACGTGTTGCGCCGGCGTACGCTCTGCCAGACATCGGTGGGATCGTCACGCGATTAGGCTTGCCGCTGGCCGGCGCGGTGATCAGCATCCGCTACGAGCCGTATGCGTCCGATTCCGCGGGGACGTCTTTTTTCGCGTATGCAGGGTCCGGTGTCACTGACGGTCTCGGTCGTTACTCGATACCGATTCGCCTGGACGACGCAAGTGTTATCGACATGGTCGGCGGATCGGGGCTAGGCGGCACGGTTCAGGGAAACCTTATGGTTACGGCCGACGACGGAACAAATAACGTCGACGTCGAGGTGGTCGCGACTGCTGTACAGAGCGGGCAGGTGGCAGGGATGGCGCCGGCCCCTGACGTGGAGCTCAGCCCCGCGTTAAATGGCGACGCTGCCCCCAATCAGGCGCCGCCGGGGCCGGCGCCTGGCGTTCATTTTCCGGTTCCACCCAGCTGCCGGCCAAAGGCGACGAAGAAGCAGGAGCGTCAAACCTGGATGCCGATCACCGAGTTGCGATATAGTTCTGACTCTGACTTCAACACGGAGTTCGGTTTCTCCACAGGCACCGAACACGTCGTCACAACGAGTTTCAGTATCGATGCAGCGGGTGTAATCAAGGCCAAGGGATCGCACGCCGTCTCCGACTATGCGGAGTTCGAAGCCCATGTTCCGGGAGTTGCCGGTGATCACAAGTGGTATGCTCGCTATGTAGAAGCGAGATACGTGGGGGTCAATGCCGCTTGCCGGTATTCTCGGTACTGGCAGACACTGAAGTGGATCGGCGGCGCCATCACTTCGGATTCCGGGCAGATGGACGGCCTTCACTACGGCGGACTGAGGTGTACCGCGTCGACATACGCGTCCCAGGTGGCGTCTGCAGGGTGGACGTACGGGGCGACAAATACGACTAAGACGACCGAATCGTTTTCGCTCGACCTGAGTCTAACGTCTACGCCGCTGTTCAAGACGGCTACCATCGGTATTGGCGCGGGCATTCAGGCCGATAACGGGGCGAGCAAGACGTGGCGCGTGGGTTGGAAGAACGTAAGCGGCCACGACATGCGGTACTGTCTTGTGCTAAACGATCCCAACGCCATTGAGGCCATGGATGCAATTTACGCGCCGTAGGTGCGCAGGCACAAAATGGGGGCGCCTGATCGTTGGATCCGTGATTGCGCTTGCCGTCTGGGCACTGATTGCCGCCGTCAGCCTTCGGGCACCGGACATTGTGGCGCGTGGCGGTGGCGCCTCGCTTTTCGTGTATCCGCACGGGAACATTTGCGCGCAGGCTCCTTTTGATCCTATGCGTCGCTCTGTGACGCTGAATGCATGGTATTTCCCGGCTCGCGGTACGGATCTCCAGCGTCTGGTGAGCGTTCGTCCCTTGAGGGTGGTCAACGCCGTCGCTACGAGGGTATACGTGGCGAGGCGACAGGCGGTGCAGTGGCTCCCACCAACCGACGTGCAGTCGGTGTACAAACTGCCGTACGTCCCTTCGGGTGATGCACTTATGGAGATCGACATCGACTTCAAGATCGTTGATTCGCGCCGTTCGGTCGGAGTTCTCGGCGCAGTACTAACGTACGTCGCCCGTAATCGACTAGTGACAAGCGTAGTTCACCCACGCGGGTTTGTGTCCGACTCGCACCTGGGCGTTGGACGTCGGCCTCTCTGTTACGGTATCGCCGACCCGCCATGGACGGATCGGTTCGACTCCTCTGGATTTTCACCCGCTCCGTGAGTCAGTCCGGCTGAATCACGGTCGTTCGGCCGCCGGTTGAGCGCCGTCTTGGGTGATGAGCGGATCGCCGACCGCGACGTCGTGGTGCGATTGTCAAATGCCACGGTCATCGGGTGTTCCAGGGTCAAGCTTGGCAGGCCGGTTTTACTAGGAGACACTCAATGAGCGTCGACGATGGCGCGTTGGTGGGATCGAGCGGGGGCCATGGTCGTCCCGCAGGGCCCGTTTACGCGTAAAGGGCGGCCGCCATCCCCGCGAAGACCGCGCCCAGCACCGGCTCGCTCAGGCCCAGGGCAGGCTGTCCCAGTACTCCGGACGGCCGGGGACGGGACGCTGGAAACGGGCGTAGGCAACCTTCGGGTCGGGCGTGTCCTCCTCTGCGCTCGCGTCGTAGCGCTCGGCGAGTGCAGTGCGCGGGTAGCGGAGATCCTCGGTCGCGTGTCGTGCTCCAACCGCCAGCACGACCGCCGGGCCGTCGCCGGCACCGACGATGACGTGCTCGGTGCCGGCTGGCGAGTGGACGAGGTCCCACGGTTGCAACGGTCGCTCCTCGCCCTCCACGAGCAGCACGCAGCTTCCCGCGAGCACGAGGAAGTCTTCCTGTGCTGACTCGCTGTGGTACAGGCAGAGCGGCTGGCCGGGGAGAACGACGGAGATGTTGATCCCGAGCTCCGGGAACCGCGCGCCGTCGCGGCTCTCGAAGACGCAGCCGGCGCCGAACGCGTGGTGGGTGTTCCACGCCGTGTCGCGCACGTTGACGACGAACCATCCGTCGCTCGCGGGCTCGATCCCGCCGTCGACCTTCTGAGACCGCGCCTCGTTGATCATCGTGACGCCCAATCTACCCGACGGCGCGGCGGGTCGTGACCCGGCGCTCGGGTCAGATCGCTCGCAGGAGCGCGCGGTTCCCCGCCGGGTCGGTGATGATCGGCCCGCGCTCGGTCTCCTCAACCTCCGGCGTGCGCACGGTGATCGCCTCGATGTCCGCCGGTGAGGCGTTGATCGTGAGGTGGTCGAGCCCGCGTGTCCCGCGGGGTGGTGCAGGTGCGCCGGCGCCGTTCCAGATGTTTAGACCCAGGTGGTGGTGGTAGCCGCCGGCGGCGACGAACAGCGCGCCGGAATAGCCCCGCACCGTCGCCTGGAAGCCGACGGTGCCGCACCAGTGCGCGTCGGCGTCGGCGATCGAGCCGACGTTCAGGTGGACGTGGCCGATCGTCGTTCCCGCCGCCATGCCGGGGTCGGTGTCGCTCGGCTCCTCGGCCATCACCGAGTCGAGGTCGAGGGGGAGCGTGTCCATCGCCAGCTCGCCTGCCGCGCTCTGGCGCCACTCCGCCCGGGGGCGATCGCGGTAGATCTCGATGCCGTTCCCCTCGGGGTCGCTCAGGTAGACCGCCTCGGAGACGAGGTGGTCTGACGCGCCGGCAAGGCGCCAGCCGTTGTCGCCAACGCGGCGGATCGCGCGCGCCAGCTCGGCGCGGCTGGGGACGAGGAGGGCGAGATGGAACAGGCCGGACGTGCCGCGGGCCCGCGCTGGAGCGGCGGGATCGGAGACCAGCTCGACGAGCGTGTCATCGTGGAGGCCGATCACGCGGCGGTAGAAGTCGCCTACCTGGTCGATGTCCGCGACGGTAAGCCGAACTGCCCCCAAGGTCGTTGCGTCTGCAATCATGGTGATGATGGTAGCGCGATGGTCACCACCGCGCCTCCGTCCGGCGCGTTGTGCGCCTCGACCGTTCCGCCGTGGCGGGCGACGACCTGATGCACGATCGCCAGGCCGAGCCCGCTGCCAGGCTTGCCCCGCGCGTCATCGCTTCGGTAGAAGCGGTCGAACACCCGGGGGAGGTCGTCTGGGAGGAAGCCTGGGCCGTGGTCGCGAACGGTGATCATCTGCCCAGCGAGACGAACCTCGACGGTGCCGTCGGGCGGTGACCAGGCGAGGGCGTTGGCGATCACGTTGACGACGGCCCGTTCCAGGAGGCGCTGGTCGCCGAGCACAACACTATCCGTCAAGTCGAGGGTGATTGTTGTGCCATCATGCGAGCGAGCCCGCGCTGCGGCACGCTCCACCACTGCGGCCAGGGATACCTCGCCGCTCTCGGCCGAGACGGACGGGTCGCGCGCAAGGTCGACGAGCTCACCGACGAGCACGGAGAGCTCCTCGGCCTGTTCGGTCAGGTCGCGCAACAGCGCGCGACGGTCCTCGACGGGGATCGCCGTCCCCGTCGTCTCGGAACGCGCCAGAAGCTCGACGTTGGTGCGCATGCTGGCGAGCGGCGTACGCAGCTCGTGGCTCGCGTCCTCGATCAGGTGACGTTGCTGCGCGCGGGAGGCCTCGAGCGCTTCGAGCATGCCGTTGATCGTCGTTCCCAGCCGGGAGAGCTCGCTCGCCCCCTCCTCGGGTAGCCGGTCGGCGAGGTTCTCCGTCGTCGCCACACGTTCGGCAGCGGCGCCGAGACGGTCGAGCGGCGAGAGGCCGGCGCGCGCGACGAGGAGTCCGAGACCCGCGGCGACGGCGATGCCGACCCCGCCGATCAGCAACAGCACGAGCTGCAGGTGCGCGAGGGCGTCGTCTACCGCGGCGAGCGGCTGCGTGATGATCACCGCGAACCCGGCGCGCGGCGACACCGTGTACACGCGTACGTGGATCCCCGCTGCCTCGGCGTCGCGCAGCAGCCGGCCGCGCTTTCCGGCAGCGACCGCGATGTCATCCTTGGTGACGGCTGCTGCCCGCTCGTCGCCGGGCAGCGTGATCACGACGCCCGCCGCCGTGATCACCCGCAACGACACGTCCGTCGTGCGGATCCCGTCCGGACCCGGGCGTGGCGGGACGCCTAGGCGGTCAGGATCGAACCCGCGACGCGGGCTTGGGCCGTCCGCGCGAGCCATCAGCCGCTCGTCGAACGCGCGGTGCAGGTCGTTGCTGGTCGTCACGTAGGCTGCGATCGACGCCGCGACGACCACCGCGGCAGTCGCGCCAGCAGACAGCAAGGCAAGGCGGGTGCGCAGCTTCACGGGTCGACTCGCAGCACGTAGCCGACGCCGCGCACGGTCTGGACGAGTCGCGTCTCGCCGCCCTCCTCGAGCTTGCGGCGCAGGTAGCCAACGTACACGTCTAGCGAGTTTGACGAGGAGCCGAAGTCGTACCCCCAGACCCGCTCGAAGATCTGCGTCCGCGTGAGCACCTGGCGCGGGTGGCGCAGGAACAGCTCGAGCAGCGAGAACTCGGTACGCGTGAGCTCGAGGCGGCGATCACCGCGCGTCACGTCGTATCCGAGCGGGTCGAGCGTGAGGGTGTCGAACCGCAGCGGCGCGTCGCCACCCGCCGCGTCGGCGGCGGCGCTACGGCGTCGGTGCAGGGCTCGCACGCGCGCCAGCAGCTCCTCCAGCGCGAACGGCTTCGGCACGTAGTCGTCGGCTCCCGCGTCGAGCCCGGAAACCCGGTCGCCGACGGCGTCGCGCGCGGTCAGCATCAGCACGGGGATGCCGTCGCCGCCTGCTCGGAGCCGGCGGCAGACCTCGATGCCAGTGATGCCGGGCATCATCACGTCGAGGATCATCAGGTCGGGCGCGTCCTCACGGCGCCGTGCGAGCGCCTCGTGCCCGTCCCGCGCCACGGTCACCGTGTATCCCTCGAAGCGCAGCGCCCGCGAAAGCGAGTCGCGCAGCGCCGGTTCGTCGTCGACGACGAGGATCCGCATGCTCTTAGCGGTGTGGCTTGGAGATGGCGAGTTCATCGGGTGTCCGGAGCGAGCGGGAGCGTTGCGCGTCGCGAAGGGCTGTCTGGGGCACGTGCAAGCGCCGTACAGCGCCTCACGCCCCCAGTGTGCCTGCTCGCGCTGCCGTTCTCCGTCGGCGTGGCCCATTCTTAGGTCGCGTTCACCGTTTCCTGGTGGAATAGGGACCAGACAACCCGTACCGCAAGGTGGCAGCGATGAGGCGTTCGACGAGGATTGCAGTGGCAGTGGGTGGCGCGTTCGCCCTCACCGGCGGTGCCGTGGCCTACGCCGCGAAGGCGCTCCACTCGCCGGCAGAGGAGCAGAGGGCCGTCATCGCGGACGCCGCGAACCGCCTCGGCGTGACACCGGCGAAGCTCACCGATGCCGTCACGCAAGCGCTGCTTGATCGCGTCGATGCCGCTGTTGCGGCCGGAACGATCACCGCCGACCAGGCGGCGAAGTTGAAGGCGCGGATCAAGAGCGGTGGCGTGCGGCTGTTCGGCGGCCCGATGGGCGGTCCGGGCGGCGGGCCTGGCGGTCCCGGTGACGGCGACCATCGCGGCGGCCCTCGTGGTGGGGGCCTCACGGCAGCAGCTGCGAAGGCGCTCGGCCTCACCGCAGATGCTCTGCACCAGCAGCTGGAGAGCGGCAAGTCGCTTGGTGACCTCGCGAAGGTGCAGGGCAAGAGCGTGGCCGACCTGAGGACGGCGCTGACGGCGGCGATCCAGGCCGACGTTGACGCGGCAGTGAAGGACGGCCGGATCACCGCCGACCAGGCGAAAGCGGTCGTGGCGCGTGAGACCGGCGAGCTCGACGCCCTGATCGCGCGCAAGGGCGACGGCCGTGGCCCTGGTGGCCCTGGCGGCCCAGGCGACGGCTCCGGCGCTCCGGATCAGGGGTTCGGCTCGGGCGGGGCAGCGTTGCCCACCGGCCCGACCGGCGCGTAGCAGTATCCTGAGGCTTGTGAGCTACGAGGCGATCTTCACCGAGGCGCTTGATCGTCTACGCGCCGAAGGCCGCTACCGCACCTTCGCAGAGCTCTCCCGTCTCCCGGAGGTCGGCGCCGGCGCCGTGCACCACAGCGTCGACGGCGACCGCCGGGTGACCGTCTGGTGCTCGAACGACTACCTCGGCATGTCGCGCAACCCGGTCGTCGTTGAGGCCTCGGCGGCCGCGGCACGCACCGGCGCCGGGAGCGGCGGCACGCGCAACATCTCCGGCACGACGAGCTACCACGTCGCGCTCGAGCGGGAGATCGCCGACTGGCATGGGAAGCCCGCGGCGCTCCTGTTCGCCTGCGGCTACCTGGCGAACCTGACCGCTCTCTCCACGCTCGGGGACATGCTCCCCGGCTGCGTGATCCTCTCCGACGAGCTGAACCACAACTCGATGATCGAGGGGATGCGCCGCACCTCGGCCGAGGTGCAGGTGTTCCGTCACAACGACGTCGAGCATCTGACCGCGCTGCTCGCCGCGATCCCGTCCGGGCGCCCGCGGATCGTCGCCTTCGAGTCGGTCTACTCGATGGATGGTGACATCGCTCCGATCGCGGCGATCGTCGACGTTGCGCAGCGCTACGGCGCGCTTACCTACCTCGACGAGGTGCACGCCGTCGGCATGTACGGCCCCCAGGGAGCTGGCGTCGCCGCGGCGCTCGGCATCGCCGACCGCGTCGACGTGATCCAGGGCACCCTCGCGAAGGCGGTCGGTGCGATGGGCGGCTACATCGCGGCCTCGGAGACGGTCGTTGATCTCGTGCGTTCCTACGGCCCTGGGTTCATCTTCACGACCTCGCTCTCGCCCGTCGTCGTCGCTGCGGCGATGGCGAGCATCGGCCACCTGCGTCGCTCCGACACCGAGCGCGACGAGCTCTTTGCACGCGTCGGCCGTCTTCGCGACCGGCTCGTCACCGCCGGCATCCCGGTGATGTCGGACGAGAGCCACATCGTGCCCGTCCTGATCGGAGACGCGGAGCGCTGCACCGCCGCGAGCGAGCGGCTCCTCAGCCACGGCATCTACGTCCAGCCGATCAACTATCCGACGGTTGCGCGCGGGAGCGAGCGGTTGCGCCTGACGCCGTCGCCGCTGCACACCGATGAGGACGAGGCGCACCTGCTCGTCGCCGCCGTCGAGACATGGTCGCACCTCGGGCTTCCGCTCCTGTCGCGATCGGTGTAGGCTCCCGCTCGATGGATGGTGAGCTGCCGATCCTGCAACGCCGGAAGATCGAGGCCGAGGTGATCGCGCCGATCTACGAGGAGATGGTCGCGGCGGTCGGCGAGGAGGCGGCGCGCGCGATCCTCACGCGGGCGATTGAGCGCGCAGCGATCGCGGCCGGAGCGTCCTTCGCGGAACGCACCGTCGGCGGCACGAGCATGGCGACGTTCCAGGAGCTCTCCAAGCTGTGGTCGCTCGACGGCGCGCTCGAGGTCGACGTGATCGAGGCGTCCGAGACGGCGTTTCACTTCAACGTCACCCGTTGCCGCTACGCCGAGACCTACCGGGAGATGGGGCTCGGCGCGATCGGCGGGATCCTGTCCTGCAACCGCGACGGCGTGTTCTGCCAGGGCTACGACGCCCGCCTCAGGCTCGAGCGCACCCAGACGCTGATGCAGGGTGCTTCCTGCTGCGACTTCCGCTATACCTATGTCGATGCCTGACGATCGCGCGATGCTGCAGGTCGCGCTCGAGGAGGCGCGAATCGGGCTCGCAGCTGGCGGGATCCCGATCGGCGCGGCGCTCTTCGCCGCGGACGGGACGCTCGTCGGACGCGGACACAACCAGCGCGTGCAGCTCGGCGATCCGTCGCTGCACGGCGAGACGGACGCGTTCCGCAAGGCCGGTCGACAGCGCAGCTACCGCGGCATGACGATGGTGACAACGCTGTCCCCTTGCTGGTACTGCTCGGGCCTCGTCCGCCAGTTCAACATCTCCCGCGTCGTCCTCGGCGAGAGCGTCAACTTCCATGGCGGGCACGACTGGCTCGCCGGGCTTGGCTTCGAGGTGGTCGATCTCGCCGATGAGACCTGCATCGACCTGCTCGGTGGCTGGATCGCTGCGAACCCGTTCGTCTGGAACGAGGACATCGGCGTCTCCTGACGGCGCCGTTACACGGTCGACGCCGAAGCGCGCAGCGCCAGGTAGAGGTCGACGACGTCGTCCGTCCGCGTCAGATCGCGCCCGGTGAGGATCTCGATCCGCTCGAGCCGTTTACGGAGGGTGTTCACGTGGACGTGGAGGCGCGCGGCCGTCTCGGCGTAACGCGACCCGTTGCTGAGGAACGCCTCGAGCGTCGCGACGAGCGCGCTGCCACGTGCCGCATCCTGCTCCGTCAGGGGACGCAGTTGCTCGACGAAGGCGTCGATCACCGCGTCGTCCTGGATCGCGAGGAGCATGGCGTTCGACGCCACTGCATCGTGCGTGGCATAGCCGGCGTCGCGGCGGCGGTGGGCGAAGGCGCAGGCGTGGCGGGATTCGATCACGCTGCGTCGCAGGCCGTGAGCGTTCGCGGCGATGCTGCCGGCACCGACCGCGATGTCGTCCCCGAGGCGCTCGTGCAGGGCGCGCGCGAGCGCGCCGACGTCGCCCGTCGGCCAGGCGACGACGAGCGAGATCCCTTCAGCGTGCGGCGCGACGGCCGCCTGCACGTCGGCGTGGCGGAGCAACGTCTCCACGGAGCCGAGGTGCTTCGGCGGGTCGGGGGTCGAGGCGTGCAGCGCCACGATCGCGCGAGCTGGATCGATCCCGAACGTCCTGAGCCGCGCAGCGACCGCGGGGTGCTGTGACTCGCCAGCGAGCACCAGGTCGAACAGCTCGGCCGCGTAGCGGCGTTCCGACAGGGCGACGAACCGCTCGACGAAAGACGTCTCGATCGCGAGGAATGGCACGCCAGGTGGTATGCGAAACAACGTCAGGCGGTGCCGTCGGCAGGCTGCGGCGAGCTCTGCTGGCACCTCGGGAACGGCGGGGGTGACGCCGAAGCCGATCGCCAGCGCGCCGGCGGTGGCGAGCTCGGCGACGAACGTCGCTGCAGGGGTGCCATGCACGTACCACAACCCGGCGGTGAGCACGACCTCGCCGCCCTCGAGGTACTTGCCTGGGTCGGGCATCTCGCTGGTGTGGACGAAGCGGATCGTCCGATCGAGGCGATCGGCGACCAGCACCTCGATCCGATGGGCCGGGATCGCGACGAGAGCACGGAGCGAGAGTGGATGTTCCTCCACCATCAGGTAGAGAAGTCTAGCGCTCCATCCCCTTCCCCTGGTCGGTCCGACGCGGGAGACTGTCCGCATCGTCGAGCGAGGAGCCCACATGGCCGTTGCCCAACCTGATCGCCCGAGCCTGATCGCGATCCCGAACGGCGCGAAGGCGACGCCGATGTTCCCCGCTGCGGAGATGGAACGCCGCCTCGCCGGGGTGCGCGGGACGATGCTCGAGCTCGACCTGCAGGCCGTGCTCTTCTCGAGCTATCAGAACATCGACTACTACGGCGACCTCGTCTTCTGCCACTTCGGACGCCTGTACGGGCTCGTCGTGTCGCACGACACGCAGACGTCGATCTCGGCGAACATCGACGCCGGCCAGCCATACCGCCGCACGTACGGGGAGAACCTCGTCTACACCGACTGGCAGCGCGACAACTACTTCCGCGCCGTCCGCGAGGTGCTGTCCACGGGGGCGCGGCGTCTCGGCGTCGAGCTCGACTTCATCACGGTGCAGACGAAGGCCAAGCTCGAGGCTGCCCTGCCGGGCATCGCGCTGGTCGACATCAGCGCAGCATGCATGCGTCAGAGGATGGTCAAGAGCGCCGCGGAGATCGCCCACATCACGGAGTGCGCCCGCGTCGCCGACGTTGGCGGCTACGCCGTCCGTGACGCGATCGCCGTCGGCGTGCCGGAGTACGAGGTCGCCCTCGCCGGCACGCAGGCGATGGTGCGCGAGATCGCGCGCACGTGGCCTCACGCCGAGCTGATGGACACGTGGGTCTGGTTCCAGTCCGGCATCAACACCGACGGTGCCCACAACCCGGTAACGAGCAGGCGCATCGAGCACGGAGACATCCTGAGCCTGAACTGCTTCCCGATGGTCGGCGGTTACTACGTCGCGCTCGAGCGGACGCTCTTCGCCGGAGCGTGCGACGACGCGTCGCGTCGGCTCTGGGACGTCAACGTCGAGGTGCACGAGCGCGGCATCGAGCTCCTGGTGCCCGGCGCCCGGTGCTGCGACGTTGCCGCCGAGCTGAACGAGATCTACCGCAGGCACGACCTCCTCCAGCACCGCACGTTCGGCTACGGGCACAGCTTTGGCGTGCTCAGCCACTACTACGGACGGGAGGCCGGGCTTGAGCTGCGCGAGGACATCGAGACCGTGCTCGAGCCAGGGATGGTCGTCTCGATGGAGCCGATGATCATGCTCCCTGAAGGCGAGCCGGGAGCTGGCGGCTACCGCGAGCACGACATCCTCGTGATCACGGAGGACGGCAACCGGAACATCACCGGCTTTCCGTACGGCCCATCAACTAACATCGTCAGCTGAAGATGTCCCCCCGGGAAGGAAGGACAGGCATGAGCGAGGCAGTGAGCGGCACGCACGCGATCTCTGATAGCGAGGAGCGATCGCGGGAGATCTCGCACGACTACTCCTCGAGCCACGACGGGATCGTGCCGCTCGAGGTCCGGCGCGGCACGTGGACGCACCACGTCCCGCTCTGGATCACGCTGTACGCCGGGTTCTCCTACATGGCGCTCGGGATGGACCTGTACGGCTCCGGCTACGGCATGAACGAGATGCTGAAGATCGTCTCGGTCAGCGCCATCGCCTACCTCGCGTATGCGATCCCGGCCGCCTATCTCGGCGCCTGGCGTGGCCAGACGCATGCCCTGATGAGCCGGTCGGTGTTCGGCGCAGCCGGCTCGTGGCTCGTATCGATCCTCGTGATGATCCTGCCGCTCGGCTGGGTCGGGTTCCAGGCGAACTTCCTCGCGGGCATCTGGGGCAGCCTCTACGGCTTGGACAGCGTCGTGACGATCGGCGTGATCATCGCGATCGTCGGGATCGTCAACAACGTCCTCGGGTTCACCGGCATCACGGCCTTCGCGCGTTGGGTCGCGGCACCGGCGACGCTTCTCTGGGTCGTGTGGACGGTGATCAAGGCGCTGACGAGCGACTCCAAGGTCCTCGACATGCACGTGAACTCGGGAACGGCGATGGCGGGCGGGATCGCTCTCGCGATCTCGTTCGCGACCTACGGGAACGAGCCGGACCTCTTCCGCTACGCGAAGCCGAAGCTCTCGGCGGTCGTTCCGCCGCTCGCGATCGGGCTCTTCGTCGGCCAGATCCTCTTCCCCCTTGCCGGGTGGATCATGGCCGCACGGATCGATAATGCGGACAACTTCAAGGGAGTCGCCGAGGGCGTCGCGTTCTCGCTCGGTGGCATCTCGATCGTCGCCTTCGTTCTCGCCACCGCCTCGCAGGTCGCGGTCAACGACGCCAACTACTACGAGGCGCTCAACGCCGGGCAGAACCTGCTCGGAGGGATCCCCGGGTGGCGTCGCGTCTACACGTGTGCGATCCTCGCCGCCGGCGGTGGGTTCATGGCGTGGTGGGTGACGTCCGATCAGGGCAACTTCTTCAAGAGCGTCGCCCTGCTGGCCGTGACGGTACCGACCGCCACGGCGATCATGTACACCGACCAGCTCGTGCTATCGCGGCTTGGATTTAGCCGTGACCTCTCGAAGGTCCCCTCCTGGAATCAGGCTGCTGTCGCGAACTGGCCGGCGATCGTTTCGCTCGTCGTCGCGATGGCGTACGGATCGTACGGCGCTGGCGTGTGGACGTCCTTCTTCGACGCGCCGTCGGGGATCTTCTCGGACGGCGTCGTCATCTTCCAGGCGTGGGTGCTCGGCTGTGTCCTCTACGCAGGGCTTGCGCTGGCCGCGCGCGCCGTGTCGGGCGACTCCCTGATGGGTGTGCCGAGCAGCTCGGGCGGAGACTGACCTGATGCGCTCCTGGTGGTACGCCGACCTGACCTGGCCCGAGCTCCGGGACGCCGCCGCAAGCGGCACCGGAGTCGTGCTGCCGATCGGCTCCACCGAGCAACACGGCCCGCACCTGGCGGTGTCGTGCGACGTCGACCTCTCCTCCGCGCTCGCCCACGCGATCGCGGAGGAGAACGACCTGCTGGTCGCGCCGCCGATCACCTACGGGTACCGCTCGCGGCCCCTGTCGGGCGGCGGGCAGACCTTCCCCGGCACGATCAGCGTCAGCGCCCGCACGCTGATGGCGGTCGTCGAGGACGTGCTCGTCGAGCTGATGCGCTCCGGCTTCAAGCGCCTCGTCCTGTTGAACTGGCACTACGAGAACGCGAACTTCATCTACGAGGCCGCCGTGCTCGCCCGTGAGCGCTCGCCGCACGCCGACGGCGTGCGCATCATGGTCGTCGAGGCAGCGTTTGCGGGCCTCTCCGAGCACGCGATGGAGGTGATGTTCGAGGGCGACTTCCAGGGCTGGGACGTCGAGCACGCCGCGATCCTCGAGACCTCGCTGATGTTGCATCTCTGTCCGGAGAAGGTGCTGTTCGACCGCGCCGTCGACGATGCCTCCGCTCGCCACCCGAGCTACGACCTTGTGCCGGCGCCGGACGACTTCATCCCCGCCTCTGGCGTGCTCTGGAAGGCGACGCTCGCGACCGCCGAGAAGGGCGCGGTGGTGTGGCCCGAGATCGTCGCCGGGCTCGCCGTCTCCGTCGCACGGGAGCTGTAGCCTCCCGGGGTGCGCGCGACGGGGCGCTTAGCCCATCGGCGGCGCCCACGGAGCCGGGTTCTAGCTAGGAGATTGACCCGGCTGGAACGACCCACTCATGCCGCTGACCGGTCACCGTCGCGATCCGTTCGAAGTCTGCGTCGTAGTGCAGGACCACAAGGCCCTTCTCCTCGGCTGCCGCTGCTACCAGAAGGTCCGGGACCTTCCGTCCGCGTTGGCTCCTCGCTGCTAGGAGTCGTTGCACCTGAAGAGCCCGTCGGACGTGATCGCCGTTCGTCTCGATCACGCCGAACACGCCAAGCGAGGAGGCGAGGCGATCCCACTCCTCGGCGGATCGAGCAGAGAAACCGATTTCAAGGTCGCAGATGCTCGGGCGAACGAGATGTCCCGCCCGAGCCATCGGTTCGATGACGGAACGGACAGCTAGCTGAGCGAGCCGCGTGAGCACGCTCGTATCGATCAGATGGGTTACCGCCACGCGTCGGATCGTTCGCCGAACTCGGTCGCCGCGAGCGCGTCGAGCGCGGCTTCGATTAACGGCTGTCTGTCGCTCGTCACTCGCCGTAGCGCTTCGTTCACCGTGCCTTTGATCGTCGCGGTACCCAGTTCCGCCCGCGCAGCCGAGAGCGTCTCCTCGTCGACGTCGATCAGATGCTTGCCCACACATCCGAGTATATCCGAAAGGCGTACGATATATCCAACGAGCCCGGGAGCGTCGCGAATGGCACTCTGCCAGGTGTGATGACGCAGGACCACCTCGCGTGCGCGCGCTTCCTCGCCCGGGGCGCCGAGGACGATCTCGCCCTGCTCGGCCTCTGCCGGGCGGTGCAGGCGCCACCTGCGCTCTGGTCGGGCGACCGGGCATGACGATCACCCGCGGGCGGGCCGTGGCGGAGACGCTCGTCGCCGCCACGATGTTCGCGACGACCGGCACGGCGCGAGCCCTGGGAGTTCCTGGCGCGAGCCCCGTCGGTGTCGGCGCCGGCCGGCTCGTCGTCGGCGGCGTCGGCCTTCTGCTCGTCGCGCGGCTCTCCGGCGTCGCGATCCGCCCTCGACGGCCGTGGCTGATCGTCCTCTCGGCGGGGCTCGTCGCCGTCTTCCAGCTGGCGTTCTTTGCCGGCCTCGACCGCGCCGGTGTCGCCGTGGGAACCGTCGTCACGATCGGCTCTGGCCCGCCGCTCGCCGGGTTGATCGCGCTCCTCGTCGGCCAGGGCCGCCCGACCCGCCGCTGGGTTGGGGCGACCGCGATCGCCGTCGTCGGGATCGCCGTTCTCGCCAGCCCGACGACGTCGATGGTCGACCCGGTCGGTGTCGGGCTCGCTCTCGTGGCGGGCCTCGGCTACGCCGGCTACACCGTCACGACGAAGGCCGCGATCGCCACCGGTGAGAGCTCGCTCGCGGTGATGACGAGCTCGTTTGGGCTCGCCGGCGCGCTCCTCGTCCCGGCGTTCCTGCTCAGCGGCCCCGGCTGGGTCGCTCATCCGAGCGGCGTCGTCACGGTGGTGTACCTCGGCATCTTCCCGACGGTCGTCGCCTACGTCCTGTTCGGCCGTGCGCTGCGCCAGCTCCCCGCGCCGACGGTGACGACGCTCGTGCTGGCCGAGCCGGTGATCGCGTCTGCGCTCGGGGTCTTCGTGCTCGGCGAACGGCCGGGGATCGGCGCGGCGATCGGCGCGGCGTTGGTGCTCGCCGGGCTCCTGCTGGTCGCGACCGATCGGGTAGGCTCAGCGCCATGAGCGACGTCACGGTCGAGGGTGCGCTCGTGGTCACCGCGCCCGTCGTCGAGCACGCGTTCACGATCCGCGCGACCATCGGCGCGACGCTCCTCGCCGGCTCGGGCCGCGAAGGCGAGCGACGGATCACGCCGATCACCGGTGGCACGGTGGCAGGCCCGCTGCTGCATGGTGTGGTGCTTGCAGGCGGCGCTGACTACGAGCTCGCGCGGCCCGACGGGACGTCGCGCGTTGAGGCGCACTACGTGCTCCAGGCCGATGACGGGACGCCGATCTACATCGCCAACCGCGGGCTCTTCGTCGCGCCGGCCGAGGTCACGGAGCGTCTTGACCGCGGCGAGGCCGTCGCCGCGAGCTCCTACTACTTCCGCACGACCCCGGTCTTCGACGTCGGCGCCGGTCGGCACGGCTGGCTCGCCGACCACGTGTTCGTCGCCGACTGTCGGTTCACGAGCGAGGTCGTGACGATCGACGTGTTCGTCGTCAGGTAACGATCGGCCCGATCAGCGCTGGCCGGGCGTTCAGCTCGTCGATCGAGAAGCCAGCGAGCGCCTTGTAGCGTGCCGCGTGGGCGGCGAGCTCGGCGTGGGGGATGACCTCGTCGATCCGCTCGAAGGGGCCGTCACAGCGGTCCTCGACCATCTGCATCACGGCGTCAGGACCGCGTCCGCGATTGGCGAGGATCACCCGCTCCATGCGTGGTCGCACGCGCTCGTCGAACTCCGCGAGCGCCCGCCGTGAGACGCCGTGAGCACGCAGGCAGGCCCCGAGCTCGCGCGCGTCGACGATCGCCTGGCTCGCGCCGTTCGACCCGACAGGGTAGGTCGGGTGTGCGGCGTCACCGATCAGCGCGACCGATCCTTCGACCCACGTCGCGACCGGATCGCGATCGACCATCGGGTACTCGTACACCGTATCGGCGCCGGCGATCAGCGCAGGGACGTCGAGCCAGTCGAACGTCCACTCGCGGAACCGCGGCGCGAACCGTGCGCGGTCGACCCGGCGCGTCCAGTCCTCACGGTGATAGCCGTCCAAAGGATCGACGCGCAGCTCTGCGATCCAGTTGATCGTCGCCAGCCCGGCCCGATCGGTGCCGGAGATCGGATAGGCAACCACCCGTTGGCGATCGTTGCCGGCGAGCGCCATCGCGGCGCCGCCGAGAAAGGGCTGCGCGAGCGTCGTCCCGCGCCAGAGCGTTGCGCCCGCCCAGACCGGCTGGCCCTCGTCTGGATGCATCGTCCCTCGCACCGCCGAGTGGATCCCGTCAGCGCCGATCACAACGTCACCGTGGATCTGCTCGCCGCTCGCGAGAAGGAGCGTCACCCCGTCTCCCGTGTGCCGGTAGCCGACTGCCGCGACGCCGAGGCGGAGGCAGCCAGAGCCGGCCCGCGTGACGAGCGCGTCGTGCAACACGACCTGGAGCGCGCCCCGGTGAACGGAGTATTGCGGCCAGCGATAGCCGGCCCAGGTGCCGCGCGGCTCGACCCAGATCTCCTGACCGCGGCGGGTGTAGAAGCCGTACTGCCGCGTCCGGACACCGATCCGTTCGAGCTCGTCCGCGAGGCCGAGGTCGAACAGCTCGCGCACCGCGTTCGGCTGCAGGTTGATCCCGACCCCGAGCGGCCGCAGCTCGCCGGCTGACTCGACGATCCGAAACGCGATGCCGAGCTGGTGGAGCGTCAGGCCCAGGCTGAGGCCGGCGATGCCGGCGCCGACAACGATCACCATTCGCCGTCGAGTGTAGCCTGCCGCGAGTTGCCCGTGGCGGCCGATCGGGTACGCTCAGTGCCATGAGCGAGGTCACACACGAGGTCGCGATCGTCGGCGGAGGGATCGCGGGTCTCGCTGCAGCGTGGGATCTGCGCAACCGTGACGTGGTCGTGCTCGAGTCGTCCGACAGGATCGGCGGGCGCATCCGCAGCGAGCGTCGTGGCGACTACTGGCTCAACGTCGGTGCGCACGTCTTCTCGGGCGCTGGCACCGCGACCGGCCGCCTGATCGCCGACGTCGGCGTCGAGGCCGTCCCAGTCCCCGGCGTGCTGACGGCGATCGCGATGAACGGCAAGCTGATCGCCAGCGGCCGGGTCGAGACGTTCCCAGTGCGCATCCCGATGGCTGCGCGTGACCGCGTGGCGATGGTGCGCGTCGGCGCGAAGATCCGTCTCGCGGTCGCGCGCTACAACCGGCTCGCGAAGCCGCGTCCCGGCGAGCCGCTGTCGGCGACGCGTCGCCGCATCCTCGATCACCTTGGTGACACGACCTTCGCCGAGTTCATCGGTGAGCTGCCGCCGGACGCCGACGCGATCATCCGTCCGACCGTCACGCGCTCGACGGCCGAGCCCGAGCAGCTCGCCGTCGGGCAGGGGATCGCGTACTTCGCCCTCGTCTGGTCGACTGGCGGTGGGCTGTCGCGCAACATCATCGGTGGACCCGAGGCGCTGATGAACGGCATCGCCGCGGAGCTCGAGGGCAAGATCCTGCTCGACACCGTTGTCTCGGAGGTCGTCGACGAGGGCGACCGCGTCCGCATCACGCACGGCGGCGGCACGCTCTACGCGCGGCACGCGATCGTCGCCACGCGGGCGTTCGAGGCGAGGACGCTCCTTCCCGGGCTGCCGGCCGACACGGCGAGCGCCCTTGCCGCGATCCAGTACGGTCCGATGCTCTGCGTCGCGATGCTCACGAACGAGCAGCGTGCAATGCCGTACGACGATATCTACGCGATCGCGACTCCGGGCCAGCCGTTCAACATGGTGTTCAACATGGCGAACGTCGTGCGGCCGCGCAGCGCTGTCCGCAAGCCCGGCGGGAGCCTGATGATGTACCGCTCAGGGGACGGGGCGCTGCCGTTCTACGAGATGGACGACGAGTCCGTCGTCGCGACCTTCGCGGCGGGCCTCCAGTCGCTCTTTCCGGAGACGCGCGAGATCATCGAGGAGACGATCGTCTACCGCAACGAGCGGTGCATCCCGTACCCGGCTCCGGGCCGAGGTCGGCTGCAGGACGCGCTCGAGCGCCCGCTCGGCCGGATCGAGCTCGCGGGGGATTACCTTGGGACGTGGTACACGGAGAGCTCCGTCGGCACGGGCCAGGAGGCCGCCCAGCGCGTCCGCGCTCGGCTGCAGTCCGAGCGGTAGGTGTCGGACACGGCGCCGATCGATCGGCGCGCCATCGGCGTTCTCGCGGTCGGGCATCTCGCGGTCGACCTCGCTCAGGGCATCGTCCCGCCGCTCCTGCCGTTCCTGATCGCCGAACGCGGCTACACGTTCGGCGCCGCCGGGGCGTTGTTCCTGTTCTCGAGCCTCGGCTCGTCGCTGATCCAGCCGCTACTCGGCGCGTTCGCCGACCGCATCCACGCGTCCTGGTTGATGCCCGTGGGGTCGCTGCTCGCGGCGAGCGGTGTCGCGCTCGTTGGCTTGATGCCGTCGTACCTTACGACCGGGCTCGCGCTCGGCGTCGCGAGCGTCGGCGTCGCGATGTACCACCCGGAAGGCGTGCGCTACGCGAGCTGGGTCTCAGCCGCCAGCGGCCGTCAGGGGACGGGGATGAGCTTCTTCGCCGTCGGCGGCATGACGGGCTGGGCGCTCGGTCCGATCCTCGTGACACCGCTCGCGCTACTCGGCGGCCTGCGAGCGACGTCCGTGATCGCCATCGTCCCGCTCATCGTCGCCGTTGCGCTGTGGCGCGCGCTGCCCTCGCTCGGCCGATTCCGGCCTGCTCCGGAGTCCCGCGCCGCTGCGGTGGCGGACAGCCCGAGCGACTGGAGGGTCTTCAGCCTCGCAGCGTTGGCTGCGGCGCTGCGCACCGGCATGCACTTCGGCGTCCAGGCGTTCGTGCCGCTCTACCTGTGGCACGTGCTGCGCTCGAGCGAGGCGGCGGCGAACGCGGCCGGAACGACGCTGCTCGTGGCGGGCGCGTTCGGAACGCTGATCGGTGGCCGGCTCGCCGACCGGTTCGGCTTCCGCCGCATCGTCGTCTGGTCGTTTGGGACGGTCGTCCCGCTCGTCGCCGCGGTCGCCGTCGCCCCGGTGTGGGGCGTCTTCGCGCTGATGGGCGCGATCGGGCTCGTCGAGGAGATGAACTTCTATCCGTTGGTCGTCGTCGCGCAGCGGGCGTTGCCCCGCCACGTCGGCTTCGCCTCTGGCGTCGTGCTCGGGTTGTCGATCGGGTTCGGCGCTCTGACGACGACGCTGCTCGGCAAGCTCGCCGACCATCAGGGCCTGCGCGCAACGATCGTCGCGGAGGGAGCCCTGATGGCGGCAGCGTTCGTTGTTGCAATCGCGCTCCCGCGCTCGCCGCGTCCGGCTACGACCTGATCGTCGCCTTCGCGGTTGACGTCCCAACGTTGTGCGCGAGGTCGCTGACGGTCGCGACCGCGACGACGGCGAGCTTGTGCTTTGCCAGGAGCAGCGCCCGACCGGCAGCGTTCAGCTTGACGAGGACGGTGCGCGTCGAGCCGGACGCCGCTGGCGCGAAGGAGGCGGTGCCGATCACCTTCCCGCCGCTCGTCAGCCTCACCGAGCCGCGGCACGGGTCGTTCCCCTTGCAGGTCACCTTCAGCGCAACGGCGCCCCGAGTCGTCTTGGTCGTGACGAAGGCGAGCAGCAGCTTCGGCGCGGTGTGATCGAAGATCGTGATCGTCTCGGTCGCGGTCGCCGAGAGGTTCGCGCCGTCGCTCGCGGAGAACGAGAACGAGTCGGTGCCGATCGCGAGGCCGTTTGGCCTGTAGTCGACGCCGAGCCCGTTCCAGTTCAGCAGGCTGCCCGCTGCGGGGTCAGACCAGGTGAGCACGAGCGGGTCGCCGTCGGCGTCCGTGCAGCCGATCTGCAAGTGCACGGCGGGGCCGGCGCGATCGACCTGCGCGGCAGCGCCGACGCACACGGGCGCGTGCTGTGGTCGCAGCGTGACGACCGCAGCGCTCGTGCGTGCAGCCACCAGCACGTCGCCGTTGGGAAGCAGCGCCACGCTCGCAGCGCCGTCGATGTCGTATGAGCCCGCACACGTCGACGTCGAGGGGCCGCTGTGGGAGCAGGCGCCGGCGGTCGTGGGCTGGGTCAGCGTGCCGTTGCTTGCGAGGCTGAGGGCGACGACGGCGCTCGCCGTGCCGGCGGCGACGTACACCGTCGTGCCGTCGGCGGAGAGGTGGACGGCGCTCGCCCCGGTGAGGTGGTGACCGGCCGAGCAGCTCGCATTGGCGCCGGGGTCGTGGACGCAGCCGGCGGTGCCTGAGAGCGCGACCAGTCCGGCGTGGAGAACGGTGACACCGTCGCCGGTCGCGACGATCACGTCACCGTCCGGCGCGACGGCGACGCCCGCGGCGCCTGTCAATGGCGCGCTAGCTGGCGCGCTGAGCGCGCCGTCTACCGCTGAACGCGTCCAGGCGAGCACGTCTGTCCCGTTGGTGGCGTAGACCGTCAGGCCGTCGCTGGCGATCGCGAGCGCGCCGACGGCCGTTGCCGGCTGGGCCAGGTCCTGGCGTGTCAGCACGCCACCGGTGCCGATCGCGTACGTCGCGACGGTACCGGAGGTCGTCGAGCCCACGTACAGGTTCTTGCCGTCGGGCGAGACGACGACGCTCGACGCGCCGCCGAGGTCGACGTCCTGCTCGCAGCCGGTCTCCGGAACTTTGATGGCGGTGTGAAAGCATGCGCCAGGGATCGCGGTCAGCGCTCCGTCGCTCCCGACCGCCCACCCGGACACCGCCGAGTCGGTCGTTGCAGCGACGTACAGCACCTTGCCGTCAGGGGTGAGCGCAAGGCTCGCAGAGCCGGCGAGGTCGTGGCCGTCCTCGCACCCGTTTGCCTTTGCGTTGGCGATGCAGCCGGTTCCGGCACCGCCGGTCGTGAGCGCTCCCGTCTGCGCGTCGCGTGCGAAGAAGGAGACGGCGGCCGCGTCGGGTGCTGCGACGAAGACGAACGTCCCGTCGGCCGTCGCGACGACGGCGGTTGCGCCGGTGAGCGCGTTCCCTCCGTCACAGGCCGGTGTCGTCGTCGCCAGTCCGTCGTGGACGCAGCCAAGGGTGCCACCGAGCGGTCCGGCAGGGCCGGCAGCGAGCGCCGAGCCGGGGAACGCGAGCACGCCGAGCAGGAGGGGGAGAGAGAGCTTCAGCTTCACCCGTCTCACGCTACCCGAGCCCGGCGCGAATTGCTCGCCGGGTCGGGCAGCGCGAGACGAGGTTCAGCTCTCGCCGAGGTAGGCCTTACGGACCTCGTCGTTCGTCGCGAGCTCGGCGGCGGGCCCCTGAAGCTTGATCGTGCCGGACTCGAGCACGTAGGCGTAGTTCGCGACCTCGAGAGCGGCGAGCGCGTTCTGCTCGACCATCAGGATCGTCATGCCGTCCGCGTTGATCCGCCGGATCGTCTCGAAGATCAGCTCCACGAGCACGGGCGCGAGCCCCATCGACGGCTCGTCGAGCATCAGCAGCTTCGGCTTGCCCATCAGCGCTCGTCCAACGGCAAGCATCTGCTGCTCGCCGCCGGACATCGTGCCGGCCTTCTGCGTGAGCCGTTCCTTGAGACGGGGGAACAGGTCGAGCACGTGGGCGAGATCGGCGGCAATCTCGGCCTTGTCGTTTCGCAGGAAGGCGCCGAGCTCGAGGTTCTCAAGCACGGTCATCCGACCGAAGATGCGTCGACCCTCCGGCGACTGGCAGATGCCTGCCGCCGTCACCTTGTGACCAGGCATCCCGCTGATCGTCTGACCCTGGAAGGTGATCGTTCCCCGCCGCGGCGGGACGATGCCAGATATCGAGCGCATCGTCGTTGACTTGCCGGCCCCGTTCGAGCCGATCAGGGTGACGATCTCACCTTCGAAGACCTCGATCGAGATGCCCTTGACGGCACCGATCGAGCCGTAGTAGGTGTGCATGTCGTGGATCGCGAGGATCGGTGTGCGACCCTCGCCTCGCGTCATCGTTGCGCTCATTCCGTCGCTCCAACCGTCGCGGCCTTGCCGAGGTAGGCCTCGATCACCCGCGGGTTCGCTCGGATCTCGGCCGGCGAGCCTTCGGCGATCTTCTCGCCGTAGTCGAGCACGGTGATGTGTTCGGAGACGCCCATCACGACCTTCATGTCGTGCTCGATCAGGAGGATCGAGAGCCCCTTGTCGTCTCGCACCTTGTGGACGAAGGCGGTGAAGGCCGCCGACTCCTTCGGGTTCATGCCGGCCGTCGGCTCGTCGAGCAGCAGAAGCTTCGGACGCAGCGCGAGCGCCCTTGCAACCTCGAGCCGGCGTTGGTCGCCGTATGGCAGGTTCTTCGCGAACTCCTCGTCCGTCCCACCGATGCCGACGTAGTCCAGCAGCTCACGGGCCGTCTCGCGGGCGCCGCGCTCCTCGCGGCGCTGCCCCGGCGTGCCCAGAACGGTCTGCCAGAGGCCTCCGCGCAGGTGGTGGTGCATCGCGACCATGACGTTCTCAGCCGCGGTCATCATGCCGAAGAGCCTGATGTTCTGGAACGTCCGGGCCATGCCTCTGTTCGCGATCGAGTGAGGCGCCTTGCCAGTGACGTTTCGTCCGTCGAACGCCACTGACCCGCTGGCTGGCTTGTAGAGGCCAGTGAGGACGTTGAAGAACGTCGTCTTCCCAGCACCGTTCGGGCCGATCAGGCTGACGATCGACCCGTTCGGAATCGTGAAGTCGACGTCCTTAACGGCGACGAGCCCCCCGAACTCGACGCGGATGCCCCGCGCCTCGAGAACGTTGTCGCTCATGCCGTCCCCTCCGTGCCGAGCGTCTCTAGCTGGGCCTCGACCGCACGGACCTGCTTCTGTCGTGCCGCTGGGAGAAGCCCGTCGGGACGGAACAGCATCATCAGCACGAGGATCAGGCCGAAGATCAAGAACTCCCAGTTCGGCAGGTTATCGAAGCCGATCGCGCCGCCGATCTGACCCATCCCGGTGTAGTTCAGCCACTCAAGGATGAACGCGGCGAGCACGACGCCGTAGACGTTGCCCATCCCGCCAACGATCACGATCACGAGGATGATCACGGAGACCTGGAAGTTGAACTGCGACGGGTCGATGCTGCCGAACGTGATCACCGAGAAGGCGCCGCCGATCCCACCGGCGGCCGCGCCGACAGCGTACGCCCAGAGCTTCGTCCGCATGAGCGGGACACCCATCAGGCTTGCAGCAAGCTCGTCCTCGCGCACTGCCAGCCACGCTCGCCCGAGCTTCCCGTCACGTAGGCGAAGCGACACGAACATGAACACCGCGAGCATCGCGATGATCACGTAGTACCGGACATCGTTATCGAACGTGCCCACGAGCGTTGGCACGCCGGGTATGAGGTCGAACGGTTGTAGGTTCGCCTCGTCAACCGGCCCGATGCCGACCGAGCCGTTCGTGATGTTATGACCGGCGATGGCGCCGCCGTTCGTCGCGACCTGACCGATGATCTCCCCGAAACCCAGCGTCACGAGGGCGAGGTAGTCGCTCTTCAGGCGGAGGGTCGGTGCACCGATGACGATCCCAGCGGCCGCGCAGAGGATCACCGCGATGATCACTACGAGCCAGAAGTTCAGGTGGATGCCAGGTATCTTCACGTTCTGCGAGCCGCCGAAGAAGTCGAAGCGGCTGACCGGCACGAAGTCGGACATGAACCAGCCGCCGGCATAGGCGCCGATGGCGAAGAACGCGACGTAGCCGAGGTCGAGGAGTCCGGCGTAGCCGACGACGATGTTCAGGCCGACGCCGAAGACCGCGAAGATGGCGCAGAACGAGAGCGTTGTCAGCGGCAGCCAGCTATCGCCGGTCGTGCCGAGGGCGTTGTGGATCGTCGGGAGGGAGACGGCGAAGACGATGAAGACGATCGGCTGCACCCAGTCAGCAAGGGTCCGCTTGCGGCGCGGTGCACGTTGGACGGCATGGTCCGGCGTCGCCATGATCACACCTTCTCCGTGGTTGACGTGCCGAAGAGACCTGCTGGGCGAAACACGATCAGAAGAATCAGGACCGAGAACACGACGGTCTGCGACCACTCCTGGCCGAAGCCGTTCGGCGCACCGTCGTTCCAGGCTTGGATGACCCCGATCAGCAGACCGCCGACGACGGCGCCTGTGAGGTTTCCGACCCCGCCGAGGACGGCCGCCGTAAAGGCGATCAGGCCGAGCTGGAACCCCGCGTCATAGCGGGTCACGCCGACCGTCTCGACGAACATCAGGCCGGCCGCGCCGGCCATCCCGCCGGCGATCGCGAAGGTGAAGGAGATCGTCCGGTTGACGTCGATGCCCATCAGCCGTGACGTGTCGGGGTCCTGCGCTGTTGCCCGCATCGCCTTGCCCTGGCGCGTCTGCGTGACGAGCCAGCGAAGCAGCAGCAGCAGGGGGATCGTGATGAGGAAGACGACGACGCTCGCCCAGGGGATGTCGATCGACCCGATCGAGAGGTTGCCATCTGAGATCAGCTGCGGCTGCGGCTTGGGGGCCGACCCGTTCCAGTTGTTGCCGAGGTTCTGCAGGATGAAGCTGACGCCGACCGCCGTGATCAGCGGCGTCAGCTTCGGTGCGTTCCGAAGCCGGCGGTACGCGAGGAACTCGATCGTGACGTTCGTCGAGGCAGCGGCGATCACGACCACCACGAGCGTGAACGCGACCGCGAGCCAGGAACCCACCGACGCCGTCTCGAAGCCCATCACGTCGGTGAGGAGCTTTGCGCTGAGGACCCCCGCGAGCATGAAGAGGTCGCCGTGGGCGAAGTTGATCAGCTCGATGATGCCGTACACCATCGTGTACCCGAGCGCGATCAGGGCGTAGAGGCCGCCGAGCAGGATCCCGTTGATCGTCACCTGGGTCATCTGGGCCGGGGCGTGCCCGAACTCCCACAGAAGCCAGAGAGCGAGGAGCCCGACCAGGACTCCCTGTCCTGCCTGTGAGACGCCGATGCCCGCGAAGGGGCTCCGGCGTGCCTGTGTTGTTGCTGCCATCCGTTGTCCTCAGAGACGTCGGGGTGGCCCGGCACTGCTGGCCGAGCCACCCCGGGTTACCCGTTCAGGTGATGTCGTGCGAGACTACTGGACGGGCCAGGGCTTGAGGAACGTCTCCGCGTTGCCCTTCATCAGCTCGACGGCCATGTCCTTGACCGTCGTGTCGCCGCTCGCCGGGTCGATGCCGAACTCCTTGCCGAGGACGGAGCTCGCTGCGTCAATCGTGATGCCCGAGAACGCGGCGTCACGCACGCCCTTGCGCGTGCCGTCCGAGGCGGCGATCGCCTTGAGGATGAGCTGCATCGCAGCGGCGCCGTAGACGGCGTAGTTCGAGGCGGGCGCGTGGCCGTACTCAGCCTTGAAGTCGGTCTGGAACTTCTGCGCCTCGCCGCCCGCCTGCGCGAGCACGTCCGTCGGCAGGCCGGCGAACGTCAGGTACATGCCCTGTGCCTCGGCGAGCTTCTGCACCTCGGGGTAACCGGTGAACCCGTCGGGGCCGATCAGCTTGACCTTGCCGTCGTTCGCTCCGAGGACCTTGACCTTGTCCTTGATCAGCGTCACGCCGTTGTTGTCGTTGATGCCGCCGAGGTAGACGCAGTCGACGCCGCTGCTCTTGTACTTCTCGAAGATGTTCACGTAGCTGGACTGCTTCGAATCCCAGCCGACGTTGTCGAGGACCGTGATGCCGACCTTGGTGGCAGCATCGGCGAAGGCCTTCGCGACGCCGACGCCGTAGGTCTGCGTGTCGTTCAGCACGAGGCACTTCGTGACCTTGAGGTCCTGCGAGGCGAACTGCGCGCCGGCGTTGCCCTGGTAGTCGTCGGTCGCGACGATGCGGCCGTAGTTGCGAACGCCGGTCGGGTAGTACTTGTCGGGCTCACCTGGATCCCAGGCCTTCGTCAGGCCAGGGTTCGTGTTGGCGTGCGAGATCATCAGCATCGGCCCGGATGGGTCCTTGTTGAGGACCGGCACCTCGATCTTCGCGCAACCCGAGTTGTACGTGCCCATGACGGCGACCTCGCCGGCGTTCGCGACGTGGTCCTGGGCGTTCTTTGCGCACTGCGCCGGATCCCACTTGCCGGCTGCGGCCGTCGAGTCGTCGTAGGACTTGTACGTGATCGTGAACTTGCCGGCCTTGTTGTTCGCCTGCTTCAGGATCAGCTTGATCGCGTTCTCGGTGTCGACCGAGGCGTCCTTCGACGATCCCTGCAGCGGCGTGTCCGACGAGACGATCAGCGTCGTCGCCGCTGGCGTGCTCGAGGACCCGCCGGTCGCGGCAACACCGCCCGTGCTGGTCGGCGTCGAGCTCGAGCTACCACAAGCTGCGAGCACCGCGGCGCCCGCTGCGATCGCGACAGGCGCGACCCACTTCTTCCACCCCTGCTTCATGCAGTCCTCCGTTGTCGTGCGTTTCTGCGCGTTCCGTGCCGGACTTCCTCCGCGCCCGGGCACGGGTTCTTGCTCGCGCATCCGCGAGAGTATAACCGGATCGACCGCTCGCGCAAGGGCGCCGCGCGATTGGAACGGTTCGAGCCGTCAACGCGCTCGATGAGGTCACTGCGGGCCGCGCGTTAGCGCCAACGTTTGCCGAAACCGGTTTTGAGCGTACACGTCAGGGGCGGACGAAGCGCAGGCCGTCAAAGCGTCGGCGCAGGGCCGTCGCGTCTGGTGCGACGGAACCGGGTTCCTCGCCGTCGATGAGCACGCGTGCCACGAGATCGGCGACGTCGGCCATGTCGCTCGGCTCCATGCCGCGTCGCGTCAGCTCCTGCGTGCCGAGGCGGAGCGCCGCCGAGCCGGGCACGCTGATCACGCTCGTCAGGACGTTCGCTCGCTCGAGCGACAACGATGTCTTGGAGGCGTCGCACGGGAGAGCCAGGTGCTGGCTCGCCGTGTGCGCTCCCCGGGCGGAGAAGACGGTGACGCCGCGCGCCGTCAGCTCGCTGCCGAGAGCCTGGGCGTTGGCGACCTGCATGTCCGCGTAGGCCACGCCGTGCTCCAGCAGGTCGAGCGCCGCCACGGCGAGCGCTGCGTGCCGCGCGAGATCGAAGTTCGCGGTGAGGCCGGGGAAGGCGATCGCATCGAGCCGCTCCGCGATCGCGTCGTCATCGGTCAGGATCATCCCGCTCGGCGGGCCGCCGAGGCTCTTGTACGTCGACCCGGTGATGACGTGCGCGCCCTCGACCAGTGGCTGCTGGAACCGCCCGCCGGCGATCAGGCCGCCCATGTGAGCAGCGTCGTACAGGACCTTCGCGCCGACCTCGTCGGCGACCGACCGCACCCCGGCGACGTCGTACGGGTGCAGGCACATCGAGCCGGCGACGATGATCAGCGCCGGGCGGTCCTCGCGCGCGCGGCGCGCGAGCGCGCCGACGTCAACGTCCATGCGCGCCTCGTCGAACGGCACGTCGCGCACGTCGAGGCCGTACAGGCCGGCCGCGCCGATCGCGTGGTGCGTAGGGTGTCCGGCTGCCGTGTCGGAGAACGCAAGGACACGGTCGCCCGGCCGACACGTCGCCATGTAGACGTACAGGTTTGCCAGCGAGCCCGACGCCACCCGCAGCTCGGCGTAGCGGCAGCAAAGAGCCGACAGAACGCCTCCTGCGCGACGAGCTCAAGCTGCGAGTCAGCATCCATTCCCCGGTTGTGCTTGTCGCCTGGTGCGCCGAGGTTCGGCCGCGAGCCGATCGTCGACGCGAGCAGCGCTGAGACCCGGGGGCTGACCGCGTTCGTGCCGGCGTACAGGACGATGCACTCCTCGTCGACCTTATGCTCCAGCTGGGCGACGAGCCGATGTATCGCAGCGTCCAGATCGTCGATCGCCATCGCCGCGATCACGGGGCCGTGCGCGGTGCGGAACGCCCGCGCCGCCTCTGACTGCCACCCGTGCGTCATGTCACCCTCCGGCCTGCGGCCAGGTCATCGCAAGGCCCTCGAGCGTCTGCACGAGCAGGCTCGTGATCGCCGCGTTGCGCACGCTCGGATGGTCGGCCGGGATGATGTGCCACGGCGCGTGCTTCGTCGACGTCTTCGAGAGCAGCGCCTCGTACGCCTCACGGTACTCGGGCCACTGCTCGCGCTTGGCGCGGTCGGCTGGCGAGAACTTCCACGTCTTGTGGGGATCGGCCAGGCGCTCGTCGAGCCGGCGTTCCTGCTCGGCTTGCGAGACGTGCAGGAAGCACTTCACGACGAGCGTTCCCTCGTTCGTGAGGTGCTCCTCGAAGGCGTTGATCGCTTGATAACGCCGTCGCCAGACGGCCTTCGGCACGAGCCGGTCGACGCGAGGCACGAGGACGTCCTCGTAGTGGGAACGGTTCCAGATCCCGATCTCGCCCCGGGCAGGCGTCGCCGCGTGCGCCCGCCAGAGGAAGTCGTGAGCGAGCTCGGTTGCCGTTGGCTCCTTGAAGGCGGTGACGCGCAACCCTGACGGGTTCACAGCGGAGAACACCTGGCGGACCGCGCCGTCCTTGCCGGACGCGTCGATCCCCTGCAGCACCACGAGCAGGGCATGCGTGCGGTTTGCCGTGAGCATCGTCGCGAGCTCGGCGAGCCGGGCGCCGTCGCGGTCAGCGGCCGCCGCTGCAGCTGACCGGTCGGCGTAACCGAGCCGGTCGTCAGGTGCGACGCGCGCAAGGTCGACCCTCTCGAGGTGCGAGACCAGCACACCGGTCGTCGGCACCGTCACATCCCCGGCAGGGTCGTCTGCTCGCCGACGTTCGCCTCTGCGTCGCGGAACTCGCGCCAGATCGCCGCCGCGAGCCGGCGCAGACGCTCGCCGTCGGCAGGGCTGCCGCTCGCCGCCGCGCGCACCTCGGTGATCGAACGCCGTACGAGCCGCACGACGACGTCCGCCGGTGCGATCGCGAGAACGTCGGCGATCGCTACCTCGCGGTCAACGACGCGCCAGGCCGCCGAGCACGTGGCGTAGTCCACCAGCAGCGCGGCCGGGCGGTCAGCGAGCTCGTAGGCAACGATCGTCACGGCGGGGAGTTTGGCAGACTCCGAGCCGTGGACCTCCTCGTTGTCGCCGCGACACCCTTCGAGCTCGCCTGGGTCGGAGGTGCTGCCCGGACGCTCTCCTGTGGCGTCGGGCCGGTGGAGGCGGCTGCGGCGACGGCTGCAAGCGTGGTCGGCCGGCGCCCGGAGGCGATCCTGCACGTCGGCATCGCGGGGGCGCGACGCTCCTCAGCGATCCCGCTCGGCGCCGTGGTGGTCGGGCTGCGCTCGAGCTACAGCGACATCGCGGCGGCGATCCCGGTCGAGCGCGTCCTCGCCCCTGCTCCCTCGATCCTCGCCGCTGCCGTGCGGGCGTTACCCGACGCGGTGGTCGTCGAGATCGCCACCACCGCTGCCGTCGGGCGGTCGACGGGCGCTCCCGTCGAGGCGATGGAGGGGTTCGGCGTGCTGCGCGCCGCGGCGATCGCCGGCGTCCCAGCGATCGAGGTACGCGTTGTCTCGAACGTCGTCGAGGAGCTTGATCGCAGCCGGTGGGACATCCCTGGCGCTCTGGCAGCGCTCGCGCCGACCGGGCAGGCCCTGCTGCGTCAGTTGCTCGCGGGCGTGTAGGCCGAGGTCGCCGTCACGGCAATCCCGCCGCGGCGGTTGAAGCGCATCGACACGCTTAGCTCGATCGGGTCGAGCAGCGCGACGAGGTCGTCGCGGATCGTCCGCGCGACGTGCTCGTGGAACACGCCGACCTCGCGGAACGTCTCGAGGTACAGCTTCAAGCTCTTCGTCTCGACGACGCGCGGCCCGGGGTGGTAGCGGATCTCGATCGTCGCCCAGTCGGGCTGTCCGGTGACGGGGCAGCGGCACGTGAACTCGCTGCAGTCGAGGACGATCGCGAGCGACGGGTCGTCGACAGCGAACGCCTCGAGGTGGCGGTCTCTACCCGCCTCCGGGTTGCCAAGCTTCGTCAACGTCATGGGGTGGAGTATGCTGGCTTCCCGGTTCGACGACAACGGCGGCAACCCGTCGACGGAGAACGGGCCTGCACAGAGTCTGGATGAGCCGCGTCAGCGCCAACTACCTCGTCGTCGGGCTCGTCGCACTCGTTGCCGGCGTCGCCGTCGCGAGCTCTCT
Source organism: Actinomycetes bacterium (assembly GCA_025360225.1). Lineage (GTDB taxonomy): Bacteria > Actinomycetota > Thermoleophilia > Gaiellales > F1-60-MAGs149 > JANYCN01. The sequence goes on along the minus strand of JANYCN010000083.1, from coordinate 1,541 downwards.
TGACGGCGGTGGGCTGGTCGTTCCCCCGCCGGGACCGGTCACCGCCGCGCCGACGACGCTCTCCCGGGCGGGACCTGGTATTGGCGCTCACGTGATTGAGCTCTCCCGTGTCGGGCATTCCGCCATCTTCCCGCGCGTCGTCACCGGGCCGGAGGGGATCGTCACCGCGCTCTGGCAGCGCACCGATGGGCGATCGTTGGTGCTGCAGTCTGCCCAGCGTGCTCCGGGCGGCGCCTGGTCGTCGCCGGTTGACGTTTCACACCAGACCACCGACGCGGGGCCAGCGGAGCTGGTGGTGGGCGGTGACGGTGTGGTCACTGCCGTGTGGGCGGCCCCGGCACTGACGGTCGCTCGCCGGCGGCCAGGAGCCGTGGCGTGGTCGGCACCACGGGCCGTTGCCGCGATCGGTAGCGCCTCTGACTTTGTCGTCTCCGCGACCGAGAGCGGTCGCGTGACGATCGTCTGGCGCGATGCGAGCGCCGTCCGGCCGCGAGTCGAGGCCGCCACCCTTCCTGCGGGAGGCGACCAGTGGATCCGGTCCTCCGTGTCGTCGCTGCCGTTCTCTGACTCGCCGACGCAGCTGTTGATCGCGAGCACCGGACGCGACAGCGTGGAGGTGGCATGGCAGGACAACCGAGACGGGGCGTGCCTCGGAGCAGCGTCGGCGACCGCGACGAACGGCCTGCGGTGGGTCGTGCGCCACCGCCCCTCCGTGCACGGAACCGCGAGCTGCGACGACGCGGCGTTCGCGACGGACGGTCACGGTCGCGGCATCGTCGTCACCGTCGCACAAGGTGCAACCGGGACCGTCCGCGTGGCCGCGGGCTGGCGAACACCCTCGTCCGTCGTGACGTTGGCGGGTGGGAACCTCACGGCGCTGGCGGGCGCCGCGGTTGGACGTGACGGTGCAGCCGACGTCGTCGTGGAGGCGGACTTCCTCGTAGAGGCGGTCTCGCGTTCCTCAGCCGGAGCGTGGTCTGACCTGACACCCCTTGCCCCGGCTCAGGAGGCGCCGGCCTCCGACAACCCGAGCCTCTTCCCCCAGCTCGCTCGAGCGGGAGACGGGTCGGCGATCGTCGCCTGGATGGCCCGAGATGGCGCGCATGAGCCGGTGGTTCGGATCACGACCCGTTCTGGCGCGCGCGGCGCGTGGACGCCGCCGGTCTCGATCAGATCGCCGAGCGGGTTGCGCGAGACGCGCGTGACGATCACGCTGGACGGGCGCTCGGCCACCCTGGTCTGGCAGACAGCTGCGAGCCCTGGGCTGTCCGGACTGATCGACGATCAGGCAGGCACGATCCGAGCTCTCACCGTCCGAATACCCGCGCCGGCGACGGGCTCCTAGTAGTGCTTTGTGATGCCATTTGACAATCGAGCACTACTAGTGGTCTGATTGTGAAATGGCGTGGTCATCCGACTGCCTGGATCGTCCTGCGCTTGTCGGCTCTGCCACCCGTCGGGTGGCTACGCCGCTCAGCTTCGGCGACCACGCCCCGGCCCGCTCTGCGTGCCGGATCGTGGGCTTCGCGGGAACGTCGCGC
>JANYCN010000074.1 GCA_025360225.1 Actinomycetes bacterium | reverse complement strand
GGGGGGGGCCCGCCCCCCTCTCGTTGGACCTGGCCGGCTCGGTCACGCACCGGGGCGGACGAGGTCAAGCCCCTCGAACCGACGGAAGTCTCGATCGAACGAGGCCACTGCTCCGCCGTACGCGATCGCGAGGGCCGCCAGGAACGCGTCCGGCACGAGGTCGCCCGAGACGTCGAACCTCCTGCACACGTCGTCGAACTGGCGCCAGACCCGCTCGTTGACACCGAGCCGGACGTGCTCGGGGCTGGCCGTGAGGACCGCGAGCGCCGCGAAGACGTCGGCGGGGAGTTGGGGATCGGCGAACACCTTACGGTGCGTGAGGAGGCGAACGACCGACACGCCAACGACGTCCGGAATCGAGAACGCCACGCCCTCGTCCAGGACCCCCTGCAGCCACCGCCGCGCTGACGCGTGATGCACGTGGTCGGGGCGCAGCGCCGAGACGACGACGTTCGCATCGACGAGGATCAGCGAAGCCCCCCCAACGGCCGATCGCCGCCCAGGAGCTCGAGGATCTCCCTGTTGCTATCGATGCTCACGCCCGGGAGAAGCCCGCCGCGACCGGACAGGAGTGGCACGAGCGTCCGGGCGCTCGGGCGCGCCGGCTCCGATGCGATCTCCCGTCGAAGCGCGTCCTCGATCACCGTACCGAGCGTGACGCGGCGAGCGCGTGCCCGCTCCTTCGCCGCCGCGAGCAAGTGGTCGTCAACGTTCACCGTGGTGCGCATGACATCAATGGTAGCGCATCACGCGCATCATGGGCGGCTCGCCCGCGACGGCCCGAGGACGACGAGGGCCCGCCACCGCTCTCGCGATGACGGGCCCGGTACCGTCGCGTCAGAGGAGGCCGTCAAATGACCCTCCGGAACGCGGAACCTCCTTTGACGGACTCCTACCGGATCTCGACGGTGCCGCCGGCCTCTTCGAGCTCGGCCTTCAGCTTGTCCGACTCGTCCTTCGTAACACCCTCGCGGACGGCCTTCGGGGCGGCGTCAGCGATATCCTTGGCCTCCTTCAGGCCAAGGCCGGTGGCGGCACGGATCACCTTGATCACGGCGATCTTCGACTGACCAGCGTTCGTGAGGACGACGTCGAACGACGTCTTCTCCTCCGGCTCGGCGTCGGTGGCGGCAGCGCCACCACCAGCAGCCGGGGCGGCGACGGCCGCGGCCGCGGCCGCGCTGACGCCCCACTTCTCCTCAAGGGCCTCCTTGAGGGAGACGAGCTCCATCACGCTCAGGTTGGAGAGCTCGCCGACGACCTTCTCGACATCAAGTGCCATTGTCTTGCTCCTTCGTTACGAGGCCTACGCGGCCTCTGCCTGCTTCTTCTGGATGATCTGATCGAGCACGACGACGAACTCGCGCGGCGCAGCGGCCAACAGCGAGACGATGCCGGCGAGTGGCGCGACGAGCGTACCGAGGACCTGCGCCTGCAGGACCTCCTTCGGCGGCAGCGTCGCGAGACGCTTCACGCCCTCCTCGTCGAGGACGCGCCCGTCGAGGAGAGCGCCCTTCAGCTTGAGGATCCGGTTCTCGCGAGCGAGCTCGGACAGCCTCTTGGCGACCGCGGCAGGGTCGCCCTTGCAGAACGCGACGGCGGTCGGGCCAGCCAACAGCTCACCGAGCTCACCGTGGCCGGCCTTCTCGGCGGCGATCTTCGCGAGCGTGTTCTTCGTCACCCGGACGGTCGCGTCGAGCGGACGCAGCTCGTTGCGCACCCGACGCATCTGCGCGACCGACAGGCCACGGTAGTCGGTGACGATGAGCGCGGTCGTGCCCTCGAGGTCAGCCTCGACGGACGCGATCACCTCTGCCTTCTTGGACTTCAACATTGTGTGTTTCACCTCCTCCGTGTGGTGCGAGCGCCCGCCGGGTGGGCGGGCGCAGGCAGACACGGAGCGGTGCTCCACGACGTGCCGTGCGCGCCACCTGCGCTGGGCTTATGGTTGCCAGCGGTCTTCGGCGACGAGCGCGGTTGACAGGGATGGGGATCGGGCCTAGGCCCGCTCCTCCAACAGGTCGCGCGTGCGCGACGTGTCGACCTTGATGCCGGGGCCCATCGTCGACGAGAGCGTGATCGTCTTCAGGTAGCGCCCCTTCGCGGCGGACGGCTTCGCGCGGAGCATCTCCTCGAGCACCGTTGCGTAGTTCTCGACGAGCTGGGTCAGCTCGAACGACTTCTTCCCGAGCGGCAGGTGGATGATGCCGGTGCGGTCGGTGCGGTACTCGATCTTGCCCGCCTTTACCTCCTGCACCGCCTTCGCGACGTCCATCGTGACGGTGCCGGTCTTCGGGTTCGGCATCTTGCCCTGCGGGCCGAGGATCCGGCCGAGGCGACCGACGACGACCATCATGTCCGGCGTCGCGATCGCGACGTCGAAGTCCGTCCAGCCGTCCTGGATGCGCTGCGCGAGGTCCTCGGCGCCGACGACATCCGCGCCAGCCTCCTCAGCCTCACGAGCCTTGTCGCCCTGGGCGAACACCGCGACGCGCTGGACCCGACCGGAGCCGTGCGGCAGCATGATCGTGCCGCGCAACTGCTGGTCGGCATGGCGGACGTTCACGCCAAGGCGGAAGTGCACCTCAACCGACTCGTCGAACTTCGCCGTGACGAGCGACTTGAGCAACGTCATCGCCTCGAGGGGCTGGTAGGTCTGCTCGCGATTGACCTGGGCCTTCGCGGCCTTGTACGCCTTGCCGGCCATCAGCCCGCCACCTCCACGCCCATCGAGCGAGCGGTGCCGGCGATGATCAGCATCGCCGCGTCGACGTCGTTCGCGTTCAGGTCAGGAAGCTTTAGCGTCGCGATCTCACGCAACTGGCTCTGGCTGAGCGTGCCGACCTTCGTCTGGTGCGGGATCGCCGAGCCCGACTTGATGTCGAGCGACTCCTTGATCAGCACGGCCGCCGGCGGCGTCTTCGTGATGAACGTGAACGAGCGATCCTCGTACACCGAGATCTCGACCGGCGTCACCCGACCGACGACCGAGTCGGCGGTGGCAGCGTTGAACGACTTACAGAACTCCATGATGTTCACGCCGTGCTGGCCGAGCGCCGGGCCAACGGGCGGCGCCGGGTTCGCCTTACCGGCGGGGATCTGGAGCTTGATGATCTTGACGACCTTCTTAGCCAAAACGGCCCTTCCTGTGGTGCAAGCGCCCCGGTTGAGGCTCCCACGTCGTGCTCGCTAGCGGCGCTAGCCGAGCTTCTTGACCTCGTCGAACTTCAGCTCGACGGGCACCTGGCGCTCGAAGATCGATACGTGCACCTTCAGCTTGCCGGCTTCCTGGTTGATCTCGATGATCTCGCCGTCGAAGTCCGACAACGGCCCCGAGATGATCTTGACGGCCTCGCCGAGCGAGAACTCGGCCTTCGCCTTGACCTTGACCTCGCCGGAGGTAGCGACCGTGTGCAAGATCGCATCCACCTCGTGCTTCGCAAGCGGCACCGGCATGTGGCCGGCGCCGCCGGCAGCCATGCCGACGAACCCGGTCACGCCTGGGGTGCCACGCACGAGGGTCACCGTCTCGGCGTTCGCGTCCATCTCGACGAGCACGTAGCCGGGGAGCACGCGCTTCTCGACCTGGACCTTCTGCCCGTCCTTCGTCTCGACCTGCATCTCGGTCGGGACGACGATGCGTCGGATCGCGTGCGCCTGGTTCAGCGAGTGGCGCCGGTGCTCGAGGTTGGTCAGGACCTTCTTCTCGTGCCCGGAGTAGGTGTTAACGACGTACCAGCGAAACATGGGTCTCTCGGGTCGGGGATCAGCCCGCCTGCTTCGTGGCGAGCCACTGAGCAAGGGGCTTGAAGAGGGAATCGAGCGCGTAGAGGTACACGCCGACGGTGATAACGGCACCGATCACGACGCCGGTCGCCTGCCAGAGCGCGACCCGGTCGGGCCAGGAGACGCGGCGAAGCTCCGCGATGCACTCGCGAACGAACTGCACGGGACCGGTACGACCGATCCCGCCTTCGCCGATGGCCTCAGGGGTGCTCATGGCCGCTACCGCGTCTCGCGGTGGGCGGTGTGCTTGCCGCAGTTCGAGCAGAACTTCGAGAGCTCGACGCGGTCGGGAGTATTCCGCTTAGACTTCTTCGTCTGGTAGTTTCGCCGCTTGCAGTCGGTGCAGGCGAGCGTCACCGCAATGCGGACACCGGGCTTCGCCACAGTGCCTGCTCCTTCTCGATGTGGCCCGCGCGCAGCCCGGCTCCGGGCGTACGCGCCTAGCCGGCGGATCGCCGACCAGCGGACGAAGCCTACCCGAAGCTGAAGCTACGCGGTGCAGTTCCCGTTGCCACCGCGTCACGCCACGCCAGGATGCGTTGGCGCTCCTTCTGCGAGGCCGGCTCGAACCGCAGTCCGATCTCGTACCGACCGAACGACCCCGGGCACGACCGCACGACAACCGCGTGCAGCCAGTTGCGCTCGACGTACGATCCAAGGTCGAAGGTCATCCGCACCGTCATCCCCGTGGGCGGCGGTGTTCCGACGGCGGTCGCCGAGAAGCCAAGCGCCGACACGTCAAGCGCGACAAGCTCGCGACGCTTTCCCCCGGTCTGCAGGCTTTCGATAACGATCGAGGCACGATCGACCCGGAACCGCGCAGCGTGGCGCGCAGGCACCGGCTCCCAGACGTCGGGGCAGCTGAGCGAGACGACGCCGGGGTCGGCGGTCGGCCGTCCCAGACACCGCGCGCCCCAGGCCGCGCCGTCACGATCGAGACGGCGCACGTCATAGCGCCCAACGCACAGCTCGGCACCGGGAACGACGCGGACGCGCACCTTCCCACCCGTGATCGCGACGACCGACCCGCCGGCAACGGTCCCTCCCCAACGAAGCTGCATGCGATCGCCGACGGCGATCGACGCCCGGTCGTCAGAGATGCTGTGCTCGTCCATCGCACGACCACTATCCGCCGAGACCCGGCGTGGGGCGATCCCCCGAACAGGGGAGCCGAGCGGTAGGCTTCACCCGATGACGCCCCCGCCCGTGGTCTGGCCGTTCTTTGGACTGCGGCTCGTCGCGCCGACCGTCGAGCTCGTGTACCCCGACGACGCCATCGCAATGGCGATCGCCAGGTTGGGCGCCCGCGGGATCCACGACCCCGCGACGATGCCGTTCGCGGTACCGTGGACACGGAACAAGACGCCGCCGGAGCTCGCGCTGTCGACGATGCAGAACATCTGGCTGGAGCGAGCAACGGCGACCCGTCTCGCGTGGAACGCATCGTTCGCCGTCGTCGTGGCCGGTGAGGTCGTCGGCCGCCAGGACATCCAGACGCTCGACTTCCCCATTCATCGCACCGTCACGTCCGGTTCGTGGATCGGCCAGGACTATCAGGGTCGAGGCATCGGCCGCGCGGCACGTGAGGCGATTCTGGCGTTCGCGTTCGACGGGCTTGACGCGGCGCACGCCCGCACGGGAGCCTTCCACGACAACCCGCGCTCGCTCGCCGTCTCGCGCCGCCTCGGCTACGTCGAGACGGGGCGGACGATGCTGGACCGCGAAGGCGTGCCGACCGAGCACGTCGACCTCGCGATCGACCGCGCGGGCTGGGCAGCCGTCGAGCGTGCGCCGGTGGCGTTCGTCGGACTCGAGCCGGTACGCGCCCACCTTGGGCTCGGCGCGGCCGAGCACGATCGAAAGCAGTAGTAGCGGCGCAGGGACTCGAACCCCGGACACGCGGATTATGATTCCGCTGCTCTAACCAGCTGAGCTACGCCGCCCCGAGACCGGACTGTACCGCACCCCCAACGCCATGAGCGACACCGACAACCACCCACACCGCCCAGGAGTCGCCCGCTCGCGCCGCGGCGGCCTAGCGCTGAACGCCAGCTCGACCCGGGAGGAGTTCGCCGGCGCGCTCGCCCGGCTCGGTCACACGACGCTGTCAGCGCTCGACGAGGAGCGCGCCTTCGAGGCGTTCCGCGAGGTGGCAGCAACGAAGACAGAGGTGACGATCCGCGACCTTGAGGCGCTCGTCGACGACCGGTTGCGCGCGATCGCCGACCAGTACCAGCTGCTGCGTCTCGAGACGCGGACGCGCACCGGCGAGCCGGCGTGGGCGCGGGTCGAGCTGCTCGAGCGCGGCGTCGAGATCGGCATCGATGCCGAAGGGACGGGCGATGGCCCGATCGACGCGGCGCTGCGCGCCGTCGTCACCGCGCTGCACGTCGAGGCGACGCTCCTGGCGTTCTCGGTCGAGGCGCTCTCGACCGGCACCGACGCGCTCTGCGAGGCACACGTGACCGTCTCGGTCGCCGGCGCAACGCACCACGCGGAGGGGATCGCCGCGTCGCTGACGGAGGCTGGCGTCCGCGCGTTCCTCGCAGCCCTCTCCCACGCCCGTCGTGCGGAGCGTCACGGCCCGTGACGGACGCTGTCGCGGCTACGCTGCCCGCATGAGGGAGTTTCCGACCGTCACGGAGCTGATCGGCAACACCCCGATCGTGCGGCTCCCCCACCTGCAGCCTGCCGGTGGCGCGCGCCTTCTGGCAAAGCTCGAGTACATGAACCCGGGCGGCTCGATCAAGGACCGCATTGCCGCCGCGATGGTCGACGCGGCCGAGCGCGACGGCTTGCTGAAGCCGGGTGGGACGATCGTCGAGCCGACCAGCGGTAACACCGGCGTTGGCCTCGCGATGGTCGCCTGCCAACGCGGCTATCGCTGTGTCTTCGTGATGCCCGACAAGATGTCGCGCGAGAAGATCTCGCTGCTGCGCGCGTTCGGCGCCGAGGTCGTCGTCTGCCCAACGAACGTCGAGCCGGACGATCCCGCCAGCTACTACTCGACGTCGCGGCGCCTGGCCGAGGAGATCCCCGGCGCCTGGAAGCCCGACCAGTACTCGAACCAGAACAACCCGGCCGCGCACTACGCCGACACCGGTCCCGAGATCTTCCGGCAGATCGGTGACGAGCTCGACACCCTCGTGCTCGGCGTCGGCACCGGGGGAACCGTCACCGGCATCGGCCGCTACCTGCGCGAGAACATGGCACGACCGCTCGAGATCGTCGGTGCCGACCCCGAGGGCTCGATCTACAACTCGCCGGAGATCAGGCCGTACCTGATCGAGGGTGTCGGCGAGGACTTCTGGCCGACGGCCTTCGACCAGACGCTGGTCGATCGGTGGATCACCGTGTCCGACCGCTGCGGGTTCCTCGCAGCGCGCAGGATGGCTCGCGAGGAAGGGATCCTCGTCGGCGGCTCGGCGGGGATGGCGCTGCATGCGGCGATCGAGGTCTGTCGCAACCTGCCGTCTGACCGCACGGTCCTCGTGATCCTGCCTGACGGCGGCCGCCCCTACCTGTCGAAGTTCTACGACGACGCGTGGATGATCAGCCACGGGTTCCTCGGGCGCGCCGGGTCGGTGCCGACGGTCGCCGAGCTGCTCCGTGCGAAGACCGCCGACACCGCCGAGGTGCCCGCGTTCGTCGCCGTCAGCGGCTCCCAACGCGTCGGCCAGGCAATCGCCGTGCTGCAGCGGTACGGCATCTCGCAGATGCCCGTCGTCCGCGAGCTGAACGGCACGCCGCTCGACCTCGGCAGCGTCATCGGCTCGATCCACGAGCGCGACCTCCTCGACCGTGTCTTCAAGGACGCCGACACGTTGAACGCCGAGGTAACGACCGTGATGGCCTCACCTCTGGGCGTCGTCCGCGCCGAGGACTCCGTCGACGCCGTGTTCGCCGACCTGCAGAACCGCCCGGCGGTGCTCGTCGCCGACGGCGCGGTGCCGGTTGGCGTTCTCACGCGCTCCGACCTGCTCGAGTACCTGGCGGCGAAGCGGTGAGCAACCACATCGAGACGCTCGCGATCCACGCCGGCCAGGAGCCGGAGCCGATCACGGGCTCGGTGAACGTGCCGATCTTTCAGACGTCCACCTACGTGCAGGACGGCGTCGGCGGGATGCGCAACGGTCACGACTACTCCCGCACGATCAACCCGACGCGCACGGCGCTGCAGCAGTGCCTCGCCGCGCTCGAGGGCGGTCGACACGGCGTCGCGTTCTCCTCTGGCATGGCGGCGATCTCCGGTCTGATGGGCGCCTTCGGGCCAATGACCCGCGTCCTCGCGATGAACGACGTCTACGGCGGCACCTACCGGCTGTTCTCGAAGGTGCTCGAGCCGCAGGGACACGCGTTCGAGTACGCCGACCTGACCGACCTCGAGGCGGTGGAGCAGGCGATCACGCGGCGCCCGGCGATCGTCTGGGTCGAGACGCCGACAAACCCGCTGCTGAAGGTCGTGGACATCGCGGCGGTGGTCGAACGAGCACACGCCGTCGGCGCGAAGGTCGTCGTTGACTCGACGTTCGCGTCGCCGTACCTGCAGAGCCCGCTAGCGCTTGGCGCGGACGTCGTCGTACACTCGACGACGAAGTACATCGGCGGGCACTCCGACGTCGTCGGCGGAATCGCCGTGACCAGCGACGACGCGCTCGCCGAGCGCCTCGTGTTCCTGCAGAACGCGATCGGCTCGGTACCGGCACCCTTCGACTGCTTCCTCACCCTGCGCGGTGCGAAGACGCTGGCGATCCGGATGCGTGAGCACTGCGCGAACGCCGCGCGGATCGTCGAGCACCTCGTGGCCTCGCCGGTCGTCTCCCACGTGCTCTACCCGGGTCTCGAGAGCGACCCCGGGCACGCGGTGGCGGCACGCCAGATGCGTGGGTTCGGCGGGATGATCTCCTTCCGTGTCCACGGCGGACGGGCAGCCGCTGACCGGGCGTTGCTCGATACGGGAGTCTGGTCGCTTGGCGAGAGCCTTGGCGGTGTTGAGAGCCTCGTCGAGCACCCGGGCGCGATGACCCACGCCTCGCTCGACGGCTCAGGCTTCGAGGTGCCAGACGACCTGATCCGCCTCTCAGCCGGGATCGAGCACGTCGATGACCTGCTCGAAGGCGTCGAGCGGATGCTCGCCGGTGCGGCCCGCGCTTCCTGACGGGTACGAGCTGTCCGACGACCGCGCGCGGATCGACACCGCCGCCGTCCATGCCTATCTGAGCACCCTCTACTGGGCCGAGGGTCGACCGCTCGCCGTCGTCGCCGACCTCGTTCGCTCCTCCGCCCGGGTTGTCGGCCTGTACCACGCCAGCGCACAGGTCGGGTTCGCGCGCGTCCTCTCAGACGGAGCGACGACCTGCTACCTGGCGGACGTGTACGTCGAGCCCGCACACCGCGGACGCGGGCTCGGCGCCGCGCTTGTAGCGTTCGCCGTTGATGGCGATCCCGCCCTCGCAGGGCTCAAGTGGCTCCTGCACACGCGCGACGCGCACAACATGTACCGCAGGATCGGCTTCCACGAGCCGTCGAGCCGCGTGCTCGAGCGCTAGTGGTCTGATTGTCAAATGGCATGGTCATTGGGTGTCTGGAACGAGCGGGAGCGTTGCGCGTCGCGCAGGGCTTGCTGATCGCGGGCGTGCTGGATAGCACGCCCG
>JANYCN010000073.1 GCA_025360225.1 Actinomycetes bacterium | reverse complement strand
CGGGCGTGCTGGATAGCACGCCCGCTCGCACGCGTGTCAAGGCGAAGGCCTTGACACGCTAAGTGCAAGCGGCGCGCAACGCTCCCGCGAAGCCCACGATCCGGCACGCAGAGCGGGCCGGGGGCGTGGTCGCCGGAGCTGGGCGGCATAGCCACCCGCAGGGTGGCAGAGCCGACAAGCGCAGGACGATCCAGGCAGTCGGATGACCACGCCATTTCACAATCAGACCACTAGTCTAGGAACCCGTCAAGACCGAGAAGGTCGGCGGTGGGCGTGGGCGGGATCGAAGACCGCACGTTCGCACCGAGCTTTGCTTACGGTCCCCTAGAGCAGCGGCCGCGCCGGCCGGGAGCGAGGCCGCACGAGCCGGAACGCGACCTTGCGTGCCACGGCGAGGGCCTGCAGGTCAGGGCGACGAGCGTACCCCTCGAACCGCGCTCGCCGCTCACCCAGTCGCGGGTCGTCGACAAGACGCTCGTGCGCAGCGAGCTGGGTGATGTGGAGGCGGTGATAGAACGGGCTGGCGATGTTCGCGAGCGGGTGCGGGTACAGGTCGTAGCGCGACCAGGTGCCCGTGTCCCACAGGTGGAGCGCACCTGCGAGGTCGTCGGAGCGGAGCACGAACTCCGCGCCGACGGCTTCCGTATCGAGCCCTTTCCACGAGTCGTACAGGCCCCAGAGCGCGAAGATCGCCCCGTTCAAGACGTGCGAGCGCGGCGTCGTCGGATACTCCTCGAGCAGCGTCCCCCCGGTCGGCAGCAGCTCGGCCACGCCACCGGCGGCGATCGCCCGGCGAAGCGGCTCGAGACCTCGGAGCGCGGCGTGCGCGAAGCTCTCCTCCCCCGTCTCGAGCGCCGCGCGCGTCAGGAGGCTCGCCGCCTGGCCCTGCGCCATCCCCATCAGCCACGGCGGCCGGAGCGAGAAGGTGTGCGGGAACGGGTAGCGATACGTCCAGCCGCCAGCGTGAAGGCCGTCCTGCTCCTGGTGGCGCACGAGGTAGCGCGCGGCGGCGAGCGCCCCGTCCAGCCAGCGACGGTCGTGGGTCACGAGGTAGCGCTCGTACAACCCGAGCCCCCACTGGACGACGTCATCGACCCACATCACGGAATCGCGATCGGTCGGCTCGGGCCAGTCGGGCACCGATACCTTGTTCTGGAAGTCGATGTGGTACCCGCGCGGACGGGCAGGATCGACGAACGCGCCGAGCGGTAGCGCGACGTGATGGAGGTCGTTAGCCCCCTTCGCCACGCCGCTCCGTCGAGTACGCCAGGTAGCCGCGCTGGATCGCGATCTGGTCGGCGATGTGCCGGGCGTCGTACCACACACCCCAGATGAAGCTCGACCCGCGCCGGGACAGCCACGGGAGGCCGAGGAAGTAGACGCCCGGCTCGACGGAGACGCCGCGACGGTGGCGTGGACGCCCGCGCTCGTCGAAGGCGTCGATCTCCAGCCAGCGGTAGTCGGCGGTGAACCCGGTCGCCCAGATGATCGACGTCACGCCGGCACCCGCGAGATCGAGCTCGACCGTCGGCGCAGACGCGCACGTGGGCATCGGGCCAAGAACCTTCGCGTCCGGCTCCGGCGGCAGGTCGAGACCGTTCGCGACGACGTAGGCATCCGCTTCTTCGAGCAGCGTGAGGTAGCTCGTGTCGCCGCGCGCGATGTTCGCCTCGAGATCGGTGGCGAAGCGCACGACACCGTCGGCGGAGGTCGTCGTTCGGCCGACGAGCCGCATGCCACGCGACGCGAGGTCGCGGAAGTCGACGGTGTGCCCGCCCCCCGCACCGCTCACCACGATCGTGACGTGCTCGGCGCCGGCGAGCGGCGTCTCCATGTGCCACTTGCCGAGCACGCCGAGCCACCAGACGAAGTCGCGCCCGCGATAGGCACGTGGCGGCCGGTCATGCGGGCCGACAGAGAGGTAGACGTCGCGACCGGCGCGGAGCAGCTCGTCGGCGATCTGCGTGCCGGACGACCCGGCTCCAACGACCAGCACGCCGCCCGCGGGGAGCTGCGACGGGTTGCGGTACGCGCTCGAGTGTAGCTGCGATACCTCCGCATCCAACGGCACGAGCGCCGGCATCACCGGCGTCTGGAACGGTCCCGTCGCGGCTACGACGTACGTTGCCTCCACCGGGCCGCCCGACGTCTCCGCCCGGAAACCAGGTCGGCCGACGTTGCGCCGCACCGAGGTCACCTCGACGCCGCAGCGCACCGGGGCGCCGAGGCGCTCTGCGTACGCCGCGAAGTAGTCGGCGACCTGCTCCTTGCCGGGGAAAGCGTCGGCGGGGACGTCAAAGGTCATCCCTGGGAAGCGGTCGTGCCAGGCCGGCCCGTTGGCGACCAGCGAGTCCCACCGCTCTGACCGCCAACGCTCCGCCACCCGCCCGCGCTCGAGCACGAGATGGCTGACGCCTGCCGACGTCAGGTGCTCGCTCATCGCGACGCCAGCCTGCCCCGCGCCGACGACCAACACCTCCACTATCTCGACCGACACCGGTCCCTCCGCTCGCCGTGGTGGGTCTGATACTACTCTCCCGACCAGGCAGGAGGTGCCTCGTGCTCGAGCTACGTCCGAACTGCGAGCTGTGCGACGGCGACCTGCCGCCCGGCTCGCTGAACGCCCGGATCTGCAGCTACGAGTGCACGTTCTGCGCGCCGTGCGTTGACGATGTGCTCGCCAACGTGTGCCCGAACTGCGGCGGCGGCTTCACGCCGCGTCCGATCCGGCCTCGGGCGGCGTGGCGGCCAGCGACAGGGCTCGAGCACGACCCAGCCGGCACACGCCGACGACGGGCGAGCCGGACGACCGAGGAGATCGCCGCGTTGACGAGCAGGTTGCGCGAAACCCCGCCCGACGCGCGGTGACGCTCCGTCACGCGACAGCGCTTCGGCAACCCTCTCCGCAGCGTCGGCACCGGGCGTCCCGTGTGGCCAGAGCAGGACATGAACATCGCGCACCCGGCGGCCTTCCAGTGGCTCGACCGCTGCTCAGGCGTTGTGGAGCGTCACGTCGACCCGGCGGCCGTGCTGGAGGTTGCCACCCGCTGCTCGCTGCTGTGCGCCGCTCGCCCGGCCTCGCCGAGCTCAAGGACCCCGCCTCCGCGCACCACGAGCGATGTGACGGCTCGGGCCACCACCGACGTCTGCGGGGCGACGTCGCCGGCATCGTGGCGTGCGTCCTCGCGGCGACCGACCTCTACGTCGGGTTGACCGCCGAACGCGCCGAACGCCGTGCCTTCGCGCCGGCGGCGGCCGCCGCCGAGCTCCGCCCGCTCGAGGCTCAAGGCCTGCTGTCCCGCGCGACGACCGCGGTGCGCGCTGCCGCCGGTCAGGGCGACGCAGGCGGGCGGGTCCACCGCCGCGCCGAGCATCCCGGTGGCCTGTCAAGCCGTGAGGTCGAGGTGCTCGCGCTCCCAGCGCGCGGGCTGACGAAGCGCCAGATCGCCGACCGCCTGGTGATCTCGCCGAGGACGGCGGATGACCACATCCAGCACATGTGCACGAAGATCGGCGTCGCGACCAGAGCGGCGGCGGCACTGTGGGCGATGCAGGACGAGCTGGTCGGGAGCTAAGCATTGCGCCCGACCGTCGTGCTGTTCACGCGGGACCTGCGTCTCGACGACAACCCGGCCCTCGCGGCCGCGGTGGCGGCTGCGCACGAGGTCGTACCGCTGTTCGTGCTCGACGACCGCTTGCTGCGCCGGCGGCCGCGACGCAGCACGTTCCTCAAGCGCTGTCTGGTCGAGCTCGACGCGGACCTGCGTGCGATCGGCGGTCGGCTCGTCGTGCGTGTCGGTGACCCGGTCGCCGAGACCGCGCGTGTCGTCGAGGAGGCAGGGGCGGACGCCGTTCACGTCGCCGCCGACGTCACGCCGTACGCGTCCCGTCGTCTCGAACGCCTACGTACGGCGCTTCCCCGCGTAGCGGTTCGGGTCTGGCCCGGCGTCGCCGTCGTCGAGGCCGGCGCGCTGGCGCCACCAGGACGCGACCACTACCGTGTCTTCACACCGTATCACCGAGCCTGGACGAACGCTCCATGGCGCGTCCCGGTCCCGGCACCACGCTCGATCACCGTGCCAGCGGCAATCAGCTCGTCGCCGTGGACGGTGGAGGGCATGTCGAGCATTGCCGCCGGCGAAGGCGCAGCCCGGCGCCACCTCGATCGATTCCTGCACGACAGGCTGGCGTCCTACGCCGAGCAACGCGACGACCTCGCGGCGGGCGGCACCTCGGGACTCTCGCCCTACCTGCGCCTTGGCTGCATCTCCGCGCTGCGCGTGGCCCTTGCCGCCGGAGACGGCCCGTTCACCCGGCAGCTCGCGTGGCGCGACTTTTACGGACAGGTGCTGGCCGCTAACCCGGACTCGCTGCGTGACGACATGCTCCCATCGCGCTCGACCTGGGAAGGAGACCTGCGGCACCTCGAGGCGTGGCGACGCGGCGAGACCGGCGTCCCAATCGTCGACGCCGGCATGCGCCAGCTCGCGACCGAAGGGACGATGCACAACCGCACGCGGATGATCGTCGCCTCGTTCCTGACGAAGGATCTCGACATCCACTGGCGGTTCGGCGCGCAGCACTTCGACGCCGAGCTGATCGACGGCGATCCGGCGAACAACATCGGAGGTTGGCAGTGGGCCGCCGGCACCGGTGTGGACACCCGCCCAGGGCGGATGTTCAACCCATGGCTCCAGGGGGAGCGATTCGATGGTGATGGAACCTACATCCGTCGACACGTGCCCGAGCTCGCCGACGTCGCTGCCCGCGACCTGCACGATCCTCGACGACTCGCCGGGACTCTGCCTCCGGGCCACTACCCGACGCCGATCGTTGATCACGCAGACGCTGCGCGACGCTACCGCGCGCTGTCTCGCTGAGGCATCCCGGCCGCATGCTACGTTTATGGCATGCCTCGCATACGGGTGAGCACGACGGTCGACTCGATCCTGCTCGCAACAGCCCGAGCGCGCCGACCCGGTGTAACGACCGCCGTGCTCATCGACGCCGCGCTCGTCGCGCTCATCGCCCGTGAACGTACGGCGGAGATCGACGCATCCTACGAGCGATACGACGAGCGTCCCCTCTCCGAGCCGGACGAGTGGGGCAGTATCGCGGCGTTTCGCGATGGCGCATCTCGCACATGACCTTTCCGCGACGAGGCGAGGTCTGGTGGTGCGAGCTTCCAGAGGCTGGTCGACGCCCCGTCGTGGTCCTCTCGCGCGATGCGGCCATCCCGCGCCTACGCCGCGCCCTGGTCGCGCCTTGCACCACCAACCTGCGCGGGATCGAGAGCGAGGTGGTCCTCGAGCCGCCAGGTGACCCCGTCCCCCGCCGGTGTGCGGCGAACCTCGACTCGGTCGAGAGCGTCCCGACCGGCGTCCTCGTCGAGCGACTCGGACGTCTCGCGGACGTCCGGATGCGCGCCATCTGCAGTGCGCTCGCGCTCGCAGTCAACTGCGAGTAGCAGACGATGACGGGGGTCGCACTGATCGGTCTCGGCGTGCAGGGGCGCGCCGTTCTCGCCGAGCTGACGATGGCTGGGGTGTCCGTCGTCGCCTGGTACGACCCGGCGATCATCGACGATCGGCCGGGGCGCGCCGCGAGCCTCGACGCGGCCTGCCAGGCGCCAGGGGTCGACCTCGTGTTCATCGCCACGCCACCGAGCCAGCACGCAGAGGGCGTGGCGGCAGCCGCACGGGCTGGACGAACGATCGTCTGTGAGAAGCCCCTCTCCGCCGATGTCACCACTGCACGACGCATGGCGCGGACGGTCGCCGACGCGGGTGTGATGGCTGGCGTGAACTTCTACCTCGCGACGGCGAGCGCCGGGATCGGACTCCGACGTGGAGCCGACGCCGGGAAGCTCGGCGCGGTGCAAAGGCTGACGCTGGTCGCCCGGTTCGCCCGCTGGCCGCGCCCGTGGCAGGCGGACGCTGGCGCGTGGCTCAGCTCGCCGGATCAGGGCGGTTTCGTTCGCGAGGTGACCAGCCACTTCGTGTACCTCGCCGAGTCGATCGCCGGCCCGGCAACCGTCCGATCGGTCGAGATCGCGCGCGGCGAGGACGGCCTCGAGCGGCGTCTCAACGCAACGCTCGATCACCAAGGCGTGCTGTTCACGATCGACGCGGCGATTGGCGGAGAGGCCGACGAACGTGTCCAGTTCACCGTACAGGGAGACGCTGCGACCGCAGCGATCGTCGACTGGGACACGTTGATCGGACTGCCGTATCCCGCGCCAGCAGAGGCGGGCATCGTGCCCGCGATCGACTCGCTGCTCGCGGGCAGAGCAGACTCCCTCCCGACGTTCGTGTCAGCAGCGCGTGTCGTGGCGATCGTTGAGCAATTGCTCAACGGGCCCGATCGAGGTTCAGGCTCCTAGACCGCTACAGCCGTCGCGCTGATGGCGTCCTCGAGCGTTGCCAGGAACTCGGCGGCCATGCTGGCTTCGACGGGCAGCAGCGGCTGGCGAACACCGCCGCACTCGATGCCCTGACGACGTAGGCCGAGCTTCGCCTTCTGGTTGTACGAGCCCGACTCCATGTTCTGCACCCAGGGCAGGAACTGGTCGAACAGCCGATGCGCCTCGTCGTGTTCACCGCGGTTGGCGGCCTCAAGCGTCGCTACGTGCTGGCGGGGGAGGACGTTTGACGTCCCGGCGAGCCAGGAGCGGACGCCCCACGCGAAGTAGTCGGCGGCCTGGTCGTCGGAGCCGCACATGATGTCGAGCCGGCCGGCGAGGCGGCGACGCATCGCAAGGAAGCGCGAGAAGTCGCCGCTCGACTCCTTGATCGCGACGAAATCGGGGCGATCAGCGACCCGATCGAGGCAGTCGAAACCGATCTCCACGCCCGCACGCGCCGGGTAGTTGTAGAGGATCACCGGCAGGCCGACCGCGTCGGCGATCGACGCGAAGTGCGTCGCGAGCTCCCTCTGTGTCGGAAGGGAGGTCGGCGGCGCGGCGAGCATGATCGCGTCGTAGCCAAGGTCGCGTGCCACCTCGCCGTGACGGATCGCCTCGCGCGTCGAGCCTGCGTTGCAGCCGGCGATCAGCTGCGCGCGCCCCGAGCTGATGTCACGGCAAGCCTTCGCGGCGGCGGTGCGCTCCTCGAAGCTCATGGCGTAGTACTCGCCGGTCGTGCCGTTCGCGACGAGGCCGCGCACGCCCCCATCGAGCACGAACTGGACGACGCGACCGTACGCTTCCAGGTCGAGCTCGCCGCTCGCGTCGAACGGCATGACGACAGGGGTGTAGACGCCTTCGATATCCATGACGGTAGTGTGACACGCGCGAGGCGCTGGGGAGCGTCCCACGAAACGTGCACGAGCCACCGAGACCAGTGGCGCGCGGTCTACACTGCGCGCGTGGCGGGCCGCCGCTCACCGATGACCCAGCGCTCCCGTACGCTGCCCGCCATGACACCCCTCGTCGACGCGCTCCTCGCACGGCTCGTGCCGTTGGCACCGCGTCGCGTCGTCAGCGCCCTGGCCGCCCGCTACATCGCGGGCGACGACCTCGTCGACGCCCTGCGCGTGGCGCGTCACCTAGCAGACGCTGGCTGGCTCGCGACGCTCGACATCCTCGGCGAGGCGGTGCGTGACGACGCAGCAGCCGACGCGTTCACGCAGGGCTACCTCGACGCGATCCACCGGCTCGCCGCGGCCGGGCTCGACCCTCACGTCTCGGTGAAGCCCACGGCGCTCGGCTCAGATCTCGACTGGGATCGTTGCGGCCAGCGCGTGCGCACCATCGTGCGGACCGCCGCCGCGGTCGGCGGCACGGTCAACCTCGACATGGAGGACGCGACGACGACGGACGGCACCATCGCCCTGTTCGAGTCGCTGCGCCGCGAGGGGCACGCCAACGTCGCGATCGTCCTCCAGGCTCGGCTGCGGCGCACGCTCGCCGACGTCGAGCACCTCGCGCCGCTGGCACCACACGTGCGGCTGTGCAAGGGCATCTACCCCGAGCCGGCGTCGATCGCGTACACGGACGACCGCGAGATCTGCACGAGCTGGCTCACCTGTCTCGACGTGCTGCTCGCCGCCGGGTCGTACGTGGCGCTGGCAACCCATGCCGACACGCTGGTACGCGGTGCACGTGAACGCCTCGACCGCCACTCGCGTCTTGCGGGCTCCTACGAGTTCCAGACGCTGCTCGGGGTGCGCGAGGACCTCGTCGCGCGCCTCGTCGCGGACGGCGTGCGCGTGCGCGTCTACGTGCCGTACGGGCCTCAGTGGTACGAGTACTCGATGCGGCGCATGCGGGAGAGCCCCCAGCTCGCGAGCCAGATCGCTCGCGCGACGATCGGTCGCGCGGTCGCCCGTCTTCCCCACCCTGTCAGGAGACCCAGGTGAGCTACACCCCACCCGCACCGGTGAACGAGCCGGCGCTCGGCTACAAGCCCGGCTCCCCGGAACGCGCCTCGTTGACGCAGCGGATCGCCGAGCTCCGCGCCGAACGCATCGACATCCCTTGCATCATCGGCGGACGCGAGGTGCGCTCCGGCCGGACGGTCGCGTCCGTCGAACCACATGCACACCGACGCGTGCGTGCCGACGTGCACCAGGCGACCGGCATCGAGGTGGCCCAGGCGATCGCTGCCGGCGCCCGGGCGTGGCAGGAGTGGAGCCGCACGCCGCTTGAGGAGCGCCTCGCGGTCGCGTTACGCGCCGCGGAGCTGCTCGCCGGGCCGTGGCGTGACACGATCAACGCCGCGACGGTGCTCGGACAGTCGAAGACCGTCCACCAGGCGGAGATCGATGCGGCGTGCGAGGCGATCGACTTCTTGCGCTTCAACGCGTCGTTCCTCGCCGAGATCTGTGCCGACCAGCCGATCAGCAGCGCCGGTGTCTGGAACCGGATGGAGTACCGCCCGCTCGAGGGCTTCGTCACGGCGATCAGCCCGTTCAACTTCACCTCGATCGCGGTGAACCTGGTGATGGCGCCCGCGATGTGCGGCAACGTCGTGTTGTGGAAGCCCGCGCAGACGGCCGCGCTCGCGGCGTACTGGAACATGCGCCTGCTCGAGGCCGCGGGGATGCCTCCCGGGGTCGTCAACCTCGTGTTCGCTCCGGGCGACGTGATCAGCGAGCACGCGCTTGCCCATCGCGACCTTGCCGGCGTTCACTTCACAGGGTCGACCGGCGTGTTCAACACCATCTGGCGCAACGTCGGCGAGCACATCGACAGCTACCGCTCATACCCACGGCTGGTCGGCGAGACCGGGGGCAAGGACTTCGTCGTCGCCCACGCCTCGGCAGATCCGGCGGCGCTCGCGACCGGCCTCGTGCGCGGCGCCTTCGAGTTCCAGGGCCAGAAGTGCTCAGCAGCCTCGCGGGCCTACGTGCCCGCGTCGCTGTGGCCCGAGGTGCGCGATCGGCTCGTCGCCGACGTCGCGTCGATCCGCACCGGAGACCCGACCGACCTGACGAACTTCATGGGTGCGGTGATCGATCGCGCCGCGTTCGCCAAGCACCGCGCAGCGATCGGGGTGGCCGCGGGCTCGGCCGAAGCGCGCATCGTCGCCGGCGGTGGCACGGATGACAGCGAAGGCTGGTTCGTTCAGCCGACGGTGATCGAAACGACCGACCCCGGCTTCTCGCTGATGCGTGAGGAGCTGTTCGGGCCGATCCTCACCGTGCACGTCTACGACGACGCGCGCTGGGAGGAGACGCTGAAGGTCGTCGACCAGACCGGTCCGTACGGGCTGACAGGCGCGGTCTTCTCGACCGAGCGTGCGCCGATCGAGCAGGCACACCGCGCGCTGCGCCACGCTGCCGGCAACTTCTACGTGAACGACAAGCCGACCGGGGCGGTCGTCGGGCAACAGCCGTTTGGGGGCGCTCGAGCGTCCGGCACGAACGACAAGGCCGGATCTCGCTGGAACCTGATCCGTTGGCTCTCGCCACGTTCGATCAAGGAGACGCTCGTGCCGGCGACGGACTACCGCTACCCGTTCCTCGGCGAGTAGTCCGGGCTCACCTCTGCCTACCTCGATGCGGCCTCGAACGCACCGGCGGCGCGCAGCACCAGCGCGTCCGCGAGCCGCTTGCCGACGATCTGCAGCCCGACCGGTAGGCCGTCGACGGAGCCGCACGGAACGGAGCAGGCCGGCGCCCCGGTCATGTTGAAGGGATAGGCGAACCCGGTCCAGTTAAGGTCGTGGAACGGCACGCCACCGACCGAGTCGGGCTGGTCGCTACCGAGCGGGAACGCGACGCACGGCATCGCGGGCGTCAGCAGCAGGTCGTAGGGAGCGAGACGCTCGGTGATCGTTCGCACGAACCCGGCACGCGCCGCGATCGCTGCGGCGAGCTCCGATCCGGACTGCCTGAGCCCGTGCTCGATGATGCTCACGAGTCCTGGCGAGAGCTCGTCACGTCGTCCGAGGCCTCCGGCGCCACGAGCGGCGAACATCGCCGCCCATAGCTCGCGCTCGATCCACCAGGGGTCCTCCAACCCGAGCTCAACCTCCTCCACCGCATGGCCGAGCGCCGCGAACGTGCGCGCCGCCGCTGCCGCCGCGCGCGCGACTCCCTCTTCGACGGGTGCGTAGCCGAGGTCCGGGCTGAAGGCGATCCGCAGCGGCGGGAGCGGCTCGTCAAGGGCTGCGCGAAACGACGGCAACGGCTTAACGACAGAGAACCGGTCGCGCTCGTCGAAGCCCGCCATCGCGTCGAGCAGCAGCGCCGCGTCGCGGACGGTTCTCGCGATCGGGCCGTTGTGGGAGAGCGTGTACTCCTCACCGGGCGGGTGCGCCACGAGGCCGAAGGTCGGCTTGAGTCCGACGACTCCGCAGAACGCGGCGGGGATCCGGATCGAGCCAGCACCATCGGAGCCATGATGCAAGGGGCCGAAGCAGGCGGCGGCCGCGGCGGCCGCGCCGCCACTCGAGCCGCCTGCGGTGCGAGCGGTGTCGTGCGGGTTTCGACACGGGCCGTTCAAGGGATTGTCGGAGTCGCCCTTGTAGCCGTGCTCGGGGGTCGTGGTCTTTCCGAGCAGCGCCCCGCCGGACGCGCGGAGCCGCTCGACGAACGGTGCGTCGGCGACCGGGGCGGGGTCGCGGAAGACCAGCGAGCCGTACCCGGTCGGGATCCCGACCGTTGGCGCGAGGTCCTTGATCGAGTACGGCACACCTTCAAGCAGACGTTGAGTGCCGTCGCGGTACGCGGCCTCGGCGCGACGCGCGTCGGCGAGCGCGTGCTCGTCGGTGCGGGTGACGAAGGCGTTGATCAGTCCATCCATCGCGTCGATCCTGGCGATCGTGGCCGAGACAACCTCGACCGGCGAGAGCGACCGTGCACGGTACGCGGCACGCAGCGTCTCGGCATCGAGCTCAGCGAGGGCCGCGTCGTTCACCGACGTCCAGTATGGCTGATCGACCGCCGGGATTGGTCAGGCTCCGCAGGTCTCGTTGCCGATCACGCAGGCGAGGTCGAGGCTCCGCGAGCGGTCCACGTACGTCGCCGTCCAGTTGCCATGCAGCCCGTCGTGCGCCATCGCGAGGGCGTTCGCGCGGTTCCGATCGCCAGCGACGGCGATCAGGAACCTCGCCGGCTCGGTGACGATCGGCACCAGGCGCTGCGGGTCATCCGACTCCGCGAACACGCCGGCAACTGGCCCTCGTTGACGAGGTCAACGAGCGTGCCCCGGCCCGCCGTCAGGTTGCTCCACTCGCCGATCAGCTTCTCGAACCTCCAGGCAGGGATGCGGGCATGCTCGAAGCTCGGTCACGCAGGGGCCGTCGAGCACCACGATCGCGTCGGTGCGCGCGACGCTCCCGCGAAGCCCACGATCCGGCACGCAGAGCGGGCCGGGGCGTGGTCGCCGCAGCTGGCTGGGGACGATCCAGGCAGTCGGATGACCACGCCATTTCACAATCAGACCACGAGCGTGCCGCATCGTCGTCGGGGAAGAGCTCGCGGCCGCCGGTGAGCCGTTGCTCGAGCCCTCGCGCCGGTCGAGGCTCCCGCCAACCTGAACCTCCCGCGACAGCTCCCCACGCCGCGGGAGGTTCAGGTTGACGGTCGACGAGAATCAGTTGCGCTGCATCCGCGGCTGCTGGTCGGTGGTGACGTACAGCCCGTACACCGTTGGCGTGAAGGTTCCCGCAGCCGACCGGAGAAAGGCGGCATCTGGAGTCTGCAAGTAACGAACGCCACTGGCGTGAGGCACTACCCTTCGCGCGAGCAACGCAAGGAGCGGGAACATGACAGGAGAACGGGTCGCGCTGGTGTCCGCCGGTGGTTCAGGCATGGGAGCGGCGGCGGCGCGGCGCTTCGCGGCCGACGGCTATCGCGTCGGCGTGCTGTCGTCATCGGGGAAGGGGGAGGCGCTCGCGATCGAGCTCGGCGGCTTTGGCGTCACCGGCTCGAACGGCTCGACCGACGACCTCTCGCGGCTCGTCGACGGCGCGATGGAGCGATGGGGACGGATCGACGTGCTCGTGAACAGCGCCGGCCACGGCCCGCGCGCGCCGATCATCGACATCACGGACGAGCAATGGCAGGCCGGGATGGAGGTCTACTTCTTCAGCGCTGTACGGCCGATCCGGCTGGTCACGCCGATCATGCAGGCGCAGAAGCATGGCGTCATCGTCAACATCTCCACCACGTGGGTGACGGAGCCGACCCCGATGTTCCCGACGTCGGCTGCGTTCCGCGCGGCGCTCGCAACGTTCACGAAGATCTACTCCAGCACCTACGCC
This sequence comes from Actinomycetes bacterium, assembly GCA_025360225.1. Taxonomy (GTDB): domain Bacteria; phylum Actinomycetota; class Thermoleophilia; order Gaiellales; family F1-60-MAGs149; genus JANYCN01. Next base: position 8,561 of record JANYCN010000073.1, on the reverse strand, counting down.
GCCGACGGCATCCGCATCAACAACGTCCTCCCTGGCTGGATCGACAGCCTGCCGGCCACAGACGAACGGCGTGACAGCGTGCCCATGCAGCGGTACGGAACCGCGGCTGAGGTCGCGGCCACGATCGCCTTCCTGGCCTCGGACGGCGCGAGCTACATCACGGGCCAGAACCTCCGCGTCGACGGCGGCATCACCCACGCGGTCTGATTCCCGACGAGCTACACGGCGCTCGCAGCACCGCGTCGGTGTCGTCACCGAGCCCGGGAACCGGTCCAAGCGGTGGCTCGCCGTCGCCCGATGATCCCGGCGGCAGGAGCGTCGGGAGAGGACCGACGGGCGACCCAATCTCACGCCACCGGTCACGCCCGGCGAGCTGGGGATGCGACCAGACGTCTGCGAGATCGTTCATCAAGGCACTGGCGATGCCTGCACGCTCGAGGCGGTCGACGACCTCCTCCACCGTCAGCGGTGCGAACGCCTCGACGATCAGGGCGCGGAGCTCGTCGCGGGCTCCGGCACGGCGGGCGTTGTCAGCGAAGCGCGCGTCGTCGACCAGGTCAGCCCGCTCGAGCACGACACGACAGAAGGCGGCCCACTCCCGCTCGTTCTGGAGCCCGAGGATCACGGTGCCGCCGTCGCCGATCGGAAACGGCCCGTACGGGGCGATCGTTGCGTGGCTCGCGCCGGCGCGCGGCGGCGGCTGCTGACCGTCCATCGCGTAGTACAACGGGTAGCCCATCCACTCGGTGAGGGCCTCGAGCATCGAGATGTCGATCCGTTGCCCGCGCCCCGTTCGACCACGCTCAATCAGGGCGGCGAGGACGCGCTGGCAGGCGTACATCGCCGCTGCGATGTCGGCCGCCGAGATGCCGGCCTTGCTCGGCTCGGCCGGCGTTCCGGTGATCGCGAGGAGCCCAGCCTCGGCCTGAACCAGCAGGTCGTACGCCTTTCGGTCGCGGTACGGTCCCGAGTCGCCGTAGCCGGAGATGTCGCAGACGATCAGCGACGGCTTTGACCCGACCAACGCCTCGTAGCCGAGCCCGAGCCGGACGGCGGCACCGGGCGCGAGGTTCTGCACGAGAACGTCGGCCCGTTCGAGCACCAGCTGGCGGACGAGCTCGGCGGCGCGCGGCTGCTTGAGGTCGAGCGTGACGCTCTCCTTGCCGCGGTTCGCCCAGACGAAGTGCGACGAGAGCCCGCGTGCCCGATCGTCGTAGGAGCGGGCGAAGTCGCCGACCAGCGGCCTCTCGACCTTGATCACGCGGGCACCGAGATCAGCAAGCTGCCGCGTCGCGAACGGCGCAGCGACGGCGTGCTCGAGCGTGACGACGGTGATCCCGTCGAGCGGCCGCACCGTCACGCCCGCGCGATCGTGGCAGTCGCGTCCATGACGAGGGAGCGATTGGCGTCCATCGCCCAGAGACGGACGTCAGCGCCGTCGCGACGCCCGGCGAGGGTCAGCGGCGCGCCGTCGAAGGTCGCGCGCAGAGCCCGGAACCGGAACGCCGTCAATTCCACACCGGGCAGCGTACGGCCGAGCAGGTCGACGAGCAGCGTCGCGATCAACGGCCCGTGCAGGACGGGGCCCGGATACCCCTCGCCGTCGGTGGCGTAGCGGCGGTCGGAGTGGATGCGATGCCCGTTGTAGGTGAGCGCGCTGAGCTGAAACAGGAGCACCGCATCAGGGACGACGGTACGGCTGAACTGTTCGTGCCGGGGCGCGGCGACGGGATCCACGACCGCGGCGGTCGCGGTGGCGCGGTACACCAGCTCCTGGTGCTCCACGATCGCGGCCTCGCTCTCACCGAGCCGGCGGACCTCATGGCGGATCGAGAGGAAGACGAGCGGTCCGCTTCGCCCTCCTCTAACTGGATGCTCTCGATCGTCGAGCTGCGCTCCAGCGCGTCGCCGGCATGAAGGGGGGCGGCGAGGACCAGCCGACCACCGGCCCACATCCGGCGGGGCAGCGCGATCGGCGGCAGGAAGCCGCCGCGGCGAGGATGGCCGTCTAGCTCGTTCGGTCGGTTTCGTGGCAGGAAGGAGAGCCAGTGCCCGAGCGGCGGCACGACGAGACCTGGGCCTTCGTCAGGCTCGAGGTCGAGCGCCGCGCGAAGCCGAGCGAGCGGAGCGGCGGCGAACAGGTCACGTCGCGTCGCGCTCCGACCGATCCACTCATCCAGCCCGTGCAGGGCGAGCGCCAACGTGGTGCCCCTCTCCTCGTATAGTATGGTTTTACCATAAAGGATGACAGAGCCGCCTCGCCAACCGTTCATGCCAGCCCGACGCGTACGTTCGCTCGACGACGTCGTGGCGCAGATCCGCAGCGCGATCTCTTCGGGTGAGATCGCCGAGGGCCAGCGACTACCCAGCGAGCGCGACCTTGCCGAGCAGCTCGAGGTGGGACGCCCGACGCTCCGCGAGGCCCTCCGCGCGCTCGAGGCGCTCGGCATCCTCGACGTCCGCCCTGGGAAGGGTGGCGGCGCCTTCGCGGTGCGCCCGTCGGAGTCGACACTCGGGGCGGCGCTCGCAACGCTCGTCTCGATGCGTGGAGCGTCCGCGCAGGAGCTCGCGGAGTTCCGCGTCGGCTTCGAGGTCGAGAACGCCGTCTGGGCGGCACGCCGAGCCACCGCCGACGACGTGGCCGAGCTCCGATCCATCGTGTCGGAGTGCCGCGCACTCGTGAGGACGACGGATGGCGACTGGGGCCCGCTCGCCGACGCCGACGCTCGCTGGCACGAGGCGCTGGCGCGCGCGACGCGAAACCGCCTGCGGATCGGCATCGCCGTCGGGCTGCACGAGCCGGTGCTGCGCCAGGTGCCGGCGCTCGGAGCCGGTCTCGACCGCTACGCTCGCTCGATCCCACCAGCGCTGGCCGCGATCACCCGAGCGGTCGCCGCGCACGACGAGGACGCGGCGCGTTCGGCGATGCGCGACCACATCGAGCAGTGGAACCGCCTGAACGGCGAGGTCGTTCAGTAGGAACGCGGCATGCCGAGCACGTGCTGGCCAAGGTAGGCGAGCACGAGGTTGTTCGACACCGGCGCGACCTTGTAGAGCCGCGTCTCGCGGAACTTGCGTTCGACGTCGTACTCCTGGGCGAAACCGAACCCGCCGTGTGCGTCGACACACGTGTTCGCCGCCGCCCACGCGGCCTCTGAGGCGAGGAGCTTTGCCATCCCTGCCTCCGGGCCGCACGGACGGCCCTGATCGAACAGCGCCGCGGCCCGGTAGCGCATCAGGTCGGCGGCCTCGACCTGGGCGTAGGCGGCGGCGATCGGGAACTGGACGCCCTGGTTGGCGCCAATCGGCCGGCCGAACACGACGCGCTCAGACGCGTAAGCCGCGGCCTTCTGCGTGAACCAGCGGCCGTCGCCGACGCACTCCGCGGCGATCAGCACGCGCTCGGCGTTCATCCCGTCGAGGATGTAGCGGAACCCGTCGCCCTCCTCACCGACGAGCGCGTCGGCAGCGAGCTCGACGCCATCGAGAAAGACCTCGGTGGTGGCGTGGTTCATCATCGTCGCGATCGGCCGGATGGTCATCGTGCCGGCGGTCCGCGCCGCCTTCATGTCGACGAGGAACGTCGACAGCCCCTCCGTCTTGCGCGCGACCTCGTCGCGTGGGGTTGTTCGGGCAAGAAGCAGCATCAGGTCAGAGTGCTCGGCGCGGCTCGTCCAGATCTTCTGACCATGCACGACGTAGCCCGAGGCCGTCCGCGTTGCAGTCGTGGTGATGCTCGTCGTGTCTGAGCCAGCGCCGGGCTCGGTCACACCGAACGCCTGCAGGCGCAGCTCGCCCGACGCGATCGGCGGGAGGTAGCGCTCCTTCTGCGCCTCGGAACCGTGGCGCAAGATCGTGCCCATGGTGTACATCTGGGCGTGGCAGGCACCGGCATTGCACCCCGACGCGTTGATCTCCTCGACGACCACGCTCGCCGCGGTGAGCGACAGGCCCGCGCCGCCGTAGCGCTCCGGGATCAGCGCGCCGAGCCAGCCGTCACGGGTGAGCGCCGCCACGAACTCCGCCGGGTAGCGCGACGGCTCGAGGTCTCGCCAGTACCGCCCCGGGAACGCAGCGCAGAGCGCCCGAACCGACTCGCGGATCTGGCTGAGCTCGGTCGGCGGGGCGATCTCCATCAGCGCACCTCGCCGGCTTCCGCCTCGAAGCGGAGGCGCACGAGGGGTGGGTCGACGAACGGCGACGGACCCGGCCATGCCCGCTCGTCGTAGCGCACCTCGAGCAACGCCGGGCGCGGCAGCGTGTGAACGGCGTCGGTGACCTCCCGCGCGGTCGTCGCGACGGACGAGCTCAGGTCGAGCTGGGCGGCAACGGCCGCGAAGGCCGACGGCGCGCCGAGCGGCTGTCCGCCGGTGATCGTGTAGTGACCGTCGCAGAGCACGACCGCGAGCAGGTTCGACGGGCGGACGCCGGCCAGGCTCCAGAGCGTCGAGGCGCCCATCAGCATCTCGCCGTCGCCGAGCAGGCAGACGACATGGCGCTCCGGACAGCGAACGGCGACACCGATCGCTGCGGCGAGGGCGGAGCCCATCGAGCCGCCCAGGTACAGGTGCGGGCCGTCGTTGCTCGCCCGGCGCAGCGCTGACGTGGCGGTTCCAAGGGAGGAGACGAACAGCGCGGATCGCGCAGCGTCGAGCACGGCCCGGGTGACGTCCGTCGCGTTCACCGGCGATCGAGCTCCGGCTCGAGGATGATCGCCACGACCTGGCGGGCGTCGTAGGCCAAACGGCATGCCCCTGCGGCAACGACCGCGGCCTCGGCGCCGTCTCGGAGCGAGAGCGCCTGGATCCCGAGCGAGTCGAGCATCGGCACCGTCGCCCGGCCGAGCGGCACCTGTGACGGGTTCGACTCACCGAGCGTCCCCCGCATCGACAGCACCATTACGAACCCGAAGCCGTAGGGGACGGCGAGCGACCCGATCGCGTTCATCGCGTTGCCGAGGCCCGAGCACTGGAACAGCACCAGCGGGCGGCCGCCGGCGGCGCGGTGGCCGCAGGCGTAGCCGACGCACTCCTCCTCACGGGTCAGGGTGATCGGAGCGAGCCCGTGTGCCCGAAGGCCGAGCGCGATCGGCTGGAGCCGCTTGTCCGGCACCCACGCGGTCGACTCGACGCCGTCGGCGGCGAACGCCTCGGCGAGCGCCGCCTGCCATGTCTCCTGATCCAAGCCGGCCGTCATGCGTATGGTTTTACCATATCATGCGATCCCGGCGCCCCCGTCAACCGGGCGTGCGCCGGCCGCATCAAGACTGGGAGCACCATGATGAGACGGTTCGAGAACACCTGCGTGCTCGTGACCGGCGCCGGCGCCGGCATCGGGCGCGCCGTTGCCGAACGCTTCGCCCGCGAAGGAGCACGCGTCGGCGTCAACGACGTCAACGCAGACACTGCCGCGAGCACCGTTGCCGCGATCGAACACGCCGGCGGCGAGGCCGTGGCGCTGCCGTTCGACGTCGGCGACCCGCAGGCCGTCGAGCTCGGCATCGCCGCGCTCGTCACCCGGTTCGGGCCGGTCGACGTGCTGGTGAACAACGCCGGGCTCACGGACTTCGCGATCATCAGCCGCCACTTTCTCGAGGGCGACCTCGACTGGTGGGACCGCGTGCTGCGCGTCAACCTGACCGGCACCTTCCTCTGCTCGAAGGCTGTGGCGCTGAGCATGGCGCGACGCCGGCGCGGTTCGATCATCCACATCTCGTCCGGCGGCGCGTCCCACGCTCACCGCTCCCTCGCCGCCTACGACGCCTCAAAGGGCGGAATCGAGGCGTTGACGCGCGCGATGGCGCTCGACCTGGCGCCGTACGGCGTGCGCGTGAACGCCGTCGTCCCCGGGCTGATCCGCACCTACGAGATCAGCGAGGAGCTCGCGGCAGAGCGCGGTGGCGTCGTGCCGCTCGGCCGTCTCGGCACCGCCGACGAGCTCGCCGGGCCGGTCGTGTTCCTCGCCACCGACGACGCCCGATACATGACGGGCTCCGTCGTCCGCGTCGACGGCGGGGTGCTCGCGCAACAGCGCTCGGCGAACGTCGACGTGGTACCGCCGAGCTCGTTCCCACACGTCCCGATGGCCGACAGCTGAGCCGCCAGCCGGTGCATCTCGCGGCGTCGCAGGGCCTCTCCCGCCGGCGAGTGGACCGGTCGCGGTGGACCATCGGGTTGCTAGCGGTCTGATTGTGAGATGGCGTGGTCATCCGACTACCTGGATCGTCCTGAGCTTGCGGGCTGCGCCACCCGTCGGGTGGCTCTGCCAGCCAGCTGCGGCGACCACTTCGCTCCAGACACCCAATGACCGTGCCACGCAGTACGATCCAGGCGCGCGAATGACCACGCTATTTGACAATCAGACCACTTGGTGATTGCGAGATGGCCCACGAGCGGAAGGATGCGGATGACGCCTCTTGTCGGTTTTCTGAGTCTCGAAGACAACAGCGGGCCGGTGACGTGAGGGTCGGATTCATCGGTCTCGGCACGATGGGCCGAAACGCAGCGCTGAACGTCGTTCGCGCCGGGTTCGAGACGGTGGTGTACGACGTGCGCGAGGACGCGCTGGCACCGTTGGTCGAGCGCGGCGCTCGATCGGCGCAAAGCCCGGCGGACGTGCTCGACAACGTCGACATCGTCATCACGATGGTGTTCGGCCCGAAGGAGATCGAGGCGGTCGTGCGAGGCGCCGAGGGCCTGCTCACCGCCGACTGTCGCGGCAAGATCTGGGTCGACCTGACGACGAGCAGCCCGCGCCTGATGCGCGAGCTGGGAGCGGAGTTCCGGGAACGCGGTGGCGCGCCAATCGACGCGCCGGTGACGGGTTCGGTCGACGCAGCTATCCGTGGTGACATGCCGATGTTCGTCGGCGGTGACGACGACGACGTCGAGCGGGCGCGACCCGTGATCGAGTCGATGGGCGAGATCCGGCGCGTCGGCCCGCACGGGAACGGCTACGTCGCGAAGCTCGTCAACAACCAGCTGTGGAAGATCCACGCTGCGGCGATCGGTGAGGCGATGGTCACGGCGAAGCTCGCTGGCCTCGAACCGGACGTCTGGTGGTCAGTGATGAAGGGTGGCGCCGCGGACAGCTTCGTCCTCCAGCACGACGTCCCGTCGATCTTCGCCGGCCACTACGACCCGTCGTTCCCGCTCGCGCTGTGTTTGAAGGACCTCGACCTGATCGCCGAACTGATGGCCGAGACCGGCACCCGCAACGATCTGACGCGGGCAACACACGAACGTTTCCGGGAAGCCGCCGAGCGCTACGGCACCGGTGCGGGAGAGATGACCGTCTGCAAGGTCATCGAGGACGACGCGGGCGTCGAGCTGCGGGTCGCCGGCGACTGGGTCGCGCCGTGGGAGGTCTCGCCGCCGGGCGCGTAGGCCGGCAACTGCTGGTCTGATTGCAAGATGGCGTGGTCAGACCACTTGACCGAGAGCCGTCTACCCGCTCCCGGACGGCCGCCACGATGCGATGCCGCGGTCGATGGACGAGATGATCTCGGGTTGGCGGCGCGCCCAGTACGCGGTGATCGCGTTCTTGCTCTCCGGAAGCCTGAGGTCTTCATCGACGGTCCTCGAGGTAGCCGAGCGCCGAGAAAGCGCGCCGGACAGCGGCCGCAGTGTCCGTTGGCCTGAACCGCTCGACGAGGAACGAGAGGCCTTCCGCCGCGTCGAAGCGACCGGATTGCTCGATCGCCATGATGTCGAAGTAGTCACGCAGTTCGCCACCGTCACCGATCGCCTTCAACGTCATCGCAAGCAGCTCGCGGACAGCAGCAACGCAAAGACCCGCGACGACGCCGGGCAGATCGAGCGGGAGCTGTGGGCGACCCTCGTCCGCGTGCAGGAACTGAACCCGCGTCGCCGACACGAGACCGTTCAGCGTCCCGGGCGCCCGCGTCGTACGGGCCCACCGAACGTTGCAGGCGAGGAACCCCTCGAGCGCATCGAGGTCGATCGCGTCTCCGTGATAGAAGAGGTCGAGGCCACGAGTCGCCCGGTGCCCGAGGTGCACCGCGAGCGCGGTGCCACCGGCGAGGTAGAGTCCGCGCGGGAGCAACGGCGCGATCGCCACCCAGACATCCGCGGTGTCGGAGGCAAGGATGCCCCTGACCCCGTCAGGAGTCACCGAGCGACCTGGCGATGTTGCGCGCCAACGCCTGCTGGATCGGGGTGACGCCCCTCGTGCGCGCGTGCAGCCAGTTCGCCGCGATTCTGGCGCGGGATCCATCCGTCATACGATTCGTGGATCGCTCCGAGGGATGAGGCGTGACGCGAGGTCCGCGGCGAGATGTTCCGGATTCCGAGAGCTCGAGCGCTCCCGCGCGGCGCATTGCCCTGCCTGTCTCGCAGGAGCTCGACTGGGCGCGTCGCGGACCGGGCGGGGCGACCAGCGGTGCCCTACCTGCGTGCGCGGGTCGAGCGGGCGGCGCTCCGTTGGCAACGACAACCTGCACTGGCCCCACCTCGGCAGCTTGAAGTGGCCCCACGTGGCTGGTTGTTGATGGGGTTATAGCTCCTCGCGCGGCGGCGCGTCGGAGGAGCGATCCGTAGGAT
>JANYCN010000056.1 GCA_025360225.1 Actinomycetes bacterium | reverse complement strand
TCTGCGGCAACGAAACCGACGATCAGCGCCACGCTCCCACCCGCCCTGCGAGGGCCCGAAGCCCTCGCTACCGACGAGAAGACGGACGGTGTCGTCGTACGCGTAGCCACAGTTCCAAGCGCCGAACCAATTGACGAAACGTTTAGCGTCGCAGTCGCCACCCGAACCTGAATCGGCGATGCCGTCGTGTCCGGTGCGGCCAGTGTTGGCGACGCTCCCACGAGAATCGCCAGCACCCCGATCAAAGTCGAGATCAGCCGAGCAGCGACGCGGTGTCCGGCGCCGCTCGCTGGGTCGCTCCGCAGGCATCGACGCGCTGCGTTCATGCCACGCGATCGGTTACCCCAGACTACCCAGGGGAGGCCCAAGCGCAAACGCCTCAAGGCGCTGCGAGCGGTCACGGTCTCGCTCGCTCGGCGAGCAGGACCTTCACGAGCCCCCGCGGCTCATCGTCGATGTCGTACGGGTCAGCGACAAGCTCCAGGAAGCGCTCCTCGGTCATCCAGGAAGGTCGCTCGTCGACGATCGCCAGTTCGGGGTATATCTCGCGAACCTGGTCAGTCGACGCGGCCGCCATGACACCCCACAACCCCCCCATGCCGTAGTCGTAGGCGACGAGAACGTTGATCCTCTCGGGCTTAGTCATCGCGGTCCGAAGGGCCTGAAGATGAGGCCGGTCACGTCGATCGCGTTCGATGTCGTGACCTCAACTCCGCCGCCAGCCTCCCCGTAGGCCGGCGCCACACGGCCCGGGGGCGAGAGGCCGGAAACGCGGCACAGGGGAATCTCGAAGCAGCCTTCGGGGGTCTTGTTCAGTGCGAGCGCCGACCGCGCATCAGCACCCGAGGCGTACTCGTCGGGCGTAAGCCAAATCTTGCCGCTCGCAGCACCCGGCTCGATTCGGCCACTCTCGGTGATGGCCTTCGCTGCATCCGCAGTCGTGTAGTGCCTGAGAACACTAGCGCCTGCGTCTTCTGCGGCACCGCGTACGGCGGACGACGGTCGTACGCGTACGGGCCCGCCGGTCACCGCGGCCGCTGACGGCCCGCTCTCCTGCGCGGGCCGTAGCGTGGTGCCGTCGTATACGTAGGACGCCGCGTGCACGTACGACGCACCGTGGGCGGGCGCCGACCAGCCTCCGACGAGCGCTCCTCCCAGGATCGTGGCGAGCACCACGACGACGATCGCGATCGCGGCCCGGTGGCTCGGCATGCTGCGGCCTGGCCGGCGCACTACGACAGCCCGGCTCCCTCGATCGCGGCGAGCTCGCGGCGCAGGTCGCGGATCTCGTCGCGCAGGCGGGCGGCGTACTCGAAGCGCAGCTCCTCGGCGGCGACCAGCATCTCCTGCTCGAGGTCGATCGCGAGCTTCTCGAGCTCGCCGCGGTCCATCCCCTCGGCCTGGTTCGCGCCGCGGCGGCGCGAGCTCGGCACGGAGGTCTGGCCCATCGTCAGGAGCTCGGCGATGTCGGTGACGGCCTTCACGATCGAGGTCGGCGTGATCCCGTGCTCGAGGTTGTGCGCCGTCTGGATCGCGCGGCGACGGTTCGTCTCGGCGATCGCTCCCTTGATCGCCTCCGTCTCGCGGTCGGCGTACATCAGCACCTTCCCGTTGATGTGTCGCGCGGCGCGCCCGATCGTCTGGATCAGCGCCGTCTGGCCGCGCAGGAAGCCCTCCTTGTCGGCGTCGAGGATCGCGACGAGCGACACCTCGGGCAGGTCGAGCCCCTCCCGCAGGAGGTTCACGCCGACGAGCACGTCGTACTCGCCGAGGCGCAGGCTGCGGACGATCTGAATGCGCTCGATCGTGTCGACCTCGGAGTGCAGGTAGCGCGTGCGGACGCCCGACTCGAGCAGGTAGTCGGTCAGGTCCTCGGCCATCTTCTTCGTCAGCGTCGTCACCAGGACGCGCTCACCGGCGCGCTCGCGCTCGCGGATCTCGCCGAGCAGGTCGTCGATCTGCCCGCTCGTCCTGCGCATCTCGACCGCCGGATCGACGAGCCCCGTCGGACGGATGATCTGCTCGACGACCCGCTGGGAGTTGCGCAGCTCGAAGGCGCCGGGCGTGGCCGACACGAACACGGCCTGAGGAACGCGCTCGAGGAACTCGTCGAACCGCAGCGGTCGGTTATCGGCCGCGGAGGGAAGGCGGAACCCGTAGTCGATCAGCGACGACTTGCGTGACCGATCGCCCTCATACATGCCACCGACCTGCGGCACGGTGTTGTGCGACTCGTCGATGAACGTGACGAAGTCGCCGGGAAAGTAGTCGATCAGCGTGAAGGGAGCGGTGCCCTGCTCGCGGCCGTCGAGGATCCGCGAGTAGTTCTCGATCCCGTTGCAGTAGCCCATCTCGCGCATCATCTCGAGGTCGTACTCGGTGCGCTGGCGCAGCCGGTGCGCCTCCAGCAGCTTGCCGCGCGCCTCGAACCAGGCGACGCGCTCGTCCATCTCCTCCGCGATCTGGACGACCGCTCGCTCGAGCGTCGGCGCGGTCGTCACGTAGTGCGTCGCGGGGTACAGCAGCAGCTCGTCGATGCGTCCAAGCACCTCGCCCGTGAGCGGATCGAAGTGGCTGATCTGCTCCACCTCGTCGCCGAAAAGGGACACGCGGTAGGCCGTCTCGGAGTAGGCGGGCTGCACCTCGACGACGTCGCCGCGCGCCCGGAAGCGACCGCGGCCGAGGACCATGTCGTTGCGCGAGTACTGGATCCCGACGAGGTCGTGCAGCAACGTCTCGCGGCGGAACGTCTCCCCCACCACGAGCTTGACGAGCTGCTCCTCGTACTCCGCGGGTGAGCCGAGACCGTAGATGCAGGACACCGAGGCGACGATGATCACGTCGCGGCGCGTCAGGAGACCGCTCGTCGCCGCGTGGCGCAGCCGGTCGATGTCGTCGTTGATCGCCGAGTCCTTCTCGATGTACGTGTCGGACGCCGCGAGGTAGGCCTCAGGCTGGTAGTAGTCGTAGTAGCTGACGAAGTACTCGACGGCGTTGTCGGGGAAGAACGCGCGAAACTCGTTGCAGAGCTGCGCCGCGAGCGTCTTGTTGTGCGCGATCACGAGCGCAGGGCGCTGAACCTGCTCGATCACGAACGCCATCGTCGCGGTCTTCCCCGTTCCCGTCGCGCCGAGCAGGGTCTGGTAGCGCTCGCCGGAGCGGAGCCCGTCGGCGAGCGACGCCAGGGCCTTCGGCTGGTCGCCTGTCGGCTGAAAGGACCCTGCGAAGCGGAACGGCGGCACGAACAGAGGGTAACGGACGACGTCGCCGACCGGCCAGTCGGGCACCATACCGGTGTGGCGTCCGCAGTCTCTCTCCCGGCTGGTTCTGACGCCCTCCTTGACCTCATCGACGGGCAAGCGGTGGTCATCGACAGCGACGGGAACGTGGTGGGCGTCAACGGCCTCGCCGCGGCGACGGTGAAGGTTGGCGAGCCTCTGACGACCGACGTGGCGCGGCACTACGGCGCGCTGCCGCTGATCGGCGATAGCGGGCTCCGTGTCGTCCTGCTCGCCGAGGCGGGCGGAATCGACAGCGCGGCCGGTGACGATGACCTGAACGGGTTCCCGATGACGTACGAGATCCGGCCAGACGGCACGATCCAGGCGTTGAACGCGGGTATCCGCGTCGTCGAGCGGGTGCTCGCGACACCGATCGCGACGCTTGCGGACGCCGCCCGGCTGTGGGACGCCCGCGTCCATCCCGATGACCGCTCCGCGCACGCGCTGTTTCGCCAGACCGTCGCTCGCGGCGAGCGCGCTGAGCTCGAGTACCGGATCGTCGGGTTCGACGGTGTCGAGCGTCGCGTCTGGACGCGCGACCGCCCCTACCGCGAGCGTTCAGGGCGGATGCTTGTCGAGGGCGTCGTCTTCGACGTCACCGAGCGCCACGCCGTCCGCTCGGCACTCGACGCTGCGCGGGACCGCCTGCAGACCGTGCTCGAGACGATCAACGAGGTGGTGTTCGAGGTGCTCGTCGCGCCGGACGGTGCGCTCAGCGTGTCCCACGCCGGCCCCGGCATGGATCGGTTGCTGGGCGCGCCCGTTGGCCCCGGCGAGAACCCGTTGGCGGCGCTTCGGGCCCGCATCCATCGTGACGACCAGGAGCGTTACCTCCTCCATCTCGCCGACGTGATGCGTGGCGTCGACTCCGCCATCGAGTGCCGCGTCGTCGGTGCGTCGGAGGGATCGTACCGCTGGATGTGGATCCGGTCGCGGCCCGTGAACGAGGATGCCGGCGACCTCCGTGTCGCGGTGGTGATCTCGGACGTCGACGACCTCCGCGCCGCGGCGGAGCGGCGAGATAGCGCCGAGCTGCAGATCCAGGAGTTGCTTGCCTCCGGCGAGGACGTCCTGAGCATCGACGAGATCCAGGATGACGGGCGACTCGTGTCGGTCTACGCGCCGCCGAACGTCAGCCGTTTCTACGGTGAAGCCGTCTCCGGTGCGCAGGCAGCTGACCGTTGGGCGCGAGCCCTCCACCCAGACGACCGAGCCCGCGTGCTCGCCACGTACAAGCGCCACCGCGAGCTCGGAACGATCTCCCTCGAGTACCGCATCGTCCGCGCCGATGGCTCGGTTCGCACCGTCTGGGATCGTTCGCGGGCGTTCGTCGGACAGAACGGCCGATGGTACGCCGCCGGCGCGATGACCGACGTGACCGATCATCGACGCTTCGCGAAGGAGAGCGAGTACCTACGAGCGCTCTCCGACGCCGTTACCGACGACCTCTACGTCGACCTTCACCGTCCCGACGGCACCGTCGAGAACGTGTTCGAGAGCCCCGCGGGGCGGCGCATCTTCGGCACGACGAACCCGGATCGCGTCGCACAGTGGTTTCAGGCAGTGCTTCCGGAAGATCGACCGCTGCTCGCGGAGACGTACGCCGCCGTTGCCGCCGGCGAGCCGTTCGCCGTGACCTACCGCGTGCGCGACGCCGCCGGTGCCGTGCGGATCGTCAATGACGTCGGCGCGCCAGCCGGCGACGGGCCGGACGGGCGGCTCGTCGCGGGGATCGTCCGAGACGTGACGGAGCAGACCCGGATCGGGCGGAGCCTGATCGAGCGTGAGGCAGACATGCGGGCCGTCGCCCACGCCATCGACGAGGTGCTCTACGTCGATCACGCAAGGGACGACGGCACGTTCGAGACGATCTTCGTCGACGACGCGACCCACGGGCTGTACGGCGGCACGCCCGGCGGTGTCGGCTTTGGCGTCGGAGTCTGGATGACGCACATCCATCCCGACGACGCCGCGACCTTCCACGCGGGGATCGCACAGGCGCTTGCCGGCGACCAGCAGGTGGACATGGTCTACCGGTTGCTCGGTGTCGACGGCGTCACCCGCTACATCGAGGACCGACCGCGGGCGTTTCGCGCGGCGGATGGCCGACTGCTCGTCGCGGGCACCATCCGCGAGGTTCCCCGCCCCGGCTGATTGCTGGCTCCGTCACCCGTTGGGTGGCTGTGCCAGCTAGCTGCGGCGACCACGATCCGGCCCGCACTAGTAGTGGTCTGATTGTGAGATGGCGTGGTCATCCGACTGCCTGGATCGTCCTGCGCTTGCCGGCTCCGCCACCCGTCGGGTGGCCCTGCCAGCCAGCGCTTCGCGGGAACGTCGCGCGCCGCTTGAGCTTGCCCCAGCAACCCTGCGCGACGCGCTACGCTCCCGCTCGCTCCAGACACCCCAATGACCATGCTATTTGACAATCACGCCACTAGCGTACCGTTTTGTACGTACCTGGTGGTTCGTCGTGAGGAGCACGTCTGACAAGCGACAGCGAGGGAGCTTGCTGATCGCGGGCGTGCTGGATAGCACGCCCGCTCGCACGCGTGTCAAGGCGTTCGCCTTGACACGCGTCGTGACCGAGCTGGAGACTCGGTGGTCTGGTGGATACCAGATCACCTGGCACGCTGGGCAAGCATTGCTTGCCCAGCTCTCGTCCCGACCTGTCGGGCGCGTTTCAGACGCTGCTCCGCAGCGCTCGAACCGCCACGTGCTTTCGAGACGGTGCACTAGCCGATCAAGCCGAGGGCTGCGACCGCGTCGCGCTCCTCGACGAGCTCGGCAACGGACGCGTCGATCCGGGCGCGCGAGAACGGGTCGATCGAGAGGTCACCGACGATCGCGTGCGATCCGGCGCCGGTCGACACCGGAAAGCTCGAGATGATCCCTGGTTCGACGCCGTACGAGCCGTCGGAGACGATGCCCATCGACGTCCAGTCGCCCTCCGCCGTCCCCACGAACCAGTCGTGCACGTGGTCGATCGCGGCGTTTGCGGCCGACGCTGCGCTCGACGCGCCGCGCGCCTCGATGATCGCGGCACCCCGCCTCGCGACCGTTGGGATGAACGTCGACTCGATCCACGCCTGGTCGTTGACGAGCGCCGCCGCAGGCCGCCCGCCAACCATCGCGTGAGAGATGTCCGGGTACTGCGTCGCCGAGTGGTTGCCCCAGATCGTCAGGCGCGCGACGTCGGCGACGTCTGCGCCGACGCGACGGGCGAGCTGCGTCGCGGCACGATTGTGGTCGAGACGCGTCATCGCCGTGAACCGCTCAGCCGGCACGTCCGGCGCGTTGCGCTGCGCGATCAGGCAGTTCGTGTTCGCCGGGTTGCCGACGACGAGCACGCGGACGTCGTCCGCGGCGTGGTCGTTGATCGCTCGCCCCTGGACGGTGAAGATCGCACCGTTCGCCTCCAGCAGGTCGCCCCGCTCCATGCCCTTCGTTCGCGGCCGGGCACCAACGAGCAGGCACACGTTCGCGCCGTCGAACGCGACGCTCGGGTCGTCGGTCGCGACGACGTTCGCGAGCAGCGGGAACGCACAGTCGTCGAGCTCCATCGCAACACCGCTCAGCGCGCCGACCGCCTGAGGCACCTCAAGCAGGCGCAGCTCCACGCGCGTCGATGCGCCGAGCATCGCACCGCTGGCGATGCGAAACAGCAGCGCGTAGCCGATCTGGCCGGCGGCGCCGGTGATGGTGACCTTGACGGGAGACGTGCTCACGGGACGGACCTCGCTCATCGGGAACGGCCGCAGTCTTCCCGATCAGAGCCCGTAGCCCCGTCGGTAGAGCTCCGCCGTGGCAAGAACATCCTGCACGTAGGCGGCCGTCTCGGGATACCTGATGACAACGGAAAGCCCCGCTGGGGTCGCTTGAACCCATCGATCGACCGGACCTTGGCCAGCGTTGTACGCGGCGAGCGCGAGGGCAAGCGCGTCCGGGCGACTGTCGAAGTGCTGGCGGAGATGCTCGAGATACCAGCATCCGTAGCGCACGTTGATCTCCGGATCGAGGAGGTCGACCGGTCGGAACCGATGTCCGCCCGTGCGGTCGGCGATCCCTTGAGCGGTGGACGGAAGCAGCTGCATCAGACCCACCGCGCCTGCGCGCGAGGTCGTGTCTGGAGAGAACCGCGACTCCACGTAGACCACCGATGCGACGACAGCGGGGTCGAGGTGATAGTGCACCGCGTGCGCCCGGATCACCGAGGCGTATGCAAGCGGGTAGCGAAGGCGCACGTACCAGCCGGGCTGCACGTGGAGGGCGTAGGTGGTGACGGCACCGACAACGGCCAGCAGCGCGGCGATCCACAACACCGCTCGGCGCATCAGGCGATCTCAGCAAGGATCGCCGTCACGGCGGCGTCGACGGCGTCGAGCGAGCTGACGTTGTCGATCACGAAGGAGGCACGTCTGCGCTTCTCCGACACCGGCAGAAACCGTCGCTCGCGCTCACGGAGGGCGACCAGTCCGCCGCGTGAGGCAACCCTCGCGGCCCGATCAGCATCCGGCGCGTCGACGACGATGACGTGGTCGTACCGCGCCTCCAGGCCGACCTCGAACAGCAGCGCCACCTCATGCACGAGCGCCACCGGGGCGCGCTCCCGCACCGCGCTGACCCACGCACGGAACGTCTCGTCGACGAGCGGGTGCAGGACGCCCTCGAGCCACGATCGCTCGACCTCGCTCGAGAACGCCATCCCCGCGACCCGCGCTCGATCGACCGTCCCGTCAACGCGAAGGACGTCCGGCCCGAGGTGACGGACGATCACGTCACGCACCTCGGGCCGGGCATACAGATCGCGGACGACCGCATCGGAGTCGAGCACCGCCGCACCGTGACGCTCGAACGCGGCGAGCACGGTCGACTTGCCAGCGCCGATCGGCCCGGTGAGGCCAATCAGCGGAACGCGATCATGCCCCTTCGTCGGTCTCCGCCTCGTCCGACGCGACCGCGGGAGCCTCAACCTCTGCCTCAACCTCTGCCGCGGCTTCCTCGGCCTCGACCTCTGCCGCGGGCTGGCCTTCTGCCTCGGCGGCGCCAGGCATCGTCGGAGCGTAGAACGCCTCAAGCGCCGCCTCATCCTCCGGCGAGACCTCGGCCGCGAACGCTGCGGAATCCTCGGTCGGCAGGGTGATCCCCGCCTCCTCGGCGGCGATCAGGTCGGCGAGGAACGGCTTATCGCCCGGCACGAGGGCGATCGGGGGGAGGATCGAGTCGGTCTCCTCGACGCGCTTCACCGAGAGCGACAGGCGCCGGCGCTCGGCGTCGATGTCGATGATCTTGACGAGGACGTGCTGTCCCGGGACGACGACCTCGCGCGGGTTCTCGACGTGGTGCACGGCGAGCTCTGAGATGTGCACAAGACCTTCGACACCGACGAGGATCTCGACGAAGGCGCCGAACGTGACGACCTTCGAGACCCGCCCGTGAACGGCGTCGTTCTGCTGGTAGCTCTCGAGCACGCGCTGCCACGGATCGGCCTGGGTCTGCTTGAGGCCGAGGGAGATGCGCTGGCGGTCGCGGTCGATGTCGAGGACCTTGACCTTCACCGTCTGGCCGATCTCAAGCAGCTCCGACGGGTGGTTGACGTGCGTCCACGAGAGCTCGGAGATGTGGATCAGACCGTCGATGCCGTCGAGGTCAACGAACGCGCCGAAGTCGACGATGTTCGAGATCACGCCGTCGACGACAGCACCGGGCTCAAGCTCGTCGAGGATGCGCTGGCGCACCTCGCGGCGCTCCTCCTCGAGCACGGCTCGCCGGCTGAGGACAACGTTGTTCCGAGAGCGGTTGAGCTCGATCACCTTGCAGCGCAACGTGCCACCGCGGAACTCGTCGAGGTCCTGCACGCGACGGATGTCGACGAGCGACGCCGGCAAGAAGCCGCGGACGCCAAGGTCGATGATCAGGCCGCCCTTGACGACCTCGATCACCTGTCCCTCGACGGCCTCGCCGCTCTCCGCGGCAGCCTCGATGCGCTTCCACGCCTTCTCGAACCGCGCCCGCTTCTTCGACAGGATCAGCCGACCGTCCTGGTCCTCCTTGGTGAGGACCAGCGCGTCGACCTCGTCACCGATCGCGACCTCGTCCTCGGGGTTGACCGCCCGGCGGATCGACAGCTCGTTGATCGGGATGACGCCTTCGGACTTGTAGCCGATGTCGACGAGGACCTCGTCGCGGTCGATGCGCACGACCTTGCCGGTGACGACGTCGCCCTCGTCGAAGGCGGTCAGCGTTGCGTCGTAGTTCGGGACGAGCTCGCCATCAACCTCGATCCAGACGTCAGGATCGGAGGCGGCCAGCTCGGCGTTCGTAAGGGTGGGCACGGTTCGTGGGTTTCCTTCCAGACAGGGACAGCCCTCCCGCAAGCGGGAAGACCGTCGGACAGTACCACCGAGATGCCGCGCGCGGCTGCCACACCCGTCGTCGCAGCCTCGTCACTCCTTCGCTGAGAGCCAGGTGTCGCCGAGGCCGAGGTCGACGGCGAGAGGCGGGTCGAGCGGGTAGGCCCCAACCATCTCCTCACCCGCGATCGCCCGCACCGCGGACGTCTCCCCGTCGGCAACCTCAAACAGCAGCTCGTCGTGGATCTGCAGCACGAGGCGCGAGCGGAGCCCCTCATCGCGCAACCGGCGATGGCACGCCACCATGGCGACCTTGATGATGTCTGCTGCCGACCCCTGGATGCAGGAGTTGACGGCAAGCCGCTCACCGAGCTGGCGGACCTGTCGGTTCGTCGCCCGCAGCTCCGGCACCGGGCGGCGCCGGCCGAGGAGCGTCTCGGCGAATCCCCGCTCGCGCGTGTCGGCGATCGTCTGCTCGATGAACGCACCGACGAGCGGGTAGCGGCCAAGGTACGTGTCGATGTAGGTCTGCGCCTCGTCGCGTCCGATGCCGAGCTGCTCCGCCAGGCCGAAGCTGGAGATGCCGTAGATGATGCCGAAGTTGACGGCCTTCGCGCGGTCACGCTCGTCCTTCGTCAGATCGGCCGCTGGCTTCCCCAACACCTCGGCCGCCGTCGCCCGATGCACGTCGACTCCGCGCCGGTACGCGTCGAGGAGCGCCGGCTCGCGTGACAGGTGGGCGAGGATCCGAAGCTCGACCTGCGAGTAGTCAGCGGAGAGCAGCCGGAAGCCGTCGGCGGCGACGAAGGCGCCTCGGATCTCGCGGCCGAGGGGCGTGCGCACCGGGATGTTCTGCAGGTTCGGGTTGTTCGACGAGAGCCGACCGGTCGCTGCCGTCGTCTGCGAGAAGGTCGTGTGGATCCGTCCGTCCCCCCCACGCGCAGCAGGAAGCGCGAGCAGGTAGGTCGACAGGAGCTTCGTCAGCTCGCGCCAACGCTCGACGATCGGCACGATCTCATGCCTGTCCCGCAGACGGCTGAGAACGCTCTGGTCGGTCGAGTAGCCCGTCTTGCCGCGCTTCGATGCGGGCAGACCGAGCCGGTCAAACAGCACCTCGCCGAGCTGCTTCGGTGATCCGAGCGTGAACGGCATGCCGACGATGGCGTACGCCCGCTGCTCGAGGTCGTACGCCTCGCTCCTCACGCGCTCGGCGAGCGTCTCCAGCAGCGGCACGTCGATCGCGACGCCGGCGACCTCCATCGCCGCGAGCACCGCGACGAGCGGTTGCTCGACGTCAGCGAGAAGCCGTGTCTGGTGGCGCTCCTCGAGACGCGCGTGCATCCGGGGCTGCAGCATCGCCGCACCGCGCGCGGCGACGACGAGGTCGCGGGTCTCCACGTCTGCCTGCACGACCAGCTCGATCGCGGCGTCGTCAAGCAACGCCTCGACGGTGTAGGCGGAGCGCCCAGGCTCGATCAGGTAGGCCGCGAGCAGCGTGTCGCAGGCGAGCGGCAAGCCAGCCAGGAGGTATGCGTGTGGGAGCGCCTTCGCGTCGTGCACGGCGACGGGAGGGCCGGCTGCGAGCAGCGCCCCAAGCGACCCGGCGGGGCCGTCGATGACGAGGACCTCGCTCGCCAGCGCGATCGCTGCCCGCTCACCGTTCGCTGCCAGCCCGACGGTCGTAGCGGTGCTCAGGGCTCGCTCGAGCTCTGACAGCGAGCCCTCCCGCCACGGCACCTCGTGCCCGCTCGAGGCAGTGGTCGGGGCAGCCGGCATCGCCTCCTCGAGCTGGTCAAGCCTGCTCATCAGGCCGCGGAACTCCCACCGACGCAGCGCGTCCTTCAGCTGGCTGCGATCCGGCGGCGCGGTCGCGATCGCCGCGAGGTCGAAGTCCTCGAGCTCCTCCAGATGCCGGCGAATCGTGCCGAGGTCGGTCGAGCGTCGCACCTGCCGCTCGCCCTCGCGCAAGGCATCGCGCCGCTTCGGACCGGCGACGTCAGCGAGGTTCGCGAAGATGCCGTCGATCGAGCCGTAGCGGGTCAGGAGCTCCGCGGCGGTCTTCTCGCCGATCCCCGGGACGCCGAGGATGTCGTCACCGGCGTCGCCCTTTAGCCCGATGTAGTCCGGCACCAGCGTGTGGGGGATCCCGAGGCGGGCAGCGACGCGCTCAGGCGTGTACACGACCGGGTCGTCGATTCCACGCGGCGTCATCATCAGGCACACCCGCTCGGAGACCAGCTGGAAGGCGTCGCGATCGGTCGACACGATGCAGGTCTGGATCGCCGCCTCGTCGGCGCGCCGCGACAGCGTGCCGATGACGTCGTCCGCCTCCCAGCCGGGTACGGAGAAGTTGCGGAACCCGAACGCCTCGACGAGCGGCTTGAAGTGAGGTCGCTGCTCCCGCAGGAGCTCGGGCATCGGCTTCCTGCTCGCCTTGTAGCCAGGATGGGCCTCCAACCGCTTCGTCGGCTTCTCGTCCCAGCAGACCAGCACTCCCTGCGGCCGGTAATCGGTGAGGAGCTTCATCAGCATGTTCGAGAAGCCGAGGAGCGCGTTCGTCGGCAGGCCCTCGCTCGTCGCGATCTCCTCGGGCAACGCAAAGAACGCCCGGTACATGAGGCCGTTTCCGTCGATCAGGAACAGCGATGACGCCCGCGCCGGGCGGTCGTTCAGGTCAAGCTCGGAGGGCTTCGTCGCCACGATGGGAGGCTACTAGATCGGTTTCGGGCCGGATGCGACACCCGAGCCAGGCTCCGCCGGTACCCTCTCACCACCATGCCGATCCTCCCAAGCGCCTCCTACAGCCTGACGGTGCGCGTCAGAATCCCTCACCTTCCTGGCGCGTTCGCGCGCGTCGCGTCAGCGATCGGCGATGCCGGGGGCACGCTTGGCGCGATCGACCTCGCTCGCGTGGACGACGGGCACGTCGTGCGTGACATCACCGTCGCGGCGGTGGACGCGAACCACGGCCTCGCGATCGTCGCCGCCGTCCGCGAGGTCGACGGGATCGAGGTCTTGAGCGTCTCCGACCGTACCTTCCTGCTGCATCGCGGCGGCAAGATCGAGGTGTCGCCGAAGGTTGCTGTGAAGACACGCGACGACCTGTCGATGGCCTACACGCCCGGGGTCGCGCGCATCTGCACCGCGATCCACGAGGACCCGAAGAAGGCCTGGAACCTGACGATCAAGGGCAACACCGTCGCCGTCGTCTCAGACGGAACCGCCGTGCTCGGCCTCGGTGACATCGGCCCGGAAGCAGCGATGCCCGTGATGGAGGGGAAGGCGATGCTCTTCAAGGAGTTCGCCGGCGTCGACGCCTGGCCGATCTGCCTTGACACCAAGGACCCGGACGAGATCGTCGCGATCGTGAAGGCGATCGCCCCAGGCTTCGGTGGCATCAACCTCGAGGACATCTCGGCGCCGCGGTGTTTCGCCATCGAGCAGCGGCTTCGCGCCGAGCTCGACATCCCCGTCTTCCACGACGACCAGCACGGTACGGCCGTCGTCGTGCTCGCTGCGCTGATCAACGCGCTGCGGGTCGTCGACAAGCGCGCCGCGGACGTCCGCGTCGTGATCGCTGGCGCCGGGGCAGCCGGCATCGCCGTCGCAGAGATGATCATGCACCACGGAGTTGGTGAGCTCGTCGCCTGCGACCGGGAGGGCGCGTTGCACCCGGGCCGTACCGACATCGATCAGATCCGCATGGCCTTTGCCGAGCGGACGAACCCGCGCCACTTCGTCGGGTCGACCAACGAGGCGCTCGCCGGCGCAGACGTGTTCATCGGGCTCTCCGGGCCGGGGGCCGTGTCGGCTGCAGCCGTTCGGACGATGGCCCCCCGTGCGGTCGTCTTCGCGCTTGCGAACCCGACCCCCGAGGTGCAGCCGGAGGAGATCGCAGGAGACGTCGCGATCGTCGCGACAGGTCGCTCCGACTACCCGAACCAGATCAACAACGTCCTCGCCTTCCCCGGCATCTTCCGCGGCGCGCTCGACGTCCGCGCGACGACGATCAACGAGGAGATGAAGCTGGCAGCGGCGATGGCGATCGCCGGCGTGATCCCTGCGCGCGAGCTGCACGCCGAGTACGTCATACCGAGCGTGTTCAACCGTCGGGTCGCTGAGGCCGTCGCCGCCGCCGTCGCGGACGCCGCTGCGACCAGCGGCGTTGCGCGGCGCACGACGCGACGGACTGCCGAGACCGACGCCGACGGAACGGGCTGAGCGTTACGGCGACGCGCAGGCGGCGATATCAGCCCGCATCTGCACGATCAGCTCGTCGATCGACGCGAAGGTGCGCTGGCCACGCAAGAACCGACCGAACTCGACACGGATTGGTTGGTCGTAGAGGTCCTCGTCGAAGCCAAGCAGGTGTGACTCAACGCGGACGGCACGGACGCCAGCGAAGGTCGGGTTGGTGCCGACGCTGATCGCCGCAGGTACACGCCGCTCGCCCGGCAGCACGACATGGCCGGCGTAGACGCCCTCGGCGGGCTGGACGAAGCCAGGTTCCATGCCGAGATTGGCGGTCGGCACGCCGAGCTCCCTCCCACGCCCGTCGCCGCGGACGACCGTACCATCGAGCGACGGCGGCCGACCGAGCAACGTCCGTGCCCCGTCGACATCGCCTCGGCGCAGCAGCTCACGGATGCGGGTCGAGGAGATCGGCGCTCCCGCGACCGCCACGAGCGGCGTTACGGTAACCGCGAAGCCGCGGCTCTCGCCGAGGATGCGGAGGGTGTTCACGTCGCCTGCCCGGCCGTGACCGAAGCGGAAGTTCTGACCGACGAGCACGTCAACCGCGCCAAGCCGACCGACCAGCAGCTCGTCGACGAAACGCTCCGGGGTCATCGCCGCCAGCTCTGCGTTGAACCGCACCACGACGACATCGTCGACCGCGGACGCAGCGAGGAGCGCCAGGCGGTGTTCGAGCGAGCCGAGCGACTCCGGCGCCCTGTCCGGGACGAGGACGCTCACAGGTCGAGGGTGAAAGGCCGCCACCGCGCTGCGCGCGCCGAGGAGCCGGGCGTGCGCGACCGCTGTCTCGACGATGCGCTGGTGTCCGAGATGGACACCGTCGAACGTGCCGAGGGCGACGGCGCGCGGCACCGCCGACACCGCGTGCACGTCGCGGTAGACCACCGCCGTCACGGCGCAGCCTCGAGAACGATCGATGGGCGAAGGCGCCCGTCGACGGCCTCCGCGATGGCGACCAACGCCGCGCCGTGGACGACGGCTACCGCTGGCGCGAGGAGCTCCGTGGCGATCGAACGGCCGTGCGTCAGCTCGTCGCGGTCGGCGTCGCTTGCCACGAGGCGCGGTAGATGGGCGACGGCAGCGAGCGGCGAGCGCCAGGCCGTCTCGCCGTGCGCCTCAGCTGCGGTGAAGCCGCCGATCGCGGTGCGTCGAAGCTCGAGGCAGTAGCCGCCGACGCCGAGCACCGCTCCGAGGTCACGCGCGATCGCCCTGATGTACGTCCCGGTCGAGCAGCGCACCGAGATCGTCGCGCGCTGGCGCTCCTCGTCGAAGTCGTCAAGGCGGATCTCGTGCACCGTCACCGACCTCGTCGGCATCACCACGTCCTCGCCCCGCCGAAAGCGCGCGTACGCCCGCTCGCCGTCGACGTGGATCGCGCTCGCCGCAGACGGCACCTGAGCGATCGCGCCGGCGAACGCCGCGAGCGCTTCCGCAACGGCGGCCTCGGAGACAGGATCGGCGTCGGCGCTCGAGGCGATCTCGCCCTCGACGTCGTCCGTCGACGAGGTCGCCCCAAGCTGTACGGTCGCCTCGTACGCCTTCTCGAGACCGCTCACGAACCGCGCAAGCCGCGTCGCTCGTCCCGCGAGGACGAGCAGGAGTCCCGTCGCGAACGGGTCGAGCGTGCCGGCGTGGCCGAGCTTTCGTCCAAGCTCCGGGCGCATCCTCGCGATCGCCGCGAACGAGGAGATTCCGGCCGGCTTGTCGAGCAACAGCAGCCCGTCGCGCTGGGCAACCGGCGACCTGGTGGCGTGATTGCGAGATCGCGCGTTCATCGGGTTCCTGGAGCGAGCGGGAGCGTTGCGCGCCGCCGATGAACGCTGACTCCCTCCCGGACGAGTGCGAGGATCGCCTCGACGCCGCGGTCGCTCGCGAACCCGGCGGCGCGAGGATGTCCGCCGCCGCCGCCAGACCGAGCGATCGCCGACACGTCAACGGCGCCCGACCCGGAGCGTAACGAGACCTTGTGCGCCGCACCGTCTGGCGTCTCGCGGATCACTGCCGCGACCTCGACACCTTCGATCGCCCGAACGGTCTCGATGACGCCGTCCGCGGCCGATTCCTCCGCGTCAGCAGCAGCAAAGTCAGCGCGCGTCAACACCGCGTAGGCGAGCAGTCCGTCGAGCTCGAGCACAAGACCAGCGAGAGCGCGTCCGTGCAGCCGGACACGTCCAGCGGGAACGCCCTCGTACAGGCGCGCGAACACCGCCCCCGGCTCGACGCCAAGCGCCGTGAGGCGCGCGCCGAACGCGAACGCCGCCGGCGTGGTGTTCGAGTACTGGAACCGGCCGGTGTCCGTCACGAGCCCGACGTAGAGCGCGGTTGCCGTCGGCCGGTCGAGCGAGACGCCGAGCTCGTCGAGCAGCTCGCAGACCATGATCGACGCGCACGGTGCGCCGCCATCGACGACGTTGATCGCGCCAAACAGCGTGTTGTCGTGGTGATGGTCGACGTTGATCACGACGCTCGCGCCGTCGATGACGCCAGCGGGGCCGGCGATCCGCCTCTCCGATCCGCAGTCCACTGCGAGCAACAGGTACGCGCCTTCGCCGACGTCGGTCTGCACCTCGCCATCAGCGAGCCAGCGATACTCACGAGGCACCGGTGCGTCAGCGATCACGGCGCGAGCGTCAACCCCCGCCAGGCGGAGGCCGCCAGCGGCGCCGATCAACGATCCGAGAGCGTCCCCGTCGGGGTTCTCGTGGCTGATCACAACGACGCGCGGCGCCGCTCGGATCGCCGCCGCGACCTCAGCGTAGGTGCTCAAGCGTCGTCCTCATCGCGGACCATCGGGCGGTGCTCGGAGAGCAGCTGCTCGATGCGCATCGCGCGCTCGAGCGTCTGATCCTCGACGAAGTGCAGCACCGGCGTGAGCCGGAGGTGCATCTCGGCGTTGATGCGTGCCTGGAGCGACGTGCGGACGCGGTCAAGGGCCTCGAGCGCCTTCGCGCGGCGATGCTCGTTCGTCGGCAGGTGGACGAAGACCTGGGCGTGCGCAACGTCCGCGCTCGCCTCGACGCCGGTAACGACGACGCCGTCGAGCCGCGGGTCGCCGCGGACGATCAGCTCGTCCGAGACGACCTGGCGCAGCACCTCATCGACGCGCCGAAGGCGCTGCGTTCGTCGTTTGCGGGTCATGTGAGATCCTCTGGCTTGAAGACGATGCGATGATCGAACGAGACGGCCTCATGACGGGAGAGGACGAAGCGCTCCACGTCGTCGAGCCGGAGAGCGAGGTCATGCGCATGGCGGTCGACGAGCGCGGCCGACAGCCGTGCGCGTTGTCGAAGGTCATGGTGGTCAACCTCGGCGACCGCGGCCCCGAAACGGCGGATCAGGTCGGCCTTCAGCGAGCGGAGCTCGTGACGCTTGTCCTTCAGCGACCCCGACTGCGGCAGATGCAGGTCGATCGAGACGAGGCCGACGTATCCCGCACCCATGGCCCGAAGGGTAGCGAGCAGTTCAGCCCTTCGGTGGCAGCCGGACCGAGCGACGAAGCCGCTCGAGCTCGCGTGGCGAGAGCGGGCGCCACTCGCCAGGGTCAAGCCCGTCGACCTCGAGGCCGCAGATCGAGAGTCGCCGGAAACCATCCTTCACCTGCGGTAACGGGTGGCGAGGATCGGCGACACGGCGCGCGACCTCCTCGTCAGCGAGCAGGAGCTCGGCGCCGTTCTCAACGCGCTTCAGCGGCATGACAACGTGAAGCGTTCCTGGATGCACGATCTCGGCATTCTGGCCGCTCGGCTTGTAGAGCAGGACGCCAGCACCGCGCGGAACGGCGAGCTCCTTCCCGTCGACGAGCACCTGCTGGCCAGCGAACACCCGTGAGCCTTGGTCGGTGACGGCTACGCCGTCGACGGTAACGCGGCCGCGGGTGATCAGCGACTCGACGTCGCGACGAGACCCAAGACCGGTCGCAGCGATGTACCGGTTGAGGCGGACGGCCCGCGGATAGGCTATGCCGACTCCTGCGCTGGCTCGTCGACGAGCGCGTTCCCGCCGTGGGAGATGAGAAGTGGCTTCAAACCGAGCTCGATCGTCTCACGGTTGATCACGACCCGTCCGACGTCACGCCGGGACGGGAGCTCGAACATCACGTCAAGCAACGCGTTCTCGATGATCGAGCGCAACCCGCGGGCGCCGGTGGCCCGGACGAGCGCCTGCTCGGCGATCGCCCACAACGCGTCGTCGGTGAACACCAGCTCTGCGCCGTCATAGCTGAAGAACCGCTGGTACTGCTTGACGAGCGCGTTCTTCGGCTCGAGGAGGATCTTCACGAGGTCCTCACGACCGAGCGGGTGCACCGCCGACACGACCGGCAGGCGGCCGATGAACTCGGGGATCAGCCCGAAATGGATCAGGTCCTCGGGCATCGTCTGCTGCAGGATCTCGGTCGACTCGTCGCCCTTCGACGCACGGATCTCAGCGCCGAAGCCGACGGCGTTCCTGCCGACACGCTTGGCGATCACCTTCTCCAGGCCGGCGAACGCTCCGCCGCAGATGAAGAGGATGTTCGTCGTGTCGATCGAGAGGAACTCCTGGTGGGGATGCTTACGCCCACCCTGCGGTGGAACGCTCGCAACCGTTCCCTCGAGGATCTTCAGCAGCGCCTGCTGCACGCCCTCGCCCGACACGTCGCGCGTGATCGACGGGTTGTCCGACTTCCGCGCGATCTTGTCGACCTCGTCGATGTAGATGATCCCGGTCTCAGCCTTCTTCACGTCAAAGTCAGCTGCCTGGATCAGCTTCAGCAGGATGTTCTCGACGTCCTCACCGACGTAGCCAGCCTCGGTCAGCGCAGTCGCATCGGCGATCGCGAACGGCACGTTCAGGATCCGCGCCATCGTCTGGGCGAGAAGCGTCTTGCCGCAGCCCGTCGGGCCGAGCAGCAGGATGTTCGACTTCGCGAGCTCGACGTCGGTGTCCGCGGCCGCCATCTGCACGCGCTTGTAGTGGTTGTACACCGCTACCGACAGCGTGCGCTTGGCCTCCTCCTGACCGATCACGTAGTCGTTCAGGACGCCATAGATCTCGCGCGGTCGCGGCAGGTTCTGCAGGTCAAGCTGGGCCGGGGTCTGCAGCTCCTCGTCGATGATCTCGTTGCAGAGATCGATGCACTCGTCGCAGATGTACACGCCGGGGCCAGCGATCAGCTTCTTCACCTGACGCTGGGACTTGCCACAGAACGAGCAGAGCAGCTGCTCGTTGGTCTCGGATGCTCTTGCCATCTCTATCGATCTTAGCGGTGCTCGATGACCGCGTCGATGATTCCGTACTCCTTGGCCTCAGCGGCGCTCATGAAGTAGTCACGCTCGGTGTCACGGGAGACCTTCTCGATCGACTGGCCGGTGTGCCCGGCGATGATCACGTCAAGCCGGGTGCGCATGTCGATGATCTCACGGGCGTGAATCTCGATGTCCGTCGCCTGGCCCTGGAACCCTGCTGAGACCTGGTGGATGAGGATCTTCGAGTTCGGCAGCGCCATCCGCTTGCCCTTCGTGCCGCCAGCTAGCAGCAACGCACCCATCGACATCGCGATGCCGCAGCAGATCGTCTGCACGTCGGGCTTGATGAACTGCATCGTGTCGTAGATCGCCATTCCGGCATAGACGGAGCCGCCCGGCGAGTTGATGTAGATCGAGATGTCCTTGTCCGGATCTTCCGACTCGAGGTGGATCAGCTGTGCGACGATCAGGTTCGCGATCTGGTCGTCGACCGGCGTCCCGAGGAAGATGATGCGGTCGTTCAGCAGACGCGAGAAGATGTCGAACGCGCGCTCGCCGCGCGACGTCTGCTCCACGACCATGGGTACTAGCGGCATCGAAACGCTCCTTGCGTCATTGAGCTGTCGCACTCCGTCATGGGGTCACCCGTCCGAACCGTCCCCCACGCCGTCATCGGCAGCAGGCCCACCTTCATCAAGCGTGTCCTTCGTTGATCGCGCGACCGGCAACGGCTTGCAGACCGCGACGGCGTGGTCGAGGGCTCGCTTCAGCCGCATCTCCTCCCGGACGGACTCGCGCGCCGCCGGGGATGCCAGGACTCTTCGCGCCATCTCCTCAGGGTCCTGCTCAGCCTCCGCCTGCTCGTGCACGAACGCCTCGAGCGAAGCGTCGTCGACGACGATCCTCTCGCGGTCGGCGTACGCCTTCAGCGCAAGCTCCTCGCGGGCGCTCGCCTCGGCGTCGGGACGCAGCTGCTGGGCGACGTCCGACACGGTCTGGCCGGTCATCCGCAGGTACTCGTCGAAGCGCATTCCACGTTGTGCCATGCCGCGCGCGGCACCATCGAGGCGATCATCGAGCCGACGGGCGACCATCAGCTCGGGGACATCCACCGTCGCGGCCGCGCCGAGCGCGGTCAGGACTGCTGCCCGATACTCGCCATCCGCCTGCGCCGTGGCGCGTTCCTGCAGCTGGCGCTCGACGTCGGCGCGCAGCTCCGCGATCGTCTCGAACTCGGAGATCTCCTTCGCAAATGCATCGTCAAGCTCGGGTGCGAGACGCGTCTTCAGCTCCTTCAACGTCACCGAGAAGACGGCCGTCTTGCCGTTGAACCGCTTGTCCGGACCGTCCGCGGGCAGCTCGACGTCGACCGTTCGGGTCTCGCCGGGCGCCATCCCGATGATCGCCTCCTCCATGCCGTCGAGGAGCCGACCGGAGCCGATCTCAAACTGGTAGTCCGTCGCCGACCCCTGCTTCACCTTGCGGCCGTCGACGGTCGACGAGAAGTCGATCAGCGCGAACATCCCCGTCGCCGCCGCCGTCGCGTCGCTCGGCACGATCTGCGCGGCGAGACCGCGCATGCGCTCGAGCCGCGCGTCGATCGCGTCGGACGACACCTCCGCGCTCGGCCGCACGGCAGAGAGCGCGAGCTTCTTCGGGAACGTGGCGGTCGGGGGCACGGTGACCTCGGCCGTGAACGTCCACGGTTGACCCGCAACCGGGTCGCTGTCGTAGTCGACGTCGGGTCGCGACACGGGCTCGAGGCGCTCCAGCTCCATCGCCCGGCCAAACCACGTCGAGAGGTGCCCACGCAGGGCCTCCTCGACGATCGCCTCGTTGCCAAGCCGCGTCTTCAGCACGGCAGCCGGCACCTTGCCCTTGCGGAAACCCGGGATGCGCGCATCCTTCCCGAGGTCGCGGATCGCGTGCTCGAAAGCGTGATCGATGTCGTGAACGCCGACCTCGACACGAAGGCGGATCCGGTTATCAGCAAGAGGTTCGACGGTGGTCTGCATGAGGCCCTGGGAAGTGGTTTGAGACGCCCTTGTGGGCGTCGCCGTAGACTACCGCGCGACGCTCGCGATCCGGTCACCGCGTAGAATGCTGGTCGTCCTTCGACCCGGAGCTTCGATGCCCGCTTCCAAGCGCAACCCGATCCTGATCGCGATTCTCGGCGCGGTGCTCATCGCCGTCGCCCTTCTCTACTTCCTGCAGACGGCGAACGACCTGCCGTCGTTCATCCCAGGCCACGAGGCCGGCTCGTCCCATCATCACGTGAAGCACGGCGTCGCCGCGCTCGCGCTCGGCCTTGGCGCCTTCGCGCTCGCGTGGTTCCAGTCTGGCCCGCGGCGCAGCACGGCGGAGTAGAACGGTGACGTACGCCCTCATCGGCTACGGCCAGTCGGTCGTGCTTGGCCTGTTGCAGGGCTTCAGCGAGCTGTTTCCGATCTCGAGCCTCGGGCACAGCGTGATCCTGCCTCGCCTGTTCGGCTGGAACATCCACCAGAACGATCCGTTCTTCGTTACCTTCCTCGTCGCGACGCACCTCGCGACAGCATTCGTGCTTCTCGGGTTCTTCTGGGGCGACTGGGTGCGCATCGTCCGCGGGATGGGGCGCTCCCTCGCTGCCCGCGAGATCGGCGATGACGCCGACGCGCGTCTCGGCTGGCTGCTCGTCGTCGGCACCGTCCCGGCCGGCCTGCTCGGACTGCTGCTCGAGCACGCCCTGCGTAGCCTGTTCGCCTCACCGCGCTCGGCGGCGGCATTTCTCGTCCTGAACGGCCTGATGCTGTACGGCGCCGAGCGCCTGCGACACCGCGCCCCGGCGCGGGTCGAGGGCACCGGCGCGGCGGCGGACGAGCGAATCGCGGCGTCGGTTTCCTGGCGCGGCGCGCTCGGGATCGGCGCGGCACAGGCGATCGCGCTGATCCCCGGCTTCTCCCGCTCCGGCGCGACGATGGGCGGCGGCCTGCTCGCCGGGCTGTCGAACGATGACGCCGCGCGCTTCGCGTTCCTGCTTGCCACCCCGATCATCGGCGCGGCGGCATGCCTGAAGCTTCCGGAGCTTCTCGGCTCGAGCGGCGACGGCGTCCGCGGCCCCGCGCTCATCGGCGCGCTCTGCTCGGCCGTCACTGCCTACCTGGCCGTGCGCTTCCTGATGCGCTTCTTCGAGACGCAGCGCCTGACACCGTTCGCGGCCTACTGCGTCACAGCGGGCATCGTCGCCAGCGGCTACCTGATCGTCGCGTAGCGTCCCGTGGTCGGTGAGGCGTTCGCGCCCGGCCTGCTGCTCGCCGAGCTCGGGTTGCTTGCCGATCCAGACCTCGTCGACGTCGCTCGGCTTGCCGGCGGCTACGCGAACGAGGTGTGGCGGGTTCGCGGTGCGGCGCTCGACCTGGTCGTCAAGCGCTTCCGCGACAGCAACGTCGGCGGCCTCTACGGCAACGCGCACGAACTGGAGGCGCTCGCGCTCGAGCGCCTCTCCGGGACGGGCATCGCGCCCGAGCTCGTCGCACACGTGCCCGAGCGGGCGGTCGTCGTCTACGCACACGTCGCGGGCGCGCCGTGGACGGACGACGTGGAGCCGGTCGCGCGGATGCTGGCCCGGCTGCACGAGCGCGACGGGGTGGGATTCCCCACGCTCACCACCGCGCCCCGATCGCTGCTGCTCGAGGGCGATGCGTTCGCGACGCGCTGCTCGAGGGGCCTCCGAGAGCGCGTCCTCTCAGCGCGTCCGCTCCCCGTCGAGGAGCCGGAGGTGCGACGGCGGCTCGTGCATCGAGACTGCGGCCCGGGAAACGTGATCGTCGGCGAGCGAGGCCCGGTCCTGATCGACTGGCAGTGCCCGGGGCTCGGTGATCCGGTCGAGGACCTGTGCGGATTTCTCTCCCCCGCCTGCCAGGTGCTGTATGGACGGTCGCCGCTGCCGTCGTGGGCGCAAGAGCGGTTCCTTGCCGCGTATCCGGACGCGATCGTCCGAGCGCGTTTCCACGTGCTGCGCGAGTTCTACGACTACCGCATGCTCGGCTACTGCGCGTGGAGGAGCGAGGCGCTCGCCTCAACACGCCCGGCCGATGCCTCGACGTATCGCCGCGCGGTCCGAGCACTGCTCGCATGACGGTGTTGCTGCAGACCTACTCGTTTCGCCACGCCTACGCGGCGGGTGCAATCGACGTCTTCGGCGTCCTTCGCGAGGCTCACCGCCGCGGCTATGACGGCGTCTCGATCAACGTCAACGGCCCGGGCCTCCGCCAGCTGTCGGGAGACTCGGCCTCGCACGTGGACGCCGTCCGAGCTCTGCTCGACGAGCTGGGCCTTGAGTGTGATCTCGAGATCAGCGGCTCGGCCGACGGGTTCCTAGCGCAGCGGCTCGACCTGTGTCGGCGACTCGGCGTGCGGAACCTGCGCACCTACATGCGGCACGCCGGATCGGTCGCGGAGTCGATCGAGAGCACGATCCGCGACCTGCAACACGCCACCCCGGTGATCGAGCGGTTTGGCGTACCGGTGCTGCTCGAGAACCACGAGGACTTCACCGGTGCTGAGCTTGCCGACATCGTTGGGGCCGTCAACCACCCGCTGGTTGGCGCGTTGTTCGACTACGGGAACTCGATGATGGTCGGCGAGGAGCCGCTCACCGCCCTCGAGGCCTGCATCGGCCACGTGCGGGCAGCGCACGTCAAGGATCACGCCTGCGTGCTCGTCGGCGGCGAGGTTCACGTGCTCGGCGTTCCGATCGGGTCCGGCGTCGTGCCGGTCACCGAGATCGGCCACCGTCTGGGCGCGGCCGGGGTCAATCGCCTGATCGTCTCGAACGTCTGGGGCTACTCCGCCCCCGTCCGTTCGTGGCGGGGAGGCGGTACGCCCGGGGCTGGCCTGTTCGCGATCGACGACCTCACCGATCCGCTGCTTCGCCCCCACCCGTTACCGGCGGACGCGGTCGCCCTTGAACGCGCCTCGCTGGCGGCCGGTGAGCGGTTCCTCGGCCTCGGCTGAGTGACCGCCTTCACGTATCCGCGGCCTTCGAAATGGGTCGTCCGTCCAGGGGTGATCCGCGCCGGCTGGAACCGCGCCGGCGAACCCGGCGGGCCGTCAGCCTGCGGCAGCGAACGACCAGCTGTCGTCGTAGGAGAACGGCGAGGCGTTGGCCGGGTCGCCGTGGGTCGAGTGCCCGATCAGCGCGAGGGTCGTGGCGCTTTTCTGGACGAGCGGCACGAGGTCAGGAGTGAGCGTCAGGTAGTCGGTGCGTGCGCCTACCTCGAGGAACCAGGTGATCAGGGACTCGGTCGAGCTCTGCTGGCAGTCGGGTTTGCCGGTCGTCGTGACGGTGTAGGTCGGGGGGATGGAGAGCGGGTCGCCGGGGACGAAAAGGGAGTAGTAGAACGGCTTGGGCTCAACCGTCCCCGGGGCGAGCCACGGACCGACGTCCTGCAGCCACAGCTCGCTGTTCCCGGCGGTGCCGACGCTGCCTGAGCCGGAGAACGTCGTCGTGCAGGAACCCTCGGTCTGGGTGCCGCTCACCGTCCAGGTCACTGACGCCTCGACAACGACGTAGGGAATGTGGATGATCTGCTCGGCCTCCGGCGGAAACTCCCTGGGTCGCCGGAACGATCCGGTGCCGTGAATCGTCTCGCGCCACGTGCCCCGCGTCGGGTTGCTGATCACCCGCGTCCACGTCCCCGTCAGGAGCTCCGGAAACGCGCAGGACGTGCGACCGCCGACCACGTTCACTGCTGCCAAAGGCGAGGTCGTCGATGCGTTGCCGAGCACGAGGTACAGCTCGCGCACGTCGTCGGCGGCCGCGTCCCGGCACAGCGTGATGTTCGCGCGGTCGCTCCAGTCCCGCACCTGCCACTGGCCGTTCGCCAGCTTGACGAGCCCCTGAAGCTGTCCCCCCGGCGTCCCGTAGGCGTGGTTCGCGATGACGATCGCACGCACCCGCCGGTCGGGGAGCTTGACGCGGGAGAAGCTCGTCGACAGCGGAGGCATGGCGACGGCGCCGAGGTAGAGCGGCTTGATCGGCCCCTTGCCGCTCACCTTCAGATCGACCTCGAGCGGCGAGCCGGCCTCGGCGAAGGCGTTCCAGCGCTTGAACGACTCGCGAACCGGGAAGCCCGACGTGCCGATCGGGGTGGTGTTGAGGCGCAGAACGGAGTACGTCTTCCAGTTCGCCGCGAGCCCGTTGGGCACCGCCGTCGGCAGCGCGTCGCGCAGTGGCGCGGACGCAAGGGCAGCGAACACCCCCTTGATTGCTGCCGTGCCGCCGCTGTGATACAGCCACGTCCAGAACGGCCACGACGGATAGGTGAGCGTCAGAAGCCCTGCCTCGGGGTCATCGAGATGGCCGCCGTAGGGGTTCACGCTGCGGTCGCCGTGGTAGACGAAGTCCTCGGCCCACATCGCGCTGCCCTCGATCCACGTCTCGTTCCCCATGCAGTTGGAGCCCGGGTGGTTGAACTGGATGGCGTGGAAGAACTCGTGCGCGAGGGTCGCACGGGTCTCCGTCGGCTTAACGATGATGAACGTCGACGAGATGCACCTGTCGTCGCCCGCCAGGGGAACCGTGATGCCGAGCGCGGTCTGCGCCGCCTCGTTCCGCACTCCGTTCGCGTCGAACGGGGTGAGCGTTGCCGGCGAGCCGACGTAGATGTCGTACCGGGGATCACCGCCGGGATTGCAGCCAGCCCCGTTGTCGGGCTTGGGCTCGCCGAACACGCCAGCCTCCGTCGTCCAGATCTTCGGCATCGCAGCTGTCAAGCGGAGGGCGGCAGCGGCGTCGCCTGCGCGGTACCAGACGAGCGCCTTGTTCCCGGCCGCCGGTATCGACAACCACGCTGTGTCGACCGTCAGGTTCTCGCACGGCAAGCCCCGGTGGCGGGCGCCGTAGACGGACGCGATCGCTGCCACCGGCGGCAGCGGCTTGGCGGCTTTCGGTCCCCAGGCGCTCTCTCGGTAGACGGGCGGTAGCAGGTACGGCAGGAGCTGGCG
Source organism: Actinomycetes bacterium (assembly GCA_025360225.1). Taxonomy (GTDB): domain Bacteria; phylum Actinomycetota; class Thermoleophilia; order Gaiellales; family F1-60-MAGs149; genus JANYCN01. The sequence continues at coordinate 20,598 of JANYCN010000056.1, read as the reverse complement.
CTGCACGCCCGGGGCCACCGTCGGGTAGGCGTCGGCGACCTCCGCCATCACGACCGCTTCGGGGATGGCGCCGTGCCCGCGAAGCGGTTTCGGCAGCCGCGGGTCGGCCGTGAGGGCGTACAACTCGTCGATCAGCCGCGTCGCGAGCGGGAGCCTTGCGCGGGCGATCCGGTCGTACGAGGAGCCGCCAAGCAGCGTCACCGCCACCGCCGCCGAACAGCGAGAACCGACGCACACCGTGAACAGGACCCGCCCCGGTGGGACTCCAGCAGGAATCACGACCTTCGCACGCACCGTCACCTTGCCGCCGCGCGCGAGCGCCGGGACCTTCAGGCGGGCGGCGATGCTCCCAGGCGCCCCTTCGACGCGTGCGAGCCGCAGGACGGCCGTCGCCTTTGCACTCGCGCCCGTCGCGCTCGTCAGCTTGAACGCCAACGCCACCGCGTCGCCGCTGAGAATCGTCTTCGGCACCTTCAGAGCAACGACGTCCTCCGCGGCCTCGGCTGCTGGAGCGGCAACCAGCAACAGGGCCAGCAGGGAAACCACCGCGCCAAAGCGTCGCATCGCAGCGAGTCTATCACGGGCCACGCGGCTCGAATCGGCGTGTTCGAAGGTGTCTGGAAGGGGGATGACGCACCGCGCGTCGGGGGAAGCTGGCCGCCGCTGCAGCCGATCTCCAAGTGCACCGCGCGGCCCGTGCACTTGGCCGCTGCCGATCTCCAAGTGCACGGCGCGGCCCGTGCACTTGGCCGCTGCCGCCGATCTCCAAGTGCACGGCGCGGCCCGTGCACTTGGCCGCTGCAGCCGATCTCCAAGTGCACCGCGCGGCCCGTGCGCTTGGCCGCTGCCGATCTCCAAGTGCACGGCGCGGCCCGTGCACTTGGCCGCTGCCTGATCAGCCGAGCGGCCGCGGCGGCGGCGGCATGACCCGGCTGGTGATCCAGGGCCCCGCCGACGATGGAGAGAGCAGCGACGCCAGGACGACTCGGGCGCGGTGCCGGACGATGCGGGCGAGAGGGCTCGAACCTCCACGGGGTCTCCCCCACCGGGACCTAAACCCGGCGCGTCTACCAGTTCCGCCACGCCCGCACGGCGCTTGTCGTACACGGGCCCGGAGGGATTCGAACCCCCGACCAGCAGGTTCGAAGCCTGCTGCTCTATCCCCTGAGCTACGGACCCTCAGACGGAGAATACTACCCTGCCTCGCCAGGGGCGCGCACGGCCAACCGGCTGAGGGCTACGCTGGGTCGCCGTTTCGCGACAACTGCACGCGCGTCTCGGCGGCCGCCGCGGCGCGTGCCTCGACCTCGAAACGGTTCTCCCAGTACCCGCCCAACAGGTAGCTGAGCGGCATCCTCAGCGGGTGGTGTTGCATCTGCCAGACGTGGCAGAGCTCGTGCGTGAGCAGGTCGTCGCTCGCGCCCGAAGGATCGATCGAACGACGCAGCACGATCACGCGGTGGCTCGCCCAGCCGTCGAAACGCCGCATCATCGGCAGCCGAAACCACCATCTTGCGACGACGACCCGCACACCCTGCAGCCGCACCGGCCGCGGATACAGGTCGAGCTGGTCGAGCCGTCCGCGCGCGCGTTCCAGGGCGGCTCGACCAGCGTCGTTCATGCGCTCACGCCGCCTGCTGCGGCGTCCCGTTCGTCGGCGACAGGCTCAGCGCGGCGTTCCCGTCAGGGAGCTGCTCGACGACGAAGCTATAGCTCGCGGGCCTCGTCAGGTCATCTACGAGCTTCCCTTCGACCGAGCCGGCGAGCGCAGAGGCGGAGGGCGGGATCGCGCTGAGCGTGTTCGTGACCGGCCGGTCGAGCTCGGCTGTGAGATCGGAGCGGCGGAACATCAACACGCGCGCCGCCGGCTGCCCGGTCACCGGCGGCATGTGCACGACCACCGTGACGGCGACGTCCGAGTAGGCGAACGTGTACAGCGCCGTCTCGAGCGCCTCACGCCGGAGCAGGCGATCGACGTCGGCCGTGTACGCCGCGCCGGCGATCGAGCAGGACGCAGCAGGGCCGCAGAAGTTGTAGACGGCAAGGTTCTGTGCACCGTCGCGGTACTCTCGGAACCGCGACGGCAGCCCGTCGATCCCGAGGTGGTTGACGACCATGAACTCGATCGGCACGCGAGACCCGTCGAGCGCCACCTGGTACGGGTGGCTCGGCTCGATCTGGACGAGAGCGTGCCCGTCGTCGCCGACGTAGAGCGCGCCGAGCCGATCACCGATGTTCAACCGCCGCTCGAACGGCGTCACCCCAGCCGGGACGAAGTCCGACCACACCGCCGAAAGCCCGATCGACGCCACCCGCTCGCCGCCCGAGGCAAAGAGCAGGGCGAGCGCGACGCCCACGCCGGCGAGGATGCCGAGGAGGAGATACACGATCCCGAACCGGCGCTCGTGGCCGGATCGCTCGCCTTCGGATGCGAGCGCCAGCGGCGCTGCAGGCGCGTCGGCGGTCACCTCGTCAAGTGTCATAGGGTCGGCCAACACCGCTCCTCCAGCAGGTCGATGGTCGGGTGGACGAGCCCCGCAGCGTCGAGGACCTCGTTGATCTCGTTGCCGTGCAGCTCGCGGCGCTCGACGAGGACGTCGGCCACGTGGCTGATGCCGGATCGGTTCTGGTCCATCGTGTTCCAGGCCGTGACGTACGCCTCTCCGAGGATCTGACACACGGTCTTCTGCGACCGACGATCGCCGTCAGAGAGGGCGCTGTGGTTCAGGAGCGCCGACCCGATCTCCTCGAAGCGACGCAGGACGCGACGCCGGGCGGCATCCTCCTCACGCTTCAGCGGAAACGTCTTGTTGAGCTCGCACCGCGACGGCGTCATCGCCCAGCGCGACGCCATCGCGCCCGCCCGGTAGGAAGCCGAGTACATGTCGCCGCCGACGCCCTGGCCGTTCTGCCCGTACACGGCGAGCTCCGCTGCGTGGGCGCCAACCGTCACGATCAGCAGCTGCAATAGCTCGTCGCGCCAGTGCACGAAGCGCTCCTCCTTCTCCGCCCACATCAGGTGGCCGAGCGAGCCGTCGGCGCGCGGCCTGATCGTGAGCCGCGTCGACTCGTTGCCGGGGCAGAAGAGGTGCGCCGCGATCGCATGTCCCGCCTCGTGCACGGCGATCGCCCGGGACTCGGCCTCGACGTACTCGAGGTTGATCGCCGTCCCCGACTCGACGTTCTCCATGGCCTTGAGGAAGTCGGGCCAGCTCGCGCGTTCCCTGGCATCGTGATGGGCGTAGGTCAACGCCATCGAGCAGAGCTGGTCGATCATCGCCGGCGAGTAGCCGGGCGTGACCCGGGCGAGCTCGTCGCGACGGGCCTCCGTGCCGACGTCGGGCTCGTGCGACACCTTCCCGAGGTACAGGTCAAAGATGTCGCGACGATCGGCCTTCGTCGGCGTGCGGAAGTGGACGTGACGGCCGAGTCGCCCGGGGCGCACGAGCGCCGGGTCGAGCGCGGCGAGCGGGACGTTGCAGGCCCCGATGAAGTAGATCTGCTCCGCACGCGGCTTCGGTGCTCGAAGCCGGAGCGAGAACCGGCCGATCTTGCGCGGCACGATGTAGAGGGCGTCCAGGAACGCGTTCGTCTGCCCGACGATCAGCCGCTTCTTCAGGGGCGGGTCGGACATTCCGTCCATCGCGATCAGCAGCTGCTGGAGCGCCATCTGGCCACCGCCGAACATCCCGGGAACGATCGCGTTGATCGCTCCACCGAGCCGCCTGAGCGTGAGGCTGCCCTGAGGCACGGAGCCCGCGGCGCGGTCCGCGAACAGCCGCTCCCGCCACGCAGCGCTCTCCGCGATCAGGTCGCCTGACGGGTTCAGCGAGCCATGCGGGCCGAACCAGAGATCCTCGTGGATCGAGCGGTTCCACCCCGTCGCCGGCGCGGCCTGACCGGCCAGGCTCGATCGCCGCATGCCGACGGCGTCGATCTCGTCGATGAAGACGATGCACTGGCCGCCCCACTTCTTCGCCATCCGCCTGGCCCGCATGATCAGCCAGCGAACGACGAGCACGTCCATGCCAATGAAGGTCTGCGCGAACCCCGAGCCGGGGATCGTGACGATCGGGCTGTTGAAGCCCGTCGCGATCGCCTTCGCCAGCATCGTCTTGCCGGTACCGGGTGCGCCGAGGAAGAGGATCCCGCGTTCGCGCTTGCCGCCGGCCTTCTCGAACGCCGAGCCGGACTGCCAGAGCGTGACGATCTTGCGCACGTCCTCCTTCGACTCCGCCTGCCCACGCACGTCGTCGAGCTTGACGCCCCAGTTCGCGTCGCCCGGCTGAAACGACTTGATCTGCATGATCCCCATCAGCATCAGGGGCCCCATGAAGATCAGGAAGTTGAACAGGAACAGCATCATGATCTGGAACGCCGACCCGAGCGTGAAGGTGCTGCGCGCCGTGCTGATCACGTCGGTCGTCGCCTGCCACCAGCCGACGTTGCCGTCACCCGTCTCGCTCTTGAAGAACCAGATCAGCGTGACGAGGAGGATCGCCCGCCACACCCAGCGGTAGAACGAGCGCCACGTCCACGCCCGACGCCGCGCCATCACGTCCTCGGCGTGGTAGGTCGGGTCAGCCGTGGAGAACAGGTTGGGCCAGGGGATCAGCCGGCGCAGGATGACATCGATCAGGCCACGGAACGCTGCCATGATCAGGAGCACGGCGACGAGCTGGCGCCCAAGCGCCATGTCGGGCGACACGGCCCGCACCCACAGGAACCCGACCGGGCTCGTGATCACGGCGACGCCGGTGGCGAAACGACCGACCCGTCGCCACTGATCGGCGAGGGTGTTGACGGTCGGCGATGGAGGCCCAGCGGGCACGGGAGGAACGGTCACCGTCCCAGTCTACCCGGCCAATTCTCGCCAACGATGACCCGACCCTTGACAGAGTCTCGTCCGGCGATCAGGCTGTGAGAGCCGTCGTCGCGACGGTGCCGACGTCGCATCGGCCAGTCAAGGAGAGAGGTCCCCCCCCCATGCCCCGTTTCCTCGCCACCGGCCGGCGCCCGGGCGCCGCGCTGTTCGCCGCCGCCCTCGCAGCGCTCCTCTGGCCCGTTGCGTCCGAGGCGGCGCCACGTGCCGCCGCCCTCACGGTGAGCGTTACGGCGAAGCCTGGCCTGATGACAGCGTCGCCCTCCGCCCGCATCACCTGGAAGGTGAACGCGAAGGGCGCTGCCACCTTCACCTGCCGTCTCGACGGTGGGACAGCGAAGCGGTGCTCATCACCGTTTCGCGCTACCGGACTGAAGGCAGGCGCGCACTCGCTGAAGATCGCGGCGAAGCTCGGCAAGGCGAAGGCGGCAGCAACGGTGAGCTGGACCGTCGACCTGACGGCGCCGACGCTGATCATCGCGGGCGGCTCCGACTCCTGGGCGAACGTCACCTCCGTCACGATCAACGCGCAGGCCGGCGACGCCGGCGCGGGCGTCGCGACGGTTGAGCACCGCTCCTCGATCGACGGCGGCACGACCTGGGGCGCTGCCGCCGCTGGCACCGACGTGATCGTCACCAACGAAGGCACGACGCTCGTCGAGTTCCGCGCCACCGACCGGGTCGGGAACGCCACCGGATGGACTGCGCCGTCCGACACGGCTACCGCCGCGATCGATCGTACTGCGCCGCCCCTCCCGACGGTGTCGGGCGTTCCGACCGCCTGGTCGACGGCCGCCGTCACGGCGACCGGAGCGAGCACCGATGCGGGGCTGGTGAGGATCGAGCACCGGACGTCGTCCGATGCCGTCAACTGGTCGGCAGCCGCCACTGGCGCGACGTTCACGCAGGCCGCCGATGGAACGATCGACGTCGAGTTCCGCGCGATCGACCACGCCGGCAACGCCTCCGATTGGACGACCTCCACGGCGATCCAGGTCGACGCTACGGCGCCTGACGTGCCGACGGTCAGCGGCGTCCCCGCCGGCTGGTCGACGACCGCAGTGACGGCACAGGCGGCTGCAAGCGACGCGACCTCCGGCGTCAAGCGAATCGAGAACCGCACGTCGACGAACGGCGGCGGAACCTACGGCGCGCCGGCAACCGGCGCCTCGGTGGCACAGACGACAGATGGAGTCGTGCGTGTCGAGTACCGCGCGATCGACAACGCGGGCAACACCTCGGCCTGGTCGTCCCCCGCCGTGGTGCAGGTCGACATGACCGCTCCTGCGATCCCGACGGTCGACGCGCTCCAAGGCTGGCAGGCAGCGGGCGTCACGGCTACCGCGACGTCGAGCGACGCCGGCTCGGGGCTCCCCGTCATCGGCGGGTACCGCTATCAGACCTCGCTCGCCGGGCTCGTCTTCGATCCGGCGACGAACGGCGCCTCGTTCACCCAGTCGACCGATGGCGTCATGTTCGTCCAGTTCGCCGCCGTCGACGTGGCAGGCAACATGTCCGCCTACTCGACGCCGGCCGAGCTGCAGGTCGACACGACCGCGCCTGCGGCGCCGCTGGTGGCTGCGCTGACCGGCTGGCAGACGACCAGCCCGCTGACAGCGACGGCGATCGCCTCAGACGCCACGTCCGGCATCGCGAGCGTTCGCTTCGCGACGTCTGCCGACGGCACGACCTGGCTTCCCGACCAGCCCGGTAGCTCGCTCTCACAGCTCACCGACGGCACCACGTACGTCCGCTTCCGCGCCTCGGACAACGCCGGGAACTCGTCGGGCTGGTCGACCGCAAAGCATCTTCAGCTCGACATGACGAAGCCCGACACCCCGAGCGTCACGGGCCCGGCCGGCTGGCAGACGACAGCCGCGACGGCAAGCGCGACATCGGCCGATGCGACCTCGGGCGTCGCGGGCCTCGAGAACCAGTTGTCCGCTGACGGCTCGACCTGGAGTGGCGCGTGGAGCGCCGGCTCGTCCGTGACGCGGCCGACCGACGGCGCCACCTACGTCCGCTTCCGCGCGACGGACAACGCTGGCCTCGTCTCCGACCCGTCCCCGGCAGGCCTGCTCCAGGTCGACGCGACGCCGCCGGCAGCACCGAGCTTGACGGCGCCGACCGGCTGGCAGACGTCTCTCCCAGTCACTGCCACCGCAACAGCCGCTGACGCGACCTCGGGGATCGCCTCGGTCGTTCAAGAGACGTCACCCGACGGCGCGAGCTGGTCGTCTCCAACGCCGGGCCTCAGCGTCACCCAGGCAACGGACGGCGAGGTCTACGCCCGCTTCATGGCGACCGACTCGGCCGGCAACACCTCGCCATGGTCGGTCACCGCGCACCTGCAGGTCGACACGACCGCCCCGGCGACGCCGTCGATGACCGCGCCAAGCGGCTGGCAGACCCACGCGGTAACGGCCTCTGCCACGGCAACAGATGCCACCTCCGGCATTGCCGGAGTGTTCCACCAGACGTCCGTCGACGGCTCGACGTGGCCCGGATCGTGGACCGCCGGCGGCTCCGTCGCGCAGACCGTGGACGGCGCGACGTACGTACGTTTTCGTGCCGTCGACCAGGCAGGGCTAACCTCCACGGCAACCGCCGCGGCACACCTCCAGGTTGATAGCACGCCACCAACCGTGCCGGCGACGAGCGGTGGCGCCGGCGTGGGAGCGTGGTCGACCGTCGCGCCCGTCACCGTCGACGGCACCGGCTCCGTCGACCCGACCTCCGGGGTCGCTCGCTACGAGCGCCGCGCGTCGTCCGACAACGGGACGACGTGGACCGCGGCCGCGGCAGGTGCGATCCTCGCTGTCGCCGCCGACGGCAGGTGGCTGGTCGAGTTCCGCGCCGTCGACAACGCCGGCAACGCGTCTGGCTGGTCGGCGGATGCCGTCGTCTGGCTCGACGCGACGGCGCCCTCCCCCCCGTCGATCGCGAACGCCTCGGCAAGCTGGTTCAACGCCCCGAGCCGGACCGTGACAGCATCGAGCAGCGACGCCACCTCCGGTGTCGCGACCTATAGCTACGAGACATCCACTGACTTCGGCGCGCACTGGTCATCGACCGTGGCCAGTTCCTCCCTCACCGTCAGCGTGCAGGACGAGACACAGGTGCGCTTCCACGCGACCGACGCTGCCGGAAACACCTCCGGCTCGACGATCGGGCTCGTGCGCATCGACCGCGGCGTTCCCGCCGATCCGACCCTCTCGGGCATCCCGGTCGGCTGGTCAACCGCGCTCCATGCCACCGTCACGGCGAGCTCGGCGCCACCGCTGTCCGGGATCGACCACTACATCTACCAGACCTCCACCGACAACAGCCTCTGGACGACGTCGCAGACCGGCGACACGATCGAGGTCTCCGGCGAGGGCTCGACGTACGTGCGGTTCCTCGCCTTCTCCGGCGCAGGCACCCCGTCCGGCTCCGCGACCGGGACGGTGCAGCTCGACCGCACGGGGCCGACGCCGCCCGTCGTCTCCGGCGCGCAGGCCGGATGGCAGGCCGTTGCCAGCGAGACCGTCACGGCGTCGGGGTCGAGCGACACCGGCGCGGGCGGCGTGGTCTACTCATCGCTCACGTCGAGCGACAACGGCACCACCTGGTCGACGCCAACGGCTGGCGCGATCGTCGTCGTCAGCGCGGAGGGCACGACCCTCGTTGACCTCTACGCGATCGACGCGGTCGGGAACATCTCCGCCGTGAGCGAGGCGACGGTGATGATCGACCGCACGGCGCCGACCATCCCGACGATCGTCGGCGTCCCGACCGGCTGGGCGACGTCGAGCGTCACGGTCCATGCCAGCGCCAGCGACGCGTTGTCGGGCATCGCCTCCTACGAGCTGGAGACCTCGAGCGACAACAGCACGTGGAGCGCGCCGGCCACCGGTGCGCAGCTCGTCGACGCTACCGAGGGTGACACCTACGTCCGCTTCCGCGCGATCGACCAGGTCGGCAACGCTAGCCAGTGGAGCACGGGCGCGCTGATCCAGCTCGATAGCGTCGCCCCGACGGTGCCGAGCTCGTTCACCGGCACCGGCGCGGGGTGGCAGACGACCTCTCCCGTCTCGCTGGACGCTGCCGGCTCGGCCGACGCGACCTCGACGGTCGCCGGCTACGAGTACCGCATCGCCCCGAGCGCCGGCACCTTCGGCCCGTCGCTCGCCCTCCCCGCCACGGTCACCGTGGACGGCGCCTACGACGTGCAGCTCCGATCGTTTGACGTCGCGGGCAACCGCTCTAGCTGGTCGGCGACGCAGCACCTCAACCTCGACACCGTCCCGCCCGCGGCGCCCGCTCTGGCCGGCGCCACGATCGGGTGGAGCACCGCCCTGTCGGTCACGATCACCCCGAGCTCGGCAGACGCAACGTCGGGCGTCGCGTCCTTCACGTGGCAGACGTCCACCGATAACCTCACCTGGAGCTCGGCAGGAACATCGCCGACGCTCGACGTCACGGCTGAGGGCACGACGTACGTTCAGGCGACGGCGACCGACACCGCTGGTCTCACCTCGGCCCCGTCTACGTCCGCGACGGTGCAGCTCGACCGCAGCATCCCAACGACGCCGACGGTGACGGGCGGCGGCGCGAGCTGGCACACCAGCGTCTTTGACCTCACCGCAAGCGCAACCGACGCCGTCTCCTCCGTCGCGGGTTACGAGTACCAGAGCGTCACCCATGGCGGCTTGTTCACCGGCGCTGCCAGCCCCGCCGTCACCGGCACGGTGCACGTCGCCGCCGACGGCGACACCGACTACCGCATCCGAGCCGTCGACGCGGCCGGCAACGCATCCGCCTGGTCGACGACGACCGAGGCGATGCTCGACACGACGGCGCCCGGTCTGCCAACGTTGGCGAATCCCGCAGCTGACGTCTGGACGAACACCGCATCGGAGACCGTCACCGCAACGTCGTCTGACGCGACGAGCGGGCTCACTGGCTCGTTCGCCTGGGAGACATCCACGAACGGAACAACCTGGACGCCAGCTGCGTCCGGTGCGACGTTCAGCGAGACCGCCCAAGGGCTCGAGTACGTGCACGCTGCAGCGATCGACGTCGCGGGGAACCAGTCGGCATGGTCGACGGCGTCGGCGATCCAGATCGACCGGGGTACCCCGAGCGTGCCAACGGTCTCGGGAGGCAACGGCGCCGGCTGGTCGGCTGCCGCGAGCCTCACCGTCACCGCGGCCGGATCGACCGACGCGCTCTCGCCGATCCACTACGAGTACCACTCGCTCTTGAACGGCGGGAGCTACGGCTCCGTCACAGCGGGCCCGAGCCTCGCCGTCTCCGCGATCGGTGTCACGGAGGTGCAGTTCCGCGCTGTCGACGCTGCTGGCAACGTCAGCGCCTGGTCGACGGTCGATGACAACTCGACGGTGCAGCTCGACCACACCGCGCCGACGACACCCAGCGTGACCGGGGGCGGCGCATCGTGGACGAACACCTCGCCGATCGCCCTGGCAGCGAGCGGCTCGACGGACACCCCGAGCGGCATCGCCCGGTACGAGTACGACGTGATGGTTGGCGTCGGCGTCTGGGCCGGTTCGGTGACGGGTTCCTCGGTCTCCGTCACCACGAACGGCGACCGCACGTACCGCTTCCGCACCGTCGACCGAGCCGGAAACACGTCGGCCTGGTCGTCGCTCGTCCAGGCTCGGCTCGACCTCACCGCCCCACCCGCGCCGACGCAGTCGGGCGCGATCGTAGGATGGCAGAACCTCGCCTCCGAGACGATCACCCCGTCCTCGACCGACGCCCTCTCTGGAACCGTCAGCTACGACTGGCAGACCTCGACAGATGGCGGCACGACGTGGTCAGGGCAGGGGTCGGGCGCAACCTTCGCGGTCACCGCGGAGACGACGACCCTCGTGCAGAGCCGCGCGCACGACGCAGCCGGCAACGCGTCCTCCTGGTCAGCGTCCGCCACCGTCAAGCTCGACCGGTCAGCACCAACCGGCCTCGCCGTCGCTGGCGGCGCCCTCGGCTGGCAGAACGTCGCCAGCGTCACCGTCTCCGCCTCCGGGGCGAGCGATCCGCTCTCCGGCGTCGGGTCCTACAGCTACTCGTTGGACGGTGGAGCGTCGTGGGCCGGCGGCACGTCGGTGACGGTGACGAGCGAGGGTGAGACGATCGTCCAGTTCACCGTGACGGACGCCGTCGGCAACGTGTCGGCACCGGTCAGCAACACCGTGCGCATCGAGCGGACGCTCCCCTCGGCGCCAAGCGTCAGCGGCGGCTCGCTGGCGTGGACGCACCAGCCGGTCACCTTCTCCGCCGCAGGGACGTCGACCGCTGCATCGGGGATCGCCGGGTACGAGTACCGCACGAGCCTGAACGGCGGCCTCTTCTCGGCGCCCGTCGCCGCGACGAACGGCACGACGACGGTCTCCACGGACGGTACGACGACGGTCCAGTTCCGCGCCGTCTCGAATGCCGGACAGTCCTCCAGCTGGCGGCCGACGGTCTCCGGCGCCGGTTCAACAGCGATGATCGACACCGTGGCGCCGACAGCACCAGCTGCGGCCGGCGGGTCGAACAGCTGGCAGGTCGGCCCCGTCCTGATCCAGGCAACGGGCGGCTCCGACGCGCTCTCCGGCGTCGTCGGCACCCTCCACGAGACGTCGTCGGACAACGTCACCTGGTCGGCGCCCTCCGCTGGCGCCTCGGTCTCGGTGTCCGCGGCCGGCCTGACGTACGTCCGCTTCGCTCGCTTCGACGCTGCCGGGAACGTCGGCCCGTACTCGAGCGTCGGCGCCGGGGCAACGGCGAAGGTCGATCTCGCCGCACCGACAGTCCCGACCGTCGACCCGAACGGCGCAACGATCGGGGTGTGGACGACCGATGCCGCCGTCACCCTCACGCCATCGTCGACCGATGACAGCGGCGTGCCACCGACCTACGAGCAGATCACCTCCACCGACGGGGGCACGACCTGGTCAGCAGCCGCGTCGACGAGCGGCGAGACGATCACAGCCGAGGGCATCACCTGGGTCCGCTTCCGGGCGCTCGATGCCGCCGGAAACCAGTCGGCGTACTCCGCCGTCTCGATCGTCATGCTCGACCGTTCCGCGCCGACCGGGATGGCCGTCACCGGCGGCTCGAGCATCTGGCTCGACGTCCCCTCGGTGACGGTGGCGGCAGGCGGCGCGACCGACGCAGGCTCTGGCGTGGCGGGCTACCGCTACTCGATCGACAGCGGCAGCACCTGGTCACCTGGCACGTCCGTCACGATCGCCGCCGTGGGCGAGACGATCGTCGACTTCCAGGTCGTCGACGTGCTCGGGAACGCGACCACCAGCACCGCCGCCATGGTGCGGATCGATCACTCGGCGCCGACCGTTCCGACCGTCAGCGGTGGCCTCGGCCTCCTGGCGTGCGGCGCGTCGGCAACGATCACCGCCGCCGGTTCGACGGACGCCGGCTCCGGCCTCGACCACTACGAGTCGCGGATCTCGACGGACGGCGGCGCCACCTACGGATCGCAGATCGCCGTCGGTGACACGGTCTCGCTCTCCATCACGGGGACATACACCGTGCAGTTCCGGGCCGTCGACGTGCTCGGGTTCGCCTCCGCGTGGGGCCCGGCGACGGACGGGGACGCGAACCAGGCCTGCATCGCCTAAGGAGTCTCTGGAGGGGCGGGTCCCGTGCAGACGGGCCCGCCCCTCCAGCGATTCACCGCTTCGCGTACGGCCGACCGACGGCGGCCGGCGGGATCGAGCGGCCCACGAGGCCGACCACTGCGATCAGGGTCAGCGCGTATGGCAGGACCTGGACGACGAACAGCCAGAAGACCGACAGCGTCCCGATCGACTGGAGACTGTTGCCGAGCGCCGACGCGAGGCCGAACAGGAGCGCGGCGCCGAACAGCCCAAGCGGGCGCCACTTGCCGAAGATCAGTGCGGCGAGCGCGATGAAGCCGGTGCCTGCGGTCATCCCCTCGGAGAACGAGCTCAGGAGCCCAAACGACAGGTACGCGCCGCCGAGCGCGGCGAGCACGCCGGAGCTGACGACGGCAACGTACCGCACGCGGTACACGTTGATGCCGACGGTGTCGGCCGCGCGCGGGTGCTCACCGACGGCACGCAGGCGAAGGCCCCACGGCGTGCGGAAGACGAAGAACCACGCAGCGACGAGCAGCGCGAAGACGACCCAGATCATCAGGTTCAGCGTGCCGAACACGCCGCCGACGAGCGGCACGTGTGCGAGGCCGGGGATCGTGATCTCGGGGATCCGCGGCGCCTCCGGGTAGCCGCCGGTGCCGTAGATCGCGCGGAACAGGTACGCAGTGCCTCCCGTCGCGAGGATGTTGATCGCGGTACCGGAGATGATCTGGTCGGCTTGCAGGTGGATCGAGAAGAAGGCGTGGACGAGCGCCAGCAGGCCGCCGGCGATCGCCGCTCCAACCAGTCCGACCACCCACGATCCGGACTTCTCGCCGCAGAGCACGCCGAAGAAGGCACCCGTGAGCATCATCCCCTCGAGCCCGATGTTCGTGACGCCGCTGCGCTCGGCAAACAGCCCGCCGAGGCCAGCGAACAGCAGCGGCGTGGCGTAGCGAAGCATCGAGGCGAACAACCCCGCCGTGACGATCGCCGTCACCGTCGAACGATCAGCCGACGTCGCCGCCCACCCGAGCAGGCCACCAACGGCGCCGGCGGCGACCGCGTACCCGCCGAGCGCCCGCTCGCCGTGCACGAGCGCCGCGCCCCCTGCAACGGCTGCCAGCGCGGCGAGGACGAGCGGCACCGCCAGCGAGCGGGCGTTCACGGGCGGGATCGTCACGAGCAGCGCAAGGAAGCCGAGGACGACGCCGCTCTGCCCGACACGGCGCAGCGTCATCCTGCCGCCTCGTTTGCGAGCGCCCGTCTGCGGCGGACAAACGCCCACCGGACGACCTGCTCGCCGCCGACGATCAGGATGATCGTGCCCTGGATCACGGTGGCGAGCGAACGGGCGAGCTCCGGCGAGAAGTCGCCGCCAAGGTTCCGGGCGCCGGCGTCGAGAGCGGCGAACAGGAGGGCGCCGAGGACGACGCCGAGCGGCGTGTTGCGGCCGAGCAGGGCGACGGCAATCCCCGTGAACCCGAGCTGGGAGGCGAACACGTCGAGCGAGGTGATCCGGTGATCGGTGCCGAGCACCGAGACCGAGCCGGCGAGCCCGGCGAACCCTCCCGACAGCGCCATCGCGAGAACCATTGACCGTCGCACCGAGATGCCGGCGTACCGGGCGGCGTCGGCGTTGAACCCGACCGCGCGAACCGCGAAGCCGAGCGTCGTGCGTCGCAGGATCACGCCGTACACGAACGCCGCTGCCAACGCGACGAAGAGCCCAGCCGTCACCGGCTGGAGCACGCCCCAGATCGTCGGCAGCCACGCCGTGTCGGGCAGCGTGTCGCTGATCGGCTGGGTGTTGCCCTCGCCGACGAACGGACCGTTCAGACCGAAGAGCCAGGACACCATGAAGATCGCGATCCAGTTCAGCATGATCGTCGTGATCACCTCGTGGGCGCCCCGGAACGCCTTCAGGAACCCGGGGATCGCACCCCACACCATGCCCGCGATCATCCCTGCGAGCACGCCGAGCCACGTACCGAGCTGGTTCTGGGCGACGTGCTCGGCGCAGAGGAACGCGGCGGTGCTGCCGATCCAGAACTGCCCCTGACCGCCGATGTTGAACATGCCGCAGCGGAACGCGAAGGCCACCGCCAGACCGGTCAGGACCAGCGGCGTCGCTTCGACGAGCGTCGATTGCAGGTTTGAGGCAGCGATCATCTCGTTCACGCCGAACGGGTTGCCGGGCAGAAGGTGGAACGGCCAGTCGAAGCCGGCGCCGACGAACATCGAGCGGTACACGACGAGCGGGTTCGCGCTGCTCGCGAGGACGACGAGCCCGCCGACGACGAATGCCAGCACCACGGTCACGACTGGCGTCAGGAACCGGACGCGTCGATCGCTCATGCGCCCGGCTCCGCGAGCCCGCCGGCCATCGCCAGCCCGAGCTCCTCGGCGCTCGTCGTTCCGGAGGCGCGCTCGAGCACGACGCGCCCCTCATAGAGCACGAGGATCCGGTCGGCGAGCCCAAGGATCTCGTCGAGCTCGAACGACACCAGGAGCACTGCTCTGCCCGCGTCGCGTTGCTCCACGAGGCGGCGGTGCACGAACTCGATCGCGCCGACGTCGAGGCCCCGGGTCGGCTGCGACGCGAGGAGGAGCCGGGGGTCGCCCTGGATCTCCCGCGCGAGCACGACCTTCTGCTGGTTGCCGCCGGACAGCGACCCTGCCGGCGTGTGCGCGCCGCCACCGCGCACGTCGTACTGCTCGATGAACCCCCGGACGCGCTCGACCATCGACGCACGGTCAAGCCAGCCGCGCCGTGAGATCGGCGGGCGGTAGTAGTCGCGCAACGCCGCGTTCTCCGCGAGCGTGAAGTCAAGCACCAGCCCGTGCGCGTGACGGTCCTCGGGGACGTGCCCGACGCCTGCCTCGAACGCGCTCCGCGGCGAGCAACGCGTGATCGCCTTGCCATCCACGACGATCGAGCCGGCGCTCGGACGACGCATGCCGGCGATCGCCTCGACGAGCTCCTTCTGCCCGTTCCCGTCAACGCCGGCGATCCCCACGATCTCGCCCGCCCGCGCGGTGAGGTTCAGCTCTCTGACGGCGGGAAGCCCTCGATCGTCACGGACCGCGAGCCCTTTGATCACGAGCACGTCCGCGCCCGGCGTGGGCGCGCCGCGCTCCACCTCGAGCAGCACGTGGCGCCCCACCATCAGCTCGGCTAGCTCGCGCTCGGTCGCGCGCGCAGCGTCCACCGTTCCAACCTTGCTACCGCGGCGCAGCACCGTGACACGGTCGGCGACGGCGAGCACCTCGTCGAGCTTGTGCGTGATGATGATGATCGACGTGCCGCGCGCCTTCAGCTCGCGCAGGACCGCGAACAGGTCGAGCGCCTCACCGGGCGTCAGCACGCCGGTCGGCTCGTCGAGGATCAGGATCCGCGCATCGCGGTACAGCGCCTTCAGGATCTCGGCGCGCTGTTGCATCGCAACGCCGATGTCCTCGACACGCGCTCGCGCGTCGACGGCAAGCCCGTACCGCGCCGCCAGATCCTCCACGCGTGCATGGGCGGCAACCATGTCGAGCTGCACACCGCTCCGCGGCTCTGCGTGCAACACGATGTTCTCGGCCACTGTCATCACCGGGATCAGCATGAAATGCTGGTGCACCATGCCGATCCCAGCTGCGATGGCGTCGGCCGCCGATCCGAACGAGACGGCCTTGCCATCGACGAGGACCTCTCCCTCGTCGGCGCCGTACAGGCCGTAGACGACGTTCATTAGCGTCGACTTCCCCGCGCCGTTCTCCCCGAGGAGCGCATGCACCTCGCCACGGCGAAGGTCAAGGTCGACACGATCGTTCGCGACGACGCCTGGGAAACGCTTCGTGACGCCCCGGAGCTCGAGCGCGAGCTCCGGGGCGTCAGACGACGAGCGTTCGGAGGGCTCATGTGCCATCCGCAGGACGAGCTACTTGACGGACGACGGAATCGTTACTGACCCGGCCTTGACCGCAGCGATCGCGGCGTCGACGGCATCCTTCGCTGCCTGAGGCACGGCGGCGTTGATGCCTTCGATGCCAACGCCGTCCTCAGCGAGACCGAAGACCATGTCCGTGCCGCCGCCGAGGGAACCGTCAACGAGGCCCTTGATCGCGGCGTGCACGGCGGCGTCGACCTTCTTCGTCGCCGACGCGATGACGTGATCGTTCACGGCCGACTGGTCGGTGTCGACACCGATGCCCCAGACGCCTGCGTCCTTCGCCGCCTGCAGCGCGCCGAGGCCACAGCCGCCGGCAACCTGGAAGACGACGTCCGCGCCCTTGCCGATCTGGCTCGACGCGAGCTCCTTGCACTTGGCCTGGGCGGCGAAGTCGCCCGAGTAGCCGTTGAGCATCTTGACACCCGGGTCAGCCGCCTGGGCGCCAGCCTGGAAGCCGGCGATGTAGCGATCAACCGGCGGTATCTTGATGCCGCCGACGCTCGCGAGCGAGCCGCCGGTCTTGAAGCCAGGCATGCCGCCTGCCTTCTGGATCGCGCCGACCAGGGTGCCAACGAGATAGCCGGCCTCCTGCTCCTTGAACAACAGGCCGGTCAGGTTCGGGGCGACCGGCGCGTTCGTCTTGAAGTCGATCGCCGAGCTGTCGATGATCGCGAACTTGACGTTCGGGTACTGCTTTGCGACCTGTGCGACGGAGTCAGCCATCAGGAAGCCGACCGCGATCACCATGTCGTACCCGTTCTGCGCAAAGCCCTGCAGGTTCGGGATGTAGTCCGTCGGCGCCTTCGACTCCTTCACGTCGCCGGTGATCCCGAGGTCAGCCTTCGCGGCCTCGAGTCCCTTGTTGGCGAGCATGTTGAAGCCCTTGTCGTTGAGACCGCCAATGTCCGTGACGAGACCGACCTTGAAGGTCTTCGCCGCGGTCGTCGGCGCGCCGCCCGTCGAGGCACCCGTAGCAGGGGCGCCGCCGGTCGTGCTCGGCGTGCTCGTCGTGTCGCTTGAGCCACAGGCTGCGGCCGTGAGCGCGAGCGCGCCCGTCGTGAGCGCGGTCGCCCACCATCGTGTCGTCTTCAAGCGTTCCTCCTTCGCTTGACGTGTGTTCGGCGAGCATACTACGCCGACCGACGGACGGGCGAACCCGACGATCTCTCCGTGATCCTCAGCGCCGGTAGCGGGCGCGCATCGCCCCCGTCATTCCGGCGAGAAACGCGAGGAGCAGAGCGACGTAGGCGATCGCTGCGATGGCACCTGCGGCCGGACGCGCACGCAGCTGGTCGAGCGTTCCGAGCACGAGCAGCGGCAGCAAAGCGGCCGCGATGCCCCGTGCAGCGCCGAACGCCCATCCGAGGATCACGGCGGTGGGAAGAAACGCGAGGCCCGCGAGCGTGCCGCCGATCCAGCCCTGATGGAAGGCAACCGCGACGCCGAACTCGGCGATGACGCCTGCCAGGAGGGCCGGCAGCCAGCGCCGTAGGCGATCCACGTCAGCCTGCCAGGAGCCGCGGGAGGTCGGCCTCGGTGATCAGCACCTGCCGTGGCTTCGACCCCTCGTAGCCTGAGATCACGCCACGGCGTTCGAGCATGTCGATCAGCCTCCCAGCCCGCGTGTAGCCGACGCGAAGACGCCGCTGGATCAGAGACACCGACGCCGTCTCGTGGTTCACGACGAGACGGATCGCGTCGTCCAGCAGCTCGTCTCGGTCAGGGTCAAGGTCGCCCTCCCCACGCCCGTCACCGTCGCGAGCGACGAACTCGGGCAGGTCGAGCAGCGACTCGGCGAACTCCGGCTCACCCTGGTCGCGGCACTGCTCAACGACGAGGCCGATCTCCTCCTCCGTCACGTAGGCGCCCTGTACCCGCAGCATCCGTGATGTCCCGAGCGGCCGGTACAACATGTCACCCTGCCCGAGCAGGCTCTCGGCGCCACCGGTATCGAGGATCACGCGCGAGTCGGTCATGCTTGACACCGCGAAGGCGACGCGGCTCGGCACGTTCGCCTTGATCATCCCCGTGATCACGTCAACCGATGGGCGTTGCGTGGCCAGCACGAGGTGGATGCCGACAGCCCGCGACTTCTGGGCGAGGCGGATGATCGCGTCCTCGACCTCTGCCGGGGACACCATCATCAGGTCTGCGAGCTCGTCGATCACCACGAGCACGTACGGGATCGTCTCACGCCCCGCCTCCTGGCGGACGCGATTGAACTCGACGATGTTGCGCGTCCGCGCTGCACCGAGCATCTCGTACCGACGCTCCATCTCGGTGACGATGTTGAGCAGCGCCGCGGCAGCCTGTTTGACGTTCGTGACGACCGGCGTGAGCAGGTGCGGGATCGCCTCGTAGTGGTTCAGCTCGACCTTCTTCGGGTCGATCAGGATCATCCGAACCTGATCGGGCGTCGCGTTCAGCAGGATCGAGACGAGCATCGCGTTGACGCATCCCGACTTGCCCGACCCTGTCGTACCGGCGATCAGGATGTGCGGCATCTTCGCGAGGTCGCAGCTGACGTTGTTGCCGGAGATGTCCTTGCCGAGCCACACGGAGAGCGGGCTTGCCCCGGCCGGGTGCTGGCCGTACACGTCTCCCAGCGTGACGAGGTTCGGGTTCGTGTTCGGAACCTCGACGCCGACCGCCTGCTTACCCGGAATCGGTGCGAGGATGCGAATCTCGGTGGTTGCGAGCGCGTAGGCGAGGTCGTCGCGCAGCGCCGACACCTTTCCCACCTTCGTTCCCGGTGCGAGCTGGATCTCGTAGCGCGTAACCCTCGGCCCGGAGACGGCTCCAACGAGCCGAGCCTCGATGCCGAAGTGGCCGAGCGCCTCGAGAAGCTGCGCCGCGGTGCGCTCCTCGGCGGCGGCGGTACGCGCGACCGGCGTCGAACGAACGAGCGCCTCGGGATCGGGCAGACGGTATGGGGCGTCGGTGCCGTGCAGTGGCGCCTCGAGCGTGCGCTCCTCTGTCGGTGCAGGCTGCGGGCTGATCGGAGCGATCACCGGTTCGAACGCGTCGACAGACGCCTCGTCGCCGTCGCTCTCCCAGCTCGGTGTGAGCTCCGGCCAGGGCACCGGCTCCTCGATCACCGCTGCGGCAACGTTGCGCCGTGGTGAGCTCGGCGCCCGAGCCGGGATCGGCGCGGCGACCGGGCGATCAGGTCGGAGCCCGCGCTCGGGAACCGCGGCTCGGACAGCACGGGCAGTCTCAACGACCTCATAGCGGAGCCGATCGCTGATCGCGGCAACAGACGCGCCGGTGATGAGCAGGACGCCGGCAACGATGCCGAAACCGCTGACGACGATCACGCCGGCCTCGCCGACCAGCCCCGAGATCACGTGGTGGACGGTGTCGCCGACGAGGCCGCCGTGGACGCGAGCGCCCGGCAGCGTCGTCGTGCCGTCCGCGAGCGCGAGCAAGATCCCCGATGCCGCGAGCGTGGCGCCGAGCGCCAGCGAGCGGAGCCGCGGCCGGGCACCGTGCGAAAAAAGGACGGCGGCGGCGATACCGGCGACGGGCGGCACCAGCGCGGCCCCTCGTCCAACGGTGTCTCGCAGCACGCCGCCAAGCCAGTGTCCGAGAAACGCACCGTCCCAGGAGAACCAGACGACGAGCATCGCGAACGCGCCGAGCGCCGCGACGGCAAGCCCGACGAGGTCGCCGAGCTGGCGCGGGCTCAGGAGCGGCTCGCGGCTCGCCGCCTTCCGCGGCGCCGGACGCTTGCGCGCCGGTGCGCGTCCACGTGTCGTGGGGGTCGCGGGCTTGCGCACCGCGGGCCGCTTTGCGGCAGGACGACGGGTGCGGGACTTGCTCGCCATGGATTCCCGTTCGCTTCCCGCTCGTCGAGTCCTGCGCGGTCGGCCGCAGGGGCGCTGCTAGTGGTGTGATTGTCAGATGGCATGGTCATTCGGTGTCTGGAGCGAGCGGGAGCGTTGCGCGTCGCGCAGCGGTTGCTGATCGCGGGCGTGCTGGATAGCACGCCCGCTCGCACGCGTGTCAAGGCGAAGGCCTTGACACGCTAAGGGTCCGTCTCAGTAGCTCGTGAGGGGGCGCCCGGGACCTCCTTTGCCACCTTTCGGGGTGACAAAGGAGGTACGCGTGATTGCAGCACGCGATGAGGGCTGGCGCGTCTCGGACGCGCTCTGGGAGCGTATCGAGC